>NZ_JAHUWG010000010.1:0-368805 GCF_019219115.1 Pseudomonas sp. PDM28
TGCAACAACTACGACCTGATTCCCAGCAACCCGATGACCGCCGCTTGTTGCACTGGATGAGCCGGTTGGGCCGCAAGGAGGCTGCGATCAGGCTAGCCAACCGCAACCTGCGAATCGTCTGGGTGCTGCTACAGAATGACCAGACTTATCGTCGCCACGCTGGTGATGGCCAGCCAGCGACGATGGGCCACTGAGCGACAGAGTTCTGCCACCGAGGTACTAACTGTCTGACCCCCTGCTGAAAAAAATTGACCCCAGGTAAGACCGGCGTGGGTTGATGCCTAAGCTCCTACTGGCCTTCGAGGCCTGACTGTAATCGGCATACCACGAGCTTTTCCAATTTTGGCCAGAAGCCGAAGACGGCTTCCATGAATAGGCCTAATACATAGATGCAACGGGGCAGCGGTTTTTTAAAAGCGGGTAGACAGTGGGGGCGAGTCCATACATAGGAGCTGGCTTGCCAGCGATGGTCGTCAACGATAACGCGTATGAGCTGGATGAACGCGGCGCGCTTGAGTCCATCGCCAGCAGGCTGGCTCCTACAGTTTTTCTGTGTGGACGCGGTCCCCTGTGGGAGCTGGCTTGCCAGCGATGGTCGTTAACGAAAACGCGGGGGAACGGGATAAACGCAGCGCACTTGAGTCCATCGCCAGCAAGATGGCTCCTACAGTTTCAGCGTGGGCACGGTCCCCTGTGGGAGCTGGCTTGCCAGCGATGGTCGTTAACGATAACGCGGGGGAACTGGATAAACGCGGCGCACTTGAATCCATCGCCAGCAGGCTGGCTCCTACAGTTTTCCCGAGGGGGCACGTTCCCTTGTGGGAGCTGGCTTGCCAGCGATGGTCGTTAACGATAACGCTGGTGAGCTGGATAAACGCGGCGCACTTGAGTCCATCGCCAGCAGGCTGGCTCCTACAGTTTCAGCGTGGACACGGTCCTTTGGAGCTGGCCTGCCAGCGATGGTCGTTAACGATGACGCGTGTTAACCGGATAAACGCGGCGCACTTGAATCCATCACCAGCAGGCTGGCTCCTACAGTTTTAGCGTGGGCACGATCCCCTGTGGGAGCTGGCCTGCCAGCGATGGTCGTTAACGATGACGCGGGTGAGCTGGATAAACGCGGCGCACTTGAATCCATCGCCAGCAGGCTGGCTCCTACAGTTTTTCTGTGTGGACGCGGCCCCCTGTGGGAGCTGGCCTGCCAGCGATGGTCGTTAACGAAAACGCGGGGGAACGGGATAAACGCAGCGCACTTGAGTCCATCGCCAGCAAGATGGCTCCTACAGTTTCAGCGTGGGCACGGTCCCCTGTGGGAGCTGGCTTGCCAGCGATGGTCGTTAACGATAACGCGGGGGAACTGGATAAACGCGGCGCACTTGAATCCATCGCCAGCAGGCTGGCTCCTACAGTTTTCCCGAGGGGGCACGTTCCCTTGTGGGAGCTGGCTTGCCAGCGATGGTCGTTAACGATAACGCTGGTGAGCTGGATAAACGCGGCGCACTTGAGTCCATCGCCAGCAGGCTGGCTCCTACACTTCGCCCCCCTTCGGACCCGGTCAGCCTGACCCGGCCCCGGGCATTGCAGTGACGTCAACGCCACTGGAAATATCCGGTGGGCAAAAAACCAAAATGCCATGTGCTCCCTTCGTTCATTCTTGCGTCGCACTGTTCATTGTCCGTCCCCTGTACGTCTGGAGTTTCCCCAATGCCCTCGCCTAATTCCTTGCCCGCCGCGCTGCTGGGCCTGGCCCTTGTTTGTCCGGCGATGACCGAGGCTCAGGGCCTTGAACTGGGGCAAGTGCTGATCGGGGCCGAGGACCAGAGTGACGAAGACCAGGGGATCGAGGACGCCAAGGCCCGGCTGGCCGAGGTACCCGGCGGTACCAATGTGGTCGACATGCGCCGTCCGCTGCAGGGCCGTGTCGCGAGTAACCAGGATGTGCTGGCTTATCAGCCCGGGATCTATGCCCAGTCGGCGGGCAATGAGGGGGTGAAGATCTCGATCCGCGGATCGGGCATCAACCGTGCACCGGGTGCCCACGCCTCGGGGCTGTACACAATGCTCGACGGTCTGCCGCTGACCGGCCCTGGCGGCACGCCTTATGAACTGCTGGAACCGCTGTGGCTCGACCATGTGGAAGTGTTGCGCGGTGCCAACGGTTTCGACCGCGGTGCCCTGGCCCTGAGTGGGGCCATCGATTACGTCAGCCATACCGGCTACAACGCGCCAAAGTTGCAGGTACGCTACGCAACGGGCAGTCACGGTTATCAGCAGCGTCAGGTCAGCTCCGGACAGGTGCTGGGGGACTTCGATTACTACGTGGCCATGACCGACGCAAACGCCGACGGCTATCAGGACCACACGGCCAGCGAGAGCCAGGGCGTGATCGCCAACTTCGGTTATCGCTTCAACCCGAACCTGGAAACGCGCTTCTACCTGCGCCACCGCCAGACCGACAACGACCTCGCGGGACGCGTGACCAAGCACTCCATCGAGCACGATCCACGGGCGGCCAACCCCGCCTACGTGGCGCGGGACGATCGCCGCGACGAGCCGGGCAGCACCTTTATCGGCAACAAGACCACCTGGTACCTCGATGACGATTCAAGCATCCAGACCGGCCTGGTCTACCACGACTACCCCATGGACTTGCGCGAGGGGCCCAACCGACTGAAGGTGGCGTACACCGACGTCAGTGGCACGTTCGACTATCAGCGTCGCGACACCCTCTGGGGCCTGCAAAGCCAGACCACCCTGGGCCTGCGGGTGACCAAACACCTGCCCAACTCAGGCGCCAGCGAGTTCGTGCGCATCCCCACCGGCAACACCGCCGGTTATGCGCCGGGCACGCTGATGCGCAACTTCACCTACCAGGGCTCGGACACGGTCCTGCATGTCGGCAACGACCTGGAGATCGCCGACGACCTGTGGCTGACCACCGGCCTGGCCGCCATCTACACCCGCCGTGAAAGCGACGTCACCTATCCGCAGGAAGGCGGCAAGACCAGCCTGCACGACTGGGACTATGCCCCGCGCGTGGGCTTGCGCTACCAGCTGACACCTGACCTGCAACTGTTCGGCAACCTCAGTCGCTCGGTCGAGGCACCGCACCCCTGGTCGCTGATCTATAGCTCCAACATTCGCTTCCCCGCCGGCAGCGGCCCCGCCACAGGCGCCCAGCGCGATCCGGTCAAGCTGCAAAACCAGACCGCCACCACCCTGGAAATCGGTGGTCGCGGTGACAGCACCCTGGGCCAGTGGAGCCTGGCCTGGTACTACGCCCAGGTGCACCACGAATTGCTCTCGGTGTTGCCGGACGCCAACGCCACCACGCCGTACGAGCTCAACGCCAGCCCCACCGTGCACCAGGGTGTCGAAGCCAGCCTGCTGAGCCCGCTCTGGTCGCCGGGCAATGGCGGCCAGTTGAGCCTGCGCCAGAGCTACACCTTCAGTGACTTCCACTACCGCGACGATGACCGCTTTGGCGACAACCGCCTGCCCGGCCTGCCGATGCACTATTACCAGGGCGAACTGCGCTACGACTGGCCACAAGGCTTTTTCGCCGCGGTCAACACGCAATGGGTGTCCAAGGTGGCGGTCGATTACGCCAACAGCTACTACGCCGATCCCTACGCCATATTCGGCGCGACCCTGGGCTACAACGCACCCAAGGGCGACTGGCAGACCTGGCTGGACCTGCGCAACCTGACCGACAAGCACTATGCCGCCACGGTCACGCCGGGGTACGACGACAAAGGGCTGGACGCGGCACGCTCCACCCCCGGTGAAGGCATGGCGATGTACGTCGGGGTGTCGTGGAGCCTGCTCTGAGGCCGCGTTGGACGGGTATTGAACCGCCACACGGCCCCTGTACGCGTCAGACCTTGAAGTCGGTGGACAGCGCCAACGCTTTCCATTCGCTCAACTGCGCCTCCACAAAGCGGTTTTTTGCCTCGATGCGTGCAACAGTGTCGCTGCCCAGCGCCAGGCGTTGTGGCGGTTTCGGGGCGTTGACCAGCGCGAGCATCGCTTCGGCAAACTTCACAGGATCCCCAGGCTGCGCATGGTTGGCGCCTTCGGCAAACTGGCGCATCTTGCCGACGGTTTCCTCGTAGTCCGGCAGTTCCAGGGCGGTCTTGATCAGCGACTGCTCGTCCAGGAAGTCGGTGCGGAAAAACCCGGGTTCGACAACCGTCGCATGGATGCCCAGCGGCGCCAGCTCCTGATGCAGCGCTTCGGTAATGCCCTCCACCGCAAACTTGGTGGAACCGTAGACGCCACAGCCCATGTAGGCCTGATAGCCGCCGATCGACGAGATATTGATCACATGACCACTACGCTGGCGTCGCATGTGCGGCAGTACCGCGCGGGTGACGTTGAGCACGCCGAACACGTTGGTGGCGAACAGGCGTTGGGTTTCGCTGGCGCTGGTCTCTTCCACCGCGCCCAGCACGCCGAAGCCGGCATTGTTGATCAGCACGTCAATGCGCCCGAAACGCTTGATGCCTTCGGCAACCGCCTGATGTGCCTCTTCCTCGCGGGTGACGTCCAGCCGCACGGCGAGCAGATTAGGGTGATCGCCCAAGCGATCAGTGATGTCTTGTGGTTGACGAGCGGTGGCAATCACAGCGTCGCCGGCACGCAGGGCGTGCTCTGCGATGAGGGTGCCAAAACCACGGGAAGCGCCAGTAATGAACCAGGTACGCATTTCAACTCCTCCTGTCTACGGCCCAAGCGTTGTTGCCGGGCCTTCTCGACGAGTTGATGCCACTTTATGGCTGTGCTACTGATGTGATAATCCCAGCAATTTTGCATGACTTTATGAAAGGTTCTCACAAATGAAATCCCCCTCCACCGCCGACCTGTCGATCTTCCTGTGCATCGCCCGGCACCTGAACTTCAGCCGGGCAGCGGTCGAACTGGGTCTGACGCCCTCGGCACTCAGTCACTCATTGCGAGCGCTGGAGAATCGCCTGGGCGTACGCCTGTTCAATCGCACGACGCGTAGCGTGGCGCTGACTGACGCTGGGGAACGACTTTTCGCACGGCTGAAACCAGCCTTCCGGGACATCGATGATGCCTTGGAAGACCTCAATAGCTTTCGCGACAAGCCCTCAGGGAACCTGCGCATGACCGCAGGGCGACAGGCGTGCGAGTTGGTGCTCTTGCCGATCGCCAGCCAGTTCCTGAAGGCGTATCCGGATATCCGCCTTGAAATCGTCGAAAGCGACGCCTTGGTCGACGTGGTGGCTGGCGGCTTTGATGCGGGGGTACGTTTCGGCAACCGTCTGGAAGCCGACATGGTCTCGCTGCCTATCGGACCGAACATGCGCTCGGTGGTTGTGGGCTCGCCGGCATTCTTCGAGCGACATGCCGCCCCCCGAAATCCCGAGGACTTGCATGGCATCCCGTGCATCCTCCATCGCTTCCCCAGCGGCTCGATGTACCGCTGGGAATTCGAACGCGGCGCGATCACCCAGGAAATCGACGTCAGCGGGCCGCTCACGCTCGGCGATGTCAGCCTGATGATCGGCCCGGCACTGCAGGGTGTGGGCCTGGCCTACGTGTTCGAAGACATGGTCACCGCGTACCTGGCCGATGGTCGCCTGATCCAGGTGCTGGCCGATTGGTGCCCCTTTTACCCGGGCCTGCACCTGTATTACCCCAGTCGCCGCCATCTGCCCGCCGCGCTCAAGGCCTTCATCGACTTTACCCGTACGGCTCGACACGCCACCGTCCGCGACAACTAAGCTTGTGTAACCTCACCTCGTCCCTCAAGGAGCTATCCATGAGTGCCGCTGCCCTGTCCGAACTCGATGCCGCCCTGCCCGGCCTGACCCGCAAGATCCGCGTGCTCGATGCGCTGTCCTGGCCCGATGGCGTCGAGGAGGACTTCCTGGCGAAATGGCGCAGCGGGCGGGCCACGCTGCCCAATGTCAAGTTGCAGCCCCGCGACCACAGCGCCGACATCGCCGCCCTGGAAACCTTTATCAGCCATTGCGATGTGGGGCATCCGGCCGGGAACTTCCTGGCCCTGACCGCCCGTAGCTATGCCACGGCCGGGCATATGCTGGGGGCCATGGGGACTCCCGCCTTTACCCAATACTCGTCAGCGCTGTACCGGCGTCCGGATTTCCATTATCCGCGCCTGCAACTGAGCATGCTCGACGCGGCCCGATTCTTCCTCCAGACCACCGACGCCCTGCTGGGGAATGCACGCATTCCACCCTGCCCCGCCGAGATCCCGGCCAAAGTATTCGCCGCCTGGATTCAACCGGAACTGGACCGTTTCTTCGGCGCCGGCCAGATCACGGTGGTGCTCGATCCGAACCTGGCCGCCAAGGCCATCGCCGGATCGAGCCGCATTCGCCTGCGGGCCAGTGCGCTGTTCACGGAGCTGGACAAGCATCAGCTGTTGCAACACGAGGCCTTCGTGCATGTCGCCACCGCACAGAACGGCGCGCGGCAGCCGAATCTCACAAGCCTGGGCCTGGGCGCACCGCGCACAACCCAGACCCAGGAGGGCATTGCCACCCTGGCCGAACTGTTCACCGGCAGCATGGACATCAACCGCCTGCGTCGCCTGGCCCTGCGCGTGCTGGCGGTCCAGCAGGCGCTGGAGGGCGCCGATTTCATCCAGGTGTTCGAAGGTTTTCTGGCGGCCGGGCAGACGCAAGAGGAATCCTTCCGCTCAACCCAGCGGGTGTTCCGCGGCGCCGATCTGCGGGGCGGTTCTGCCTTTACCAAGGACGCCGCTTACCTGACCGGGCTGCTCGGCGTCCACACCCTGCTGCGCATTGCAATCCGCGATAACCGGCCGGAACTGATCGGGCATTTGTTTGCAGGGCGCCTCAGCCTGGCGGACACGGTACGCCTGGCGCCACTGTTCGAGTCCGGCTGGCTCAAGGGACCGACCTACCTTCCGGCCTGGGCCTCTGATCTGCGTCTGCTGGCGGCCAACCTGGCCTTCTCGGCGTTCATTTCCCGGATCAGGCTGGATGTGCTGGACCTGGACGTCTTCATGGCATTTGCCGAAGAACACGAAAGCGATGCCAGCGCACACTGATCAGAATCAGGACCTGGATCACAGCGTTTCAAAGCCAGCCGGGGTCTTTCAAATGAGCTGCTACCATTAGGAAGCGGTGTCGAGGCGCAGCTCTGTGGCTTGCAGGGTCGGCTTTCACCTGCCAGGGATTGATCCACTCATTTCAAGCCTGACCACATGGGGGGTGCAATGCACATTCCATTACTTTACGCGTTGTCGGCCGTACTGTTGTTGAGCGGATCTTCCAGCCTGGCACTGGGTGCGGATGCGACCGCTGCCGCACCTGCACCGGTTCCGGCACCCGCCGCAGCCCCCGTACCGGCAAGCGCGCCCAACACGACGCCCGTCGCCCCGGTGGCCAAGGATCCGGTGTTCAACCAGGAACAGCTGGATCAGATGCTGGCGCCCATTGCGCTTTACCCCGACCCTCTGTTTGCCCAGGTGCTGATGGCCACCACCTACCCCGGGGAAGTCGGCGAGGCCGTCAGCTGGTCCAAAGCGCACCCGGACGCCAAGGGGGACGACGCGGTCAAACAGGTGGCGAACCAGCCCTGGGACCCGAGCGTGCAGGCACTGGTCGCCTTCCCGCAGGTCCTGGCAACGCTTGGGCAGGATCCCGTGTGGGTGCAACGCCTGGGTGATGCCTTCCTGGCGCAGCCCGACGATGTCATGGAAAGCGCGCAACGTTTGCGTCGCCAGGCACAGGCAGCCGGCAATCTGCAGAGCAACCAGTATCAGAACGTGACGATCCAGAATGTCGCGGCGCCAGCACCTGCAACCACGAATGCGGCACCGGCGCCAGCGCCTGCTGCGGAACCGGCGCCGGCCAGCAGCTCCACCATCATCATCCAGCCTGCCGATCCGCAGGTGGTGTACGTCCCCACGTATAACCCGACGACCACCTACGGCACCTGGCCCTACCCGGCGTCGCCGCCGGCGTACTATCCACCGCCACCGGCCTATTACCCTGGCCAGGCCCTGATGGCCGGACTCGCGTTTGGCGCCGGTGTGGCGATCGTTGGATCGTTATGGGGTGAATGTGACTGGGGCAATAACGACGTCGACATCGACGTCAATCGCTACAACAACATCAATGGCAACAACCGGATCACCAACAACAAATGGCAGCACAACCCGGTGCACCGCAATGGCGTGCCCTATCGAGACAATGCCAGCCGCGCACAGTACGGCCGCCAACTCAACGGTGCCAGTCAGCGTGAAGCCTATCGCGGGGACACTGCCCAG
The DNA here is from genome assembly GCF_019219115.1 of Pseudomonas sp. PDM28. Classification (NCBI taxonomy): domain Bacteria; kingdom Pseudomonadati; phylum Pseudomonadota; class Gammaproteobacteria; order Pseudomonadales; family Pseudomonadaceae; genus Pseudomonas; species Pseudomonas sp. PDM28. Next base: position 8,291 of record NZ_JAHUWG010000010.1, read on the forward strand.
CGCGCCCAGGCCCGTGAAAAGGCCCGCAGTTCAATGGACAAGCACGGTATCGAACGCCCCGCCACCAGCAACCGCGAAGCCCGTGATCAAACGCGCAAGCTCCAGTCCGGGGCCGCGGACGGCAATCGGTTGCAGGCCGGTGCGGACAGGCCCAGGGCGGCTGACAGAGGCCAGGGTACCGCCAGAAATACCCGGGAAAATCAGCAGCCCAGGCCACAGGCCCGCCAGGAACCCAGAAACCAGACCGCCCAGTTGAACCAGCGCAGGGAAGGCGCCGCGCAGACGCGGCAGGCGCCGAACAAACGACCGGCCGCCAGTGCCGGCAGTGCCCGCAACAATGCGTTCGCCGGCGCACGCTCACCGTCCCAGGCCAACGTCCAGGCCAATCGTGGCCGGGCCAGCCAGGCATCCGCCCATCGCCCCAGTGCCGCCCGCTCGGCCGGTCACCAGGTCAGTCGGCCGTCCAATCCACCAGCGCGTCAAAGGGGGGGCCGTCGTTGAATAACCATCCTCGAATGAAAGGACTCATGGGCTTGCTGCCTCCTGTCCTTGCGGTAGCTGCCGGCTTGCTTTGGTCATGCATGGCGACGGCGCAGCAAGCCTTTCCAACACCGGAAAAGGCTGCAGAAGCCTTGGTCCAGGCACTGGGTACGGAACACGCCGACCAGGCACGCCTGACGGAACTGCTCGGTAGTGACTGGCACAACTACATTCCGCGTGAAGGCGTGCAGCGCAAAGACGTCGATGCGTTTTTGCAGCAGTACCGCGAGCAACACCACATTGAAAAAAGCGGTGACGACAAGGGCATCCTGGCGGTCGGCCCCGAGAACTGGACACTGCCGATCCCCTTGGTCAAAGTGGCGAGCGGCTGGCGCTTCGACTTGAAGGCCGGCAGTGCCGAGATCCGCGCACGCGAGATCGGCCGCAATGAACTCGACGCGGTGCAATCGGTGCTGGCCTATCACGACGCCCAGATGGACTATGCGTCAGTCGATAGGGACGGTGATGGCGCACTCGAGTATGCGCAGAAAATCTTCAGCACCCCCGGCAAGCACGACGGACTCTATTGGGCACCAGACGATAGCGGCCAGATCAGCCCGCTGGGGCCTTCGTTCGGCAAAGCCATTGCCGACGAAGAATGGCATGGCTACCGCTTCCGCATCCTTCATGGCCAGGGGCCTTCGGCACCGGGTGGCGCCTACAGTTACCTCATCGGCGACAAGATGAGCCGCGGCTTTGCCCTGATCGCCTGGCCGGCGAAATACAACGACACCGGGGTGATGAGCTTCATGATCAGCCACGAAGGCCAGGTGTTCGAAAAGGACCTGGGGCCCGAAGGTGAAAAACTGGCGCTGGCGATGAAGCGCTTTGACCCCGATGACAGCTGGCAGGAGGTGGCGGCAGATCAGGATCAGGAGTAGCCCGCAGCAACCTGCTACGGGCTTGCAGAACTATTGAAACGACAGGACGAATCGCTCTTCGCTGCCCGTGCTGTCGACACGGCAAGGTTGCTCAAGCTTGAATCCGCACCGGTCGAGTACCTTTCTGGAGCCCAGGTTTTCCTTGTAGGCATAGGCCACCAGTTGCGCAAGTCCCCAGCGCACCCGTGCCTGCTGGATCAGATGCCTCAGCGCCCGTGTTGCCAACCCCTGCCCGCACACGCGCTGATCAATCCGATAGCCCACTTCGGCAGACCCCATCGCCAGGTCGATGCTTTTCAGATTGGCTCGACCAACGATTGTCTGGCTTGAGTCCTCGATGACAAACGGGTGCCAGGCGCCGCTGGCCAAACCCGACAGATAGCTATCGATATGATCGGCGACACCGCGCAACGAATAAAACCCAGGGTCGCGCGCATCGATATGCGATTCGAACCATTCACGGTTGCGGATTTCGAACGCCAGCAAAGCCTCAGCGTCAGTGGTTTTCAGCTCGCGAACGCTAAACGATTCCATGCACTGCATCTCCTTTGCCTTGTGTCGAAACAGCGCAAGTCTATCGCATACCTGAACATCCCCGCCCTTCTTGAGCCTTGGCGACTTGCACTCAACATATGGATAAACGTATATTCGAATAACCATATGTACAGAGCCACGCCAATGCTCAACCCTGCCGTCGTATTCAAATGCCTGTCCGACGAAACCCGCGCCCGGGCCACTTTGCTCATCGCCCGTGAAGGCGAGTTATGCGTGTGTGAGCTGGTCTGTGCCCTGGACGATAGCCAGCCGAAAATTTCCCGCCATCTTGCCCAGCTTCGCGGATGCGGCCTGCTTCTGGACCGCCGCCAGGGGCAATGGGTGTATTACCGGCTCAACCCTGATCTGCCCGTGTGGGTTCGTGATGTTCTGCAGACCACGCTGGCAGCAAACGCCGACTGGCTCAAGGACAACAGCACCCGCCTGAACGCCATGGGCGACCGCCCTCTCAACACTGCCGCCTGCTGCTGACCCTTCAACCCGTCGAGAATCCACATGCTGACTGCGTTTTCCATTTTCCTGCTCACCATGGTGTTGGTCATCTGGCAACCCAAGGGTCTGGGCGTCGGTTGGAGCGCCTCCCTGGGCGCCGTTCTGGCCCTGCTGGCAGGCGTCGTGACGCTGCACGATATTCCGCTGGTGTGGGCCATTGTCTGGAACGCCACCGCGACGTTCATCTCGCTGATCATCATCAGCCTGTTGCTCGATGAGGCCGGGTTCTTCCAGTGGGCCGCCTTGCATGTGGCGCGCTGGGCCAAGGGTGACGGGCGACGCCTGTTCGTCTTCACGATACTGCTGGGGGCCGGCGTCTCCGCGTTGTTTGCCAATGACGGCGCCGCCCTGATCCTGACCCCCATCGTTGTTTCAATCCTGCTCGCACTGCGTTTTTCGCCAGCGTCCACCCTGGCGTTCGTCATGGCGGCCGGCTTTATCGCCGACACGGCGAGCCTGCCCCTGGTGGTGTCCAACCTCGTCAACATCGTTTCGGCGGACTACTTCGACCTGGGGTTCGCCGAATACGCGGCCATCATGGTGCCGGTCAATCTGGTTGCCGTGGCGACCACCCTTGTGGTGCTGTACCGGTTTTTCCGCCGTGACATTCCCCGGCACTACGCGCTCGATGACGTGATGGATCCGCGACGCGCCGTGCGTGATCCCCTGACCTTCCGCGTCGGCTGGATCGTTCTGGCCCTGTTGTTGGTCGGGCTGTTTGCCCTGGAGCCCTTGGGCATTCCGGTCAGCGCCATCGCAGCCGTCTGTGCCGCGCTGCTGTTCGCCGTGGCGGCGCGCGGGCATGTGATTTCCACCCGCCGGGTGCTGCGTGAAGCGCCCTGGCAGGTCGTGATCTTTTCCCTGGGCATGTACCTGGTGGTGTACGGGCTGAAGAACGCCGGACTGACCACCTACATGACCATGGCCCTGAACCGCATGGCCGAGTTCGGCATCTGGGGCGCCGCGCTGGGCACCGGCCTGCTCACGGCCTTGCTGTCATCGGGCATGAACAACATGCCCACGGTGCTGGTGGGCGCACTGTCGATTCAGGCCAGTGACGCCACAGGCGTAGTGCGTGAAGCCATGATCTACGCCAACGTCATCGGCTCTGACCTGGGCCCCAAGATCACCCCCATCGGCAGCCTGGCCACCCTGCTCTGGCTGCATGTTCTGGAGCGCAAGGGCATTCGCATTACCTGGGGTTACTACTTCAAGGTCGGCGTGGTCCTGACCCTGCCGATCCTGCTCATCACCTTGTCTGCCCTGGCCTTGCGCCTGAGCGTCTAGCCCCTGTGCGCCTGCAAAGAGGAGTCACCATGCGCGTTCTGTTTATGTGTACCGCCAACAGCTGTCGCAGCATCCTGTCCGAAGCCATGTTCAACCATCTCGCGCCAGAAGGCTTTGAGGCGATCAGTGCCGGCAGTTTTCCCAAGGGACAGGTGCTGCCCCGCAGCCTGAGCACCTTGCAAGAGGCCGGCATTGCCATCGACGGCTTGAGCAGCAAAGGCAACAAGGCTTTCGAAGCCAACCCGCCGGACATCGTCATCACGGTCTGCGACAAGGCTGCCGGCGAGGCGTGCCCGGTGTACTTCGGACCAGCACTGAAAGCCCATTGGGGCCTGGAAGACCCCTCGGACATAACGGGCGATGAAGCACGGATAGCGGCGGCGTTCCACTCAACCCTGGCGCGCATCGAAACGCGCTGCCGGGCATTCCTCGAACTGCCTTTTGCGCAACTTGACCGCGATGCATTGAAGCGCGAACTCGAACGCATCGGCACGCTTTGACCGGAGCCCTTATGACCCATTCCTTGCCCAATCTCGACACGGCACTGACCCAATCCATCGCCCATGGACGCAACGACCAGCACAAGCCGCGCATCCTGTTGTTATACGGCTCGACTCGTGCGCGGTCGTTCAGTCGCCTGCTGGTCGAGGAAGCAGCCCGGTTGCTCGAACACTTCGGCGCCGAGACGCGGATCTTCAATCCATCCGGCCTGCCGCTGCCGGACGACGCGCCCTCCGATCACCCGAAAGTCCAGGAACTGCTCGAACTGATGCAGTGGTCTGAAGGACAGGTCTGGTGCTCGCCAGAGCGCCACGGCTCGATGTCTGCAGTGTTCAAGGCGCAAATCGACTGGGTGCCGTTGGCGTTGGGGGCCATTCGCCCAACCCAGGGTAAAACCCTCGCAGTCATGCAAGTCTGCGGCGGCTCCCAGTCCTTCAATGTGGTGAATCAGCTTCGTGTGCTGGGACGCTGGATGCGCATGTTCACCATCCCCAATCAATCTTCGGTGCCAAAGGCTTTTCTGGAGTTTGACGACGCCAATCGCATGAAACCCTCATCGTTGTACGACAGGGTCGTAGACGTCATGGAGGAACTGGTGAAATTCACCCTGCTGCTACGGGATCGCCCCGACCTGGTTGACCGCTACTCGGAACGCAAAGAGTCCGCGCAGGAACTGACTCAGCGCGTGAATCAGCGCTCGATCTGACTGTAGAAATGCTTGGCTCAATAGCCGAAAAAAAGTCGCAAACCCCATGACGTTTCAGGGCTTGCGACTCTTTGCCGATACGCCCCTCAAGCTCCCGGGACGTTTACTACGGTATGCCTGCCGTGTTCATTGCCGAACGTGCAGGCTCAGTTATCTACCTCAACCGCGTCGAAATCCGCTTCGTCCGGGGCATCCGCCACATCCTCTCTGGCGTCCTTCGCCTCAACTTTGGCGGCCTCCCGGGCTGCCTTCGCCTCGGCTTTGGCGGCGTCCCGAGCGGCATCCGCCGTAGCCCGGGCAGCATCCCTGGCGGCATCTGCTTCGGCCTTGGCAGCATCCCTCGCGGCATCCGCAGCGGCACGGGCAGCGTCTCTGGCAGCATCTGCGTCATCGTCCGCTACACCCGCCGCTTTTGCGGCATCCCGGGCGGCATCTGCTTCAGCCCTGGCGGCGTCCCGGGCGGCATCTGCAGTTGCTTTTGCCGCATCACGAGCGGCATCAGCAGTCGCTCTGGCCGCGTCCCGGGCGGCATTGGCATCAGCCTTGGCAGCGTCCCTGGCTGCATCGGCGGCATCGTTGTCAGCATCATGATCGGCGTCGTCCGCGTCGTTGTCATGGGCATTGCCCGGACCTTTGTTCCCGGCTACACCACCATGGTCAGCGTCGCCGCGTCCCGGGCCTCCATGACCGTCACCGTCATGGCCTGCGGCGCCATGATCGCCACCCTCTCCTCCATGGCCGCCGGCACCGTGACCGCCGTCACCACCACCGTGGCCACCGCCGCCGTCACCGCCACCGTGACCACCTCCGCCGTTTCCGCCACCGCCATTACCGCCACCGTGACCACCACCGCCTCCACCGCCTCCACCGCTGCCGCCATCCTTGGCATACACGCTGGAGAAACTACCGATGTAATCGGGCACCAGGACAGTCGATGCCGACAGGACGCCACCGATGGCCAGAGCCAATAAACATTTCTTGAGCAGCATGATGCACCTCCGCATGGAGTTGCGAACTCATCTCCGTATCGAACGCAATGTCCAGTGAGTTCCCGGCTGCCCATTGGAGCAGCCGGCCAACCGGCACGGCCATCAATCTGCAACATTGACGAGCAACTGCGGTATACGCACGATCCCTCAGAGCCAGTTGGCATCGTTGCGTGGGAAGCATTCCCACATATTTTTTTGGATAAGTGCCTTCAGCCCGAGTTCAAAAAAAAGAATCAGCACTGACGCATGGGTTGAGCAACAACTTCAGCTCACAGCAAGCAAGCTGCCAAGCTGCCCGCAGCAACGAGCCAGACCAATACAACGATCACCGCAGCAATTCTGTTCGCTGGCCGCTTCTTGTGGTTCTTCTCCCACTCACTGGCTTTGAACCGACACTCCTCGAGCACCTGTGCAGGCATCAAGCGAATAGCGAGCAGAATGCCAAGCGGCAAAATAATCACATCGTCCAGATATCCAAGCACAGGAATGAAATCGGGAATGAGGTCGATTGGACTCAGTGCATACGCCACGACAAAAACCGAAATCCATTTGGGTAACCAGGGTGTTTGCGGATGCTGGTAGCAAAACCAGAGAACCATCGTTTGTCGTTTCAGGTTTCTGGCCCAGCCCCGTAAACGATCAAGCAGGTGTTTCATATCGGCATCGTCTGTACTTGAAGGCGCGTACCTGCGAGCGTAGCGCCTTGGGTGATTGACAGCTATGAGTCGAGAGCTGGCAAACAGCAACAGGCTGGTGCGTTCAGCGAGTCGCAATGCTCTAGCCGGTGTCACCCCTTGGTCAGATCAACCAACGGCGTCTGCCGCACCTCAGTCTCCCGCCCGCCCTGAATCTCGCTCACCTGCTTCAAGGCCCTGTCCACAGCCACCTTATCCGCCAACAAGCTATAGCTGATGCGGAACTGCTTGTGTTCCTTCGGCCCAATTGTCGGTACCAGGTTCAGTGGCCGTTGATAACGGCGGTTGTAGGAAAAACTTGTCCCCGGCTCCAGCCCCGTGACATAGCCCTGGCCTTGGGTGTCGGTGTTTTTCCATAGGGAAAACACAGGCAGTGTCTGAGTGTTGAAGCCGACCGAAACGCCCAAGCTGCCGGCCTTGTTATGCAACACGGTCAACGTATCGCCCCTGGCATCGGCATACGGAACCACGTTGTAAACCGTTTCGTCGTAGTCCTTGGTCGGTGCGCGATAGGTTTGCCAGTCGGGCAGATCGCCCTTGGCCTTGTCGTTGAACGGCGACACCTGTTTCACCGGCGCAGCGAAACGAGCACCCTGCTCCAGGAACGGAGTGCTGAAGTTACTGTGATACAGCGCCTGGTATTCCTTCGGATAGTCGCCGTTGTTGGTCAGGGTGTCGTTGAGCGCGAACACTACGCTGCCAGGTTCGGTGACCAGTTCGGTCGCGACGGAGAAGTCGACCTTCTTGAACGCCTGCTCTTTCAGTTCGCCGCGCAGGGTGATGGCGTACGGTGGTTTTTCATCGATGTGCAGGGTGACTTTGTTCGCAGGAATGTTGGCGGCCCGACCGTGCAGGGTCAGCAGTTCGCCATTGTCGACGCCCGGGTGGCCGACCCATTCGTACCCGCAGCGAGTGACCAGTTCATTGAAACCTTCCAACCAGCCCAGACCACCGCGGCCATTGAGTTCGATGAAGGACGGATTGACCACTTCCTTGACCGGCGAATCCCAGCCCATGCGCACATTGCCGACCGAGGCCTGCAAGACGTTCATTCCGCGAGTCGGCACTACCGAGAGTTTCATCGTGCCGTTATCGAGGTCGACGATGCTGACGCCCTCCTGCCGACCGCCGTGCAAGGTGCGCAGGGTAACGCTGAAGGGTTTGTCGGTTGTTATGCCCAGTTGCTGGCTGGTGATCTGCCAGTTCTGGGCAGCTTTGTCGGTGTCGAGCAGAACGTAATCCCAGGCCATGGCGTGGGAGGCAGCGGACAGTGCGCTGAGGGCAACAAAGAGTTTGAGCGGGGTCATGGCAGCAGCCTTTCTTGGAGTTGTGCCATTTTTATAGACTTGATGAAACGTTTCAGCAAGCTTAAAAGCGAATCAACGGCGGCAAATGCCAGAAAAGATCCGGGACAAATCGGAAAATCGAGTCGATGCCATCGCGCAGCCCGATGTCGCTTGGCAGTCTTCAAAATGATGTCGTAGTAAAGGCACCCCGCGCCAACACCCAACGCAGACACGTATCCACCCACAAATTTCCTCCTCGCCAGCGGGATAAATAGCCAGCTATTGGTTAACGAAAGTCTGAAGTATTCATTTGAACTTTCGGATTCTTTCGCCACTCGGCCTGTGCCTAACATCGGCTCCACAGCGAACCAGCCTCGGCATCGCTCAGTGGGACCGAGTTACGCAGGGATCCAGATCCAAAGGCCTCTGCCACCACCGACCACTGACCGCTTCGCCGCCTGGTGCCGTCGAAGTGCTTTTGCAGCAGGCCCTGGGATTTTTGAGGATCACCGATGAAGCTGGAAATTTTCCGTACGCTGTGGGGTTACACCGCCAGCAAGGCTCAGGCGCTCGAGGAGTTGCTGCAAGCGGGCTTTGATGGCATGGAAGCGCGCCTGCCACTGGACGCCCGCGAACGGGCTGAGTTTGGCGCCTTTCTCCAGGCCAACCGCCTGGGCTATATCAGCACCGTCTTCAGCGCCTACGACGTGCTGCCGGATCAGTCGGCAACGCCTGCCGTCCACATCAATGACCTCGACCAGAAGCTCGCCTGGGCTGCTGAACTCTCCCCGCGCTTCGTCAACGTGCTGGCGGGCAACGACCGCTGGTCCTTGGCACAACAGGTGGAGTTTTTTGGCCAGGCGCTGGAGCTGGCGCGCAAGCACGGTCAGGTCTGCAGTTTCGAAACCCATCGCTCGCGTTCGCTGTTCAACCCCTGGGTGACCCTGGAGTTGATCCGGCAACTGCCCGATCTGCTGTTCACCAGTGACATCAGCCATTGGGTCGTGACCTGCGAGCGCCTGTTGAATGATCCGGCCGACGACCTGAGCGCGTTCATCGAGCGGGTTCACCATATCCAGGCCCGGGTCGGTTATGACCAGGGACCACAGGTTCCGCACCCGGCGGCGCCCGAATATGCAAAAGAACTGGCCTTCCATCAGCAGCACTGGGAAAGCATCTGGCGCTCGCAGCAGGCCCGCGGTTACCAGGTCAGCACCCTGACCCCGGAATTCGGTGCCGACGGCTACCTGCATCACTTGCCCTTCACCAATGTCCCGGTCGCCGACCTGTGGTCGTTGAACGTGTGGATGGGCCAGACCGAGCGCAAACACTTCGAGCGTTTCCACCACTCAAGCCATCCTTAGGGAGCCGATGCGTCATGCCTGACAATAAAAACAACAGCGCCAGCACTGACACACTCAAAGCCAACTTCAACAGCATCCCGGTGATCAACATCGCCGGTCTGTTCAGCTTTGAACTGGAACACCGCCTGGCCGTGGCCGAACAATTGGGGCGTGCCGCCAGCGAAGTCGGGTTTCTCTATATCACCAATCACGGTATCGACCCGCAACTGATCGCCAACCTGCGCAAGGCGGCCAAGGACTTTTTCGACCAGCCCCTCGACACCAAGATGCGCCACTACATCGGCACCTCGCAAACCCACAAGGGCTTTGTGCCCGAAGGCGAAGAGGTCTATTCCAAGGGCAAGCCGGACCACAAGGAAGCCTTCGACGTCGGCTTCGAAGTCCCGGCCGATGACCCCCTGGTGCTGGCCAACACCCCCTTGCTGGGGCCCAACGACTGGCCGCAGCTGGCAGGTTTCAAGGCCTCGGTGCAGGCCTACTATGAAGCGATCTTCGCCTTGGGCCGGCGCCTGTTCAGCGGCTTCGCCCTGACCCTGGGCCTGGAAGAAAACTACTTCGACAGCCTGGTCACCCGTCCGCCGTCCAAGCTGCGCCTGATCCACTACCCGTTCGACGGTGCCGCCCATGACGCTCCGGGTCTTGGCGCCCATACTGATTACGAGTGCTTCACCATCCTCCTGGCCGACAAACCCGGTCTTGAGGTGATGAACAATCTTGGCCAATGGATCGATGCACCACCGATTGCCGATGCCTTCGTGGTCAACATCGGCGACATGCTGGAGGTGATGACGGCAGGCGCATTCGTTGCCACTGCGCACCGGGTGCGCAGTGTGAAGGAGGAGCGTTATTCCTTCCCGCTGTTTTATGCCTGTGACTACCACACCCAGATCAAACCGCTGCCCGGGTTCGCCCAGGCCGGCAACGACTACGAAGAGATCACGATCGGCGAACACATGTATGGCCAGGCGCTGCAGACCTATCAGTATCTGCGCCAGAGGGTGGCCAACGGGGACGTTCAACTGCCAGGCAAGGCACGCAAGCCCGCCAGTTTCGGACATTTGAAAAATCAGGCGCAACCGTCCTGATTGAAGTTTTCAGCTAACCCCCTACCTATGCCGGAGTCAGTAAAAATGAAAAACAATAAAAAGAACCTCTTGTGCCTGGCTGTATTGGCAGCCGGCATGTTCGGAGCCTCGGTGAGCATGGCCGCGTCAGATACGTTCAAGGTCGGCATGGAGATCACCTACCCTCCTTTCGAGTCCTATGACAAGGACAAGAATGTGGTGGGTTCGGACCCCGAGCTGGCAACGGCACTGGCCAAGCACATGAACGCCAAAGTGGAGTTCGTCGACACCAAGTTCCCGAGCCTGATCCTGGGCCTGAACTCCGGCAAGTACGACGCGATCATTTCCGGCATGTACATCACCCCGGAGCGCCAGACCCAGGCCCAGACCATCGCGTACGCCAACACCGGCGCCGCGGTCATGGTGCCCCAGGGCAGCGAGATCAATGCGAAAAAACCTGAAGACCTGTGCGGCCTGAAGCTGGGCCTGGAACAGGGCACGACCTGGGTCAAGGAATTCAGGAAGCTGTCCGACGAATACTGCGTGCCGAACAACAAGGGCGCCATCACCGTCAGCGAATACCCCTCGGCGCCCGAAGTGACTCAGGCCCTGTTGTCCAAGAACATTCAGGCCCAGGTTGAAATCGCCGGTGCCGCCAAGATGATCGCGGAAAAGACCAATGGCCGGGTCGTGATCACCACCGAGCATCCGATCTATCAGCAAACCCTGGGCATCTTCGTCAAGAAAGGTAACGACGAAACCTACCAGGCCGTGCAAAAGGCCTTCGAGGAAACGAAAAAGAGCGGAGAATACGCAGCAATCCTCAAGAAATATGGCCTGGAAGAACCGACCGCCAACTAAGAACCTGTCCTTGTAGTCTGGTTATCTGCGGCCCCTGCATGGGGGCGGCAGATCGAGGTGTCCCATGCAATTCGATTGGTCGTATTTCTTCTCCCTGTTCTCCCTGCCGGACTTCTGGAATGCCTGCGTCACGGTCATCCAGCTCAGTGCCCTGGCCTGGTTCATCGGCATGCTGCTGGGTTTTGTCCTGGCCACCGCCAAGCTGTCCCAATCGCCCTTGCTGCGCATTCCCGCAGCGGTCTACATCTGGTTTTTCCGCAGCATCCCGTTGCTGGTGCTGGTGGTGTTCGTCTACAACCTGCCGCAGTTGTTTCCCGGTAGCGGACCGATTCTGTCCAACCCCTTCTACGCAGGGTTGCTGGCCCTGGTGGTCACGGAAGCGGCGTACATGGCGGAGATCCATCGTGGCGGCCTGATTTCCGTGGCCAAGGGCCAGAAGGAAGCCGGGCGCGCACTGGGTGTCGGCGTGCTCGGCATGCAACGCCTGATCGTGATACCCCAGGCGTTCCGTATTTCGCTGCCCACCCTGATCAATGAATACATCACCGTGGTCAAGCTGACTTCGCTGGTCTCGGTCATCTCCCTGACCGAAATCCTCACGGTCGGCCAACGCCTCTATGCCACCAACTTCCTGGTCATGGAAACCCTGGCGGCGGTGGGCGTGTACTACGTGTTGATCGTCACCGTATTCGGCTATTTCCTGCAACGCCTGGAGCGTTACCTGGACCTGAACTACCGCAAGCCGCACACACTCGACGCGGCCACTATTGCCAGGTTCAAGGCCAGCGCCGAAGCCTTGCCCGACATTGCGCGCAAAGCCGCAGGCAACAACACAACGCCGATCCTGCAACTGAACAACATCCAGAAGAGCTATGGCACCCACAAGGTGTTGCTGGGTATCGACCTGAATGTCGATTACGGCCAGGTGGTCTCGATCATCGGGCCATCCGGCTCCGGCAAGACGTCGCTGATCCGCACGGTCAACGGCCTGGAAAGCATCGATACCGGCGACATCAAGTTGTTCGGCGAAACGTTCATCGAAGCCTCGGACAAACCCAACGGCTCGCGCCTGCGCAAAGGCGTGCGGCACATCGGCATGGTGTTCCAGAACTTCAACCTGTTCCCGCACCGCACCATTCTCGACAACATCACCCTGGCACCGCGGTACCACGGCCAGCCGGGCGAGCTGAGCGAGCATCGTGCCTATGCGCTGCTGGACAAGGTCGGCCTGCTGGCCCATGCCCACAAGTACCCGCACCAGCTCTCCGGCGGCCAGCAGCAGCGCGTGGCGATCGCCCGGGCCCTGGCCATGGAGCCGCAGATCATGCTGTTCGACGAGCCGACCTCGGCCCTCGACCCGGAGCTGGTCAACGACGTGCTCAACGTGATCCGCGACCTGGCCAGGGAAGGCATGACCATGCTGATCGTGACCCACGAAATGGACTTTGCCATGTCGATCTCCGATCGGGTGATTTTCATGGAGAACGGCAATATTCAACTCGATGCCGCCCCTGAAACCATTCGCTGCGAAGCTGAAGGCGAGAGGGTACGGCGCTTCATGGGCATCGGTGCCCGATCGGCCAACCTGTCTGCAGCGGTGGATCACGCATGAATCTTGGAATTGCAGGACGTTGGGCGCTGGTGTGCGCCGCCAGCAAAGGCCTGGGTAAGGCCTGCGCACAGGCACTCGTCACCGAAGGCGTGAACGTGGTGATCACCGCACGGGGTGAAGACACGCTGAATGAAACAGCCCGTCAGCTCAGGGCGATAAATCCTGAAGTGACGGTCATCGTCGTGGCTGGAGACATTTCCACGCCCGAGGGTCGGGCAGCAGCGCTCAAGGCCCATGAGCATTTCGATATCCTGATCAACAACGCCGGCGGCCCTCCTCCCGGGGATTTCCGCGAATGGAATCGCGACGCCTGGCTCAAGGCGCTGGATGCCAACATGCTGACCCCTATCGAGCTGATCAAGGCCACCGTAGACGGCATGGCGGCACGCGGATTTGGCCGGATCATCAACATCACCTCGAGCGCCGTGAAGTCCCCGATCGAAAGCCTGGGTCTATCCAACGGCGCGCGCAGTGGCCTGACGGGGTTCATTGCGGGGCTGGCCCGGCAAGAAAACATTGCCAGCCGCAATGTGACGATCAACAACCTGCAACCGGGCTCGTTCGACACCGATCGACTGCGCGACAACCTGGTCGCCGCTGCCCACGAAATGGGGCAAGACAGTGAGGCATTCCTTGACGAATGCCGTCGCGAAATTCCTGCCAGACGCTTCGGCTCACCCGAGGAGTTCGGTGCGCTGTGTGCCTTCGTCTGCAGCAGCCATGCGGGTTACCTGACCGGGCAAAACCTGTTGATTGACGGCGGGGCCGTTCGCTCCAGCCAGTGATGACGACAGGCACCCCCATGCCATTGGTCAGCGCCATTCTCCTGTAGGAGCTGTCGAGTGCAACGAGGCTGCGATCTTTTGATTTTTTAAAAGCAAGATCAAAAGTTCGCAGCCTGCGGCAGTTCCTGCAAGGCTCCCCCTCCCATTCCCTCAGGGCGACGGCAAGTAGTGCATCGTATGGGACTCCCCCATCAACAACGGACGATTCAATTCCGCACAAGCACGCAAATAGTCGGCTACCAGGGTGACCCGCTTGAGCTTGCGCAGGTCCTCGCTGTAATACATCCAGAACTGTCGCGTGACCTCCACCTCACCCGGCAGCACTTCGCACAGGCGGGGATCGGGGCCGGCGAGGAAGCAAGGCAGGATGGCCAGCGCCCGCCCTTCCAGGGCTGCATGGTAATGGGCCACCACGCTGGTGCTGCGCAGGCGGCAGTTGGCCCCAGGCATCAGGTCGTTCAGGTAGAGCAGCTTGAAGCTGAAGGCCAGGTCTTCGACGTAGGTCACGAACGGGTGGCTGGACAGGTCTTCGCGACAGCCGATCGACGGATGATTGGCCAGGTACTCCGGCGTCGCATACAGGCGCAGGCGGTAGTCGCACAGTCGCGAGCACACGTATGGACCGCGTTCGGGCCGCTCCAGGGTGATGGCGATATCCGCCTCGCGCCGTGACAGGTTGATGAAGTGCGGGACCGGCAAAATGTCCGCCGAGATATTCGGGTAGTGCTCGAGGAAGTGGCTCATCTGCGCCGTGATGAAACAGGTTCCGAAGGCTTCCGTGCAACCAATGCGCAGATGCCCGGAGAGCCCCCCTGTGGTGCCGAAAACCTGCTCGCAAGCCACCAGCAGCGTACTTTCCAGGCTTTCGGCGTGTCCGACCAGACGCTGCCCTTCCACGGTCAGGACGAAGCCTGAGGTGCGCGATTTCTCGAACAGCAAAGCACCCAGGCATTGCTCCAGCGCACGGATGCGCCGCGACACCGTGGTGTAGTCCACTCCCAGGTGTCGGGCCGCTCCGCTGGCGGTGCGCGCACGGGCAACTTCGAGAAAAAAGCGTAGGTCGTCCCAGTTCAGTGGGGGCTGCGTTGTGCGTTTTTGCATATCCATCGGGCTTTTCTGCCAATACATATGGGAAATATGCCCTTATATACTCGCATCTCACCCAACTTGGCCAGCGTCGTTTTCCGGCCAGGAAAGTCCCCTCCCCAATAATAAATAACGAGGGCTGACAGCATGAGCGCATGGCTAAACACCGGCCTGCACGCCGGACACAAACAACTGCGCAACAGCGCAATCGCGACCACGGTTCTCGCCCGCCATTGGCCCGATCCTCTGCTCGCTTCACAGCCGATCAGGCCCGCCCTCCTGCACCGCCCACTCGCCTTCGAAAGATCATCCGGGCGGCAATAACCCCAGCACATCCGCATTCAGGTGGCGCCCCGCATCGGGTCGCTGCCCGGGTACCCGTACGCCCCTCAAAAGGCCGAACGACAAAAACAACTAGAAAAACGGAGCCTCACCATGACGACTGACCATCCGAACCACGCCCAGACCTGTGTACGGGTCAGGGCCAACCCCAAGTTCCAGCGCCTCGCGCGTCAGCGCGCACTGCTGGCCTGGACACTGAGCGGCGCGGTCCTGGCGATTTATTACAGCTTCATCATGGTGGTGGCTTTCGCTCCCGCCTGGCTGCACCTGCCGCTGTATGACGGCAGCCACCTCAGCCTCGGCATGCCAATTGGCGTGACGATCATCCTGTTGTCCTGGCTACTCACCGCCTGGTACGTGCACAGCGCCAACACCCGCTTCGACGTGCTCAGCTCGCAGATCCTCCAGGAGTCCCGCGCATGAAACGCCTGTCCGCCCTTCTCGCTCTTTGCCCACTGCTGGCCAATGCCGACGCCATCACCGCAGAGAAGCAACCGCTCAACCTGCACGCCATCGGCATGTTTTTCGTCTTCGTCCTCGCCACGTTGCTGATCACTTGGTGGGCGGCCCGCCGCACCCGCTCCGCCGCCGATTTCTACAGCGCCGGTGGCGGTATCACCGGCTTTCAGAATGGCCTGGCAATCGCCGGTGACTACATGTCGGCGGCCACTTTGCTGGGCCTGTCGAGCCTGGTCTTCGCCAAGGGTTACGACGGCTTCGTCTACATCATCGGCTTCTTCGTCGGCTGGCCGATCGTCACCTTCCTGATGGCCGAGCGCTTGCGCAATCTGGGCCGCTACACCTTCGCCGACATTGTCTCCTACCGCCTCGATCAAACCCGCGTACGCAGCTTTGCCGCCCTCGGATCGCTGACCGTAGTGTGCTGCTATCTGGTGGTGCAAATGGTCGGTGCCGGCCAGCTGATAAAGCTGCTGTTCGGTCTCGACTACCGCACGGCGGTGGTGGTGGTCGGACTGTTGATGCTGGTCTATGTGATCTTCGGCGGCATGCTCGCCACCACATGGGTACAGATCACCAAGGCGGTCCTGCTGCTGGCGGGCGGCACCACCCTGGTGCTGATGGCCCTGAGTCGCTTCGACTTCAGTTTCGAGACGCTGGCGGCCCAGGCGGTGGCCGTGCATGCCAGCGGCGTGCAGATCATGGGCCCGGGCACCTTGCTGGCCGACCCGATCAACGCGGTGTCCCTATCCCTCGGCCTGGTCTTCGGCATTGCCGGCCTGCCGCACATCCTGATGCGTTTCTTCACGGTGCCCAACGCCAAGGAGGCGCGTAAATCGGTGCTGTTCGCCACGGTGTTCATCGGTTTCTTCTTCCTGGTGGTCTGCGTCCTGGGCTATACCGCCATCGTCATCGTCGGCACGGATCCGCAGTACTACGTCGACGGCAAGCTCGGCGGGGCCATGATCGGCGGCGGCAACATGGTGGCCATGCACCTGGCGAAGGCGGTGGGCGGCAACCTGTTTCTCGGCTTCCTCTCTGCCGTGGCGTTCGCCACCATTCTCGCGGTGGTAGCTGGCCTGGCCCTGGCCGGTGCCTCGGCCATCTCCCATGACCTTTACGCGTCGGTATTGAAGAAGGGCTGCGCCGACGAGAAACAGGAAATGCGCGTGTCACGCATCGCCACCGTCTGCCTGGGCATCGTAGCGATTTCCCTTGGCATTCTGTTCGAGGGCCAGAACATCGCCTTCCTGGTCGGCCTGACGTTCGGCATCGCCGCCTCGGCGAATTTCCCGGTACTGATCATGTCCATGTACTGGGGCGGCCTGACCACCCGCGGCGCCCTCTATGGCGGCCTGACCGGCCTGGTCAGCGCCCTGGCCCTGGTGATCGGCTCGCCGTCGGTATGGGTCGGTGTACTGGGTCATGCCCAGGCGCTGTTCCCTTACGACCAGCCGGCGCTGTTCTCCATGCCACTGGCCTTCGTGGTCATAGTGGTCGCTTCCAGGCTTGACCGCAGCGAGCGCGCCAACCGCGAGCGCGCCGCCTATGCCGACCAGTTCGTCCGTGCCCAGACCGGCCTTGGAGCTTCCATGGCCAGCAGTCACTGACGCTGATTTTTCCGGGGCTGACGCCCCGAGCGCGAGTCCGCTCCTTTGCTTCGCGCTTTTTTACACCCGCCCTGCGCCGCTCGGTGCAGGACACCCCCACAAGCGCCCTTCCCTCGCCAATGCCAAGTGGCGCGGGAGCGGCTCGTCGACAACAAAAACAACAAAAGGCCTCCAATGAAACCCACCACCGTCACTCTGTTCCTGGTCGGCAGCGGCCTCGCTGCACAGGCTCATGCCGACTTCCTGGCCGACAGCACGGCCAGGCTGGAAACGCGCAACTTCTACTTCAACCGCGACTTCCGCCAGGCTAATGCCGCCCAGTCCAAGCAAGAAGAATGGGCCCAGGGCTTCCTGCTGCGCTACGAATCCGGCTATACCGATGGCACGGTCGGCTTCGGTATCGATGCCCTCGGCCAGCTCGGCGTCAAGCTCGATTCCAGCCCCGATCGTGCCGGCACCGGCCTGCTCAAGCGCGACAGCCAGCCACCCAGGCGCGCCAAGGACGAGTATGGCGAACTGGGCCTGACGGCCAAGTTCAAAGCGTCCAACAGCGTGCTCAAGCTCGGCACCCTGACCCCGAAGTTGCCGGTACTGCTGGCCAATGACTCGCGCCTGTTGCCGCAAACATTCCGCGGTGGCCAGTTGAACGTTCAGGAGATCAAAGGGCTGAGCGTCGACGCTGGGCGCGTGGATCGGGTCAATCAGCGCGACTCCTCGAACTACGAGAAAATGACCATCACCACCACCGGCGCCAAGGGCATTGTCGGTGGCCAGGCCCGCAGCGACGCCTTCAATTTCGCCGGCCTGGCCTACCAGTGGAACGAGCGGCTGAACACGGGCTACAACTACGGCGGCCTGGACGACTTCTATCACCAGCACCAGTTCAGTCTGGTCCACGTGCTGCCGCTGGGCACAGGCCAGACGCTCAAGAGCGACCTGCGCTACGCCCGCTCCACCGACGATGGCCAAAGCAACATCGACAACAATGCCTTCGGCGCCATGTTCACCTATGCCCTCGGCGGCCATGCCTTCGGTCTCGGTTACCAACGCATGAGCGGCGACACCGGCTTTGCCTACGTCAATGGCACCGACGCCTTCCTGGTCAACTTCGTGCAGATCAACGATTTCGCCAACAAGGACGAGCGTTCCTGGCAGGCGCGCTACGACTACAACTTCGCGGCCCTCGGTGTTCCCGGCCTGACCTTCATGACCCGCTACTTATCCGGCGACAGCATCGACCTGGGCGTCGGCAAACCCGACGGCCACGAATGGGAGCGCGACACCGACATCGGCTACGTGCTCCAGAGCGGCCCGCTGAAAAACCTCGGTCTCAAGTGGCGCAACGCTACGGTGCGCACCGCCCACTTCGGTAACGACCTCAACGAAAACCGCCTGATCCTCAGCTATACCCTGGCGCTCTGGTAAGTCCCCGCACAAGGCGTGCGCGGCCTGCATCGCTTGACGGTGCGGGCAGTGCACGCCTTGTGCATTTCTGTCGAATCAACGATGCAGCAGACCCATGCTTTTTTGCACAACATACGGGATTTTTTGAGCATTCTTATTTGATTTATGCCTGCCTATACTCGATTCAACCACCTGGCCATGAACCCGGTCAGTCCCAATAAAAATAAATAGGGCACCCACCGTGAAGCTATCTTTGCTTGCCGTCGTCTCCCCACTTCCAGGTACCCGCGCGCGCCTCGGGAGCCTCCAATGAACAACCACTGCCAACCCTTCCTGGCCGCTCGTGATTTCCTCCTGGCCCACCGTACCGACTACGCCACCGCCATACGTGACTTCCGCTGGCCGCAGCTGCACGAATTCAACTGGGCGCTGGATTACTTCGATGCCATGGCCGAGGGCAACCAGGCCAATGCCCTGTGGATCGTCGAAGAGGACGGCAGCGAACAACGCTACAGCTTCCAGCAACTGGCAGCGCGCTCCAACCAGGTGGCCAATCACCTGCGCGCCCTTGGCGTGCGCCGTGGCGAACGCATCCTGCTGATGCTCGGTAACGATGTCGCCCTGTGGGAAACCATGCTGGCCGCCTTCAAACTCGGCGCCGTGGTCATTCCCGCTACCGCGCTGCTGACCCCCGAAGACCTGCGCGACCGCATCGAGCGTGGCCATGTTCGCCACCTGGTGGTCGGTAGCGCCCATGTCGACAAATTCGTCGGGCTGGGTGAAGACTGCAGCCGCATCTGCGTCGGTCCGTCCCCCGCCGGCTGGACCCCGCACAGCGCCGCCAGCGAGCATTCCGAGCAGTTCGAGACAGAGGGTCGCACGCTGGCCACCGACCCGATGCTGCTGTACTTCACCTCCGGCACCACCTCCAAGCCGAAGATGGTGTTGCACAGTCACCAGAGTTACCCGGTCGGCCACCTCTCGACCATGTACTGGATTGGCCTGCAGCCGGGCGACCTGCACCTGAACATTTCGTCCCCGGGCTGGGCCAAGCACGCCTGGAGCTGCCTCTTTGCACCCTGGAATGCCGGTGCCTGCATCTTTATCCACAACACTGCACGCTTCAGCGCGCCAGCCCTGCTCGGCGTGCTCGAGCGCTACGGCGTCACCAGCCTGTGCGCGCCGCCTACCGTGTGGCGCATGCTGATCCAGGAAGACCTGGCCAGTTACAAGACGCGCCTGCGCCTGCGCGAACTGGTGGGCGCCGGTGAGCCGCTCAACCCGGAGATCATCGAGCAGATCCTGCATGCCTGGGGCCTGTTGCTGCGCGACGGCTTCGGCCAGTCGGAAACCACCGCACTGGTCGGCAACACGCCTGGTCAGCGGCTCAAGCCGGGCTCCATGGGCCGTCCGTTGCCGGGCTACCGGGTGACCATGCTCGATCCTGATGGCGTGCCGGGTAACGAAGGCGAAGTGGCCCTGCCGCTGGACGTACGCCCCCTTGGCCTGATGCTGTGCTACGAGGACAGCCCGGAAAAGACTGCCGAAGTGATGCGCGACGGCTACTACCGCACTGGCGACACCGCACAGATCGACGAAGAGGGCTACATCACCTTCGTCGGCCGTGCCGATGATGTGTTCAAGGCCTCCGACTACCGCATCAGCCCCTTCGAGCTGGAAAGCGCGCTGATCGAGCACCCGGCGGTAATGGAAGTGGCCGTGGTGCCAAGCCCCGACCCCGTGCGCCTGGCAGTGCCCAAGGCCTATCTGATCCTGGCCCATGACGCACAGGGCAGTCACGAACTGGCCGGCAGCATCCTCGCGTTCGCCCGCGAGCACCTGGCGCCCTACAAGCGGGTACGGCGCATCGAATTTGTCAGCGAGCTGCCCAAGACCATCTCCGGAAAAATCCGCCGGGTGGAACTGCGGCAAATGGAAGTGCAGCGTCGCCAGGGCGACGCACGTGGCCCGCAGGAATACTTCGAAGAAGACTTCCCGCAACTCAAAGGCTGACCCCAGGGGCCGGCATGCCGGCCCCTCCCCCCCGAAATCAAACCCGACCACTCGGCCAACCACGCCGAGGGGACTCATTCGACCCAACGAAAGCAGGCAGGACCCGTAAATGACCTCTTCCATCGTTCCCAGCGTCAAGCTTCTCATCAACGGCGAATTCGTCGAATCGCGCACCACCCAGTGGCGCGACGTGGTCAATCCGGCCACCCAGGAAGTCCTGGCCCGCGTGCCCTTCGCCACCGCCGAGGAAATGGACGCCGCCGTGGCCAGCGCCAAGCAAGCCTTCAAGACCTGGCGCAAGACCCCGATCGGTGCCCGTGCCCGTGTGTTCCTCAAGTACCAGCAGTTGATCCGCGAGAACATCAAGGAACTGGCCGCCCTGCTTACCGCCGAGCAGGGCAAGACCCTGCCGGATGCCGAAGGTGACGTGTTCCGTGGCCTGGAAGTGGTCGAGCACGCCGCCAGCATCGGCAATTTGCAGATGGGCGAATTGGCCAACAACGTGGCCAACGGCGTCGACACCTACACCCTGCTGCAACCGCTGGGCGTGTGCGCCGGCATCACCCCGTTCAACTTCCCGGCGATGATCCCGCTGTGGATGTTCCCGATGGCCATTGCCACCGGCAACACCTTCGTCCTCAAGCCATCCGAACAGGATCCGCTGGTGACCATGCGCCTGGTTGAACTGGCCCTGGAAGCCGGGGTACCCAAGGGCGTGCTCAACGTCATCCACGGCGGCGTCGACGCGGTGAACCTGATCTGCGACCACCCGGACATCAAGGCCGTATCCTTCGTCGGCTCGACCAAGGTCGGCACCCACGTCTACAACCGCGCCACCCAGAACGGCAAGCGCGCGCAGTGCATGATGGGCGCGAAAAACCATGCCATCGTCCTGCCTGATGCCAACAAACAACAGACCCTGAACAACCTGCTGGGCGCCTCCTTCGGCGCTGCCGGCCAGCGCTGCATGGCCCTGCCCGTGGTGATCCTGGTGGGTGAAGCGCAGACCTGGCTGCCGGACCTGATCGAACGAACCAAGACCCTCAAGATCAATGGTGGTACCGAGCCGGGCACCGACATCGGCCCAGTGATCTCCTGCGCCGCCCTGGAGCGCGTCAACGGCCTGATCGCCAGCGGCATCGAAGAAGGCGCGAAGCTTGAACTGGATGGGCGCAACCCGAGCGTGCCGGGCTACCAGGACGGCAACTTCGTCGGCCCGACCATTTTCTCCGGCGTCACCGCGCAGATGTCCGTGTACCGCGAAGAAATCTTCGGCCCGGTGCTGTGCGTCATGCACGCCGCCAACCTGGACGAGGCGATCGAGATCATCAACGCCAACCCGAACGGCAACGGCACTGCCCTGTTCACCCGTTCCGGCGCAGCCGCGCGGCACTTCCAGGAAGAGATCGACGTCGGCCAGGTCGGCATCAACGTGCCAATCCCGGTACCGGTCCCGCTGTTCTCCTTCTCCGGTTCGCGCGCCTCCAAACTGGGCGATCTGGGCCCCTACGGCAAGCAAGTGGTGACCTTCTACACCCAGACCAAGACGATCACCCAGCGCTGGTTCGACGAGGACGACACCGGCGGCGCGGTGAACACCACCATTACCCTGAAATGACCTTTGCCGGCCGGCGCCTTGCGTCGGCCGACGACAAGCGCGCGCAGGGTTTCCTGCGCCACTGCCCCCTCTCGTAAAAGGTAGCCAACATGCATATCGGATTTCTCGGCCTCGGCAACATGGGCGGCCCAATGGCTCGCAACCTGCTCAAGGCCGGCCACAGCCTGACCGTCTTCGATCCCTTCCCGCAAGCGGTCGCCGCCCTGGTGGAGGCCGGCGCCAGCGCCGCCGACTCACCCGCAGCCGTGGCCAAGGCCAGGGTTGAGGTGATCATCACCATGCTGCCGACCGCCGAGCACGTGAAGCAGGTCTATCGCGGCAAGGATGGCCTGCTGGCCAATATCGGCCCGGGCGTGCTGTTGATCGACAGTTCGACCATCGACCCGCTGAGCACCCGCGAGGTGGCCAAATACGCCCTTGCCCAAGGCAACCCGATGCTCGACGCGCCGGTATCCGGCGGCACCGGCGGTGCGGCGGCAGGCACCCTGACCTTTATGGTCGGTGGCCCGGACAGCGTGTTCGACCAGGCCTTGCCGATCCTCTCGGCGATGGGCAAGAACATCGTGCACTGCGGCGCAGCAGGCAACGGCCAAGTGGCCAAGATCGCCAACAACATGCTGCTCGGCATCTCCATGGTCGGTGTCGCCGAAGCCATGGCCCTGGGTGTAGCCCTCGGGATCGACGCCAAGGTGCTGGCCGGGATCATCAACACCTCCACCGGTCGCTGCTGGAGCTCGGAGGTCAACAATCCGTTCCCGGGCGTACTGGAAAACGCGCCCGCCTCACGGGGCTACAGCGGCGGCTTTGGCAGCGACCTGATGCTCAAGGACCTGGGCCTGGCCACTGAAGCGGCCCGGCACGCGCGTCAGCCGGTCGCGCTCGGTGCCGTAGCCCAGCAGCTGTACCAGACCTTCAGCCTGCAAGGCAACGGCGGCCTGGACTTCTCCGCCATCATCAACCTGTTCCGCGGAGAAGCCTGAACATGAGCGAGCAGCAAGCCCCGGTGCTGGCCAGCGTACGCAACCGTGTCGGCCACCTGACACTGAATCGGCCAAGCGCGTTGAACACCCTGGACCTGCCCATGGTGCGCCTGCTCTGCCGGCACCTGTGGGCGTGGGAGCAGAACCCGGAGATCGTCGCCGTGACCCTTCGCGGCGCCGGTGAAAAGGCCTTCTGCGCCGGTGGCGACATCCGCATGCTGTACGACAGCTACAAGGCCGGCGACAACCTGCATGAGCTGTTCCTCGAGGAGGAGTACGCCCTGGACGAGTACCTGCATGGCTACACCAAGCCAGTGCTGGCACTGCTGGATGGTTTTGTCCTCGGTGGCGGCATGGGCCTGGCCCAGGCCGCCTCGTTGCGGGTGATCACCGAGCGCACGCGGATGGGCATGCCGGAAGTCGGCATCGGCTTTTTCCCCGACGTCGGTGGCAGCTATTT
The DNA here is from genome assembly GCF_019219115.1 of Pseudomonas sp. PDM28. Classification (NCBI taxonomy): domain Bacteria; kingdom Pseudomonadati; phylum Pseudomonadota; class Gammaproteobacteria; order Pseudomonadales; family Pseudomonadaceae; genus Pseudomonas; species Pseudomonas sp. PDM28. The sequence continues at coordinate 31,881 of NZ_JAHUWG010000010.1, forward strand.
CCTGCCGCGCCTGCCAGGTGAGCTGGGAACCTACCTGGGTATCACCGGCTGCCAGGTGCGTGCCGCCGATGCCCTCTATGCGAATCTTGCCGACTACTACCTGCCCAGCGAACGGCTGGCCGAGCTGGATGCCTGCCTCGACCACCTGAACTGGACCGCGGCGCCCGTCGAAGACTTGCAGGACCTGCTTGCCGACATGGCCACCGAGCGACTGGCCGGTTCCGAGCTCAAGGCCTGTCGCCAGGCGATCGACGAATATTTCGCCCTGCCCGATGTCCCGGCCATTCACGCCGCGCTGCAGCGCGAACAACGCCCCGAGCTGCAAGACTGGGCCGAGCAGACGGTGAAGCTGCTCGACAGCCGCTCGCCATTGGCGATGGCCACGACGCTCGAGTTGTTGCGCCGTGGTCGTGACCTGAGCCTGGCCGAGTGCTTCGCCCTCGAGTTGCACCTGGACTACCAGTGGTTCGACAAGGGCGACCTGATGGAGGGGGTGCGCGCCTTGATCATCGACAAGGACAAGTGCCCACGCTGGAACCCGCCAACCCTGACAGAACTGGCACCTGCCCGGGTGCAAGCCTTCTTCAACGACTTTGAACGCGCCTCCGGCAAGCCCGTACGCACCGCCTGATCGGCAGGAGACTTTGCAATGCACGATATCGAATTGACCGAAGAACAACGCATGATCCGCGACATGGCGCGCGACTTCGCCCGCAGCGAAGTCGCGCCGCATGCCCAAGCCTGGGAGAAGGCCGGCTGGATCGATGACGCCGTGGTGGCGCAGATGGGCGAATTGGGCCTGCTGGGCATGGTCGTACCGGACACTTGGGGCGGCAGCTACACCGACTATGTGGCCTACGCCCTGGCCGTTGAAGAAATCTCGGCCGGTGACGGTGCCCTCGGCGCGCTGATGAGCATCCACAATTCGGTGGGCTGCGGCCCCCTGCTGAAATACGGCACCCCCGCGCAACAGGACAGCTGGCTGCCGCTGCTGGTCAGTGGTCAAGCGATCGGCTGCTTCTGCCTGACCGAGCCACAGGCCGGCTCCGAAGCGCACAACCTGCGTACCCGTGCCGAACTGCGCGACGGTCAGTGGGTACTCAATGGCGCCAAGCAGTTCGTCAGCAACGGCGAGCGGGCCAAGCTGGCCATTGTCTTCGCCGTCACAGATGCGCAACTGGGCAAGAAAGGCCTGTCGGCCTTCCTGGTCCCCACTGACAACGCCGGATTCGTGGTCGACCGACGCGAACACAAGATGGGCATCAAGGCCTCCGATACCTGCGCGGTGACCTTGAACAACTGCACCATTCCCGAAGCCAACATGCTGGGTGAACGCGGCAAAGGCCTGGCCATTGCCCTGTCGAACCTGGAAGGCGGTCGCATCGGCATCGCCGCCCAGGCCCTGGGAATCGCCCGCGCCGCCTTCGAAGCCGCCCTGGGCTATGCCCGCGAACGCGTCCAGTTCGGCAAGCCGATCATCGAACACCAAAGCGTGTCCAACCTGCTCGCCGACATGCACACCCGGCTCAACGCCAGCCGCCTGATGGTCCTGCATGCCGCGCGCCTGAAAAGCGCCGGACAACCGTGCCTGTCCGAAGCCTCCCAGGCCAAGCTGTTCGCCTCGGAAATGGCCGAGCGCGTGTGCTCCAGCGCCCTGCAGATCCATGGCGGCTACGGATACCTGGAAGACTACCCGGTGGAGCGCTACTACCGAGACGCGCGCATCACCCAGATCTACGAAGGCTCCAGCGAAGTCCAGCGCCTGTTGATCGCCCGCGAACTGAGCCACTACGCACTCTGACCCCCACAAGCCGGACGCGACTGCCGCCTCCGGCTTTCACCTGCCTTCCCTCTCGCGGAGTTGCCCATGCCCGGCTTGCGCAATATTTCCATTAGCCGCCGTCTGTGGCTGATTTTGCTGACATCCATCCTGATGCTGCTGATTCTCGCCGGCCTGATGCTCAAGCAGAGCCATGACGACCTGTATGCGGCCAAGGCGCTGAAAACCCGCCATGTGGTCGAGACCGCCAGCGGCATCCTGCGCCACTTCCAAAGCCTGGAAGGCCAGGGCCTCAGTCGTGAGCAGGCGCAGCAGCAGGCCATCGCAGTCATGCGCGACTTGCGCTACGACCGCCAGGACTACTTCTGGCTCGAAGACCTCGACACGCGCATGGTCATGCACCCCAATGCCAAGCTCGAGGGCAAGCGCATGGCCGGCACGCTCGATCCGGACGGCAAGGCGCTGTTCGACGAAATGGTCGCCACGGCCAAACGCGATGGCGCCGGCCTGGTGCACTACCGCTGGCCCAAGCCGGGTTCCGATGCACCGGTGGAGAAGGTTTCCTACGTCGAGTTGTTCAAGCCCTGGGGCTGGATTGTCGGGTCGGGCATCTACATCGACGACGTGCAGGTCGAGTTCCGCCGCCAACTGCTCCAGGCTTTTGTCATATTGCTGACGATCACCCTGATGCTCAGTGCGCTGATCCTGCTGATTGCCCGCAGCATCGCCTCGCCACTGACGCGAGTGGTCGATGCAATGGAAAACATCGCCAGCGGCGAAGCCGATCTGACCCGTCATCTGGATAACCGCTGGCGTGATGAACTGACAGACTTGAGCCGCCATTTCAACGTATTCACCAACAAGCTGCGTGGCGTAATCGGCCAGTCCATCCAGTCCGCCGACAGCCTGGACCAGGCTTCGAAGTCGCTCGGTGAAATCGCCGCCGATAGCCAGAACCACAGCCAGCAGCAATCGCAGCAGATGGAGCTGGTCGCCACCGCCATCCATGAGGTCTCCTACGCCGTGCAGGAAGTGGCCAGGAACGCCGAGCACGCGGCCAACGAAGTTCGCCAGGCCGAAGAACAGGCTCGCCGGGGCCAACACAACATCGACAGCAGCCTGCTCCAGATCGACCAGTTGTCCGATACCATCGGCCAGGCCGTCGAGGTGATCCAGAGCCTGGCCCGGGAAAGTACCCAAATCGGCAGCGTGCTGGAAGTGATCCGCGCCATCGCCGAGCAGACCAACCTGCTCGCGCTGAACGCCGCCATCGAGGCGGCGCGAGCCGGCGAGCAGGGTCGCGGCTTCGCCGTGGTCGCAGACGAAGTGCGCCTGCTGGCACAGCGCACCCAGCAGTCCACCGCGCAAATCCAGGACATGATCGAGCGCCTGCACGGCAACTCGGAAGCCGCGGTGAACGTCATCAATGCCAGCAGCCAGGCCGCTCGACAAACCGTGGAACAGGCCCACCAAACGGCTGAAAGCCTGCACCAGGTACTCGGCGCGCTGCGCAATGTCACTGAACTGAACGCCTCGATCGCCAGCGCCACCCTGGAGCAGTCACACGTGGTCGAAGACATCAACCAGAATGTGACCCGAGCAGCCTCTCTGGCCCACGAAAATGCCCAGGCAGCAGACCGTTCCAACGCGGCGAGCCAGGAACTGGGCCAACTGGCGGGTCAGCTCAATCGGCTGTTGGGGCAGTTTCGCGTATGAGGTGGATGAGCAACATGCAGCCCTCCAAAACCCTTTTTGCCGTACCTGTCGACGAAGAGCGCAACACGCGCTACCTGGAAACGCGGCACAAGGCGGTCGAGATGTTCGCCAGGCATGGTTTCAGCCGGGTCAGCATGCGCGACCTGGCCACTTGCCTGGGGATCACGGCCGGCTCCCTCTACAACCACATCGATAGCAAAGAGGCACTGCTGTTTGAACTGATCGAGGAGCTCTACGAAGCGTTGCTTGATGGCGCCAGCCTGGTGACCCGGCGCAAATCCGCCCCCACTGCACGACTGCACGGCCTGCTTGAGGCGCACCTGCGGCTCCACGAGCGCATGGCCGCGCATTTCCGCCTGGCTGAGTACGACCTCCATTGTTTGAGCGGCGAACAGCAGGCCTCGATCCTGACCCTGCGCGGACGTTACGAGGAGCACCTGCTAGAGGCCATAGAGCAACTCACCGGTCAACCGGCTGGCGCCACCCTGCGCGCGACCATGAACGGCATCGTATCCCTGCTCAATCAACTGCCGGCCTGGGTCGGGAAGCCCCAGGCCGGCATTGGCGCACGCCGCAAGCTGCTGCATGAGATGGTGATGAGTACGCTGCAGGGTGCATTGCGTGCAACTCAGCTCGCAGACCTTACACGTCAGGAAAAACCACCGCTCCAGCGCTTATGAAGCATGCAGTGGCCAAGCGACGCCTTGGCCATCAGCCCGATGACTTTGCAGCGACGACATCCCTGCCGATCAGTCTGTGAACCGAACGAGCGCCGCCAAAAAAACGCACTTTCGCCCCCCGGAAAAATCAATGCGAAACCCCGCAGAAACGCTCACCAGTGCCTGGAGCGATCGGGCACAGGTGCACGTTGTCACGTCTGGGACTGATATGTTTTTTTTCAGTTATCTTGCATATGGATTTTTATTGTGTCATTTATAGCCTCGCCGATCACAGGACTGATCCACCGCGCCAACCCGGATGGCGGGCACCCGTTCCCCCAATGCCCTCCAGGGAGTCAACAATATGAACAAGACAGAACTTCTAGGTGCTCTGGCGCTATGCGCTTTCAGCTTTCTGGCACATGCCGACGAAGACAGCCTGCGTATCGGTATCGAAGCCGCCTACCCGCCCTTCTCCTTCAAGACACCGGAAGGCAACGTCAGCGGGTTCGACTACGACATCGGCAACGCCTTGTGCGAAGAAATGAAGGTCAAGTGCGAGTGGGTCATTCAGGAGTTCGACGGCATGATCCCGTCGCTCAAAGTGCGCAAGATCGATGCCGTGCTGTCGTCGATGTCCATCACCGAAGACCGGATGAAATCCGTGGACTTCAGCAAAAAGTACTACCACACGCCGGGCAAGTTCGCGATGAAGGCCGGCAACGTGATCAACGACCCTCTGGTCGACCTCAAGGGCAAGAAACTCGGCGTGCAACGCTCCTCGACCTACGATCGCTTTGCCACCGAGCAACTGGAAAAATCCGGCGTCGTCGTGGTGCGTTACTCCTCGCAAAATGAAGCCTTCCTCGACCTCGCCTCGGGTCGTCTGGACGCCACCCTCGCCGACATCGTCAACACTGACGAGAGCTTCATCAAGACAGCGGCTGGCCAGGGTTTCGCATTGACCGGGCCCGACATCAACGACCCGAAATATTTTGGCCGGGGCGCCGGGATCGCCGTGCGCAAAGGCAACAGTGCCAACGTTGCGCGCCTGAGTGCCGCGATCGATGCCATTCGCGCCAATGGCAAGTACCAGCAAGTGATGGCCAGGTACTTCGCGTTCGATATCTACGGCGAGTAAGCCAGCCCCCTGAAACCTGACCCCGGCACCGGCCCCTGCAGGCGTCTGCCGGGGCTTGTCCTGCGCGCCTCGCGGCGCTCGCTTGAGGAACTTCATCATGCTCCACGGCTACGGATCGAGCATTCTCGATGGCGCCTGGCTGACCATCAACCTGGCCTTGACCTCCATGTCCCTGGCGATTGCCCTGGGCCTGATCGGTGCGGCCTTTCGCCTGTCGCCGCTCAAATGGCTGGCCCTGCTCGGGGAAAGCTACACCACCCTGATTCGCGGCATTCCAGACCTGGTGCTGATCCTGCTGATCTTCTACGGCGGCCAGGACCTGGTGAACCGCCTCGCCCTGGCGCTCGGTTACACCCGCTATATCGACATCAACCCCTACATCGCCGGCGTCTGCACCATGGGCTTCATTTTTGGCGCCTACCTCTCGGAAACCTTTCGCGGCGCCTTCATGGCGATCCCCAAAGGCCAGGCCGAGGCCGGCGTGGCCTTTGGCATGGGCGGTGCGCAGGTGTTCTGGCGAATCCTGGTACCGCAGATGATTCGTTTCGCCATTCCCGGGTTCACCAACAACTGGTTGGTACTGACCAAATCCACCGCGCTGATCTCGGTGATCGGCTTGCAGGACATGATGTTCAAAGCCAAAAACGCCGCAGATGCCACACACGAGCCCTTCACGTTCTTCCTCGCGGTGGCGGCGCTGTACCTGATGCTCACCAGCCTGTCCTTGCTGGTGCTGCGCTATCTGGAAAAACACTATTCGGTCGGCATCAAAGCCGCCGAATTGTGAGGGGAGCCACCCATGATTCTCGACTACAACCTGATCTGGGAAAACCTGCCGCTGTACTTCAACGGCGCCGTGTTGACCCTCAAAGTCCTGCTGATTTCCCTGGCCCTGGGCCTGGTATTGGCGATTCCGCTGGCGCTGATGCGGGTCTCGCGATCGCCGCTGATCAACTTCCCGGCCTGGCTCTACACCTACGTGATTCGCGGCACGCCGATGCTGGTGCAGTTGTTCCTGATCTATTACGGCCTGGCGCAGTTCGAAGCGGTGCGCCAAAGCGTGCTCTGGCCCTACCTCTCCAGCGCCACCTTTTGCGCCTGCCTGGCCTTCGCGATCAACACCAGCGCCTACAGCGCAGAGCTGCTGGCCGGCAGCCTGAAATCCACCAACCATGGCGAGATCGAAGCCGCCAGGGCCATGGGCATGTCCCGCCTGACCCTGTACCGGCGCATTCTCATGCCGTCGGCCTTGCGCCGGGCATTGCCGCAGTACAGCAACGAAGTGCTGATGATGCTGCAAACCACCAGCCTGGCCTCCATCGTCACCCTCGTCGACATCACCGGGGCCGCGCGGACTGTCAGCTCACGGTTCTATCTGCCGTTCGAGGCGTTTATCACCGCCGGCCTCATCTACCTCGCCTTGACCTTCATTCTGGTGCGTCTGTTCAAGCTGGCCGAGCGCCGCTGGCTGGCGTACCAGGCACCGCGCAAGCACTAAGGAGCTGACATGGAGCACATTCAATACCTGTTGCCGTGGAGTGCCTCGGGCACCGAACGCACGCTGTCGCTGTTCCGCTTTGGCAGTGGACCACGCAAAGCCTACATCCAGGCGTCATTGCATGCCGACGAGTTGCCGGGGATGCGCGTCGCCGTCGAACTCAAGCGCCGTCTGCTGGAACTGGAAACTCAAGGCCGCCTGACCGGGGTGATCGAGTTGGTGCCCATGGCCAACCCGATCGGTATCGCCCAGATGTTCCAGGCCACCCATCAGGGGCGTTTTGAATTCTCCAGCGGCAAGAACTTCAATCGCGACTTCCCGGAATTGGTCGATGCCGTTGCACCGCTGCTGGAAGGCAAATTGACAGACGATGCCGACGCCAACATCGCCCTGATCCGCCGCGCCATGGGCGATGCCCTCGCCGCCCTGCCGGCAGCGGCCTCGGAACTCGACGGCCTGCGCCGCCTGTTGCTGCAGCATGCCTGTGACGCCGATGTGGTGCTGGACCTGCACTGCGACTTCGAATCGATCATGTTGCTGTACGCGATGCCGCAACACTGGCCACGCTTGCAGTCCCTGGCCGCACGCCTCGGCGCGCAAGTCACGTTGCTGGCCGAAGATGCCGGCGGCAGCGCCTTCGACGAAGCCTGCGCCATTGCCTGGCTGCGCCTGGCCGAGCGGTTTCCCGAAGCCAATATTCCCCTGGCATGCGCGGCCACCACCATCGAACTGCGCGGCATGGCCGACACCGGGCGCGAGCAATGCGTCGACAGTGCCCAGGCCATTCTCGGCTATCTCGCCGAACAGGGCCTGATCAGCGGTGACTGGCCAGCGGCACCGCCGAGCCGTTGCCAGGCCATGCCATTCGCCGGCGCCCAGTACGCCTGTGCGCCCCATCCCGGTGTAGTGAGCTTTCTGCAACCGCTGGGTGCCCAGGTCAAGGTCGGCGATCCGCTGTTCGAAGTCATCGACCCGCTGACCGACCGCCATAGCGTGGTAAGCGCCAGCACCGACGGCATTCTCTATGCCCGCGAACGCCTGCGTTTTGCCCAGCCTGGATTGTGGCTGGCCAAAGTGGCAGGCATTACCCCCATTCGCCAGGGTCGCTTGCTCAGCGACTGATTCCAGAGAGTTCAAACCATGTACAAACTTGAAGTTCAGGACCTGCACAAAAGCTACGGCGCCCACCAGGTACTCAAGGGCGTGTCCCTGCAAGCGCAGGCCGGCGACGTGATCAGCATCATCGGCTCCAGCGGCTCCGGCAAGAGTACCTTCCTGCGCTGCATCAACCTGCTGGAGCAACCCAATGCGGGCAACATCGTGCTCAATGGCGAACCGCTCAAGCTGGTGGCCAACAAGTCTGGCGGGCTGAAAGCGGCCGAACCCAGGCAGTTGCAGCGCATGCGTTCGCAGCTGTCGATGGTGTTTCAACACTTCAACCTCTGGTCGCACATGAGCGCTCTGGAAAACGTCATGGAAGCCCCGGTGCATGTGCTGGGCCAAGGCAAGAAAGAGGCACGGGAAAAGGCCGAGCACTACCTGGACAAAGTCGGTGTGGCGCACCGCATGCACGCCTGGCCGGCGCACATGTCCGGTGGCGAGCAGCAGCGCGTGGCGATTGCCCGCGCCCTGGCGATGGAACCGCAAGTGATGCTGTTCGATGAGCCGACGTCGGCCCTCGACCCCGAACTGGTCGGTGAAGTGCTCAAAGTCATGCAGGACCTGGCACAGGAAGGCCGCACCATGGTGGTGGTGACCCACGAAATGGGTTTTGCCCGCGAGGTTTCCAACCAACTGGTGTTCCTGCACAAGGGCGTTGTCGAAGAGCGCGGCGACCCGCGTGAGGTGCTGGTCAACCCGCAGTCCGAACGCCTGCGGCAGTTTCTGGCCGGGAGCCTGAAGTAGGACCGCCACCCACCCGTCCACTGCTCGGCGCTGCCCTGACCAGGCAGGCTTGGGATACACTCCGGCCAACCTTGTCAGGGCATCAGGCACAGCCCTTCTCTCACCTTCAGGAAACGTTGAGCCGGATATGCCAACCCCATCGAAAGACACCACCGTCTATGCCGCGCCGGTCATGCGCAAACTGACGGAAATCGTTTCCGAACTGCCACCGTCACTGCGCAAGGTGGCGGACTTCATCCTGCGTCACCCGCTCAAGGCCGCGACGCTGACCATCGAGGAGATGGCTCACGAAACACTGACCTCACCCGCCGCCGTCAACCGCCTGGCCAAAGCGCTGGACCTCGGTGGCTACAGCGGCATGAAGGCCGAGCTGGTCGCCACCTTGCAGCAGATGGTGTCGCCGGTGGACAAACTGCGCAACGAACTGGCCCATCGCCCGGGCGGCGCGTTTGGCCTGCATGAACAACTGCAGAGCGCCAGCAGCAACCTGGCCACGGCGGTGACCAACAACCACGCCGACACCTTTGAAGCCTTCGTCACTCGCCTGACCACGGCACGCAAAATCTACATCCTGGGCTTCGGCAACAGTGTCTACTTCGCCGGCCTCGCCGCGTCGACCCTGATGCCCTTCTGTGCCGACGCCACGGCCATCAGCATGGAGGGTGGCAACGAAAATGCCGCCTACCGCCTGGCCGCGATCACCGATCAGGACGTGTTGCTGGCAATCTCCCTGCCCCGCTACTCCCTCGACACCCTGCAACTGGCACGCTTCGCCAACGAACGCGGCGCATCGGTGCTGGCAATCACCGACTCACCCGCCTCGCCGCTCACCGGCATTGCCGAGCACACGCTGTTTGCCCCTTGCGACCACCCGGTGCTGACCAGCTCCAACATCGCCGTGCTGGCCCTGATCGAAGGCCTGGTCGCCGGCGTGATGGCGCGCAATAAGGAAGCGGTCAAACTGGCCACCGAACTGACTGAAAGCGTGATGTCGTACTTGCACATTCCAGCCAGCGGTAAACCTGCGAAGAAGTGATTGCGTTGTGGATTTGCCTTGCAGATCCGGGCCGTCACTGACAGCCATGGGTTGAATCCACAGTGGTTTTCTGCCTCTTGCGACGGGCAGAAAACGGCCAGAAGCAGCCACTCTGTGCGCCTACAAATGCAGGGTCGAATCACAAATTTTCGAGAGTAAATTCGAAATGGACAAACTCTCGTGTCGCGCTATGGTCCATTGATGCTCGATTCGGCTACACATTGAGGCAGCGGAATGGACTTCACTCATAGTTTCATGCAGGTTTGGGATGCTCTTCGCTGGTTTATCCCGCCTTTGCTGCTAATCGGTCTACTGCAATCACGCTGGGCCAAAGGTCACTTGGGCGAGCTCCTGGTACGGCTGGTTGCCAGATGCCGGCTGGACAAGCGGACTTACCGTCGCATGCACAACATCACGCTGAATACGATCGATGGCACCACCCAAATTGACCATGTATTCCTGTCTCCCTACGGCATCTTCGTTGTGGAGACCAAGAACAAAAGTGGCTGGATATTCGGTAGCGAAAGGCAATCGCAGTGGACACAGAAGTTATATAAAAATACATACACGTTCCAGAACCCACTGCGGCAGAACTACAAACATCTCAAGGCTCTGCAGACCACTCTCGGCATAGAACCGGAACATCTGCACTCGGTTGTCACTTTTGTTGGCGCAAGCACCTTCAAATCCGAGATGCCCGCCAATGTCACCCAGGGTAGTGGCTTCATTCGTTACATAAAGTCATTCAAGCAGCCGGTATTCACTGAGGCTGAAGTTGAAGCGCTTGTGCAAGCTCTGCGAAGCGGCCGGCGCCCGCCAGGTCTGGCCACCCACCGTGAACATGTGCAAAACCTCATGCGCCGCAATGATCCAACAGCCGAGCGCAAGTGCCCAAAATGCGGCAGTGCATTACTCATTCGCACCGTGAAGTCCGGCCCGAATGCGGGGAAACGGTTCTGGGGCTGTTCGGCGTTTCCCAAGTGCCGAGTGACGCAGAGGCTCTAGTGGATGCATGAGAATGGGGCGGCAGGCATGGCCGGTTTCGGCCGATTCTGTTGAAAAAGTAGCTCCCCTGTTTGGCCTGCGGCAAAATTGCTTCATTGGTCGGCGGGGGATCACACAGCATGATGGGACAGCTATCGAGTGGGCAGGAGCGACTGTTTTACTCCTTCAACCTTGAAGATCACATCCCAGCCAATCACCTTCTGCGCAGCATTGATCAGTGCCTCGATCTGAGCGACTTACGCCATTACCTCGCCGATTTTTATAGCCCGATCGGGCGTCCGTCGGTTGATCCTGAACTGATGATTCGCATGCTGATCGTGGGCTATTGCTACGGCATTCGCTCCGAACGGCGGTTGTGCGAAGAGGCCCATTTGAACCTGGCGTATCGCTGGTTCTGCCGGTTGAGCCTTGAAGATGAAGTCCCTAATCACTCGACCTTTTCCAAGAACCGACACGGCCGCTTTCGGGACAGTGATCTGTTTCGCTGGTTGTTCAATGAAGTGCTGCGTCGTTGCATGGACGCAGGCTTGGTCAAAGGTGAAGGCTTTGCCGTGGACGCCAGCATCATCAAAGCGGATGCCAGCCGGCAGCGCGGTGTACCGGGTGATGAACCGGTCAACTGGAGCGATCCGACCCTGAGTACCCGCGCCGTGCGTGAGTATCTTGAGGCACTCGATGAAGAGGCTCTGGCCGAAACGCTACCGAAGCGCCTATCGCTGACTGATCCTCAAGCCCGCTGGACCGCAGCACCAGGTGGCCCAGCGTTCTACGCTTACTCCACGAATTATCTGATCGATACCGAGCACGGCGTGATCATGGATGTGGAACCCACACCGGCTCATCGAACCGCAGAAGTCGAGAGCACCAAGACGATGATCGATCGGGTCGAAGCGCAGTTCGACATCAAGCCGGAACGCCTCATTGGCGACACCGCTTACGGTACCGCACCGATGCTGGCCTGGATGGTGGAGGAAAAAGACATCGAGCCGCATGTGCCGGTATGGGACAAAACCGAGCGCAAGAACGACAGTTTTTCGAGCAACGATTTCCACTGGAATGAAGAGGCTGAGGAATACCGCTGTCCCGCCGGCAATGCATTACGTAGCGAATGGCGAGCCTTCAAGAACGAGCGCTCGCACGTCACCAAAGCCAACACCATCATCTTCCGATCCCGGCAGACCGACTGCGTTGCCTGTCCGATGAAAGCCAAGTGCTGCCCGAACACTGCGTTCCGCAACATCGCTCGCAGCGTGCATGAAGCCGCGCGCGATGTGGCTCGGCGAATCGCAGCGACACCTGCGTACGTGCGCTCTCGCCACGAACGTAAAAAGGTCGAAATGTTGTTTGCCCACCTCAAGCGCATCCTGAAATTGGATCGCCTGAGACTACGTGGCATGAGTGGCGCGACTGATGAATTCACGCTGGCCGCTGCGGTACAGAACCTGCGACGGCTGGCTAGATTTACATCTCAAGGGCCACCTGCCACGGGATAGGTGCGCCTGCACTCAGCAAAAAAACCCCAAATTAACCCACTAACTGAGCAGCAACGGTCAACGAAGGGCCGAGAAACCACTCAATGTGGTGAGTCGGTTCTTAGGCGATGGTCGTGCCTGAGTTCAGGTCAGCTGAAAATCCGACTTTTTCAACAGAATCGGCCAAAAGCAGCCAGTCGGATGCTGTGCTGACGTTAGTACTCGAAATTATCCTTCACGCCTGGAAAGTCGAAATACTCTCTCGGCACTGCAGTCAGAAATCCCGTTGTGAAGTCTGTCTCCCCTGGGCACCCGCCATTGAACGCCGGTGCCTTTCTTTCGCAGATTAACGGGCAGCTACTTGAGACTCCCGGCCAGGAACTGCTGCAACCGCTCGCTTTGCGGCTGTTCCAGCAGCGTGCCTGGCGCTCCTGACTCTTCCACCCGCCCCTGATGCAGAAACATGACGTGGTTCGACACCTGCCTGGCAAACGCCATTTCGTGAGTGACGACCACCATCGTCCTGCCCTCTTCGGCCAGTTGCTGCATGACCTTGAGCACCTCACCCACCAGTTCAGGGTCAAGGGCCGAGGTCGGTTCGTCGAACAGCATCACCTCAGGCTCCATGGCCAGCGCACGGGCAATGGCCACCCGTTGTTGCTGGCCGCCGGATAAATGCACCGGGTACTGGAGCTCGACTTTTTGTGGCAGCCCCACCTTGGCAAGGTAATGGCGCGCCCGCTCCAGTGCCTGCGCCCTGCTGATACCGAGCACGCTCATCGGGCACTCAATGATGTTTTCCAGCACGGTCATGTGGCTCCACAAATTGAAGTGCTGGAACACCATCGACAACCGGCTGCGCAGGCTCCGCAGCTGCCCGGGGTCAACCACACACTGGTCGCCCCTCGAGTTTCTGCGGGTGAGCAACTCTTCGTCGTTGACGACAATGCGCCCGGCCGACGGTTGTTCAAGATGGTTGATACAACGCAGGAAGGTACTTTTCCCGGACCCGGAGGAGCCGATGATGCTGATCACATCACCCGCCCTGGCCCTGAGCGAAACCCCTTTCAGCACTTCATGGTTGCCGTAGTTTTTATGGATATCTTCAACGATCAATTTATACATTCGAGCAAGTCCGATAGGGGTCAGTGCGTGCGCGGTTTGAGGTAGGCCAGCCAATGCAGTTCGCCACGTCGAAACAGCCAGATCAGGAAAAAAGCACAGGCGGCGTACAACACGCCGGCAATGCCAAAGGCAGTGAAGGATGCATAGGTCGCCGAGTTGACATCCCGGGCGATCTTCAGCAAATCGGGCACGGTGGCGGTAAAGGCCACCGAAGTGGAATGCAGCATCAGGATCACTTCATTGCTGAAAAACGGCAGCGCGCGGCGCAACGCCGACGGCAGGATAATCCGCCGATAAAGCGTGAACCGGCTCATTCCGTAGGCACTGGCGGCCTCGACTTCACCGTGGACCGTCGCCCTGATAGCGCCGGCAAAAATCTCGGTCATGTAGGCGCAGGTATTGAGCCCGAACGCCAGCACCGTGCAGTTGAAGCCGTCACGGAAAAACGCGTTGAGAAAGTCCTGGGACCGCACCACATGCAGGCTGTACACCCCGGTGTAGAAGAACAGCAGCTGGATGTACAACGGCGTGCCACGAAACACGTAGGTGTAACACCAGACCGGCAGGCGCAGCAGCGGGTTGCGGCTGACGCGGGCCATCGACAACGGCACCGCCAGCAAAAAGCCCATCGCCACCGCCAGAATCAGCAGCCACAAGGTGACCACCAGCCCGGAAAAGTGCGGCCCGTCACTCCACAGGTAAGCCTGCCAGTAGTTTTCGAGAATGGCGGTCATAGCGCAGCCTTCCTGACGCCGACCGAGTAGCGGCGCTCAAGCCACAGCAACACGCCATTGGAGACCGTGGTAATGGCGAGATAAATCAGGCCGCCGACCAGGGTGAAGTAAAAGAACTGCATCGAGCCCTTGCCCGCATCCTGCGTGGCCTTGACCACGTCGGTCAGGCCGATGATCGACACCAGGGCCGTCGACTTGATCAGCACCTGCCAGTTGTTGCCGATGCCCGGCAAGGCGTGACGCAACATTTGTGGAAAGAGGACCTTGCGAAAGGTTTGCCCACGGGTCATGCCGTAAGCCCTCGCCGCTTCGATCTGCCCCGCCGGGACGGCCTGGAAGGCGCCGCGAAACGTCTCGGTAAAGTAGGCCCCGTAAATGAACGCCAGCGTCACGACACCGGCCAGAAACGGGTCGATGTCAATCTGCGTGATGCCCAGCCAATCGGTGATCCGGTTCAGCAACATCTGCAGGCTGAAGAACAGCAGCAACATGATCACCAGGTCCGGCATGCTGCGGATCACGGTCGTATACCCCGCAGCCAGTGCGCGCAACAATCGATTGGACGACAACTTGGAACTGGCGCCAATCAGCCCGGCCAGGACGGAGATCAGCAATGAACAAAGCGCCAGTTTGACGGTAGCCAGGGTGCCCAGCAGGATCTGCGGGCCAAAACCTTCCAGAAGCATCTCACTCTCCTTGTTCTTGTTAGGGTGAGGTGAAGGGGGCAATAGAGCGCTCGAACGAGCGCCCTGCTCAAGGTCACGACGACGGTTTACCTAGCGCCGTAGACATCGAAATCGAAGTACTTGTCGTTGATCCGCGCGTAAGTACCGTTGGCGAGAATGGTGGCCAGGGCTTTGTTCAAGTCTTCGCGCAACGTGACATCTTCCTTGCGCAGACCAAGGCCATCGCCGACGCCGAAGAAGCCCGGGTCCTCCAGGGTGGCACCGGCAAATTCATAGTCCTGGCCCGCCGCTGTTTTCAGGAAGCCGTAACTGGCTTGAATGGCACCCTGCAACGAGGCGTCAAGTCGCCCCACTACCAGGTCGGCGTACACCTGGTCCTGATTCTGATAGGAAAGAATGTCCACGCCCTTGGAACCCCAAACCGCTTTGGCATAGGACTCCTGGGTCGAGCCCTGCTCCACACCAATGCGCTTGCCCTTGAGCGATTCGAGGGTCGGCTGCAATCCCGATCCACGTTTGGCCACCAGGCGTGCCGGTGCATTGGACACCTTGTCGGTAAACGCGATCTGCTCAAGGCGTTTGGGGGTGATGGTCATCGAAGACGCCACCGCATCGAACTTGCGCGCCAGCAGTGCCGGGATCATCCCGTCCCAACTGCTTTCCACCCAGACGCAGCGGGCTTTCAGTTCGGCGCACAATGCTTCGGCGATATCGACCCCGAAGCCGGTCAGCGTGCCATCCTGGTTCTTGTATTCCAGCGGTGGGTACGTCGGGTCCACTCCCAGCTTCAACACTTTGCCGGACCAGTCGGCCGCCACCGCCAGGCTCGAGGCCGTCAGGAACACCAGGGAAACGGCTGCAATCATCTTGTTCATTTTTATTCCTCTCAGACCGTAGATTTTTTACCGGCACAACGGGTGAAAATGCGCCGTCTCAACTCAGAAAACGTTCGACCAACTTGACCCAATAGCTCGCGCCTACCGGCAGGCAGCCGTCATTGAAGTCGTAGCCGGGGTTGTGCAGCAGGCACCCGCCTTCGCCCTCGCCGTTGCCGATCACCAGATAGCTGCCGGGGCACTTTTCCAGGACAAAGGCAAAGTCCTCGCTGGCGGTGAATGGCCGCAAGTCTTCGATCAGGTGTTCATCTCCCAGCCACTCGCGGGCGACTTCATGGGCAAATGCCGTCTGTTCGGGATCGTTGATCAACACCGGATGGCAATGCTGGTAATCGATGTGGACCCGGGCGCCGAAACTCTCGGCCTGGCCCTTGACCAAATCGGTGATCCTGACCTCCAGCAAACGGCGAACCTCGGGGGTCAGGGCGCGTACGCTCAGGCTCAAGTCGGCGCTGGACGGGATGACGTTCGAGGCGCTCCCGGCCTGCAGGGAGCCCACGGTGATGATCGCCATCTCCTGCGGGTTGACGTTGCGCGAGACGATGCTTTGCAGGGCCATCACGATCGAGGCGCCGACCACCACCGGGTCGACGGCTTTGTGCGGCACCGCGCCATGGCCGCCGTTGCCGATGATCTTGATGTTCACCGTGTCGGCAGACGCCATGAACGGTCCGCTGTAAAAACCCAAATGCCCGACGGGATAACCCGGCACGTTATGCATGGCGAAGATCGCGTCACACGGAAACCGTTCGAGCAGCCCTTCCTCCAGCATTTTCCTGGCACCACCCAGTCCCTCTTCCGCCGGTTGGAAAATCAGGTGCACGGTGCCGTTGAATGCCCGTGTCCGCGCCAGATACTGACCCGCCGCCAGCAGGATGGCGGTATGACCGTCGTGACCGCAGGCATGCATGACACCGTCTATCCGGCTGGCATAAGGCAAACCGGAGGTTTCCTGGATCGGCAACGCATCCATGTCGGCGCGCAAGCCAATGGACCGACCCTCGCCATTTTTCAGGGTGGCAACGACCCCGGTCTTGCCCACCCCGGTGCTGACCTCAAAGCCCCACTGAGTCAGACACGCGGCAACCCGCTCACTGGTGGCGAATTCTTCAAAACCCAGCTCAGGGTGCGCGTGAATGCTGTGACGTATCGCGATCATTTCATCTTGCATCGCGGCAATACCAGGCAGGACCAAACCGGCATTCATCAGTGTTCTCCTTCGAGGGCTGTGCGGCAGCGAAAGCGCTGTTGGGCTCGATCTTAGGGAACTGGCGCTGGGCTGGGGAGCCGCAGTTTGGTTATGATGACAACCATGAGTTGTCACCAGGGTGAGCAGATGAAACTGCATCAATTACAGGCGCTGATTGCCAGCGCCGAAACCGGCAGCATCCGCGCGGCCGCACGTTCGCTGGAGATTTCCCAGGCTGCGGTGACCAAAGCGCTGCGCGAGCTGGAAACCAGCCAGCAGCTACCGCTGTTTACCCGAACCGCCAGCGGTCTGAACTTCACCGAATACGGCAAAGTGCTGCTGACTCATGCCCGGCTGGTGATCAAGCAACTGGAGCACGCACAGACCGAGCTTGATCACATGCGTGGGAAGGCCCAGGGCCGGCTCTGCGTCGGGATCACCCCATGGGTCGCCCTGACCTTCCTGCCCGAAGTCGTGTCGGTTTTTCGCGAGCGTATGCCACAAATCAGGCTGGAACTGTTCGAAAGCCTGATGGCCGTTGCCCAACCGCTGCTGCGCGACGGCAGCATGGACTTCGCGATTGGCCAACTCCATCCCACCCAATCGACCCAGGAATTCGCCAGCGAAACCTTGCTCGATTACCAGACCTCGGTGCTGGTCCGCGAGGGACACGCCCGACAGCATGCGCGATCGATCCACGAGTTACTGGAAGAAAACTGGACCCTGAACTACGCGCCGGACGGGCACGATGGGCTGATGCAGGAACTGTTCTGGAAGCACGGCGCGCAGATTGACGAAAATCGAATCGTGCGTGCTCATTCACTGGCCATTTTGCAGATGATGGTCGAGCGGGCCGACATGTGCACCTGGGGGCCTTCGATCGTGAGCACAGCCCCGCCATTTCTGGGGCGCCTGGTATCCCTGGGGTTGGCCGAGCAGTTCGAGCCCCGGCAGCTGAGCATCGTGACACGCCGCAATGGCGCACTGAGCAACCCGGCGGTCTGCTTCACCGAATGCCTGTTGCAGGTCATTCGGCGCCATGCGCGTTCGGCAAAAAAAGAAGACCGCGCGCTGTTTGAAACCTTGCGGCTGCGGTGAGGTAACCCTGGCCGCGCTCAAGGCGTCATCGCAGGCTATTCTTGATCTGGGTTACCAACCGGTCGCACCGAAGGAGGTCTCTCGTTTATGCACTGTGTCCTTTTCAAAATCCGCTGATCCAACGGTCTGGGGCGCGGCCCCAGGCACCTTTGCCTGCCCCCTGAAACGGAGACGCCAGCATGAGCACCTTGCAACTTCACCCCGCACTGGACAATGGCATCCAACCCGCCGCCGCGAATTTCACCGGTGGCACCCTGCAATGCCTGTGTGCGACCGACAAGGTCGAAGTCAGGATCGACGCGCAAACCCTGCATAACCACGCGTGCGGCTGCAGCAAATGCTGGAAACCACAAAACGCGATATTTGCCGTCATCGCCGTGGTGCCTCGAGATAAGGTCAGCGTCATTGCCCACGGCGAAAAACTGGCGATTGTCGACGCAGCCGCCACCATCCAGCGCCACGCCTGCAAGCAGTGTCACGCCCACCTCTTCGGGCGCATCGAGAACAAGGACCATGCGTTTTATGGCCTGGACTTCGTCCACACCGAGCTTTCGCCACAGAGCGGATGGGCAGCGCCGGGATTCGCGGCGTTCGTGTCCTCCATCATCGAAACCGGCACACCGCCAGCGCAAATGAAGGCAATCCGCGAGCGCTTGCGCTCGATCGGCCTGGAACCCTATGACTGCCTGTCCCCGGACTTGATGGACGCCCTGGCGACCCATGTCGCCAAACAGAAAGGCCTGCTCCCTGCCGCCTGATTGATCGGTCGCCGCGGTTTATTTTCCGGACCGCGGCTCCGATTTACCTTGAGATTGAATCCAGCCCCACAGCACCCCGGGCGGACTCATCTGACCCGCCGTCCGATGTAACGAACTATTTCGTGGATATTTACCTATAGACAGGATCCTTATACGATGAGGCCCGCATTCACTGTTCTCCATCAGGCGCGAGTAAGCCATCTAAATTTAGTGCATGACAAAGCGACTTGAAAATTGAGCTTTACAGACGAAAAACATTGCACGGGCAAATACGCGAAACCGGATACGGACTCAATCGCCCCCACCTATAAATACAATATCATTGAGCACCCGAACAATGAACAGCACTAGCCCCCCGACTGAATTCCCCAATAACTTCAGCATCGTCATCGTGAATTACAAGACACCGGAAATCACCAAGATATGCTTAGAGTTATTGCACCAGCACGTGGGTGGCCACAACGTCCCAATCTGGGTGGTTGACAACTACTCGGCCGATGAAAGCACTGAATACTTGCGAACACTGGACTGGATCAACTTGATCGAACGATCCGTTTCCGAACCGGAAGCAGGCCATATCGCGCACGGCAAGGCACTCGACATGGTGCTGGAGCGAGTCGAAACCGATTATTTGATCCTGATGCATACCGATACGTTTGTTTTCGATAAAAATATTTTTCCGATGATACTTAACAAGTGCATCAACAATAAAAAAGTCGTAGCCATCGGGTGTGTAGAGCAATTAAATCGCGGCACCGCAAGAACGCTTTGGCGCTTTAGCTCGCGACTGTTCAAACACCACTATCGACGCTTTAAAATCTCCATGGGACTACGCTCCAGAGAACCAAAACCCTACAAAGAAGTCTACTTGAAGAGCTTCTTTACATTGTGGAACTGCAAACTCGTCAAACAGCACGGCATGCACTTCTCGATGGATGATCGCGTTCCCGGATATACCCTTCAAGACCGAATGACCCAGCTTGGTTATGTCGTTGAAACTTTATCGCCACGTAAAATCTTCAGCTATCTTGATCATATCCAGGCGGGGACTGTTGCAGCGGCTGGCGGCTATGGAAAGACTCATAGACGAACCAAAATGTACAATAATATACTTAAGCGCCTGAACAAGGGTGATGGCAAGGCTTAAGCTACGCCGCCCCGTATGAGTCCGTCACCCACAGGTCGTTATATCAAGTTATCGGAGC
Organism: Pseudomonas sp. PDM28; assembly: GCF_019219115.1. Taxonomy (NCBI): domain Bacteria; kingdom Pseudomonadati; phylum Pseudomonadota; class Gammaproteobacteria; order Pseudomonadales; family Pseudomonadaceae; genus Pseudomonas; species Pseudomonas sp. PDM28. Next base: position 51,784 of record NZ_JAHUWG010000010.1, read on the forward strand.
AATAATGGCAGTCATCACTCAGGCACTACCCATCACTCTCTCACCGGAGCTTGATTTCGACCAGAAAGACGCCAGCGCCTTTGGTGAGTCATTGACCAGCCAATATGTTCAGGCTACGCCATTTCCGCACATCGTCATCGACAACTTCTTGCACGAAGACCTGATTGCAAGCATTTGCTCGAACTTCCCGGTCGAGCCAACCAACAACGAAATGCTCTACGAGCGCGGCTATAAAGGGCAACGAAAACGTCAAATCAGCCCCAACGAATGCTCTCCGTTTTTAAAGACTGTTTTCAATGCTTTCAACTCGGCCCCCATGTTGCAGTTTCTTGAGAAGTTGACCGGCATCGAAGGCTTGATACCTGACCCCTACTTTACCGGTGGTGGCTTGCATGAAACGAAAAGTGGCGGTTTCCTGGGGGTGCACTCGGACTTCAGGCTCAACAAAAAGCTTAACGTCGAGCGCAGGCTGAATATCATTATTTATCTGAACGAAGACTGGAAAGAGGAGTATGGAGGCAACCTGGAACTTTGGGATGTCAACATGAAAACCTGCCTTAAAAAGGTCTTGCCCATTTATAATCGCTGCGTCGTTTTCAATACAGACAAAGACAGCAACCATGGGCACCCGGAGCCTTTGACGACCCCAGAGCACATTACTCGCAGGTCTATAGCGCTTTATTACTATACCGCCGGCACCTTGGCGATCGATCCCGCGCAAAGAAACAAAACCCACTACAAACCAAGGCCCAAAGATCGTTTCAGCCTCAAGTACTACATGAACAAATTAATCAAGAAGAAAAACTGAGCCATACCGCCAGACGATTGAGTTCGTGCTTTTCAGGCTTTAGCCCGATGCCCGGTCGCGATCAGCTCCGTCGGGCACCCGCACTCGGTGCACGCCGGCAAGCCGAAAGCCTCTGGATCGCTCCTGCTGCAAGGGTAACGGAACGGAAACGTGAGCGAGGGTGTCAGCTGTTTAGACACCCCTGTTTCTTCTCTCAACCCAAATGAAGCGGTGAAGTCATGAACAATATTATCTACCTGGTTGGCGCCGTCGTGATCATCCTGTTTATCCTGTCATTTGTCGGCATGGTCTGATCCAGACTGCCAGATGCCAAGGGCAAAAAAGCCCGCTCAATAGCGGGCTACCTGGAACAGCCCCAAGTGACCAAGGGCTCTCACCCCTGACGTTCGGTGTCTCGAGGGGGCCTCGTTGTTGGGTGGCGCATGCGTTCCCCTGTAGGAGCTGCCGAAGGCTCGGGCCGCGTTCGGACGATCTTTTGATCTTGATCTTCAGCAATCTCCAGATCGCAAAATCAAAATCAAAATCAAAAGATCGCAGCCTTCGGCAGCTCCTACATTATCTGTTTCCCCCCGGGATGCCGTTACAAACCCTTGCGCAAATCGTCCTCCAGCTTTCGACAAACATCTGCGATTATGCTTTTTCCGGCTGCCGGGCCGGAGTAGCTGTCTATTTCCTCGCGGCATTGTTCGGCGGCATCACGGGCCTGCATGCTTTGCTTGTCTCGCGATGTGTTGCTGACATAAAAGCCGACTGCCAGGTACAAGGTGATTGCGACAGTGATTCCGACGATGATCTTGCCGACCCGGCCAATTTTCTTTTCTGGCGGTATTGGCCACCCGGGCTGGATTCGTACTTTTTGCCTGAGGTCGGATTGGCAGTGTTTACATAAAATGGCTTCAGCCATGATGACTTCAGCGCAATAGGGGCAACTCTTTTTTCCAGCCTCCACAGATGAAACTCCTTTTTCAAAACGAGATTCTAACATTGGGTTCGGGGGCGAGAGACAGCGTCGCTGCTCAGCCGGTTGATTCCACAGCCAGAAACGGACAGTCGAGCGTGAGCCCGAACCCAAAGCGCCGGCATCTCCCCGCCTGTTTTTTTGTTGAATAGTCTGTTTGAGGTATTACCGAGGGCTGAGTTTGATCAACCATGACGCCAGTATTTTCCCCACGTGTCTGCACGGTTGCTTCATCCAACAATCACAACGAGGCGCTTGATAGCTATGGAAAAAGTCATCTATCTGCTGTGGCGTGATGCTCAAGTCAGTCCTGATACCTTCAGCCATCGCCTGCGCAGTGAAGTCGCCGGGCAATTGCTGGCACTCGGTGCCTGTGGTGTGCAATTGAACCTGTCCGATGCCGATGTGCAGCCCGCAGCCGGACTGCGCCAGGAAAACAACCGACCACTGCCCGATGCCAGCCTGTCGCTATGGCTGGACAGTGCCAACGGGCCCGCTCGTCGTCCTTTCGACAGCGTCATCACGGCCGCAACGGCACGCATGGCTGCCTACCTGGTATGCGAGTCGGTAGCCATCGCCAATACTCGCTTCCCTTCAACGCCCGGTGAACGTACTCACGGGTTCGCCCAGTTGGCCCTGCTGACCCGACCTCCGCGCCTGACGCACGAAGCCTGGCTGGACATCTGGCGCAACCATCACACCGAGGTGGCCGTAGACACCCAGGACAACTTCCAATACGTGCAAAACCTGGTGGTGCTGGCGCTGTCGCACGGTGCGCCAAGGATCGATGCCATAGTCGAGGAATGTTTCCCACCCGCTGCCATGACCGATCCCCGGGCCTTTTTCAATGCAGTGGGCGATGAGGCGAAATTCCAGCGCAACCTGGCGACGATGATGGACAGCTGCAGCCGATTCATCGATTTCGACAAGATCGACGTGCTGCCTACCAGCCAGTACTGTCTGTAGGACCGACGCCGATTTACGGCGAAGGGCTGATCTGCCCTTGGCCATCAGTCACCCATCGATCCCAGTAGCCACTGGCGAAATATCTCGGCGGAGGCAGAACGCTTGCGATGCTTGAGCGACACCAGGAACTCGCCATTGCCCGTCACGCATTCGAAAGGCGTCACCCGCTGCAATTCTCCCTTGGCCAGCGCCTCATCCGCCATGAACGACCAGGCCAGGCCGATGCCCATGCCTTGTTGAACGGCCCGATACGCCAACGTCAGTTGGTTGAAGACCGGGGCCTTGTCCCGCGCGACGAAGTCGATACCAAAGTGGCCGAACCATTGATGCCAGTCCAGACACTGCCAGGCGCAGGTGTCGATTTGCACCAGGTTGGCTTGCGCCAATTGTTCCAGCGACTCAACCCCCGAGACATCCAGTGAAGGATGAGCCACGGCATAGACGATTTCCGGCAGCAGGAAATCGCTGTCCAGCGAGGGCCATTGGCCGGAACCATAGAGTACGCCCACGTCGAAATCATTGAGGCTGGCCTCATCGAATTCATTCATCGCGTGAACGTGCACGGCGATGTCGGGGTACGCCTTGTTGAATTCGATCAGTTTCGGGAACAGCCAGAATTGGGCCAGGGCATGGGTCGCCAGCACCGAGACAGCGTTGGACTGATGAACGTTGCGAATTCGCGTGACGCTTTGGTACATCGTGGTCAGGAGCACGTTGACCGTCATCAGCAGTTCATCCCCTGCGCTGGTCAACTTGACCCCTCTCGGCTTGCGCTCGAACAGCGGGACGCCCATGCAGTCCTCAAGCTGGCGCATCTGTTTGCTCACGGCGCTCTGGGTCAGAAACAGTTCGCCGGCGGCGCCCGTGAAGCTGGCGTGTCGTCCCACGGCCTCGAACGTGATCAGGGTCTCCAATGGGGGCAAGGTACGCAGATAACGGTTAATGACGGTTCTCCGGGACTGGCGATTGCAGCAAGACATTCCCCTGCGGAATGGGTGACCAACTTTATATCGCAGGTGGCGCTTATCTGCCATGGCTAGAATGCGGCTAAACAGCCTGCCAGAGCCGAGATGATGAACAGTGGCGTTGTATTTGCGATATTGGCAGGTGCCATCTGGGGTGGCGTGATTATCGGCCCTTCGTTGCTGCCGGAATTCAATGCCGTGCTGATCAGCAGCGTACGGTTTGCCCTGTACGGGATGATCTCGCTCCTCGTGGCCTTGCCCTTCGCGTCCCGCCTGCTGTCGCGTTTGACCCGCGGCGATGCCTGGATGCTGCTGCGTCTGTCACTGACCGGCAATGTCCTGAACTACGCGCTCCTGGGCGCTTCCGTACAGCTGAGCGGGGTGACCGCGGCCGCCCTTATCAACGGCATGATGCCGGTCGCCATCACTTTTCTGGGGCGTAGCGATGCAGGGTCCCTGCCCCTGACCAGGCTCAAGCTCCCTCTGCTGCTGGTATTCCTGGGCATCGTATCGGTCAGTCTGGAACATACCGGCGTGCAGGTGGCGAGCACCTCGCTGTCTTCCCGGTTGCTGGGCCTGGCCTGCGGGTTCAGTGCCGTGGCCTGCTGGTCGTGGTACGCCACCCACAACGCCCGGTATCTCAAGCAAAGCCATTTCAACAGCAGCGAGTGGTCGACGCTGACCGGCATCGTGACGGGCATCGTGGCGATCGTGTTCGGCTTCGCGGCCTTGATGCTGTTTCCGAACCTGGTGCCCTCTGAGGTTGAAAGCAGCCGCTGGACGACTTTCCTGTGGGTTTGCCTGTTCCTGGCACTCTGTGGTTCATGGCTGGCCAATGGGCTCTGGAATGCTTGCTCGCGTCGAATGCCCGCGTCGTTGAGCGGCCAGATGATCGTGTTCGAAACGCTGTTTGCCTGCGTATACGGTTTTCTGTTCAGCCAGCGCATGCCTGGCTTGATGGAAGTGGTCTCGATCGTGTTGCTGGTGGGCGGGGTCGTATGGGCGGCGAAACGTCATCGGATAATGCCGGTGAAACAGGCTGAACCCTGCGAGTGACAGCCCATACCGTGGCGCAACGACTTCGAGACGACGGTCAAGGCAGAGGTTGCAGGCTGGTCTTGAAGGCCGTGACCACACGGTTACGGCCTTGGTGTTTAGCGTGATACAGGCGTTGATCGGCGGTACGCAGAATGGCCTCGATGGTGTCGCCATCGCGGCCGGATTGCGATACACCGATGCTCACTGTGACCACGGTTGGCCGCTGCAGGCCATGAAAAGAACTATTGGCAACGCTGCTTCGCAGACGCTCGGCGATTTCGTGCGCGCCTTCAAGTGAAGTCTGAGGCAGCAGTATCATGAATTCTTCTCCGCCGACTCGGGCCACGCCGTCATACGGCCGGATCGAATCGAGGCATTTTTCCACGAAACTCTTCAGGATGTCATCGCCCACCTGGTGCCCGAAGCGATCGTTGATGGACTTGAAATTATCCAGGTCCAGTGCCAACACGGAGAACGGCGCATCGCCGCGTTTGGTCCGGCCGATTTCGCCTTCGACCCGCTCCATGAACCGACGCCGATTATCAGCGCCTGTCAGTGGATCGGTCGCCGCAAGGTGCCCCAGTTCCTGATTGGTGCGCTGGAGTTCCTGCAAGGCGTTCTCGGCATACGCCATCGCTTCGGCAAGACGCACCATCAACTCCTCCTGGCTGTAGATCCTGGAAAACGACCGCGTGGTGAGGAACGCTTGCACGACTCCATAGCTCAACATGAAGAACCCACCGGCGAAGATCGCGTGCGCGAGCCACCACATATGGTTCCACGGACGTGCAAGGATGAAGGCAAGGGAGGACAGCGCGAACGCGGTGACCGAGATGATGAAAATGCTCATCAGCGGCGAACGGATACGGCGCAGCAGAAGTATGGTCACGGTCAACGTGGAAAGAACGAGGGCTCCCCCCTCCATCGACAGGCGCACCGCGAGATTGCTGGCGATCGGCGAATTCGCGACGTACGCCACTGCCACGTCAACCACCAGGAACAGTCCTATCCAGGTCAACCACGGGCGGGCCTTCATTCGCTGGTCCGCGGCATCCGGTGGGCGGTGGTACGACAGCATTCCGATCAACAGCAAGATCGACATGACCAGGCGAGAGGCCGGTCCATAAAGCAGGAAGAGCCAGATATTGTGGTGTGCAAGCCCGGTGAACGCACCATGCAACGCGTAGATCACTACAAAGCCGAGAAATCCAAGCGTCATCCATCGCAGCAGCGGCTCTCCGGATGACTGATAACAGCGCCACGTGACGTAAGTAACAAACAGGCCTGCCAGGGTGGCTGCCGTGATCGCAAAGATGTGGAACAGGTGATTCTCGAATAAAAGCGTGGGGTCCTGAAAAAAGTACAGGTAGCCGATCAGATAGGCCGGAACCAGCGCAAACCCTGCGAGCAGCAAGCAGGCGTAAACCTTGACCATCAGGCGAACGGCTTCAGGTGGCTCGTCGGTGGCGATGAGATTGCTCATGGGTCCCTCCGGTTTCGATCCATTCATAGTTTTTTCAGAAAGCCCAGTAGCAGCTCATTGACCTCTGTCGCGCGCTCTTGCTGTATCCAGTGGCCGGCACCTTCGAGGATATGACACCCGCGCAGTTCCGGGAGTGTCTGCGCGAAGGCTTCGATCTGCCGCGGGGAACTGGGAAACTTCAGCACGGCGTCGCGGCTGCCGGCAATGAACATCGACGGCTGCCGAATAATGCAACCGCGCCAGGGTGCCAGCAGTGCCCATGAGCGCGTCATGTTGCGGTACCAGTTCAAGCCGCCGCGAAATCCGCTGCGGGTGAATTCGCGTGTGTAGTAGGCAATATCCTCCAGGCTTAGCCAGCCTGGCAGGGTTTCAGGCTCGATCATCGCGCCCAGGAAGCCCTGGCCCGGCTGCAGCCGGCCGAACACCAGCCCCTCGGGGCCGTCTCCCGAGCCACTGAAGTAGATGCGCCGGATCGACGACTCGACGTCCCTTTCCAGCTCGGCTTCGGCCACACCCGGCGCCTGGAAATACTGGATGTAGAAGTCGCTGATCCCCCGCGAGACCAGCGCACTGAGGAGCTCCACGCGCGCCGGCGGCGAGAACGGAACGCTCATGCCGACCACTGCGCGAAACAGATCGGGTCGCAGCAAGGCGGCGCTCCAGGCCACCTGCGCTCCCCAATCATGGCCGACGATCACGGCTTGCCGTTCGCCGAGTGCGTTGACCAACTCGACCATGTCGCCTACCAGGTGCAGCGTGGTGTAGGCGTCGGGCTCGGCCGGCGCATCTGTGCCGCCATAGCCGCGCATGTCGGGCGCTACCGCCCTGTAGCCGGCGGCCGCCAGCGCCGCAAGCTGGTTGCGCCACGAGTACCACAGCTCCGGAAAACCATGGCACAGCAAGACCAGCGGACCGCTACCTTGCGTGGCTATCCGCATGCGGATGCCATTGATGTCGAGCAGTTCGAAGTGTGGCTCGTTCATGTGCGCTTCCTGCGATTCAAGCGATGGCCCCCAGCAACCGTGGCAAGTTCGCCAGAGCCTGCTGCCTGCTGACGGAGAGCTGATGCAGCTGTGCCAGTTTCTCGGTGTCGGTTTCCTTAAGGCCCCTGACCACCGCTGTCATAAAGAACAAACGCGACTGCTTGATCCAGCGGGACAAGCCTTCATGCTCTCCCCAGCGTAGCTGGTTACTCAGGTGGACCGCCCAGATTCTGATCCAGTCCGTGGGGATTTGAGGCGCAGGGACCATCTTGCACAGCGCGTTCATTTGCGCTTGATCGACCAGGTGGCTTTCCACATAGGCAATCAAGGCGGCGCTGAACACGGGTTGGCAGCTGCTGACCATCAACAGGTTGATCTTGCCGCCGTCGAACACCTTCATTTCAAGCAGTGTCGGGATGGCACTGGCGCTGCAGTCAATGTGCAAAGCATGTGGGCTCGTGGTAATGCTGCCCTGCTCGAGCGCAATGCGCGTTGGCTCGATAACGCGCACCCTCCCCAGGCGCACGACGTTGTCGATGCGTCGAAGCTCGCATAATTCCGCTTGGGTGACGGTGGCGCAGCGGTAAACAGTGGGTTCGACGGACTTGTCCAGGCGCAAGAGCTGGCCCGTCGCCTCAAGCCTTAAGAACAGGTCCGGGATCGAGTCTGCGGCGGCGATGGCCTCGAACTGTGCCCTGAGACCGCCGATGGTTCTTTCGAAGCTGTCGAGGCCGGGTTGCACATTGGCCCGGTCGATCAACCACGGATCGTTCGGCATGATCCAGCAGATGGTTGCGGGCGCAACACCGTTTTGCAGCAACCACAGGCAAGCGTCGATCCCGGTCTTGCCCGCCCCCACCACGACGTAGCTGGCGTATGGGTGGCGGATTTTCGGCAAGTCGTTCAGTGGCACGCATTGCACGCCGGGTTCCACCCTGTACCTGGGCGGATGGGTCGAGGGCACTGCGGTCTGGGCATGGGTGGCATCCACCACCTTTTTGTGCACCCGGACCTGATGGTCTGCGCCGCTGACGAGCGAGGTAAACCGGTGATCGTCAAGGCGGTCGCCGGTGTAGTTGCACATGGGGAAAAAACGGACTCGACCTGAGGGCAGAAACTGCTGATTCATCACCTGATTGAAGTAGCTCACCACCTCGGCGCCGGAGGCTAGCTCATACAAGCCCTCGTTCAGTGCCGTCGTGTCTTTCGTTCCGCTGCCCAGCTCCCGTGAGTTGACGCCATAGCAGGTCGAGGGCTGGTGTAACCGTACGAACGGGTAGGCATCATTCCAGTGCCCGCCAGCGCGATCGTGCCGATCCACCATCACGATACGTGCATTGGTTTCCTTGAGTAGCGTATCGACGAAGGCCATGGCCATCGCGCCAGCACCGATGACCAGGTAATCGGTTTCGATCGGATTTTCGTCCATATGGCTGCACCTTCCCGAAGGTTGCCCTCCTTCAACCTCCGTAGATTAGCCAGCCATGCCACGGGCAATAGAACGAATGCTTCTGACCTCCATAACCAATGGAATCAATGGCTGCAGCCCGCGCATTCACCCTGCGTAAAAATCCGTCATGACATGTTATGACCTCCTTCAAAAACGGACTTTTACCAACAAATTCAGGGGTTTTAGGACGAATGGTCGAAAGGCGTCAAGCGCGGGGAATTGCAGAGAGTTTGCAGCCACTACAGGCTTTTCAGACAGGCACGTTCGTCGTGGTGAAGTGAACTTCACTTTCATCACGTGTCACATTAAGTCCTTGTCAAGTGAACTTCAGTGGAGGTACAGCCTTATGAGCATGGCCACGATAGTCAGTGCCGTGATTTCCAGTCTCGCACCCAGTGTCTTTGACCAGAACAACCTGCAAGACCCGGGCGCGCATGTCTCAGCCGTCGAATACCACTACGGTATGGACATCGATGTGAAACGGGTATTGCAGCGCACCGATACATCCGACAAGACCGGCGTCGTACCGGTGACCCTGGTCTACGAAGACAGCGAGGGCGAGATTCACAAGATCCGTTTCCTCGAATGGGGTGGAAGCCCCGCCGACCCCACCAGCATTGCCTGATCCGCACGTCGATCGGGTTCCGGGCGTAGCCGCCCCGCAACAAGAAGCGGAAGTTAACCTCCTGTGCACTCAGTGTGATTGAGGTTTTGTGTTACCTGAAAATGGACATATTCGAATGACTGAAAATTCATTCGCGAAACTCACTATTATCTTGGTGGCGTATTGCCCCAGGATTAATTGATAACAATGGCTGAATCCAAATGGCAATCAGCAATGGCAAACTTCAATCAAGTCGTGCCGAGAGCCAAGTTGATTCACTATTAAATAAAAGAGGTCACCATGGAACTTAGTATGTTTTCTTCGTCCACCGTGGAATATGTGCGTTTGGGCGTTGTATATTTTCATCTTATCGCCTGTTGCGTGGCAATCGGGCTTGTGTTGACCAGTGACATTGCAATGGTCAAGCAACTCCTGAAGGGGGATGCGTCAGGTCACCAAGATGACGCGCACATGGAAAGCCTTCAAAAAACCGTATCGCTTGCACTTGTAGCGCTTTGGATTACTGGCATTGGTATTGTCGGGATCGATTATGCCGGTAAAGGGATGGAGTATTTCCTCAATCCAAAACTGCAAGCCAAAATCGGCATCGTCGTGCTGCTGACCTTTAACGGCTTCCTGTTGCATAGCGCTGTATTGCCGGCGCTGAAAAAAGCCGGTTCGATACTCAAACTCTCCTTCAACTTGCGCATGCTGGCGCTGTTCTCCGGCGCGCTCTCTGGTGTGTCCTGGTTCTATGCCGCCATGCTCGGTGTCGGTCGTCCGCTGGCCTGGAAATACTCGCTGGTCGAGTTGCTGGCGGCCTATCCGGTTCTCATCGTCGGCGGTTTCGGGATGATGGTCCTGCTTACTGCCTGGGCAAAAAACAGAGACACCGAAACGCGTAGGGAGCAAGGCTTCAGGATTCCAGGAAACGCCGCCCTCGCTGGATGGTGAAGCCAGGCTGAACAAGGACGTTCAGCTTTAGCCAATGAAATCCGCTGTTAGCAGTTCGAAAACGGTGCTGCTAACGCCGGTTTAAACGAGATCCAGCGGCCCCTATCGCTTCCCCTTCATGCAGACTACGGAAAGATAAGCCCCCCAAAGAACACCAGATACGGCAAGTATCAGCTCCGGATTGAAAATACTCTGTTCGACCGGCGCCACCAGGATTTCGCTATAAAGGCACATTGCGCCAGCGATCAACGCAATAAAGTAGCCAGTCCGTGTTCTGGTCCGGCGCAGCAATAGAACCTTTTTCAGACCCTCTTCTTTCCATTCCTGGCGGGGCATGAGTTGGATTTCCTCCAGCAGCACTACCCCCCACAGTAATGCGCATAACCCATAACCTATCATCATGACGCCCTCCAGTTTGAACGTTGATTCAACATGAATGCAGCGTGCACTCAGTGCTCAACTTGTGAATATCCATTCCGGAGTCTTTTCTGACTCGTTGACGAAGACAACTCCATTGAGCAGACCAATATATTCCGAGGGGTAAATATGCTTGATCGGGACGGTCTCCGCTATCGACGTTAGCAGGAGTTCTTTGTGGAGATATCAGCCAAAAGCTTGTAGTGGTTCCACTACAAGCAGTCACTCTAGGTTAACAAGCCGTTTTCAAGTGCATAGCGGGCCAGTTTCGCGTTGCTGTCCATCCCGGTTTTTTCCAGGATGCGTGCCCGGTACGTCGTGACGGTGCTCGGACTCAAGTGCAGTATCTGAGCGATGCGCACAATTCTTTCGCCTGCAGCGAGGAGCTTCAGTACTTCAAGCTCCCGGTCGGAGAGCGCTTCGTGGGGTGCCTCGTCGCCTCTGCCAATAGCATTGACCAGTTTTTCCGCCAGCTCGGGACTGACGTGCTTGCCGCCTGAGGCCACCTTGCGAACGGCCGCCACCAGGGTGGCTGCGGAAATATCCTTGGTGAGGTATCCCGCTGCGCCGTGCTTGATTGCGCGTAACGCATAGGCCTCGACCGAATGCATGCTCAACATCAGAACGGCGAGCTTGGGCTTGTGCGCGCGCATGAGTTTGAGAAGCTCGAGGCCGTTCTTGTCGGGAAGCTGAATATCGACCAGCGCCACGTCGAAATCCTGCTCGCGGACCAGGAGCATGGCGTCTTGCGCCGTCTCGGCTTCACCCGTTACGTCGATCTCGCCGGCCGTCTCCAGCATGCGTCGCACACCGCTACGCACGATGCTGTGATCATCCACCAGCAGGACTCTGATTTTTCGGTCAGTCATCTATCTTTTCCATTCGCACCCGCAAGGCCCTAGCCGTCTCGTGTCTCGATGTACAGATGATGTTGAACCCGCCGGCCCAGAGGCGCGCGCTCATGCATTCCCACACCAACCCTGCGGCCAGTGGCCAGCAAGCCATTGAATCTGCTGCCGGGCTCTACGTTAGCAGGTCGGGATTGCACTGCAAGATGACAATTTCCCCCAGGATCCGGGGCATTGCACCAACCTTGCTAGTATTTCGTAAGCCAGCGCGCAGTTTTCAACAGGGTAAACACTGCAATGCCGGCTCTTGCGGCAAGGGGTGATGCCTTGCCCGCGGCATCATTTTGACTGGACAAAGACATGGCCACAGTGACGACACCGATCGAAGTATTGGACATGAAGACATTGCTGGCAGCGCTGAAGTCGTTGCGCAAAGGTGACTTCACCACGCGCATGCCGGAAGACTGGACCGGCATGCCGGGCAAGATCGCCGACACGCTCAACGAGATCATCGACATGGCGGCCGAGACCACCACCGAATTCGAACGCGTGGCGCAACTGATCGGCAAGCAGGGCAAGGTCGATGAGCGAATCCAATTGCCGATGATGAAAGGCTCGTGGCAAAAGATCGTCAACTCCAGCAATGCGCTCACCAGCGACCTCATCAGCCCGATGAACGAGATCATTCGCGTGGTCGGTTCGGTGGCCGAGGGTAATCTGAGCCAGCAGGTACCGCCGGTACTCGACGGCCTGAAACTGCGGGGCCAGTTCCTCAAGTCCGCCGAGATCGTCAACACCATGGTGACGCGACTGGGCTCCTTCGCTTCCGAGGTCACCCGCGTGGCGCGCGAAGTGGGTACTGAGGGCATTCTCGGCGGGCAGGCCAATGTCAAAGGGGTGTCCGGCACCTGGAAAGACCTGACCGACTCCGTCAACGACATGGCCGCCAACCTGACCACCCAGATGCGCAACATCGCTTACGTGACCACGGCAGTGGCCAAAGGCGATCTGGGCAAGACGATTACCGTCGAAGCCCGGGGTGAGATTCTCGAGCTGAAAAACACCATCAACACCATGGTCGGCCAGCTCTCGAGTTTCGCTGCGGAGGTGACCCGCGTGGCGCTGGAAGTCGGTACCGAAGGCAAGTTGGGCGGCCAGGCGGAAGTGCGCGGTGTCTCGGGCACCTGGCGCGACCTGACCGAATCGGTCAACGGCATGGCGGCCAACCTGACCACCCAGGTGCGCAACCTCGCCCAGGTGACGACGGCGGTGGCGCGCGGCGACCTCGGCAAGAAAATTACCGTTGAAGCCAAGGGCGAGATTCTCGAACTGAAAAACACCATCAACACCATGGTCGACCAGCTCTCCAGCTTCGCCTCGGAGGTGACACGGGTCGCGCTGGAAGTCGGTACCGAAGGCAAACTGGGTGGACAGGCCGAAGTGACCGGCGTGTCCGGCACCTGGAAGGACTTGACCAATTCGGTCAACGGCATGGCAGCCAACCTGACCACCCAGGTGCGCAACATTGCCGACGTGACGACGGCGGTGGCCAACGGCGATCTGTCGCGCAAGATCACAGCCGAAGCCAAAGGTGAAATTCTCCAGCTCAAGGAAACCATCAACACCATGGTGGACCAGCTCTCGACCTTTGCCGACGAAGTGACGCGCATGGCTCGCGAGGTGGGGACTGACGGCAAACTCGGCGGCCAGGCCAAGGTGACGGGCGTCGGTGGCACCTGGAAAGACTTGACCGACTCGGTCAACAGCATGGCGGCCAACCTGACCAATCAGGTGCGCAACATCGCCGACGTGACGACGGCGGTGGCCAAAGGCAACCTGGGGCGCAAGATCACCGTGGAAGCCAAGGGCGAAATCATGGAGCTGAAGAACACCATCAACACCATGGTGGACCAGCTCAACAGCTTTGCCGCCGAAGTGACGCGGGTGGCGCGCGAAGTCGGCACCGAAGGCAAGCTCGGGGGGCAGGCACAGGTGCAAGGCGTGTCCGGCACCTGGAGGGATCTGACCGAAAACGTGAACTTCATGGCGGCCAACCTGACCAGCCAGGTGCGAGGCATCGCGAAAGTGGTGACCGCCGTCGCCAACGGCGACATGAAGAAGAAACTGACACTGGAAGCCAAGGGTGAGATCGCCGAACTGGCCGACACCATCAACGGTATGACCGATACGCTGGCGCTGTTCTCCGACCAGGTGACCTCGGTGGCGCGTGAAGTGGGCGTCGAGGGCAAGCTGGGGGGCCAGGCCCACGTGCCGGGTGCTGCCGGCACCTGGCGCGACCTGACGGACAACGTCAACGGTCTGGCGGCCAACCTGACCAACCAGGTGCGTGCAATTGCCGATGTGGCGACTGCGGTGACCAAGGGCGATCTGACCCGTTACGTGGAGGTGGAAGCAAAGGGTGAAGTGGCGGAACTCAAGGACAACGTCAACGAGATGATCCGCAACCTGCGCGAAACCACGCGGCAAAACGCGGAGCAGGACTGGCTCAAGAGCAATCTGGCGAAATTCAACCGCCTGCTGCAGGGTCAGCGCGATCTGGCGGCAGTCTCCAAGATGGTGCTGTCTGAACTGGCTCCGCTGATCAACGCCCAGCACGGTGTGTTCTACATGATGGACGAGAACCCGCCGGATCCTGCGAAACTCAAGCTGCTGTCCGCTTATGCGTACAAGGGCAACATCAATGTGAACGATGAGTGGCGGCTCGGCGAGGGCCTGGTCGGGCAATGCGCCTACGAGAAGCGGCGCATCCTGCTGACTGATGTACCGGCCGATTACGTCGCGATTTCATCGGGACTCGGTGCTGCCGCCCCGCTGAATATCATCGTGTTGCCGATCCTGTTCGAGAACAAGGTCAAGGCCGTCGTCGAAATGGCTTCGTTCACGCGCTACAGCATCATTCATCAAACCTTCCTTGATCAGCTGGCCGAATCCATCGGTATCGTGCTCAACACGATCGAAGCCAATATGCGTACCGAAGAACTGCTCAAGCAGTCGCAATCGCTGGCGCACGAACTGCAAAGGCAACAGGAGGAATTGAGACAGACCAACGAGGAGCTGGAGGACAAGGCCGGACTGCTGGCGGAGCAGAAAGCCGAAGTCGAGCGCAAGAACCGCGAAGTCGAAATCACCAAGCTGTCGCTGGAGGAGAAGGCGGAGCAGCTGACGCTGACCTCGAAGTACAAGTCCGAATTCCTATCCAGCATGTCCCATGAGCTCAGAACGCCATTGAACAGCTTGCTGATCCTGGCCCGGCAGCTCAGCGACAACGCGGAACACAATCTCACCCCCAGGCAGGTCGAATATGCCAAGACCATCCGCAGCGCGGGCAAAGACCTGCTGGAGCTGATCGACGAGATTCTCTACCTGTCCAAGATCGAGTCGGGTACGGTCACACTGGATCTGAATGAAGCGCTGTTCGCCGATCTGCACGACCAGATCGAACGCACCTTCCGGCCGGTCGCCGAAAGCCGCGGCCTGACCTTCACGATCGAACTGGCGCCTACCCTGCCCCCCGCCTTGTGGACCGACGAAAAGCGCCTGCTGCAGGTGGTCAAGAACCTGCTGTCCAACGCCTTCAAGTTCACTGAGCAAGGCAGCGTCAAGATCAGCATCGAGCCCGTTGTGTCCGGGTGGAGTGTGGATCACAGCGAACTGAATCGCGCCGATGCGGTGGTCGCCTTCGTGGTCACCGACACCGGCATTGGCGTATCGGCCGGCAAGCAGAAGCTCATCTTCGAGGCGTTCCAGCAAGCCGATACCGGAACCTCACGAAAATACGGCGGCACCGGCCTCGGCCTGTCGATCAGCCGCGAGCTCGCACACCGGCTGGGCGGTGAGCTGCGGCTGATCCCCGGTGAGATCGGCAAGGGCAGTACTTTTGCGCTGTACGTGCCCTTGCGAACACAGGATGCCCAGCGTCAGATGCTGGACGAACCCGCGACAGAGGCAGTACCTGGCCAGGTCAGGCGCGACCTTATGTCAGGCCCTTCTGCACAGATACTCGACGACCGCGAGTCGGTCCAACCCGGGGACCAGGTGCTGCTGATGCTCGAGGGCGACGCCCGATTCGCCGGCATCCTGCTCGAGGCCGCGCACCAGAAGGGGTTCAGGGCTATCGTCACGACCCGTGGCGCGGATGCGCTGGAACTTGTCGAGCGCTTCAAACCCGCCGCGATCACGCTGGACCCGGGCCTGACAGACATCGATGGCTGGTTGCTGCTCGAGCAGTTGAAGGGAAATTTCGCCACGCGTCACATCCCGGTCCAGATCATCTCGAGCACTGACGACCGCACACGCGGGCTGCGCTATGGCGCTTTCGACTATCTGCTCAAGCCAGTCACAGCCGATGAGATTCAACATGCGCTGGTCGGCATCGTCGCATTCGCGGGACGCAAGACCAGGAACCTGCTGCTGATCGACGGCAACGAAGCGAACCGCGCCCGCATCCTCGATCTACTCGACAACACCGACGTGAAGATCGAAACGACCGCCAGCGGCGCTGAGGCCTTGAAGACACTGGCAAAGAAACGCTACGACTGCATGGCAATCCATCTCGAACTGCCCGACGCATCCGGCATCAAGCTCCTCGAGGCGTTACAGGAAGACCAGGCCAGGCGTGAACTGCCGATTGTCGTCTACGGTGCAGAGACACTGACCAAGCCGCAACACGAGCGTTTCCGGACACTGCTGGGCAAGGGCGTGATCAAGGCCGTTCAATCCCCCGAGCGCATACTCGACGAAACCGCACTGTTTCTACACCGTGTCGTCGACAGGCTGTCGCAGACCCAGCGCAGGATGCTGGAAAAACTCTATGAGGGGTCGGACAGCCTCGAGGGCAAAAAGGCCCTGGTGGTCGACGACGACGTGCGCAATATCTTTGCCCTGACCAGCGTGCTCGAGAGCAACAACATGCGGGTGGCCACGGCCGAAAACGGCCGGACCGCCATAGAACTGCTGCAGCAGCAGCCCGATACCGACATCGTGCTGATGGACATCATGATGCCCGAGATGGATGGCTTTGAAACCATGCGCCAGATCCGTACCTTCAAACGATTTGAAGCCCTGCCCATGATTGCGCTGACGGCCAAGGCGATGATGGGTGACCGTGAAAAGTGCATCGAGGCAGGCGCCTCGGACTATGTCAGCAAGCCGGTGGATACCGACCAGCTGCTGTCACTGATGCGCAAATGGCTCTATCGATGAAGCAACCTCCGGTATTCAAAGAGAACGCCCAGGTGCGGCACCTTGCCCCGCCGGATGGCGTGCCAGCCTCCGTGTTGCTGGTGGATGACAATCCCGCCAAGCTCACGGCGCTCGCCGCGGTAATTACCGACATGGGCCTCGATGTCGCCACGGCGACGTCCGGACGCGAGGCGCTGCGCCTGCTATTGCAGCGCGACTTCGCCGTCATTCTGCTCGACGTGAAAATGCCGGCAATGGACGGTTTTGAAACCGCCGCACTCATTCACGGCCGCCCGAAGTCGGCCCATACGCCCATTATCTTCGTCACCGCGGAGGCCGACACGGATTCCGAGCGTTTCCGCGGTTACACGTCCGGTGCCGTGGATTACATCTTCTCGCCGATTGTCGCCGAAGTGCTTCGCGCCAAGATCCAGGTGTTTGTCGACCTGTTCTACTTGCAACGCAAACTGACGATGCAGACCGAAGAATTGCTGCAATCGAAACGGCAGCTGCGTGAACTGGCCTCCTATCAGGAGCACCTCAAGGAAGAAGAGCGAAAGCGCATCGCACGCGACATCCACGACGAGCTGGGACAGAGTCTGCTGGCGTTGCGCATCGACGTCTCCATGCTGCAGGCGCGCACCGCCACCCTGCACCCCAGGCTCAACGAAAAGGCCAGCGATGCGCTGAATCACCTCGATACAGCCATCCGCAGTGTGCGCAGTATCATCAATGATCTTCGGCCCCCCGTACTCGACCTGGGATTGCAGGCCGCGATCGAGTGGCAACTTGAAGAGTTCCGCCAGCGCAGCGCGATCGATTGCACGATGTCGGCGAAAGACGAAAATTTCCGTTGCGACCTGAACGAAAAATCCGCCACGACGCTGTTCCGCATCGTGCAGGAATCACTGTCGAATATTGCCCGGCACGCGCAAGCGACACAGGTGCATATCGAACTCTCCAGGGAGGGTCGCCGGCTTTACCTGCAGATCAAGGACAACGGCGTAGGCATGACGGATCGCAAAAAACTGAACTCGTTCGGGCTGGTGGGCATGAAGGAGCGCATCAGCATGCTGGGTGGGGAATTCACGATCGACAGCGCACCGGACAAAGGAACGAGATTGAGCATATCGCTGCCCATCGACTGACGTGGATATCAATTTCTAGCAGTACATCCTGCATCGAAGCTCCATGGCATCATCCATTTCAACATGATGACGATCGTAGTTTGGGACCCGCCGGAGAAAATCTCCGGACCGGACTCGCTCATCCTGCAGCCCTGCCATACTGTTCAGCATGACCAGTGCAACCTTTCGCTTCTACGAGGAGCTCAACGATTTCCTGCCGGCCGAACGGCGGCGGCAATCCTTCACTTGCGAATGCGCGCGAGGGGCGACGGTCAAGCACATGATCGAGGCGCTCGGGGTACCGCACACCGAAGTCGAACTGGTGCTGCTCAACGGCGAGTCGGTGGGCTTCGAGCGGGTGATCCTCGACAGTGACCGGCTGGCGGTGTATCCAAAGTTCGAAGCGCTGGACATCAGCCCGCTGCTCAAGGTTCGTGCGCAACCTTTACGGGTGCTGCGCTTCGTCGCTGATGCGCACCTTGGCGGGCTGGCCAGCCTGCTGCGCATGAGCGGCTTCGACACCCTCTATGACAATGGCTTCGAGGATGGCCAGATCGCCGAGATCGCTGCGCAGCAAGGACGCATTGTGCTAACCCGCGACCGCGAACTGCTCAAGCGCCGGATCATCAGCCATGGCTGTTATGTGCATGCCCTGAAACCGTCGCTGCAGCTGCGCGAACTGTACGAGCGCCTCGACCTGGCGCGTAGCGCACGGCCATTCAGCTTGTGCCTTCATTGCAACCTGCCGCTGCACGAGATCAGCCCGGAACTGGCTCGGTCGCAGGTGCCGCCACGCGTTGGCGCCCTCTACTCGCACTTCCTGCGCTGCGACGCCTGCAAACGGGTTTACTGGGAGGGTTCGCACTGGCGCGGTATGTGTGCATTGCTGGCACCTCTGCTGGACCGATAGCCGCGCGGGCCGGCTGCGTTGCCAGGGATAACTGGCTTTTGCATCAGGTAGATAACGGCCAGAAGCCCATCCCGACTGGCACAACGGCTCCGAGCACGATCCCAAGGAATCGGTTCGCGTTCGAGTCCGCCTGCTACAGGAGGCGGCGGCGAGCGGCGAGTTGTTCGTCGCCACTCACCTGCCCTTCCCCTCGGTCGGCCGAGTGGCGGTCGACGGTGACGCTTTCCGCTGGATTGCGGCCTTCTGGGATTATTGATCGCCTGTTGGTACCAGGCCGGCGCCTGGTTTGCTCAGACTACGCAATTGGATCGACAGGGCCCGGCATCCGGGCCCTGAGGCTCAGGCCTGCTTCAAGGCGCCATCGAACGCTGGCGTCATCCCCGACAATTGCAGCTTGCGGACAAAATCGCCAAGACGCTGCTGCTTGTAGGCTTCCACGTCCATGTCACGGTAGTCGTAGAAACCTTGGCCATCTCGCAAGCCATTGCGGCCGTTTTGCATGTTGTCGGCGATCACCTGTGGCGATTCGAAGCGCGGTGACAGCGCTCCACTCAGGTAGCGCGAGGCGTAGTACAAAATGTCGCCGCCGCCCCAGTCGATGAATTCAAGCAGGCCCAGCACCGAGAAGCGCAGCCCGAAACCGACGCGCACTGCGGTGTCGATATCTTCTGCGCTGGCCACGCCCTCTTCCACCATCCGTGCGGCTTCGTTCATCACCAATGCCTGAATGCGCGGCACGATGTAGCCAGCCACCGGATTGCACACCACGGGCACCTTGCCGATCCGCTTGAGCAGTTGCAGCAGCCGTTCGACGACCTGAGGGCAGGTCGCTTCGCTGCGGCTGACTTCCACCAGCGGCATCAGGTACGCGGGATTGAGCCAGTGCGCGTTCACGAAGCGCGCAGGCGTGCTGACCATTTCGCTCAACTCGGTGACGAGAAACGTCGACGTCGTCGAGGCGATGATGGTCGACGCCGGGACATGCTCGCTGACCCAGGCGAAGGTCTCCTGCTTGACCGCGATGACCTCCGGCACCGCTTCGAACACCAGGTCGCACTGAGGCAGTGTCGCCGCGGCCTGGGATTTCGATTGCACCGCCAGCCGGGCTATCGCGATGTCCGCCTGATCCCCCTCGAGTACACCAAGGCGTACCAGCATCTGCAATTCGCTGCGGATGTTGTTGCGCACACGCTCGAAGTAGCCGTGCCGTTCCTCCTCGGAGCGATCCTTTATATCGATGAGGGTGACCGGCAGGCCCGCATGGATGAACGCCAGGGCAATGCCCTCCCCCATCCGGCCGGCGCCGACCACGCTGACCTGGGGCTGCGCGGCGTTCATCAGTTGTAGCCCTTGGTCAGCAGTTCGGTCATCTGCGCTCGACTCAGTGTGGCCAGACCGAGGTTTTCCAGGGTGCGGCCTTCGGCGTAGAGATCCCGTGCAGCGACGACCGAAGCAATGCTCAGCAGACCCTGCGCCACCGGAGTCGGCACACCGGCCCAGCGGCCGACGGACACCAGGAAAGACAGGCCCAGGCGGGTGTCTTCGAGCATGTAGCGGTGCTTCTGCAGGTCGATGTCTTCGCGCCAGTCGCCGCTGTCGGTCAGCTTGCCGTGGGCACCGCGACCGTACATCCACTCATCGCCTTCGGTGGTGTTGTAGTGGTCGGCCA
The DNA here is from genome assembly GCF_019219115.1 of Pseudomonas sp. PDM28. Classification (NCBI taxonomy): domain Bacteria; kingdom Pseudomonadati; phylum Pseudomonadota; class Gammaproteobacteria; order Pseudomonadales; family Pseudomonadaceae; genus Pseudomonas; species Pseudomonas sp. PDM28. Next base: position 72,166 of record NZ_JAHUWG010000010.1, read on the forward strand.
GGGGGAAGTGCGGAGCGCCGTAGGTCAGTGCTTCGCGCACGGCCATGCGCTCGGCATCGAGCTGGTTGGTCACGCGGCGGATCGACGGTTGGGTACCTTCGTTATGAATGTCCCAGGCCTCGAAATGCTCCAGGGGACCGGCGTTCATCATGATCAGCGGCGGATGGATGATCGGGCCTGCGTTCATCAGCGCACCGCTCAGGGCGTCTTCAATCGGCTCGACGCTCGGGTAGGCCTCGCGCAGTACCGCAAAAGCATGCTCGGACAGGTTGCTGGGGAATACGCCGGTTGGCAGGCGGGTGGCGTAACCGCTGATCACCAGGTCGCTGGTGCCATGCTTGCGTACCAGATACGGCAGCGTACCGGTTTCAGCGAAGGCGACCTTGCTCCGGTTGCCCGCATCGGCCATGGCCTTGGCGAACACGAAGCTGCCGAAAGTGCCCGGCGGCAGGAACACCACCTGACCGTCGTGCAGGTGCGGCGCAACATGTCTGGCCAGGTCTTCGTGGGAGGTCGACGGCAGCGGGATGATCACCAGTTGCGCGTCGCCCAGGGCTTCGGCCAGGTCGTCGGTGAACGACAGCTTGTCGCCCTGCTGGCCGACGGACAACTGGCGAGTGCCCTTGTAGTCCTTGATGGTCAGGCTGCCGATGGCCAGCAGCTCCTTGAGCGCGGTGGAGTCGCGACGCCACAGGCGGGTCGGGTGCCCCTTTTCAGCCATTTCGACAGCAGCGGCGTAACAGCCGTGACCACCACCCAGCACAGTAATATTCATGCAGATACTCCTTTTTGTCAGTGACTCGATCCTATCGAGCCGCACCGTCGCGCACTTATCCGATTGCGCAGCCGACTGACGGATTGCGCAGGAGTCTCAATGCTTCTGCCGCCGCAGGGTGTCCGACGGCAGACAGCCATAGCGTTGCCGATAAGCGCTGGAGAAATGCCCGAAGCTGTTGATGCCGTGACGCAACAGGATATCGGTGACGGTTTCACCGGCCCTGCCCTGTTTGAGCGATTCGTGGATCACCGCCAGGCGCCGGTCGCGGATGTACTCGATCGGCGCCTGCTGAAGGAACTGGTTGAAACCGTTTTGCAGGGTGCGCACCGAGACGCCACACAGTTCGCTCAAGGTCGTCAGGCTGATCGGTTCGTCGAGGTGTTCCTCGATGTAGTCACGGGCCTTTTTCACGTGGTGCGGCAGCGGCGCGCGCGAGTCGATCAACAGATCCGCCGAGTAGTTGTGCGGCAGCTGTGTGAGCAGCAGTTGCATCAGGTATTCGGACAGTCCGCTGGCGAGACGCGAACCGTCCACGCCGCTGCCGTACAGCCGGCAGATGTAGTCCAGGGTGTGATAGAGGCTGACGACGCCCGCGCCCAGGTGGTCGACGCTGACATCAAAGATCACCGACTGCCGCAGACTGCGGCCGAGCAGGCGTTGCAATTGTGTCTCCAGGGCATCACGGTCGACCCGCAGGATCAGGTTGCGGCACTCGCCATCGGTGACGATGCGGCTTTGCGCGAACGGCGAGGAAACGCTCAGGTAGCCCGACTGCATCGCCGCGCTGCGCCGCCCGTGGGCCACTTCGCAGTGCCCCTGCAAGGTAATGCGAAACAGGTACTGATCGGCAATGTCGCCGATGGTGATTTCCACCGGCGCGCCATAGCGCAGGTCGAGCAGTGCCGAATCGCCGAAAAACACCCCGTTGAGCCGAGTGTGGATGGGCTCGTCACGCAGTACGTTGAAGCTGTGGGGGCACAGGTATTGGCTGACCTTGTCCTTGATCTCGCGGTAATCGGCCGAGCTGAGCAGGCTGTGCCGTTCCAGCAGGTGTACATCATTCAACATCAAGGGTTCTCCTGACCTGGAGCACCCCGGCCCCGCGCCCTTCAAAGGGAGCGAGGCCGAGGCGCCGATCGTGGACTATGACCAATCAGGCCCGGGTCGGATACTCCCGGGCATAGCTTTCCCGAAAACGACGGCAGCCACGCCATAGCAGTAGCACCGTCAACACCGATGCACCGGCGATCACCAGCGACATCGACGAACCCACCGCCGCGGGCGATCCGAAGTAGCGGTCGGTCAACAGCGCCACCAGCGTGGTGCCCAGGCCCAGGCCCAGCAGATTGCTGATCAGCAGGAACACCGCCGAGACCTGTGCGCGCACCTGGTTCGGCGCGAGGATCTGCATCGCCGCCGTGGACGCCGGCATCGGGAACGAAGCGAAGAACATCGCCGGCACCAACAGCGTCACCGACAGCCACAGTTGATCGACTTGCGGGAACAGCACGGCCGGCACCGCCATGCCGATGGCACCGATGACGCCGGTGCGCATGGCGGCGTCCTGATGACCTTTCTTGGCCAGGTAGTCGGTGAGCCATCCGCCAAACAGCACGCCTGCGGTATTGGCCACCAACAGCACGGTGCCGAGCATGTAGCCGGCCTCCATTGGCGACAGGCCGAACTTGCGGATGTACAGCGCCGGGCTCCAGCTCATCATGCAGAACAGGGCCATGGCGTAGAACGAAAAGCCCAGGTAATGGCAGGTGAAGGTGGCACGGTGGCGACCGAGGAAACGCAAGCCATCGCTCATCGCAACCTTCTTGGCCTGACCCTGTGCATCGACCTGCAGCCCCTTGCGCGCCGGGTCGCGCACGGTAAGCCAGATCAACAGGCCGACCACGATACCGGGCAGGCCGACAATGAAGAACGCCAGTTGCCAGGCCTTCATCGCACCGAGAACGGCGACTTCGATGGTGTTCATGTCCTTGAGCATCGCGATCACATAGCCACCCACCAGGAAGGCCAGGCCACCACCGACGAACGAGCCGATCGAGTAGATGCCCACGGCGCGGCCGAGTTTTTCCTTGGGGAACATGTCGCTGAACATCGAGTAGGCCGAGGGCGACAGGGCCGCTTCGCCGACACCGACGCCAATGCGGGCGAGGAACATGTGCAGGAAGTTCTTGCTCATGCCGCAGGCAGCCGTCGCCAGGCTCCAGAACACCACGCCGACGGCGATGATCTTCGGCCGGGAGAAGCGATCCGCCAGGTAGGCGATGGGCATGCCCATGAACGCGTAGAACAACGAAAAGGCCAGCCCGTGCAGCAAGCTGAACTGAGTGTCGCTGATCTGCAGGTCGGCTTTGATCGGTTCGATCATCAGCGCCAGGATCTGCCGATCCACAAATGAAAAGATGTAGGCGATCATGCACAGGCCGACCACGTACCACTCGTAAATGTAGGTTTTCTTCTTCTGCTGTTGCAGGACCGCGTTATCGACCTGGATATTCATTAGTGTTTGCTCCTCTTGGAATCCGCTCATGGGCACAGCGCGCCGGGTGACGGTGCACGGCGCACCGACTGGGAAGTTGCGGGGCAGATGTAAAGGACAAAGGGTTCGAACATGGTCAGGCCTCTTATTGTTATGGGGTCAAACCCCGGATGGACCGGGCTTACCAGAACTTCCAGGTGTAGGTCGTGGCGAAACGAAATTCGTTGTAGTCGTAGCCGTACTTCTGTTTCACGTCGATGTTGCGCAGGTCCAGCCCCAGGCCTTGCAGCGCCCCGCTCTGCACCACGTAGCTGAGCCCCAGGAAGCGTTCGCTTTCCTGGTTGTCGCTCAGGTTGGCGCCACGGTCCCAGTGGGTTCCCTTGATGTAGCGGGTGTAGAGCTTCAGCCCCGGCATGCCCATCCCGGCAAAGTCATAGCTGTAGCGCGCGCCCCAGGACTTTTCATCCGGGCGGACAAACCCCAGGGACGACCAGTGCACCAGATAAGGTTGCGGGATAAACCCGTTCATCGTCGGGAACACGCTGTCACCGAGCATGCGCTGGTAACTGAGGCCAAACATGTGGGCGCCTTTGAGCAAGGTGAACAAGCCACCGTAGGAACGGTTGTCGATCTCACCGTTCAAGGCACTACCATCTTCATTGTTATTGAAGTAGCGCAAGTCGGTCTTGAGTTTGTAGCCATTACCCAAGTCAGCCATATGCATCAGGCCGAAATAGTGCTGCTGATAAATATCGTGCAACACGCCATAGAAATAACTGGCTTGCAGGTTCTTGGTAATGTCGTAAGTGGCGCCGCCGAAGTCCAGGCCGTCACTGTCGAGATTATCGGTGGAGCCAAACTTGTACAGTTTCTCGTGGTTGGAAGATTCCCGTGTCACGGCAGACCAGAACCGGCCACCGGTCATCGTCAATCCATCGACTTCCCTGGACTCGACCACCGCCCCTTGATAGATCGTATCCAGTTGCCGACTGGTGTCATCGTACGCCACCGGCAATTGAGGGCGAAGGTCACCGACCTTCAACTCGGTCTTGCTGTAGCGCATCTTGAAGGTTGCACCGGCGCGACTGTAGTCATCCGCCGTCTGCTGGTCACTGACGCTGTAAGGCAGCGAACCGTCGTTGCCCGATGAATCCAGGCGCACTGCGTATTGCGCATCCACATCAAGGCCGATCGCCAGGACCGTGTCGGTGTAACCGGACGTAAACTGTGCATCGAACCCCTGAGACCAACTATGCACTTCAGAAACCGGCGCATTGTTATTGGTGTAATTACGGTGCAAGTAGAAGTTACGCGTATCCACTTTCAAGTGACTATCATCAACAACATCGGCATAGGCTGCCAATGGCGAACAGATCATTCCCAACACGCCGGCAATACCAAGCCCACGGCAAGATTGTTTTACCTGAAGCATCTAACTTCTCCACATCTGTATGTGCTGGGCACTGTATTTATAGGAGCAGATTCGAACTAAAAGTTAAAAATGCCGGCAGCCGAACACCGAGCCTTCTTGCGCAGGAAGGCGAATTGCATCAGGGATATAAAGAACGATGGGTTCGAGCATGGTCAGGCCTATTGTTGTTATGGGGTAAAACGCCAGGCGGGCTCAATGCAACAGCCCGCCAAGACGACACGCCTCCTGTCTACCCAAGGTAAGTCAGTAGGCGCCGCGCCGATATCGAGATGAACAGCATCCGTTGGGGGGAAAACTTCAACCCGGCTAAAGGTTTCCCTTAGTCAACTCAAAAACGCAGGGCACACAGTGCGAGATGGCAAACCTGTATTGCATAAGCCTTCCTATAGCGAGGTCTTGTTGTTGGATAGGCCCTAAACTAGCGATTGCGCTGCCTGCCAACCTCCCCGATTGCGCAGGCGATTCTCCAATTACGCAGCCTGATGCAGACCCTTGGATGACAGGCAGAAAACGGCCTGAGCAGCCAGTCGCAAATGTCCACGAAGCCATGGGCGTTTCACTCTGGGGCACACAGGCATTCAGCTCCCTGCGCTCCCGGTTCCCGACTGGGAGCGCGGCGCCTACAAAGTTGCCATTGTCATTTGTCGTCCATCTTTGTTGACGACTGTGGCCGGCGCTCAGTGCTCTCTTCGGCGTTGGGCGCTTCTGGAAAACTCCCTGGCGTGAACACATGGGTCTGCAGGTCGCTGGCATCGACTTCGGCGACACCATGAACCGAACGGGCCAGCTCAATGGCCTGTTCACACTGTCTATGGGTGTTGACGCGGCCGCTTAACCCCACTATGCCCGCATGGGTTTTGACGTTGATATGCAGGCTAAGGGTCGGATCGGAAAATGCCAGGGCCGACTTCACCCTGGCGGTAATCCAAGCATCATGAACGGCCATTTCCAGACCATGAGAGTAATGCTGGAAGGAGTGAATTTTCATGGCTGAACCCTCTCTCGAGTCATCAGACGTATTGTCCATCCCTTTTGCTGTGCTGCCCTTTGCCTGTCAGGTGAACGCTATCTATGGATACCTGATTCGTTTTGGAGCGCCCGCCACACAAACATTGACAGACATTAATTATAGTACGGCCGTTGCCTGCGGTCAGAGCACTGTCCCCGTGCACGTCCGCCCTGGTCGCTCTGTGCCAGGTGCAACCTATAGAGCCTCCAAACAGTCCTTGCTTGGCCGATTGCTACCTGTCGCCAGTACCTCATGGGTTTCACTGACGCCCTCCCGGGCGGTGCTGACCGCCCTGTTAATGCGAAAAATTTGCTCAAAAACCTGCACATTTTTATTCTTCAAACCAAAGCCGTCGTCGGGCGCCCTCTCACACCCGCAAACAGTGCCGGAGGAAGAAGGTGCATTGCACGACGCAATCAACTGCCCGGAATGTGCTTTTTTCGAGGGAAAAATGGCAGTGCATTGACCTGGTTTTTTACCCCTACCAGGGCTTTTTTGATGGCCGATTGGCCTTATAACCCCCGATTTTTACCCTGGAATATGGAAAAAAAGACGAAAAAATCGACGGGGCTTTCATGCGCCTCCCGACTCGCCGAAAGTCAGTCATGGTGCTGGCTGCGTCCTCCGGTGATAGCAATATGCGACCAATTTCGGCACTGCCGTTGGTCAGCAAAATTGATCAAAAAATGAACGCAGACGGTTTTTTTCGTTCAGAATACGCAACAGGTCACACGGGCTCCGATGCTCAGCTGACTCAAGAAGCGGAAGTTAAACCTCATATAGACGCCCAGTGCGAATGAGGTTTTTTGTTACCTGAAAATGGAACTAACCGAATGTTCAAAAAGTTCATTCGCTAAACTCGCTTTTTTCTTCGCAGCAAAATGCCGCAAGATTAAATAATAGAAATTGCTGGATCCTGACTGCAGTCAGCAACGGATAAATTCAACTAGCCGTGCTGAAGTCATGTTGATCCACTAAGAGTACAAAGAGGTAATCATGGAACTTGGTATACTGACTTCGCCAGCCGCGGAATATATTCGCTTGGGCGTTGTATATTTCCATCTTATCGCCTGCTGCGTGGCAATCGGACTTGTGTTGACCAGTGACATTGCAATGGTCAAGCAACTCCTGAAGGGGGATGTGTCGGGTCACCATGATGACGCGCATCTGGAAAGCCTTCAAAAAACCGTATCGCTTGCACTTGTAGCGCTTTGGATTACGGGCATTGCTATTATCGGAATAGATTATGCCGGCAAGGGGATGGAATATTTCCTCAATCCAAAGTTGCAAGCCAAAATCGGTATCGTTGTGTTATTGACCTTTAACGGTTTCCTGTTGCATAGCGCTGTATTGCCGGCACTGAAGAAAGCCGGTTCGATACTCAAACTCTCTTTTAACTTGCGCATGCTGGCGCTGTTCTCCGGCGCGCTCTCCGGTGTGTCGTGGTTCTATGCCGCCATGCTCGGTGTCGGTCGTCCGCTGGCCTGGAAATACTCGCTGGTCGAGTTGCTGGCGGCCTATCCGGTTCTCATCGTCGGTGGCTTTGGAATGATGGTGCTGCTCACCGTCTGGGCGAAAAACAAAAACGCTGAAGGCCGTATGGAGCAAGGCACCTGGGGAACCGGAAACGCCGCTCTGGCTGGCTGGTGAAGTCAGGTTGAACAAGCCCGTTCAGCCTTTGCCAATGAATTCCGTTTTTAACTATTTACCTATCTCACTTTCTCACTTGAGGATATCCAAATGAAATCCATGAAAGCTCTGTTCGTAATTGCCGCTCTGACCGCTTCTTCTCTGGCGATGGCCACCGGTGGTGGTGACAAGACATTCAATCGCATGGAGTCGGCCCGCAAGGTCTCGATGGAAGCCTTCCAGGTTGCGCAGAAGCAGAAGGCTGAAGCCGCTGTAGCGCAAAGCAAGGCCAAGGCAAGCAATCGCAGCAACGGCTGATCCGTGTAGCGCGATCGCGCAACACGATGGCAAAAAAAGTCGCAAACCCTGCAGGGTTTGCGACTTTTTTTTCGATACGTCCTTCAAATTCCCGGGACGTTTTCTACGGGTATGCCTGCCGTTGCGTAGCGTGCAGGCCTAGTTCTGTACCTCCACCACGTCGACATCCGGCGCGTCTGGGGCATCCGGAGCATCCGGGGCGTCTGGAGCGTCAGGGGCATCCGCCACATCCTCTCTGGCAGCCCTCTTCTCGGCCTTGGCCGCCTCTCTGGCCGCGTTCGCATCAGCCTTGGCGTCGTTCCTGGCAGCATCTGCAGCAGCCCGGGCTGCATCTCTGGTTGCATCTGCGTCTGCCTTGGCAGCGTCCCTGGCGGCATCTGCAGCGGCCCTCGCAGCATCTCTGGTTGCATCTGCACCCGCTACACCTGCAGCTTTTGCAGCGTCACGGGCAGCATCCGCCGCAGCTCTGGCGGCATCTCGGGTTGCATCTGCGTCAGCTTTCGCAGCATCCCGGGCTGCGTCTGCATCAGCTCTGGCAGCGTCTCTGGCTGCATCTGCGTCATTTTTGGCAGCGTTCCGGGCTGCATCTGCGGCATTGTTGTCAGCCCTATTAGCCTTATCGGCTCTATCGGCTCTATCGGCTCTATCGGCCTTATCGGCTCTATCAGCCTTATCGGCTTTATCAGCCTTATCGCCACGGGCATTGCCTTGGCCTGCGTTTCCGGCAACACCACCATGGTCAGCATCGCCGCGGCCCATGCCGCCATGTCCTGCGCCACCGTCACCGCCACCATCGCCATGGCCACCGCCAGCGTTACCGCCTCCGCCATTACCACCGTGACCACCGCCTCCGGAGCCACTGCCGCCACCGTGACCACCACTGTTACCACCACCGCCGCCACCGTGGCCGCCTCCGCCGTCACCACCATGACCGCCGCCTCCGGAGCCACCGCCGCCGCCACCACCGTGACCGCCACCGCCTCCGTTGCCGCCGCCACCTCCGTTACCTCCTCCGCCTCCGCTGCCGCCACCACCGCTGCCGCCATCTTTGGCATGCACGCTGGAGAAGCTACCGACGTAATCGGGCACCAGCACAGTCGATGCAGACAGGACTGCGCCAATTGCCAGGGCCAACAAACATTTTTTGAGAAGCATGATGCACCTCCGCTTGGAGTTGCGTAGTCATGTCCGTATCGAACGCAATGTCCAGTGAGTTCCCGGCCGCCCATTGGAGCGGCCAGCCAACCGGCACGGCCATTAATTTGCAGCAAAAACAAGCAACTGCGGTTCCGAACGATCCTTCAGAGCCAGTCGGCCTCCGTGCGTGGGAAATATTCCCACACTTTTAGATTAGGCCTGTCAGCCCGTGTGTCAACCACCGACCATCCGGACTGAAGCAGGCGCAGGCCTGGGTTGAGACGACAAAACCCATCGGGGCCCGGAAACTGGCGGGTATCAGTAGGTGTGGGTGAACACCAGTCCAGCCTCGCCATCCGGGCTCGCATCGGAATACCCCTTGACGGCATACAACTGAAATTTCCAGTTCTGATTGAGCTTGTGGGTGAGGAAGAGGGTGAGTTCCTTGATCTGGTCGCCCGTGGATACGACCTTCTGCCGCCAGTCGTAGGACACCCCTGCCGTGGTGCGCGCGTACACGGGCATGGCGAAACCCAGGCCGGCGAATATCGGGTTGTCGAAGTCGGAGCCTGACGGATCGCCAAATTTTTTCCAGCCCAGCGTGGCGAACCCGGTCACCCGGCCGAAGGCCTTGGCGACATCGACCTGGGCGGAGTAGTCGGTTTTGCCGGTACCCAGGCACTTGTCTTCGTCGGCGGTGGGCAACTTGACCTTGCCGATCAGGTCCACGAACAGCCCGCCAATGTTGCCGTCAAGCACGGCATAGTCGGCACCGGCGACAGTGTCGCCCAAACCGCTTTCCACTTTCCCGCAGCCGCCGGGCAACGGCTCGCCGTCAGGGCCGACCGAAGGATTGGTGATGCGCAGCCAGGGCACAGTGAGCTTGTAGGTCATGGGACCGGTTTCGTATTTGCCCACCAGCGGGACGTACCAGGTTTCGGAAGTCGTGCCGGTGCCATAATCACCCCGGGAGTAGTCGGTTCCGATCGAGGTCGAGAAGGTATCGGCCAGGGTCGGCAAGGCCAGGCTGGCCAGCCAACCGACGAGCAGGATGCGCTTGGGGTCCATGTTCACCTCGTGTCTTGCGTCATCGAAGTCCACACGCAGGCTTTGTTGCGTGACTTACACAGACTAGTGACTTATGGCGCAAGTGCATCATGCCTTCACGGTTTATCCCGACTTGCCAGAGCGGTCGACCTTTTCAACCTTCTCGATTTTTTCAACTTTTTCAACTTTTTCGACCTTCTCGACTTTTTCCGGCCGATCAACTTTGTCGACCTTCTCAACCTTTTCCGGCCGATCGACTTTCTCGACTTTCTCCGGACGTTCGACCTTTTCGACTTTCTCTACCTTCTCTACCCTCTCCACTCTCTCGACCTTGCCGGATTGCTCGACCTTCTCGACACGCTCTGATTTGCCAGACTTGTCCACGTCCACGCGTTCGATATTGTCACCACCACCATGACTGTCATTGCCCCCGTGGCGAGTATCGTCGACAACGCTCTCGGAGCGGCCGCTCCTGTCACTGCCCGAGTTCCCCGAATCCCCCGAGTGACCGGAGCCGTTGGAGTCGCTTGAGCCGCTCGAGTCGCCGGAGTTGTTGAAATCGTCCGAGCTGCCCGAATGGCCCGAGCCACTTGAGTCGTCCGTGTTTTGCTCACTGTTTCGAAGTTGCCCGTGCCGGTTGCCGGCTGGCGAATCGGAGCGCTCGCGGGGCAATTCGATACGCGTGGCCTGTACCTCCCGCGCGCCGCTGAACACGCCGGTGACCCGCACGCGTCGATCCAGCGTCAGCTGCGAAGACTGCACACCGGCAAACACGGTGTCGCTCGCCATCGTCACATTAAAGCCGCCCACCACCAGGCGACGGTCCTGCCGGCCCTGTACCAGGCCCTCGATCACCGCATTGTGTGCCCGGCCAATGAAAGGCAGGCTCGGGTCGGGGCGACTTTGGCTCACCTCCAGTTCGCGGCCCGACCACTGGCCACGCACCAGCATTTCCTGCGCCGGTCCCGGACGGTTGCCGAGTTTGAGCCCCTGCAGATAACCGCTGCGATCGACCGGGCCGATGGCGCTGGCCTCCTTGAGGCCGGGCGCGCGGTCGATGCGGCTGGCCACCACTTCACCCCGGGCATCGCGCAGCCCGCTGACCCGTACGGGATCACCCGCACGCAAACCGGGAGCAACTTGAGCACCGTTGGCCAGGCGTACCGGTTGGCCCATGACACGCATGGGCATGGAATCTCTGGGCAGGGCTGTCAGAGGGCCTTCGTAGACATGCAGGATAGCAATGCGCCCGGCCTCCAGACCGCGCCGGGAATTGAACGCCTCCACGGCAACCACCTGGCCTACTGCCAGGCGGGTGCTGGTGGCGGCAATGCCGTTCTCGCTGACAGGCACGTTTTTGTTGAAGTGCACTTCCACGCCATTGACGCAGATCGAGGCAAACCCGGTGATGGTGCCGACAATGCCGGTGCCGCCGATCCCGCCGTTGTCGTTGCTGATGCCCGTGCCGCCCACGCCGCCAGCGACGGCACCGGTACCGCCAATGCCGCCAGGGCGTTTGTTCAGGGGTGCACCGGTACCGCCCACCCCGCCGTTGTCGGTGTCGATGCCCGTACCGCCCATGCCGCCAGGCGCCGCGCCCGTACCGCCAGTGCCACCTGGAGCCTCTATGAGCGGCACTTCACTGGTACCCGCCTCATTCTGGCTGACACAGGCCGGCGCGGCATGCAATACAATCGGAAGCCCGAGGCCCAGAGCGAGGGCGGCGGCTCGAATCAGGCGCAAATGGATGGTCATGGCTTGGGAGCCGTCGGTGAGTTGGGATCGCAAGCTTCAGTGTAGAAGTACAGGCCGACCGTGATGCGCTGACGCGGTTCGAGGCTGGGCAGGTCGCGAAATTCCAGCTCGGCGGCGAGTCGGTTGAAGCTCAACAGGGCCTGCATCCCCTCGCTGGCAACGGCCTCGCGCAGCGCCTCGACGCTCATCGGGGCCAATGCGTCATAGTGGACGCTGCGTTCAAAAAAGGCCGGACCTTCGCCGCTCAAGTTGTGTACCGCTGCGCAGGCATGATCGTGCAGGTTATGCCCCAGGTAAGCCGCTTTCTCATCGAAGCCCTTTTGCGGCACGAAGGCCTGGGCTTCGAGGTGCACATGCTCTTGCTCGTCAAGGCGCACGACGCCCAGGCGCAGCCATTCGTCCAGCACCACCCGCGCCCGGATGTCCGTGCTGACCTTCGCCACCAGCGCATCAAAGGAACGGTCGCCGCCGACACTGGCCAAACGTGGCAGTGGCAATGGCTGGCCGGCGTCGTCGCAGAAGGGTGCGGTGGTCCAGGCATTGACCAGTTGCGCACCGAAGGTGATGTTTTCCGGAAGCGTGGAAGTGGCGGGGTCGCCGCTGTTGCGCAAACGCCGTACGTCCTTGCGGTGCACGCCGGTGAGCAGGCTGATGCGGCTGTCGGTCGGTGCCTTGTCGTCCAGACGGAACTCTCGGTCCGCCACATCGACGAAAACCTCCTTGAGCAGGTCGGCGAAAACCAGGTACGTGACGCCTTTGCGCAGCATCAGACGTACCAGCGGCCGCATGACATGGCGCAGGGCTTTGAGGAGCGAGGTGGGCAAGGTAGATGATTGCATTCAGCGCATTCCCGGATAGTTAACCCCAGTATAGCTGCGTGGGAAATAATCCCATGAATGCAGACTGTATTTTTTGCGTGCCCCCATGCAAAACCGGTCTCCCGGGTTTTGCATGGGGCATCAGGCCGCCTCAGGTCCGGCTGTTGTCGTCGCCGGGTTCGCCGCCAGTGTGGACGCCATTGTCGTCACCCGGCTCGCCGCCCGCGTGAACACCCTTGTCGTCACCCGGCTCGCCACCGACGTGAACGCCATGGTCGTCACCGGGCTCACCGCCAACGTGAACGCCGTGATCGTCACCTGGCTCACCGCCTACGTGAACGCCATGATCATCACCCGGCTCACCGCCTACGTGGACACCATGATCGTCACCCGCTTCTGCATGGGTACCACTGCGACCGGAGTTCGAGTTTCCGGTACCGGCATGGCCTGAATTCCCTTTGCCATTCCCATGGTCGCTTCCATGGTCGCTGCCGCTATGGCCACTGTTGCCGCCATTGCCACCGCCGTTACCACCGTGGCCTCCACCGCCGTCGCCACCGTGACCTCCACCACCGTTACCGCCACCTCCGTTGCCACCGTGGCCTCCACCACCGTTACCGCCACCACCGTTGCCACCGTGGCCTCCACCACCGTTACCGCCACCACCGTTGCCACCGTGGCCTCCACCACCGCCGTTGCCACCACCACCACCACCACCACCACCACCACCACCACCACCACCACCACCACCATCCTTGGCATAGGCAGTGGCGTCATGGGAAATGGAGTCCGGTACCAAAACGACGGAGGCCGACAGGACGCCACCGATTGCCAGCGCCAATAAACCTTTCTTGAAAAGCAGGTAAGTGTTCATCGTGCATTCTCCTGGTGATTTACCGCGAGCAGTGTCAACGCGATCCGCGTTGCAATCCGGGAGCGGCATGGGAATAAGCTTGACTATTTCCCCCTGAATCTTTGGCGTGGGAATTTTTCCCACCCAATGAAAACTAGCCCTTTCTGGCTCCGGGTCAACCCGCGCAGCAGAAAGCCGACCGACGGTGAGACACGTCAGCACCCGGCTTAAATGGATAACGCTGTGTGAAAGCAATCGAATGATCGGCAGAACGCCAATGGCTCATGGATAAAGGGCAAGTGGGCGAGAGGCCTCTACCCCGGGGTGATCGCCGAGACGTCAAGGCGGCTCGGGCATGACCTGAAAGACCACCCATAAGGGGAGCGCCATACCCGCTCCCCCTTTTGAAACAAAGCATTCCAAATGCTCTGTCTCGCACCCGCGATCAGTCGTGATGTTTGTGTTTATGTTTATTCTTGTGTTTATTCTTTTGCTTGTAACCCGAATCGTGGTGATCGTCGTCATCGGCCATATTGTTGCCGATCGCACCACCTGCTGCGCCGCCCAGACCCGCGCCGATCAGGCCACCGGTGGAGCCACCGACACTGTTGCCGATGACCTGCCCACCCGCCGCACCGAGACCTCCGCCAATAGCCGACTCGGTCTTCTTGCCACTCTTGGCGGTCATTGCGCCCCCGGCCGCGCCACCTACGCCGGCTCCGATCGCTGCGCCAGTGCTACCGCCCATAGCCTGACCGACCACGCTGCCAAGGGCGCCGCCGACACCGCCACCGATAGCCGTGTTGGTGGCTTCGCCGGCGAGGGAGTACTGCGATACAAGCAGACTTAATGCAACAACAGTGAATGACTTACGCATCAGACGGACCTTTAGGAACACACAAAAGGAGAAAGTCTGTTGCTACGAAACAGCCAGGTCAACAGATATTCGGCCGGGCGTTGCAAACAAGGGAGTCCCGCAACAGCGAGGCTCCCTTCGGTCTAGCCCCTGGGCTGCGGATTCAGCACCGCAACGGCCTTGGTTTTCCTGAAGAAAATGCCGTAGACAACCGACAGCACCAGCAAGAACGGCACACCGAACACCAGGGTCATCTTGAAGGCCTCTGTGAAGTAGGTCGTGATCATCACGGCCCCCATCAGGACCAACCCCAACAATGTGCTGTAGGGAAACAGACGCATGCGGAACGACAATTTGCGGTTGCCATTGCGTTCATGAAAACGACGGAAACAGTAGTGAGTGAGGAAGATCATGAACCAGGTAAAGATCGCGCCGAACATCGAGATCGCCATCATCAGGGTGAACGAACTTTCCGGGTACAGGATGTTGAGCAAGGTGGCCAGGGCGATCCCCGAACTGGAAAGCAACAACGCGTTCAACGGGATCCCGGTCTTGCTCAACACCCCCATGGATTTTGGCGCGTAGCCGGCTCGAGACAGGCTGAACATCATGCGCGTGGTGATGTACAACTGGCTGTTCATCGCCGACAACGCCGCAATCAGGATCACGAAGTTCATCACACCGGTGGCGCCGGGAATACCGATGGCCTGCATGACCGTGACGAACGGACTCTGGGCATGGCCAGCCTGGACCCAAGGCACGATCGCCAGCATCAATGCCAGGGTCAGCAGGTAGAACACCACCAGGCGCACGATAGTCCCGCGAAAGGCTTTCTTCACCGCCTGCTCCGGATCCTTCGCCTCACCGGCCGCCACCGCGATCATCTCCACGCTCAGGTAGCTGAAGATCGACACGATCACCGCGATCCACATCCCTTGCAGGCCATTGGGGAAGAAACCGCCGTGAGCGGTGTAATTGTGCACGCCGTATTCCGGATTGCCGGAACCGAATACCACATACACCGCCAGGATAATGAAGCCGACAATCGCGCCGATCTTGATGGTCGAGAACCAGTACTCGAAGGTACCGAAGGTCTTCACGCTGATGGCATTGAGCACGATCAACACGCTGGAGAACGAGACGATCCAGATCCATTCCGGCACGTTGGCAAACCAGTACTTCATGTACATCGCCACCGCGGTCACTTCCGTACCGACCGCGAGCACAATCGCCGCCCAATAGGCATAGCGCACCAGGAACCCGGCCAGCGGGCTGACATAAAACTCGGCATAGGCGCCGAACGAACCCGAGGTCGAATGGGCCACGGTCATTTCCGCCAGACAGCCCATCAGCAGCAAGGTGATGATTGCGCCAATGGCATAGCTCAACAGCACGCTCGGCCCGGCATAACCAATGGCATAGGCGCTGCCCATGAACAGCCCGGTGCCGATTGCACCCCCAATGGCGATCATGCTCATCTGCCCCGACGTCAGTTGCCGCCGCAGGCCATGTTCACGGTTGGATATCGTTTCGAAACCGCAGTTATCGGTCATTTCTATGTCCTCTGGATTTTGTCTTTCTTGAAGAGCACGTCGTGGGTTTAACGGTGGGGATCAGCCACGCACAGCAGGACACGGATCAGAAAATACTCAGTGGATACTCGATGATCACCCGGACTTCGTTGTTGTCCGTGGTGTCGGCCCGGGCGAGTTGCGCTGTGGAGCGCACACTGGCCTGACGCACGCGTATTGATAGGTCCCTGGCCTTGCCCGACTGCACGACATAGCGCGCCTCGAGGTCGCGTTCCCAGCGCTTGCCGTCATCGCCGTAACGCCCATAGGCGCCATTGGGGCCGCCGTCGTAATGGCTGTCATCGATGTGGTCGCCACTGACGTAACGCGACATGAAGCTCAGCCCCGGCACGCCGAAAGGCGCCATGTCCAGGTCATAACGCAGTTGCCAGGAGCGTTCGTTGGGGGCGTTGAAGTCGAGGACCTGAATCGAGTTGGCGAGAAAAATCGAAGTGCCAGGTTGCTGGTCGAAACCCAGGTAATCGAACGGCTCTTCACCATCGACCCGCTGGTACGCCAGGGTCAACCGATGGGCGCCGAACCTGTACGCGGTGGCAAACGACCAGGTGGTGTTGTCGATCCGGCCGGCCAGGCTGTCGCCGTTATCGTTGGTGCGATAGAGATTGAAATCCAGGTTCAGTGACTGGTCTGGCGTCAGCACATAGGTGTAGTTGACGTTGCCGTAGTACTGCCGCCAGATGTCGGTGAACTGCGAACCGTACAGGCTGACACTCAACTGATCGCTCAGCGCATAGCTGCCGCCCAGGTAATCAACGCTGCGGGTTTCCACCCCGGCGTACAGCGCTTTAAGGGCGCCATCGGCATTGGTCGAGTTATTGTCGTTGCCGGCAGTGAAGTGGCCAATGTCCAGTTGCAATGCCTTGAGCTCATTGCTGGTCAGCTGGAAGCCGGTGGCACTGCTGGTGAACAGTCGCGCGTTACCGGTGCCGAACACCGGATTGAGCGGTGTCAGGTTGCCGTACTTGAGCACGGTCCGCGAAATCCGCGCCTTCAGCGCACCACCGGCTTCGGAGTACTCATCCTCGGGACGACCATCGGAATCGACCGGCAACAACCCTGTGCCCGTGCGCCCCTTGCCACTGTCGAGCTTGATGCCCAACTGCGCGTAGGCATCGACCCCGAAACCCAGCGTTCCCTGGGTGTAGCCGGAGCGGTAGTCGAGCATGATCCCGTGGGCCCACTCGTCCCGATAGTTCTGACCGCCCGGGTTGTTGAGGTTGTTGCGGTAGAAATAGAAGTTGCGGTTGGTCAGGGTCAGGCTGCTGTCTTCGACAAATCCGTTGTCAGAGGCGGCACAGGCCATTTGGCCAAGGCAACTGGAGATGGCGAGCGGCAAGGCAGGCCAGAGGGACAGTTTCATTCTGCGTGCTCCTTATTATTGTGATTGCAGAACTGGTTATTGCCGGCGCCCGAACGCCCGCCGCGGAAAGTGCCCGCAGCTGGACCAGGACGCCGCAGGTTTCAAGTCACGCTGTGGCGAACCTGGTATCGCGCTTGCGACCAGGTGTTGCGGTCGAGGATCTCACCGAGGATCTGCACCGCATCCCAGACTTCGGTGAAGGTTGTGTACAACGGGGTGAAACCGAACCGAATGATGCGCGGCTCGCGATAGTCACCAATCACGCCACGGTCGATCAGGGCCTGGATCACCGCATAACCTTCGGGGTGTTCGAAGCTGACATGACTGCCGCGTCTGGCGTGTTCACGCGGGGTGATCAACTTCAGTTGGTGAGCCGCGCAACGCTGCTCGACCAGTTCGATGAACAGGTCCGTCAGGGCCAGGGATTTGCGGCGCAGGCTGGCCATGTCAGTCTGGGCGAACACGTCCAGGCCGCACTCGACCATCGCCAATGAGGTGATCGGTTGAGTGCCGCACAGGTAACGCGCGATGCCGCTGCTCGGCTCGTAATGCGACTCCATGGCGAATTGCCGCGAGTGGCCGAACCAGCCCGACAAGGGTTGTGGCACCAGATCGCACAATGACGGCGAAACCCAGACAAAAGCCTGCGATCCCGGCCCGCCATTGAGGTACTTGTAGGTGCAGCCGATGGCGTAGTCGGCACCGGCCTGGTGCAGATCGACCGGTACTGCGCCTGCGGAATGCGCCAGGTCCCAGATGGCCAGCGCGCCACATTCGTGGGTCAGCGCGGTCAGGGCCTGCATGTCATGCATGTAGCCGGTCTTGTAATTGACGTGGGTGAGCATGACCACCGCCGTGTCCTGGTCAATGGCTTGCGGCAAGGCTTCAGGACTGTCGACCAGGCGCAGGGTATAACCCTGCTGCAGCATCTGCGCGAGGCCTTCGGCGATGTACAGGTCGGTGGGAAAATTGCTCGATTCGCTGACGATCACTCGCCGCTGCGGTGACCTTGTGGCCTGTAGGCGCAAGGCAGCGCTCAGCACTTTGAACAGGTTGATCGAGGTGGTATCGGTCACCACGACTTCACCCGCCCCCGCACCGATCAAGCCCGCCAGGCGGTCGCCCAGACGCTCGGACAGCTCGCGCCAGCCAGCGCTGTTCCAGCTGCGGATCAAGCCATTGCCCCATTCCTCGGCGACCACCGCTTGTGCCCGCGCCAATGCCGCGACCGGCCGCGCACCGAGGGAATTGCCATCGAGATAGATAATCCCTTCGGGGAGCGCGAATTGCTGGCGCAGGGGCGCCAGAGCGTCCTGGGCATCAAGCGCCAGGCAACTGTTTCTTGTCGTCATCGAGTGTCCTGTTTTTTTGTCATGGGACGCCATCCGGGCGGGTTGCATCAGCCGGATCAGGCGCCCTGGTTCAAGGCGATCAACCTGCCTTTGGGTAGAGAGATAATGAACGAACCTTTGGAGAATTTTCGTGCAAAGTAACCAGCCATGTAATAATTATTTCGCAGATAATTCGAATCCACCCCCAATAAACGCGGATTTATTCAAACCATGAATCTTGACTCGACAGACCTGCGAATCCTGCATCAGCTGCAACAGGATGGCCGAATCAGCAATCAGGAACTGGCGGAGAAAGTCGCCTTGTCACCGTCGGCCTGCCTGCGCCGGTTGCGCCTGCTGGAAAGCGAAGGAATCATCACCGGCTATCGCGCGGTGCTGAATGCCGAGCGGTTGGGCATCGAGCTGGAAGCCATCGTCCATGTGTCGTTGCGACAGGACGTCGAGGACTGGCACGAGACCTTTATCAAGAAGGTCCAGCAGTGGCCGGAGGTGGTCACCGCCTATGTCATTACCGGGGCGAGCAACTATGTGTTGCGGGTCCAGGCCCGCAACCTCAAACACTTCTCGGATTTCATCGTCAATCACCTCAACCGCACCGCCGGCGTCACCGACATACGTTCGGAGATCGTCCTGCAGAAAATCAAGGAGCGCGAGCAGTTGCTCGATCTGGTGGTACGCAAGTAAGACCGCAGCGTCCTTCAGAGCCCGTGCAGGCGCCGGGCCTCCTTGCGCTGCAACGTCATGCTCGGGGTTTCGTCGAACAGCTTGCGGTATTCGCTGGAAAAACGGCCCAGGTGCATGAACCCCCAGCCCATGGCTATCCCGGAAATGTTGCGTGCCGAACCGTGCTCGAGAATTTCCTGGCGTACGGCATTCAAGCGATACTTTTTCAGGTAGGCCATTGGCGACAAGGCGAAGTACTTCCTGAACGCGTCGAACAACTTGAAGCGTGAAACGCCGGCAGCGGCTTCGATGTCCTCCAGGTGCAACGCTTCGCGGGCGTTGTCGTGGATGTACTGTCGAGCCCTGACCAGGTAGTGCGGCAATTTCACGCCCAACGCGTCCCGCAGTTCCTGCGAATAGTTGTTGGGCTGGGCGAGGATCAAGCCTTTGATCAGTGAGCTTTCAATGTCCCGGGTGAAGGCCACCTGCTCGAAAAGTTCGCTGCTGCGTTCCAGTTCGTCGATGAAATAACGCGCCATGCGCCACCACGACGCCGACGCTCCATCGATCGCATCCATCACCGGCTCGAAGCGCAGCGGCACATCCAGCGGCCGTTGCAGCATCCCTTCCAGAGCCTCGCTCATCGCCACTCGGGTAATCACCACCTGGACCTTGCGACAGTCACCGGAGATTGTCAGCAGTTGGTGTTCATTGGGGGAAATGATGACCCCCTGATCGCGGTCGGACCTGACCACGCTGCCCGCCTTGCTCAGCTCCTGTTCGCCCGACAACGGCAGGCTCAGGCTGTAGCTGCTGAAGTGCTCGGCGTCTTCGATATCGATGGTGACGTCGGTACCGTATTCGATGGTGCCCAGGGTGGTGGCCATCGATTTGAACATGTTGGCGTTGTGATGAAAGCGGATCCGTTCGGGGGTCGCGCTCACGAGTCGATGGGGTCCGCAGATACCGGACATCCAGCTTCTGGCAGCCTCCAGGTTATCGCTGTCGACACGAATGTCGCGAAACTGCGGATCCACTTTGCTACTCATCATGGTGCACTCACGGAGTCTGGTTCTGCGCGCTCTGGTGGCGCTTGTCAGGCGGGACAGGAGCAACTTCCACGCCATAAAACGTCGGCGCCCAATTAACGGATAGTGATTGGCAACTAAGCGGACAAGACATGGCTGGCGAAGCCGCAAAGGCCATCGAATCCGCACTCGACGTCGTGCAAAACAGTATCTGATTGGCGCCATCAGGTGCAGCCGTTTATCACCTGGTGACGGATTTGTGTCATCGCTGCCCAACCGACTGTTACCTGGCCCCCAATTTTACGGACTGCCTTCACCAACTTATCGGATAGACCATCACCCGCCCCGCTTCTCTAATGAGCGCACCGATTAGCCGAATAAAAAAAGGTGCACACCATGAGTGGTGAAAGAAACGTCGAACAATGGAAAACGTTTATCGAAAGCTGCCTGGACTTCCGTCCCGCAGAAGGCGTTTTCCGCATCGCCCGGGAGATGTTCACCGAGCCGCAGCTGTTCGATCTGGAGATGGAACTGATCTTCGAGAAGAACTGGATCTATGCCTGCCACGAAAGCGAACTGGCCAACAACCACGACTTCGTGACCCTGCGCGCCGGCCGCCAGCCGATGATCATTACCCGCGACGGTGAGGGTCGGCTCAATGCACTGATCAATGCCTGCCAGCATCGCGGCACGACGCTGACCCGCGTGGGCAAGGGCAATCAATCGACCTTCACCTGCCCGTTCCATGCCTGGTGCTACAAAAGCGACGGCCGCCTGGTCAAGGTCAAGGCGCCGGGCGAGTACCCGGAAGGCTTCGACAAAGCCACACGCGGCCTGAAAAAAGCCCGCATCCAGAGCTACAAGGGTTTCGTCTTCATCAGCCTGGATGTGCACGCCGACAACAGCCTGGAAGACTTCCTCGGCGATGCCAAAGTGTTCTTCGACATGATGGTCGCCCAGTCGCCGACCGGCGAGCTGGAAGTACTGCCCGGCAAGTCGGCCTACACCTACGACGGCAACTGGAAGCTGCAAAACGAAAACGGCCTCGACGGTTATCACGTGAGCACCGTCCACTACAACTACGTCGCCACGGTGCAGCATCGCCAGCAGGTCAACAGCGAAAACGGCAACGCCGCCAGCAGCACCCTCGACTACAGCAAGCTCGGCGCCGGCGACGCCAATACCGATGATGGCTGGTTCGCGTTCAACAACGGTCACAGCCTGCTGTTCAGCGACATGCCCAACCCTTCGGTACGCTCCGGCTACGCGACGATCATGCCGCGGCTGATCGAAGAACATGGCCAGCAAAAGGCCGAGTGGATGATGCATCGCCTGCGCAACCTGAACATCTACCCGAGCCTGTTTTTCCTCGATCAGATCAGCTCGCAATTGCGCATCATCCGTCCGGTGGCGTGGAACAAGACCGAAATCATCAGCCAGTGCCTGGGGGTCAAGAACGAGTCGGACGCCGACCGCGAAAACCGCATTCGCCAGTTCGAGGATTTCTTCAACGTCTCGGGTCTGGGCACGCCGGATGACCTGGTGGAATTCCGTGAAGCCCAGCGTGGCTTCCAGGCGCGCCTGGAACGCTGGAGCGATATCTCCCGCGGCAGTCACCGCTGGGCCAGCGGCGCCACGCCCAACAGCGAAGCGATCGGCATTGCCCCGGCCATGACCGGTACCGAATTCACCCATGAAGGGCTTTACGTCAACCAGCACAGCAACTGGCAGAAATTCCTGCTCGACGGCCTGGACGCCAAATCCCTGAAACTCCGTGAGGTGCAATGATGAATGCGCAACTGCAGTACCGGATCGAACAGTTTTTCTATCGCAAATCCGAACTGTGCGACGCCCAGGACTGGGATGCCTATGTCCAGCTGTTCGCCGAGCACAGCGAGTTCCACTTGCCGCAATGGGACTCCGAACACGTCTACACCCGCGACCCCAAACGCGAAATGTCGCTGATCTATTACCCCAATCGTTCAGGCCTGGAAGACCGCGTGTTCCGCCTGCGCACCGGCAAGTCCGCGTCCTCGACGCCGATGCCGCGCACCCTGCATCAGATCAGCAACGTGCGGATCGCCCCCCTGGAAAACGATGAGCTGCAAGTGCAGCTGAACTGGCACACCCTGTATTACCGCCTGGCCACGGCCGAGCAGTTTTTCGGCCGCGCGACCTACCACCTCAAGCCCCACGCCGATAGCTGGCTGATCGTTCGCAAGCATGTGTTGCTGCTCAACGACACCATCAATTCGGTACTCGACTTCTATCACCTCTGAACCCAGGGAGACCGGACATGAACCATAAAGTCGCGTTCAGCTTTGCCGACGGCAAAACGCTGTTCTTCCCTGTGCAGGCCAATGAAATCCTGCTCGACGCCGCCCTGCGCAATGGCATCAACATCCCCCTGGACTGCCGCGAAGGCGTCTGCGGAACCTGCCAGGGGCGTTGCGAGTCAGGCGATTACAGCCAGGACTATGTGGATGAGGAAGCCCTCTCCAGTCAGGACCTGCAACAACGCAAAATGCTCACCTGCCAGACCCGGGTCAAATCCGACGCAACGTTCTATTTCGACTTCGCTTCCAGCCTGTGCAACGCCGCTGGCCCCGATCAACTCACGGCAACGGTCACCGAGGTCAAACAGGTGTCGGCCAGTACGGCGATCCTGCATCTGGATCTGGGCGATGTGGGCCAGTCGCTGGATTACCTGCCCGGGCAGTACGCCCGGCTGCAGATTCCGGGGACCGAGAACAAGCGTTCCTACTCCTTCGCCAACCGGCCCGGCGTCAGCAATCGGCTGCAGTTCCTGATTCGCCTGCTGCCCGATGGCGTGATGAGCAACTACATCCGCGAACGCTGTCAGGTGGGTGACCCCATCGTTCTGGAGGCACCGCTGGGGGCTTTTTATCTGCGGCACGTCGCCCGGCCACTGATCCTGGTGGCTGGCGGCACCGGACTGTCTGCCTTGCTGGGCATGCTCGACGAACTGGCCGAGCTTGGCTGCGAACAACCCGTGCATCTGTACTACGGCGTGCGCGATGCGGCCGACCTGTGCGAACAGGCGCGCATCCAGGCGTATGCGCAACACCTCCCGGGGCTTCGATACACCGAGGTGGTCAGCGAACCGTCGCCGCACTGGACCGGCAAGCGCGGCTACATCGCCGAACACTTCGACGTCGCCGAACTGCGTGATGGCCCGGTCGACATGTACGTCTGCGGGCCGCCGCCGATGGTGGAGTCGATCAAGACCTGGCTGCAGGCACAAGCACTGGACAGCGTGCAGTTGTACTACGAAAAATTCACCGAGAGTAACGCCTGACACCGGCCACCGGCGCCCGGTTCCGGTTGCCCAATGGGTCACTCGCGTTGTTGAGTACCCAACGGCCGCAAAATCGCCCGGACCGGGCTGGCGTCGAGGTTGGCAAAACGTAGCGGTAACGCGATCAGCTCGTAATCCCCTTCCGGCACGTCATCGAGCACCACCCCCTCAAGAATGGCCATGCCGTGACGGGCCACGGCACGGTGCGAATCCATCGTTTTGGATTGCTGCGGGTCCAGTGAGGGCGTATCGATGCCGATCAACCTCACACCCAGGCTGGCCAACAAATCGACGGTTTCCCTGGCAACGGCCGTGAACGCCGGGTCCCAGGCAGCCAGCGGTGCCTGGCGACAGGTCCGCAGCAGCACACGCTCGGGCACATCGTGCAAACGCCCTTCCAGTTGCCCGGGCTGTACCAGGTCGCCGCTGTCCAGACAATGCAAAACGCGGCAAGGCCCGATATACACATCCAGCGCGACTTCGCCAATCGCCGCGCCGTCAGCGCTGTAATGCAGCGGCGCATCGACGTGGGCACCGGTGTGCGGTGACAGGGTGATGCGTCCGACATTCACCGGGCACTCGGGACCGTAGGTCCAGACGCGCTCCTCCAGAAAAGGCGTGTCCCCCGGCCAGGTCGGTGTTTCGCTACTCAAGGGTGGACTGATGTCCCACAGGGTCGTGTTTTTTGTCATCGCAAATGCTCAGCGTTTTTACCGAGTGAAATGATACGAGCGACAGCAGTGCAGATTCGTGCAAAAACCCCGGGCAAGCGGGCGGGTTTTCGCACAAAGCACCATGGATGAGCGTGATGGCGGCAGGAAATTTCAACGTGCACCCTTCGACGCGGCGGTCTTCACAGGCAGCAACGCTTGATGAGAGACCAGATGACAGTGGACATTTCCCGCCGCAAGGCGCTAGCGTCGACCGCTTCAATTCGACGGCCGTACCATTGGATGCAATTGCCGACGACTCAAACGAACACCACGAAGCCTTTGGTGTGCAGTGGTAACCCACAGATCGATTTTTTGACCGCAGGAGTCTTCATGCCTCGTTTCGCTGCCAACCTCAGCATGCTCTACCCCGAACATGACTTTCTCGACCGTTTCGCCGCAGCCGCCGCCGATGGTTTTCAGGCAGTGGAATACATGTTTCCCTACGACTACAGCCCACAGCAATTGAAACAGCGGCTCGACGACAATGGCCTGGTCCAGGCCCTGTTCAACGCACCGCCTGGCAATATCGCGGCCGGCGAAAAAGGCACCGTGTCCCTGCCAGGCCGTGAATCGGAGTTCCGCGCCGGTTTCGACCAGGCCCTGGAATACGCCGCGGTACTGGGCAACGACCGCATCCATGTTATGGCCGGCCTGCTGGCCAACGAAGCGGATCGCGCCAGGCACCAGCAAACCTACCTGGAAAACCTCAGCCACGCAGCGACACAAGCGGCCAAGGCCGGGATCACCGTATTGCTGGAGCCGATCAATACCCGCGACATGCCGGGGTTTTTCCTCAACCACCAACATCAGGCCCAGGCCATCTGCAAAGCGGTCGGCCAGGCCAACCTCAAGGTCCAGTTCGACATCTACCATTGCCAGATCGTCGAGGGTGACGTGGCGACGAAGCTGCGACGGGATATCGCCGGCATCGGCCATATCCAGATCGCGGGCGTACCGGATCGCCACGAACCGGACATGAACAACGAGCTGAACTATCCCTACCTGTTCGAGCTGATCGATCAACTGGGGTACACCGGTTGGGTCGGTTGCGAGTATCGGCCGCGCGGCGACACCTCCGAGGGCCTGCAATGGCTGCGCGAATGGCAGGGTCGGTCAACTCAAGGCCAGGCATAGGCATTCGGCGCCCACGTTTAGCGACCACTTCCACGGCGACGGTCATGCCGTCGCTTTGCGGCCAAAAGCGGCATCCCGGATCGCTCACTGATCACACGCCCCCCCCGCGTTTGACATGCCCTATGTTCGCTAGCGAACAGACTTCGCCGCGATGAATCCTCCACACTCGTCGGTGGAATGCAGCGCCCGGTGGCGCAATGCCCCGCACACCTGGCCTGGCGTAGAACCGCCTTCATTCCACAAGCGACCTGCCCTGCGCGGGTCGTACGAAGGAATTCATGCAAAATATCCTGACTCGCACGCTGTCCAGCCTTTGGCGCTCACCGGCCATCTGGCTCAGGTGGAGTGCAGCACGGCACAAGTTCGAGTACGAGCCCATCCTGCGTGCCGACCTGTTCAATGCGCAGCAGATGGCAGACCACGGCATCGTGCTGGCACGCCAGCATTTGCTCGGGCGCCTTTCAAAAAAGGATGCCTTGCTCGGCCGCCTGACTGACAACCAACTGCTTCTGGAACGTAGCTGCGCAGCGCTCAAGACCGTGCAACTGTCCAGCCGACGCCTGACCCCTGCGGCGGAATGGCTGCTGGACAACTTCTACCTGATCGAAGAGAACATCCGTACCGCCAGGACCCACCTGCCCGACGGCTATAGCCGCGAGCTGCCGCGCCTGGCCGAAGGCCCTTCGGCAGGCCTGCCGCGGGTCTACGACATCGCCCTGGAAACCATCGCGCACGGCGATGGCCGGGTCGACGCGCCCAGCCTGAACTGTTTCATCGCCTCTTATCAGACCATCACGCCCCTGACCCTGGGCGAGCTATGGGCAATCCCGATCATGCTGCGCCTGGCGCTGATCGAGAACTTGCGACGCGTGGCTTCCCGGGTCATGGCCAACCGGGATGACCGCAACCTTGCCGATGACTGGGCCGATCGATTGATCGAAATGGCCGAGCGCGACGCCAAGAGCATGGTATTGACCGTTGCCGACATGGCGCGATCGGCACCGCCGATGACGCCACCTTTCGTCGCAGAACTGGCGCGCCGCCTGCACGGACAAAGCGCCGCGCTGATATTGCCCATGGCGTGGATAGAACAAACGCTCGGTGAGTCCGGCCTTACAGTCGAACGCCTGGTGCAGATGGATGCCCAGCAGCAATCCGGTGACCAGGTGTCCATCAGCAACAGCATCGCCAGCTTGCGGTTGCTGGCAGCAACCGACTGGCGCGAG
This sequence comes from Pseudomonas sp. PDM28, assembly GCF_019219115.1. Lineage (NCBI taxonomy): Bacteria > Pseudomonadati > Pseudomonadota > Gammaproteobacteria > Pseudomonadales > Pseudomonadaceae > Pseudomonas > Pseudomonas sp. PDM28. The sequence continues at coordinate 98,679 of NZ_JAHUWG010000010.1, forward strand.
TTCGTCGAGCTGCTCAGCCACGTCGAGCAGGTATTGTGTACGGACCCGGCAGGCATCTACGCGAACATGGACTTTGCCACCCGTGATCGTTACCGCCATGTGGTCGAACGCCTCGCCCGGCATTGCGTGCATTCCGAAACCAGGGTGGCACAAGCCACCCTCGAACTGGCCGCGAGCACACAGCCCACGGCCGGTGTCACCGGGCACGTGGGCTATTACCTGGTGGCTGACGGGTTGCTCAGCCTTGAGCAGGCGCTGCACGCCAGCGTGCCGCTGCACGAGCGATGGAAGCGGCTGCTGCAGAGTGCGCCGTTGAAGTTCTACCTGTGCCCTTCCCTGCTGCTGACACTGCTGCTGGCCTGGCCATTTCTCGGCAGTGCCTATCACAGCGGCACACCACTGTGGTGCCTGGCCCTGCTCGCCGTGCCCGCGTTATTGATGACCAGCCGCCTGGCGATCGGGCTGGTCAACTGGCTGGTGACGCTCACGGTAGTCCCGTCGCTGTTGCCGCGCCTGGATTACAGCAAGGGCATACCGACCGAGGCGCGAACGCTGGTGGCGGTGCCGACGATGTTTGCCAACGCCGGCGACATCGAGGCCCTGGCGGAAGGCCTGGAAGTGCGATTCCTGGCCAATCGCGATACCAACCTGCATTTTGCGCTGCTCAGTGACTTCATGGACGCCCCTGCCGAGGTGATGCCCGAGGATGCCGAATTGCTCACCCTGGCGCGCCAACTGATCGAGGCGCTCAACCACAAGTATGCCGATGGCCAGGTCGACCGGTTCTTCCTGCTGCACAGGCCCCGGCACTGGAACGCGACCGAGCGGGTATGGATGGGGCATGAACGCAAGCGCGGCAAGCTCGCCGAGCTCAATGCGTTGCTGCGAGGTAAAGGACAGCAGCGCTTTGCACTGATCGTCGGTGATGTCGCGCCACTGGAATCGGTGCGTTTCGTCATCACCCTGGACACCGATACCTTGCTGCCACGCGACGTCGCGCGTCAGTGCATCGGTGCGATGATGCACCCGCTGAACCAGCCGGTATTCGATGAGCAGAGCGGCAAGATCGTCAGCGGCTACGCCATCCTCCAGCCACGCGTGGGGATCAGCCTGCCCAGCACGGCGCGCTCGACCTACGCCCGCCTGTTTGGCAGCGATGCCGGTGTCGATCCTTATACCCGTGCGGTCTCCGATGTTTATCAGGACCTGTTCCAGAACGGTTCCTTCATCGGCAAGGGCATCTATGCCGTCGACGCCTTCGAACAGGCACTCGAGGGCTGCCTGCCCGACAACCGCATTCTCAGCCATGACCTGATCGAAGGCTGCTATGCCCGCTGCGGGCTGCTCAGCGATGTACAGCTGTATGAGGAATACCCGTCTCGCTATAGCGCCGATGCCAAGCGCCGACACCGCTGGATTCGCGGAGACTGGCAAGTGCTGTACTGGGCCTCGCCGTGGGCACCGAAACCCCAGGGGGGATTTGCGCCCAACCTTCTGAGCAACCTTGCCCGCTGGAAGATTTTTGACAATCTGCGCCGCAGCCTGGAGCCAGGCGCCTTCCTGGCCATGCTTGCATGGGGCTGGCTGGGTTCGAGCGAGGCCGTCTCCTGGACATTGGCGGTGGTCATCCTGGTATTTCTCCAACCCTTGCTGCAGTCGGTACTGGCACTGGTACAGAAAGCTGCCGATATTCCATTGGGGCAACACCTGAGTGCGGCATTACGGACCTCGGGCCAGCATTTCATGCGCGCGCTGTTGTCGATTGTCTGGTTGCCGTCCGATGCGTTGTTGAGCTTCGATGCGATTGGCCGCTCACTGTGGCGCATGCTGATCAGCAAGCGCCGCCTGCTGCAATGGCAACCGTCTCGTGAAGTCGAGCGCTCCAGTGGCAACGATCTGTCCGGCATGTACAAAAGCATGTGGATTGCCCCTGCGCTGGCGCTGATTCTATTCGCGGCCCTGCTGCCCTCTCTCCATGTACTCGCACTGGCGGCCCCGTTGCTGCTGGTGTGGCTGGTGAGCCCGGCGATTGCCTGGTGGATCAGCCTGCCGACAACCCCGGTGGGGTTTGACCCGTCAGAGCAAGACCTGCGCTTCCTGCGCATGCTGTCACGCCGGACCTGGGCGTTCTTCGATCGCTATATGGGCCCCGAGGACAACTGGTTGCCGCCGGACAACGTCCAGGAGATACCCAAGCCAACCATTGCCCATCGCACCTCGCCGACCAACATGGGCATGGCCTTGCTCTCGCACCTGGCGGCCCACGACTTCGGTTACCTGAGTAGCGGGCGCCTGCTGGAACGCGTCACGGCCACGCTTGAGTGCATGGCCGGTCTTGAGCGTCACCATGGGCACTTCTACAACTGGTACGACACCCAGTCACTCCTGCCGCTGGCGCCCCGGTATGTGTCCACCGTGGACAGCGGCAACCTGGCGGGCCTGCTGCTCACCCTGCGGCCGGGGCTGCTGGGGTTGGTCGACACGCCCCTGTTCGATCAACGCACCCTCAGCGGTCTGGGCGACACCCTCGATGTGCTGCAGCAGGCACTACAGGACGGCAACCTCGATGAGCGGGCCGTGCTTGAACTGCGTGCGAAGGTGGCGTCGGCGATTGTCCAAGACACCCCGGACAACCTCCTGCAAGTACTCGACCTGGTGGATGCCTTGGTAATCGACACGGCGGCCACCGCTGCTGAAGAAGCACACTACTGGTTGCAGGCATTGCAGGCGCAGAGTGCCGATCTGCGGGCAGAACGACTGCGCTTCGAGCTGCCATTGGCACCCACCCAGACACCGACAACAGCACTCAGCCTGCGGCAAATGGCCGAGCTCGATTGCACGCTGTGGCTGCCCGCCGATCAGGCGCAAGTGCAGGCGGTACAACGCCTGGCGCGCGCACGAATCAGCCACCTTGAGCGCCTGGCCGAATTGTCCGCGTCACTGGCGAGCATGGACTTCACCTTCCTCTACGATGCTCAACGTGACCTGTTCTCGATAGGCTACAACGCCGACGAGCGCAGGCTGGACAACGGTTACTACGACCTGCTCGCGTCAGAGGTTCGCCTGACCAATTTCGTGGTCATCGCCCAGGGCCAGCTGCCGCAACAGGCCTGGTTCACCCTCGGGCGCTTGCTCAGCAACAATCGGGGGGTACCGGTACTGCTTTCCTGGTCCGGATCGATGTTCGAGTACCTGATGCCAAACCTGGTCATGCCCAGCTACGAAGGTACGCTGCTGGAGCAGACATGCCGTGCCGCCGTGGCCTTGCAGATCGAACATGGCAACCTGTTGGGCATCCCCTGGGGCGTGTCCGAGTCGGGTTACAACACCCTGGACGCCCACTTCAATTATCAGTATCGGGCGTTCGGTGTTCCTGGCCTTGGCCTCAAGCGCGGTTTGGCCGACGACACCGTGATTGCGCCCTACGCCAGCGCCCTGGCGCTGATGGTCGAGCCGCAAGCCGCCTGCCGCAACCTGCAACGCCTGGCGGCCCAAGGGTCGGCCGGCCGCTATGGCCTGTACGAAGCCGTCGACTACACCGAGGCACGCCTGCCACGCGGCCAGCGCTATGCGGTCGTACGCTCGTTCATGGCGCACCATCAGGGCATGAGCCTGCTGGCCTTGACCAGCCTGCTGCTGGACCGGCCCATGCAGCGACGCTTCGAGTCGGTCCCGGCCTTCCAGGCGACCACCCTGTTGCTGCAGGAACGCGTCCCCAAAACCGCCGCACCTTACCTGCATGCAACCCTGGCACCTGCCACAGATGAAAACGGACGCGCGCAGGAAAACAGGCTGCGAGTGTTCGCCGATCCCGGGCGCAAGCGCCCCGCCGTCCAGCTACTGTCCAACGGCCGTTACCACGTCATGCTCAGCAGTGCCGGCGGCGGTTACAGCCGCTGCAACGACATCGCCGTGACCCGCTGGCATGAAGACGCGACCTGCGACAACTGGGGCATGTTCTGCTACCTGCGCGATGTCAGCAGCGGCGTATTCTGGTCCTCGGCTCACCAGCCGACCCGGCACCGGCCAGAAAGCCATGAAGCGATTTTCAGCGATGCCCGGGCCGAGTTTCGTGTTCGCGAGCTCGACTTCGATACCCACACCGAGATCGTCGTGTCCCCCGAAGACGATATCGAACTGCGCCGACTGCACATCACCAACCGCAGTCGCGTGCGTCGTAGCGTGGAGATCACCACCTACGCCGAGGTGGTCCTGGCGCCGGCAATCAGTGATGCCATGCACCCGGCCTTCAGCAACCTGTTCGTGCAGACCGAATTGTTGCCGGCGCTGCAGGCCATCGTCTGCACCCGCAGGCGCCGCTCCAGTGAGGAAGCCGTCCCCTGGATGTGCCACCTGCTGGCCGCCCATGGCGTGGACATCGACGCCATTTCCTACGAGACCGATCGAGCGCGTTTCATCGGCCGTGGACGCAACGTGGCAGCACCGGCGGCGCTCGATGGAAATGTCGAGCAGCTGTCCGGCACCGCAGGCTCGGTGCTGGACCCGATCGTGGCCATCCGCTGCCGTATCACCCTGGAGCCCGGACAAACGGCGACCATTGACCTGGTGACCGGCATCGCGGACAGCCGTGAGGACTGCCTGTACCTGATCAATAAATACCGCGACCGGCACCTCGCCGACCGCGTCTTCGACCTGGCATGGACCCACAGCCAGGTGTTGCTGCGTCAACTCAATGTCTCGCTGGAGGATGGGCGCCTGTTCGAACAGATGGCCTCCTCGATCCTCTACGCCAATGCCTCGTTGCGCGCGGAAAACAGCGTCCTGATGGCCAACCGACGGAATCAGTCGAGCCTCTGGGGCCAGGCCATCTCCGGCGACCTGCCCATCGTTCTGCTGCAGATCGCCACCGTCGACAACATCGAACTCGTGCACCAGATGGTCAAGGCCCATGCCTACTGGCGGCAAAAGGGGCTGATGGTGGACCTGGTCATCTGGAACGAAGACCAGGCCGGCTATCGCCAACAACTCCAGGACTTGATCATGGGGGTGGTGACGTCCGGCAGCGAAGCCTCGCTGGTCGACCGTCCCGGGGGCATTTTCGTGCGTCCTGCCCAGCAGTTGTCGAACGAGGACCGTACGCTGATCCTGTCGGTGGCGCGCCTGGTGCTGAGCGAAGGCAACGGCGGCATTGCCGAGCAGGTACATCGGCGTCACGCCAGCCCGGCCTACCCGGCATTCGTGCCCATGCTCAAGCGCCAGGCAAAGGCGGCCGCTACCCTGCCCGCCATCGAAGGTTTGCTCCTGGGCAACGCCTATGGCGGCTTCAGTGCCGACGGCAGCGAGTATGTCATGACCTTGCAGCCGGGAACGCCGACGCCGGCGCCATGGGCCAACGTGTTGGCCAACCCGCACTTCGGTACGGTGATGTCCGAAAGCGGTGGCGCTTACACCTGGATGGAAAATGCTCACGAATTTCGCCTGAGCCCCTGGCATAACGACCCGCTCACCGACGCCAGCGGCGAGGCGATCTATGTGCGCGATGAAGAAACCGGGCATTTCTGGTCGGTGACGCCACAGCCTTGTCCCGGCATTGGCGCGTACCGCACCCGGCACGGCTTCGGCTACAGCGTCTTCGAGCACGACGAAGACGGTATCCACACCGAGTTGTGGGTGTACGTGGCGCTGGATGCTTCGATCAAGTTCTCGCACTTGCAGATTCGCAACCGTTCAGGCCGCGCCCGGCGCCTGTCGACGACCTGCTATGTCGAGTGGGTGCTGGGCGACCTGCGCAGCAAATCGGCGATGCATGTGGTGACGGAAGCCGACCCCAGCAGCGGCGCATTCTTCGCCAGGAACGCCTATTCGATCGAGTTTTGCGAACGGGTGGCGTTCCTCGATACCGACTCGACCGCCACCAGCATCAGCGGTGATCGCACCGAGTTCATCGGCCGCAACGGCAGCCTCAAGGCACCAGCCGGACTGCAGCAGGCACGCCTGTCGGGCCGAACCGGCGGCGGCCTGGATCCCTGTGCGGCGATTCAGGTGGCCCTCGACCTCGACAACGGTGACGACCAAGACGTGGTCTTCCGCCTCGGTGCCGCCAGGGACACGACCTCAGCCCTGCGCCTGGTTCAACAGTACCGAGGCCTGGGGGCGGCCATCGCAGAACTCGAGGCGGTACGCGAGCATTGGCGTTCGCAACTGAGCGTGATCCAGGTTCAGACCCCCGATCCGAGCATCGATGTCATGGTCAACGGCTGGCTGATGTACCAGGTGATCGCCTGTCGCTTCCAGGCTCGCAGTGGTTATTACCAGTCCGGCGGGGCCATCGGCTTTCGCGATCAACTGCAAGACAGCATGGCGATGATCCACGCCGATCCCGCCAGCGTACGTGGGCATTTGTTGCTGTGCGCAGCCCATCAATATGCCGAGGGCGACGTGCAACATTGGTGGCACCCGCCGCTCGATCGGGGGGTGCGCAGTGGCTGTTCGGACGATTACCTGTGGCTGGCGCTGGCGACAAGCCACTATGTCAGCGTCACCGGCGACCTCAGCGTGCTGGCCGAACCCGTGGGTTACCTTGAAGGCCGACCGCTCAACGCAGGGGAAGAGTCCTATTACGACCTGCCGGGCAAGTCGCACCTCGAAGAAAGCCTCTATCAGCACTGTGTACGCGCCATCGGACACGGCCTGCAGCGCGGCAGCCACGGCCTGCCCTTGATGGGCACGGGCGACTGGAACGACGGGATGAACCGCGTCGGCCATCTGGGCCAAGGGGAAAGCGTGTGGCTGGGCTTCTTCAGCTTTGATGTGTTGCAGCAGTTTGCCATTACTGCCCAATTGCATGGCGACCCTGTTTTCGCCCAGCGTTGTACCCAGCAGGCCGCCATGCTGCAGGCCAGTCTGGAGGAGCATGCCTGGGACGGATCATGGTACCGGCGCGCCTGGTTCGACAACGGCCAGGTCCTGGGCTCGGCCAACAATGACGAATGCCGCATCGACTCGATCTCGCAAAGCTGGTCGGTACTGTCGGGGGCTGCCTCGCCAACGCGGCGCCGCACGGCCATGGCGTCATTCGAGCAGCATCTGGTACGGCCCGACACAGGCGCGGTCCTGCTGCTCGATCCGCCCTTCGATACAGGCTCGCTCGAGCCCGGCTATATCAAGGGCTATGTGCCGGGCGTACGGGAAAATGGCGGCCAGTACACCCATGCCGCCGTCTGGGCCGGCATGGCGTTCGCCGAGCTTGGCGACGACATCAGGGCCTGGCGCTTGCTCAACATGATCAACCCCGCCGGCCACGAAGTCGCCAAGCGCCTCGAAACCTACAAGGTCGAGCCCTATGTCATGGCTGCCGACGTCTACGGCACGCCGCCCCATGCGGGCCGTGGGGGTTGGACCTGGTACACCGGATCGGCCGGCTGGACGTACCGGTTCATAGTGGAGTCATTGCTCGGATTGCAGCGGGTCGGGACTGCATTGCACATCGTACCGCTGCTGGCGCAGGGCTGGCCTGGCTACACGCTGCGCTACCGCTATGGGGCGACGCATTACCAAATCCATGTACGCCCCGGCACGAGCACCACGGCTTCGATCACGCTGGACGGCGAGTTGCTGGGCAATGGCGCGCTGGAATTGCTCGATGACGGCACAGAACATCAGGTCCTGGTGACATGCCCGGTAAAAGCGCAGCAACCCCAAACCCCTGGGTGGAACAGAACCGTCGAAGCCGATCTTGAGCGCTGAGAGACAGCGCTCCTGGCGGGCCTGGATTCAGACTGGATGATTCGGGCCCTGGTGGTGCGGCTGCACGGCCTCGCCCAGTTTGATGTGTACAGGCGGGTTGGCAGCCTGCCCGGGCTTGTCATGCCGGGGGATCGGCGTGCTCTGTGGCTGTTTCGCAGTGGGCTTGCCAGGGCCCTGGCGAAGATTCGGGTCAATGTGCTTGCTCATGACAACCTCCAACATTCGGCGCTGCAGAGGCAGCGTCGCTCCCTTGAGCATCGCAGATGGCAGCGACTGCATCGGTGCGCTGCCCCGCATAGCGCGCTTTGGAGTACCCTGTCCCTCTCAGGGAATTCTCCCTTGAAGGGTGGCTGATATGTTTGCTGTACCCAAGCCACAACAGAACTACCTGCTGGCGGCGCTTCCGGCGCCAGCGCTGGATCGCCTGCTCCCCCACCTCGAACTGGTCGAGCTGCCATTGGGCAAAGTGCTCTATGAGTCCGGCGGCGCCCTGCGGCATGTCTACTTCCCCACCGACTCCATCGTGTCGCTGTTGTACGTGATGGAGAACGGCGCCTCGGCCGAGATTTCGGTGGTCGGCAATGAAGGCCTGATCGGCGTTGCAGTCTTCATGGGCGGCGAAAGCACGCCCAGCCGCGCCGTTGTGCAAAGTGCCGGGCATGCCTACCGGTTACCCGGCCAACAACTCAAGGACGAGTTCAACCGCCATGAAGAGATGCTGCTGCTGATGCTGCGCTACACCCAGGCCCTGATCACGCAAATGGCCCAGACGGCGGTATGCAACCGCCACCACTCCATCGACCAGCAGCTGTGCCGCTGGCTGCTGTTGTCACTCGATCGCCTGCAAGGCAATGAACTGACCATGACCCAGGAGTTGATCGCCAACATGCTGGGCGTACGCCGCGAAGGCGTGACCGACGCCGCCGGCAAGCTCCAGCGCCTGGGTGTCATCGAATACAGTCGGGGACACATCAAGATCCTGGACAGGGCCCGGCTCGAGGCGCTGAGTTGCGAATGCTACGCCGTGGTCAGAAAGGAGACGGAACGATTGCTGCCCTACTTTCCCTGGGCGAGGTGAATCGTGAAGGTTTGTCGGGATGCCCCCCGGTCACGAAGTTGCCAGTTCGTGAAATGCTGAAGGCGATCTACCAAAGCAGCGTTTCGATACTGTCGCCATATTGGCGCGCACCGGTCCAATATGGCGAAGCGCCTGGACGACAGCCCCGGTCAAGCCGCCCGGTGCAGTCAAATGCTCATTCGCCCGCGTGGTCGTTGCCACCGTGCGCGGCGATGAACATGTCGACGGCCGACCGGCAATAGGATTCGATTTCGTTGTCGTCCTCTGCTCTCGCCTCATCGAAGCGCGCGATAATCAGGAGATCGGATCCTTTGAAAAGCGCGGCAAACAAGCGGGCGGACTGGAGAGGATCGGGCACGTTCAAAACCGCCTTCGCGTGCAACTGACGCAACAGGGCCTCGATTTGGGCGATGACATAGGCGGGGCCGGCTTCGTATTGGCGCTTGCTTAACGACTTTTGATTCGTCTTGTCGGCCATGATCATGGCTTCGACACTGCGCACGTCCGGGCTCAACAGCGTGCGAAGCAGGGTTGATCCCACCGCCATGAGCTGATCTTCGGCCGAACCGTCGAAGCCTTCAAAAAGGGCCTGTGGTGCAAACTGCTGGCAGTGGGCCGCGATGGCCGCGCTGAAGAGCGCCTCCTTGTTCTCGAAGTGCCGATAGATGCTTAGCTTGGAGATCTTCGCCCGCTGGGCGACCTTGTCCATGGTCGTCGCTTGAAAACCCAACTCCACAAAAAGTTCGCACGCGGCGTCGACTATTGTTTGGCCAAGCATCTCGTTAGCGGGCCGGCCGCGCCGGCCCTGGCTGTTTTCGGTCATAAAAATTCCAGTACTTGACAGTATTCTAATTCATGAATTATGGTACTTCAAAGTATCTTAAAAGTACAAGCCAATCTCCCCTCATCCACAACGCGGAGCCCATCACCATGAATGACGTCCTCATCATAGGCGGCAGCTTTGCCGGTCTTGCCGCCGCCCTGCAGCTCGGCCGTGCCCGCCGAAAGGTCACCGTTCTCGATACCGGCCTGCCGCGCAATCGCTTCGCCGACCACTCGCATGGCCTGCTCGGCCACGACCACAAGCCACCGCTGGAGATCCTGGCCGAGGCGCGGCAGCAGCTGGCGCGCTATCCAACGGTCAGGCTGGTCACTGCCCGGGCCGAGAGTATCTCCGGCGCCATCGACGATTTCTCCGTCCTCACTGGCGATGGCGAAAGCCTCAAGGCGCGCCGCCTGATCCTGAGCTATGGCGTCGCCGACCAGATGCCTGAACTACCCGGCTTTGCCGAAGGCTGGGGCACCTCCATCGTGCCCTGCCCCTATTGCGACGGCTTTGAAGTTGCCGGCCGGCATTGGGGCCTCGTCTGGTCCGGCCCGCCGTCGCACAACTACGTCAGGCTGTACCACGACTGGACCGACACGTTGACGGTCTTCGCCAATGGTCACGACATTCCATCCGACATCCGGGCCGATCTGGCGCGCCGCGGCATCCCTGTCGTCGATGGCCGGATCACCGAAATCGACCATGACGAGAGCTATAACGCCACCGTCAGGCTCGACGCCGGCCGTTCTGTCGCGGTCGACATCCTGTTCGCGCATCCGCGTAACAAGCCGTCCGCCCCCCTGCATGAATCACTGGGCCTCGCGACGGTCGATACACCCCTGGGCATCGCCCTACAGGTCGACGAGCGCCGCGAAACCAGCATGCCCGGCGTCTACGCTGCCGGCGACCTCGCCAATCCCCTCATGGCCTCGGTCACCACGGCATCATGGCAAGGCGCGATGGCGGGTATCTTCGCCCAACAGTCGATGCTGGTTTGAGAGCACAGATTCCCTTCTCCGGTTGCCGCGGGCTATCGGATTCTGAAGGTTGCGGGCCGGTGTCATCGAAAACCGACTGGACGGCTGACCCCGCAGTTCACCCGGTGCCTGAGGAGACGCACATGTCCAAAACCAGAGACACCGAAGCCAGCATCAGCATCTCTCGTCCGACCACTCCTGGAAAAGGCTGACACACATGGAGTTCGAACACGTTACCTTCGACCTGCCACACGGCACCTTTCACGCGCTGCAGTGTGGCGATCCCGATGGTCAACCGACGCTTGTCTTGCACGGGTTCCCGGACCATCCGCCGACCGCGAAGCCCTTCCTTGCCGAGCTCGGTCGCCGCGGACGTCGCGTCGTCGCCCCCTGGCTTCGTGGTTACGCGCCGTCCCCAACCGCGGGGCCGTTCGACTTCGCAGCCCTCACCAGCGACGTGCTCGCGCTGATCGACCGCTGGTCTCCGGGGCGAGCCGTGGAGTTGATTGGCCACGATTGGGGCGCCCTGATTACATATGATGCCTGCGTCACCGCACCAGAGAAGATCGAACGAGCGGTCACGCTCGCAATCCCTCACCCACTGACGTTCATGAGCCGGCTGACGCACCCCGCTCAGCTACGCCGGAGCTGGTACATGGGGCTCTTTCAACTGCCAGGAAGCGGCTGGATGGTCACAGCCCGCGATTTCGCCCTCATCCACCGCCTCTGGCGTCAGTGGTCGCCCGGCCTCTCCCTCGATCCTGCTCTCCAGGCGGAGCTACGCGAGCACCTGCGGGCGAGCATGCCCGCGCCCCTGAAGTACTACCGGGCAATGCTGCGCCCCGGCATGCTTGGGGCGACGCGCCGCCTTTCGCAGCCGATTGCGGTGCCCCTGTTGCAGCTTCATGGTGCCAACGACGGCTGCATCCTTCCCCCGCAGGTCGACGACCGACATCGGTTCGCCGCCCCGCACGCGATGGAGGTCGTCCCCGGCGTCGGTCACTTCCTGCACATCGAGGCCCCTGAGGCGATCGCGGAACGGATCGCGGCATGGGCCAAGTAGCGTCCTTTCCCCCTTGCCTCGATCAAAGGGTAGCCAGTTACAAACGAATCAGAACAAGGAGATAGCATGAAAGAGCAAAATGCATATCCAGTTGCCGACTGGAATGGTCAAAGCGGGGAGTACTGGGTCGCCAACCAGGCTCGGCTCGATGCCATGATGGCGGTGTTCGGCCAGGTCGCGATCGAAGCCGCCGCGCCCGCCACGGGCGAACGCGTGCTGGACGTCGGCTGCGGCGCGGGGGCGTCTACTCTGGATCTGGCCGCCCGCGTCGGTGCGGGCGGCCATGTGCTAGGCGTGGACATATCCGAACCGCTGATCAGCAGAGCGCGCGCACTAACGCCGCAGGATACGCCAGCCCTGTTCCAGGTGGCGGACGCCAGCAGCACCGAATTGCCCGAGGGCGCGTTCGACATCCTGTTCTCGCGCTTCGGAGTGATGTTCTTCGACGATCCGACGGCGGCGTTCGCTAATATGCGCCGTGCGCTCAAGCCGGGCGCGCGGGTCGCTTTCGTCTGCTGGCGCGGCATGGCCGAGAACGATTGGGTGCGCTTGCCGATGGGCGCGATCAAGGGGATCGTCCCGCCGATCACCCCGCCCGCCCCCGAAGCGCCCGGCCCATTCTCGTTCGGCGACCGGGAGCGGGTGGCACGCATCCTGACAGCAGCCGGCTTCACCGATGTCACTATCACGCCCTTCGATGCTTCCATCCCGTTCGGCGAGGGCGGGACGCGGGACGCCGCAATCGACGACGCGGTAAAGATGGCGTTCGAGGGCGGCCCGCTGTCGCTTGTGCTCGCTGATCAGCCTGACGACATCCGTTCCCGTGCCTCGACCGCGGTTCGTGCCGCCTTCGCGGGCTTCCCCGGCGAGCGGTCTGTGATGATCAACGGCGCGGCGTGGATCGTCATGGCACTCAATTCGGCAGCTAACAGGGATTAACAGGGGGAGAAGCCCCGCTCGGTGGATCGAAGCGTCTTTGGCCGATCAGATCAATGCCCCTTTTGGCTTGGTCATCCGTCCCTGGCAAAAGCGAGCATTCGCGAATGGTCCAAATCGGCCAGAAGCGGTCAGCCGCTCAAAACACTTGAAAACCACTGAATGCCAAAGTAATCAGGATCCGAAAATAGCTCACTCGGTCGAAGGGACGGATGTTTTGCTGCCCAAGCGGATGAGTTCATTGGAGAAACACAGGCCGACGATGATCAGTGCCGCTCCCGCGTACAGGCTTTCGCGCGGTACTTCATTGAGCGCCACAAACGCCAGCAGCGCGGCGAACAGTGGCTCGGTCAGCTCCAGCGCTTGCACTTGGGATGGCTTGAGATACTCGATGGCCTTGGTGGTGCAGAAGAAGCCCAGGATTGTCGGCAGCGTGGCCAGCGCCAGCAGCACGGCGATCGCCAGCGGTGACAGCTCACCTATCGAGAAACCATCGGCCGCAGCCGGCATCAAAAGGTACAGGCTGCCAAAGAACAACAATTGTCGGGTGAAGTGCAGTCCCCCCGACACACCCATACGCTTCATGGCAACCGAAAAGGCCCCATAGCCGCAGCCGGCCATGGAGGCGAGCGCAGCACCTTGCAGGGTAAAGCCCTGCTGCAGGTCGCCGCCGAAGATCACCGAGATCCCGGCGATAGCCAGTGCGGCGCCAACGGTAGCGTTCGCGGTGATGGCATCCTTGAGGAAAATGCGCCCCAGAATGATCGAGGAAATTGAGGCACTGGCCATCAGCACCACCACCACACCTGCCGCAGCGTAGTGTCGATAGGCGGACGTTTCGAAATGGAACAGCACAAAAATGCCAAGGAATGCGCAGATAGCCGCCTGAGTCCATTTGATCGACGGCGCCGGGCGCTTGAGGAAAAACAGCAAGATCGAGAGAAGCACGCAACCCAGTACGGTCTTGATGACAGCGACACTGCTGGCGGTGAAACCATTACTCATGAGTACTTTGCTGAGTACACCGATCGTTGCGTTCAGTGCCGCAGCGCAGAGTGCGAATATGACGCCTTTGCTGAAAGTAGATTGCATTGTTGACGATCCCTGTCGCTGAATGGTCGTTCGATAGAATGCCGCCCTGCATCGACGGCGCAAAGTTTGTGGATAGCCCCAAGGGAGCAGTCAGAGGGCCTGGCCCTTGGCTATGCAATATGAGTTGACGAACGTTGCAGTGTGCTGCAAAGACTGACGTATATCCGGTTTGGCTATTCCATGCCTGTTGGCAAATTGCCCGACCGCCGTTGTATCAAAACGAGTGGTCTGGATAAAGTCCAAGGCTTCGGGTTTTGTATTCAAAAGCCGCGCAACGGGAGGAATACTCAGTAGCAACTTCAGCAATCGGAGTGGAATGTAATGCTTGGGAGACTTTAAGCCCAAAGGTTGTGCCACCTGTACCAGGAGTTCTCGCAAGTTGGGAGTCTGGTCATCAAGCGCCAGCAGTTCCTGGCCCGCCATGGCAGGATCAAAGGCACAAACCGCCACCAGTTCAACCAGGTAATCCACGGTAACCAGTGGCAGCCAGTGCTCGGCGGTACCAGGCACTGCAGTCAGCTTTCCCTGCACAAGGTTGCGTATCAGCTCCACCAGCGGCTGACCGTCAAGGATATGCCCCGTGCGGCTGTGGCCACAAACCGTCGCGGGGTGGACAACGGTAATCTCCCCGCCCTTGGTGGACATGACCTCCAGGGTCGCAAAATGCGCCTCCAGCTTGCTCCCCTCGTAACCACCGACATGTCGGTAGACGGCAGGCCAGTTCGTCAGCTCCGGGTAACGAGGGTCAATTCCGATGCGTTGCAGATGTTCATGATTTTTCAGCATGTAGCCGCCGATCATCACTAACCGGCTTTTTTGCTCAGCCGCCAACAGCGCCACGCGCTTTGCCCCTTCCACATTCACCGCACGAGAATGCTCCACGGAAAGCCCCCATGCGAAGTGGGCGCCCAGGTGGAATATGACTCTGGCGTGCCTTAATACTTCTCGGTCGGGAAGACTCAGCCCGAGGTTGTCCCGTTCCAGATCGCCAGCCACGGCAAATACCCGGGTCGCGCAACCTCCCAAATTGTCGACTTGCTCGCGCAATGCAGCCAGTCGCTCTGGGCGCCGCATCAACACCCGAATGGTGTGCCCTTTTGCACTCAGGTACGCCACCAAATGTTGACCGATGAAGCCGGTCCCCCCCGTGACAAAGCACTCCACGCTCATTTCCCTGCTCCTTGTTCAAGATGAAAAATCAAGCGTAAACTATCGACCCAACTCTATAGTCAAGCGGTGTTTTCATGAAAATCGGCGAACTCGAGACCCGCAGCGGCGCCAGCCGCCATACGCTGCGTTACTACGAGCAAATCGGCCTGATCTCACCGCTGCGGCAAACTAACAACTATCGCGTTTACACAGAGCAAACTCTGCAGGATCTGGACTTTATCCAGCGCGCGCAAAGCATGGGGTTTTCCCTGGGGGAAATAGGCGAGATTCTGGATGCGCAGCGCAACAAGCTGATCGATTGTGCTGACGGCGCTAAGCTGATTGAAAAGAAGATGGCGGAAATCAAACAGAAAATCGCCAACTTCCAAAGCATTTATAGGTATCTGGACCAAGAGCGTGCAAACCTCGAAGCCAGTGCTGCCAAGCAACTTGAGCTTCAGCAGCTGAACAACTCTTCCAACTGAACTGTCATCATCTGAATAACGGAAGCTGCAGCCTGCTTCCAGTTTCAAGCCCATCACTGACGCATTTTCCATTACCTTATGGCCAGGCCCTGGATAGTAAGCGTCCGCCCAGAAAATTTTGGGTGGTTAAACGGGCGCCCATCCATGCGGCAGCAACTCGATAATCTCGCTCGGCCGCTGCATCGGCAGTCGCGTGAGCACGCCCTTCAAATACGCACACGGAACATGGCCGTTAAACCGTGCCGACAGGTTCAAAACCATAATCGCAGCCGCACGTTTGCCGCTGCGTAAGGAGCCCACGAATAGCCAGTTTGAACGCCCGAAAGCCCATGGCCGGATCTGATTTCCACATCATTGAATTGCTCCGGATTTGCTAGACACATGATGTCTGCTTTGGGTCGATTTCCGTATGTCGAGATGCCGGAAAATCGACCAATAGCTGCCGGTGGCGACTGGCCGAAATCGGCTGTGGATTCAACCGGTGCGAACGCTTTGGCAGCGGCCACCGTATCCATGGATTCGCGCAGCAGCTGAATTTTGCCATCTTTGGCCACCAGGCGGCCGGCGTACATCTGCCGGTAGATGCGGCCGGTGGCAGGCACCAGGGCTTCTACGCTGTATTCGGCAAACGCCTGGTCGGGGGTATCGATGAGAAAGCGGACGTTGCGGAATTTGAAGTCCGGCACTTTGCCGAGCAATGAGCCAATAAAACCCTCGATAGCGGCAGGGCCCTCCACGCTGTGGGGGATCCCCAGCGACTCCAGGTAGGGCAACTCCAGCGCGCCATCCTCGGCGAACAGCGCCGCTGCCAAGTGCGGCGTCTGAATGGCATCCAAGTACAGCTGAAGCAATTCCACGGCATTTTTCATAACGATTTTCTCCCGAAACGAATGATTGGATGGGCACGCTGTGTGGTGCCGGTCAACCCACGTTAAGGGATCGAACTGTTTTCAAAAATAGACGTTAACGAAAGTCATCGTTTCACAAATGAAAGGTTACGCCGCGTCGAACGCTCACGGCCACCGCCACACCGGCTCGCTTAAATGCTCGGCAAAGTAGTCCGAAAGCGCTTTGATTTTTACCGGCCGCGTGCGAGCCGAAGGGGTGACGAAATACAGGCCACCGCGGGTCATGCTCCAGTCCGGCAGCACCACTACCAAGCGCCCATCGGCCAGGTATTCGCTGGCCATGAATTCCGGCAGTTCGGCGATGGCCAGGCCTTCCAATAACACCGGCAATAACGCATCCGAGTTAGTCACTCGTAACGGGCCGCTGGGCACCACGTCTTCTTCGGTGCCGTCTTTATGGGTGAACCGCCACACCTGGCTGCGAGCCCGGTAGGCATAACTCAGGCACGTGCGGGCCGCCAGTTCGCGGGGATGGCCAGGGTGGCCATGGGTCGCTAGATAGGCAGGCGAGGCGACCAGGTATTGGGTGACGGCGCACAGACGCCGTGCGACGAGCGAGGAGTCCGGCAACACGGCAATCCGCAGCGCTGCATCAAAGCCTTCGGCTATCAAGTCGACCGACGCGTCTGAAAGGTGCAGGTCAATCGACAGCTCGGGATACTGCCGGATCAACTGCGGCAACAGCGGCGCCACCCAACGCAAGCCGAACGACATTGGGATTGCCAGGCGCACTTGGCCGCGGGGCTTTACCGATAATTCCTGAGCCTCGCTTTCCACCTCTTCGGCCTGCCGATAAATCTCCCCAGCCTTGGCCGCCATGCTCGCGCCAAATTCGGTGAGTGCCAGTTGCCGCGAGGTGCGGTTGAACAAGCGCCCACCCAGACGTTCCTCCAGCCGCGCCACAGCCCGCGATACCGTCGGCACCGACACACTCATCACGCGCGCGGCTGCGGCGAACGAGCCTTCTTCGGCCACCTTGGCAAACATCGCCAATCCTTCGAAATCTGGAAGTTTGCTCATTTCATTTCTGCAACGATAGGTTTCAGACAATTCTATTTTGAAAGTAAACCTCCGTCGATAAGCTTCTCCCACACCGCAACTCACTCAAACGAAATACGGGAGAAACACCATGATTAAAAAACTCGAAGGCAAAATTGCACTGGTTACCGGCGGCACCACTGGCATCGGCCTGGCCACTGCCAAACGATTTGCCCAGGAAGGCGCCCACGTTTACATCACCGGCCGCCGCCAAGCCGAGCTGGACGCTGCCGTTGCCGATGTGGGCAACGCCACCGGCGTGCAGGTGGACTCAACCAACCTCGACCAACTCGATGCGCTGTACCGCCAAATTGGCGCGGCCCACGGCCGAATCGATGTACTGTTCGCCAATGCCGGTGGCGGCTCCATGCTGCCCATGGGCGACATCACCGAGAAGCAGTACGACGACACCTTCAATCGCAACGTAAAAGGCGTGCTGTTTACCGTGCAAAAGGCGCTGCCGCTGCTGGCCAATAAAGCTTCGGTGATTCTCACCGGCTCCACGGCGGGCAGCTCGGGCACCGCCGCTTTTAGCGTTTACGCCGCGTCCAAAGCCGCCGTGCGCTCATTTGCCCGCAACTGGATTCTGGATTTGAAAGACCGCCAAGTGCGCATCAACACCCTAAGCCCCGGCGCCACCCGCACCCCTGGTCTGGTCGAACTGGCCGGACCCGATGCCGCTCAGCAACAGGGTTTGCTCGACTACATGGCCTCGCTGATCCCGATGGGGCGCGTTGGTGAAGCCGATGAAATCGCAGCTGCCGCGTTGTTCCTGGCCTCCGATGACGCCAGCTTCGTAAACGGTATCGAGCTGTTTGTTGACGGCGGCCAGGCACAAATCTGACCACCCAGCGGGCGACTGCCACGGTCGCCCGCCAACCCATCCCAAAAGGAACAGGTTATGAACCCTTTGCATTGGGCACTGCTGGCCGCCAGCGTGACCCTGACTGGCCCTACGCAGGCTGCGACCACGACCCCACAGAGCAAACTCGCTATGCACTCAGCTGCACCGCTTCAGACTTCGGCCATCGACCATGTCGGCCTCAATGTGCCGGATATCGACGCCGCCACCCGCTTTTTCGCCGAGCTGATGGGCGCCCGAGTGATCTCTGATATCAGCCCCGGCAAGATTCCGGATCAGTGGAAAAGCCAATTTCGTTGGCATGGCTCCAGCGAGCTACAACGCTTTGTGATGCTGCAAATGGACGGTGGCGCCAAGCTGGAGTTGTTTCAATACCAAGGCGCCGAGATCAATCAGGCCCAGCCCCATGGCGACGATGCCGGCGCCAGCCATGTGGCCCTGCGCACCGCCGACATCGACGGCAGCCTGGCCACTCTCAAGCGGCTGAACGTGACCATTCTCAACGAGCCCATCACCAACCCGGACGGCGTGCGCTGGTTCTACTTCCAAGCGCCGTGGGGCACGCAGATTGAGCTGGTATCGCTGCCAGAGAGCGTCGGGACTAACCCCGCCGTGTAGCCGCCGAGGGTAGGCCGTTTTCTGATTAACAGCACGACCAGCACGATAAATGCCGGCTTACGGCAATAGCCCTCGAGCCGATGTCATATGCGCTGACTGAGAAGGATTGTTAATGCCAAAGGCTACAACCAGAAAGGCCACTTAAGCCGTAGACGACTTTCGGGCGTTACGGAGTGACCGCTTCCGGCCAAAAGTAGCCCGTCTCTAAGTGCAGATCACGGTTAGGGCCATCCTCGGCATATTCTCTACATGCCAGCTTTTCCATCGTCTGGTGAATCGAAAATAAGTTCCCCTCAGGCTTCTCCGCTTTGGGCAACCCACGTAAGCACCTCGGATGCATTGGCACCGGGATCCTGAATGTCCTCAAGTATTTTTACAACAACCCCGTCATGAATGATTAGCGTAATACGGGCGTAAAATGTTTGTCCCTCCACATTAAAGGTTTTGAGCCCTAAGCTTGATGCCAACTTACAATGGGGGTCAGAGAGTAACGAGTAGTTGAGACTCATACGCTGTACGAATTCTTGCTGGTACGCACTTGCCTGAGTAGAAAGTCCAAACACATTCAAGAAGCCTGAATCCGCCAGTTGATCGCGACTGTCTCTGAACCCGCATGCCTGAGGGGTACAGCCTCTGGCGCCAGGAATTTCAGAAAGCCCCTCAGGTGCAGTCTCGTTGGGATTTCCGGTTCGGGGGTAGATGAAAATCACGCACCATCCTGAAAGGTTGGTCAAATCGATATCCATGCCCGTTGTACATGGCAATGAAATCGCGGGCAGACGCCGACCGATTAAAACGTTAGCACTGTGATCGACAGGCAAGTTGTTGTTCATAAAGCTCTCGTATTGTTGATTATTAACGGCGATCTATTGCGTTTGTCAGAGCGGCGGAAACCCTTCCTGCTCAGTTTTCGGCCTGATTCGGGCATAGAAATAGCCCACGCAAACGACGAAAACGGCGCCAATGCTTGAAGCAACGTAGTACAGGGTTTTATCCACGCTCATGCTTGGTTGCACCAAAGTGTCCGAACTTGCCATGCCGCCAGCTATCCACCCGAGCAGCCCGGCGCCAAATAGGATCACGTGCGGAAATCGCTCTATCAAATCGAGAACAAACCCGCCGCCCCAGACGATGATGGGGATGCTGATCAATACTCCAAGTGAGACGATGAACATATCCCCCCCCGCGGCGCCCGCTATAGCCAAGACGTTGTCCAAAGACATGACCGCGTCGGCAATGACAATCGTTTTTATCGCTTTCAGAAGTAAGACAGTCCCTTTGATGGAATCGTAGTGATCCTCCTCTGCCTTCATCAGTTTGATACCTATCCATAAAAGCAAGATCGCCCCGACGATTCTCAAGCCCGGTAGTGCCAACAACTGTATGGCAAAGAAGAGCATGACGATGCGCAGCAGAATGGCCCCGGCCACACCGGAGATGACGGCTTTGCTTCTTAGATGCCTGGGGAGATTTCGACAAGCCATGCCGATAACCACGGCATTGTCTGCCCCCAACATAATGTCAATGGCTATGATTTGCCCGATCGCCAGCCAAGTACCTGGCAAATTCAAAAACTCAATCAACTGGAAACCCCCGGCTGCGGCGCAGCGAGCATAGATTTTTAAACTCAAGTTCTTGGAGCGGATCGCTTCGGGCGTCGGATCGACTTCTAACTCAAGTGGTAAAGCGGAAAGGCGCCGAATAGAAGTCCGCCAGCCAACAGGCTCAAACTGGAAAGAATTGCCCACTTCAGTGCAAAGCGCTGGTGGTCACCCAAATCGACTTTCGCCAAGGAAACCAGCAGATAGAGAGCAGGAACCAACGGGCTCAACAAATGCACGGGTTGACCCACTATGGAGGCACGGGCAATCTCCAAAGGCGTAATGCCATATTGAGCGGCGGTGTGGGCGATCACAGGCAGGATGCCGAAGTAAAACGCATCGTTGGACATGAAGAACGTCAAAGGCATGCTGATCAGCGCGGTGAACACCGCAAGAAAAGGACCAAAGCTGTCAGGGATGATGCTCAGCAAGCTTTTAGCCATGGCATCGACCATGCCTGTACCCGACAGAATCCCCGTAAATATGCCCGCCGCGAATATAAGCGCAGTCACCGCCAATACATTTGACGCATGAGCGGCAATACGCTCCCTCTGTTGTTCAATCCTTGGGTAGTTGATCACTATCGCGATAGCGAATCCCACCATAAACAATATCTGAATAGGCATTGCACCCACGACCAGACAGGCAATCAATACCAACGTAACAATCAAATTGGGCCAGAACATTTTGGGGCGCCGGAGTTTCTCACACTCTTCTGCCGATCCATGCCCCAAGGCCAATGAGCCGTTATGAAAATCCTCCAGATGAATAACGCCAAGTCGAGCACACTCGCGGCGGCCAATAACGATGGCGGTAAAAACCAGGGTCGCCGCGGCAATTAGCATGGCTGGGATCATCGAGAGAAATATCTCCAGCGCGTCCACATGTAGCGCGGCGGCGGCACGTGCTGTAGGGCCTCCCCACGGTGTAATATTCATGATTCCGGTGGCGATACTAAGGATGCAAGTGAGCCCCAGAACATTCATGCCAAGGCGCTGGTAAAGTGGCAAAAATGCTGCACATGCGATCATGTACGTTGTGGAGCTGTCGCCATCCAGAGATACGAGCATGGTAAGTATCGCGGTACCCACTAACACTTTCAGCGGATCACCTTTCACCAACTTGAGAATATTGCGAACGAGCGAATCAAATAGCCCGGCGTCGATCATGATGCCGAAATAAAGGATTGAGAACGTCAACATGACACCTGTAGGGGCCAATGTCTTTACCCCATCCAGCATCATTGATCCCAGTCCTGTGTAGTGACCTCCCAGAACGGCAAAAACGATAGGAACGATGATCAAGGCAATTAGCGCCGACAGGCGCTTCGTCATGATCAGGTACATGAAGCAGATAACCATTGAAAAGCCGAGGATTGCCAACATGGCCGGACTCTCTTTTTTTATTAGGCGCACAGAGTCCCCAGCGGCCACATCTGGCCGTTCTGAAGACGGTTTCTGGGGGGAAGCGGGTCAGGCTATGGCGGAGGTGCCGCGCTGGATGGCAAGACGTGGATCATGGGAAAACCTCGCATGTCGTTATGTTTGTTTTATGCAGTTCAGTGTCATCAAGTGAGCAGGCTGCTTGTTCAAATGCTCAAGCAAATGTATTTGATCTCTAGGTACTCCTCGATCCCGTACTTGGAGCCCTCACGACCCAGCCCGGAGGCTTTTACTCCACCGAAGGGTGCGACCTCGTTTGAGATAAGCCCGGTGTTAATGCCGACCATGCCGTACTCCAGCGCTTCGGCAACGCGAAACACACGAGACAGGTCATGGGCATAGAAGTAGGAAGCCAGGCCAAATTCAGTATCATTCGCCAAGTCGACGACCTCCGCTTCATCCATAAAGCGAAACAGCGGCGCAAGTGGGCCAAAAGTCTCTTCCCTGGCGACCTTTGCGCTATTAGGGACATCCACCAAAATGGTCGGTAAAAAATAGCCGCCACCCTTGGAATGGGCCTGTCCACCCGCAACGATCCGGGCGCCTTTGCTCACAGCGTCATCAATGTGCTCTTTGATCTTCGCGACGGCCTTGGCATCAATCAAAGGGCCGACGCTTACGCCTTCGTCCAGACCGTTGCCGACCCTCAGTTTCGCGACGGCAACCCTTAGTTTTTCGCAGAACGCATCGTAAACGCTGTCCTGCACATACAGTCGGTTAACGCAGACACATGTCTGCCCCGCATTGCGATACTTCGAAGCAATGGCGCCTTCCACGGCTTTGTCCAAATCAGCGTCATCGAAGACGATGAAGGGCGCATTTCCCCCCAACTCAAGGGACAACTTCTTCAACGTCGGTGCGCTCTGCGCCATCAACCTGGAGCCAATTTCAGTAGAGCCAGTAAAGGAAATCTTGCGCACGATGGAGTTTTCAGTCAGCTCGGCACCAATCTCAGTAGCCGAACCCGTGACAACGTTGAGCACACCTTTGGGGATGCCAGCGCGCTCCGCCAATTCGGCCAGGGCCAGTGCCGTGAACGGTGTCTGACTGGCAGGCTTGACCACCATCGTACATCCGGCCGCCAGCGCCGGCCCCGCTTTGCGGGTAATCATCGCCGCTGGAAAATTCCACGGGGTAATCGCGGCGGTGACACCGATCGGCTGTTTGATGACAAGGAGGCGTTTGTCGGCCTGATGTCCTGGAATCGTATCGCCATAGACCCGCTTGGCCTCTTCGGCAAACCACTCTAGAAACGAAGCGGCATAGATAATCTCGCCCTTGGCCTCCAGTAGCGGTTTTCCCTGCTCAAGGGTCATGAGCAGGGCCAAGTCATCCTGGTTCTCAAGCACCAGTTCGTACCAGCGACGCAACTTGATTGAGCGCTCTTTTGCGGTCAGCGAACGCCAACCTTGCAATGCGCGTTGGGCCGCATCAATGGCGCGTTGAGTCTCGATACGCCCCAACCCGGGAACCGTACCAAGCGTCTTTCCATTGGCTGGATTGTCCACGGCAAACGTGGCGCCGTTGTCGGCATTGATCCAGATGCCGTCCACATAGGCTTGTTGTCGAAACAGGGAAGCATCTTTGAGCTGCATGACGTTCTCTTCTTGTTGGAGGGCCGAAGTCCCTGAGGTTTGCGTTACGAGGAGCGATTTCATACCGCCGCACTCAACGCCTTGATCTCCTGATGCAGGATGTGGTCGTTCTCCGAATAGTCGACCGGGCAGTCGATCACATGCACACCGGGGGTCTCCAGGCAGTGCTGTACCAACGGCGCGAAACCGGCTGCGCTGTTAACCCGGTGGCCAAAGGCACCGTAGCTTTGGGCGTAGAGCACGAAGTCCGGGTTTCCGTAGTCCAGACCAAAATCCTCAAACCCCATCTGTGCCTGCTTCCAGCGAATCATTCCGTAAGCGTCGTCGCGCAGGATGATGACCACCAGATTCATCTTCAAACGCACGGCGGTTTCAAGCTCCTGGCTGTTCATCATGAATCCACCATCGCCACACACCGCAACAATCGGAATCTGGGGATAGACGAGGCGTGCCGCCATCGCCGAAGGTAGACCGGCTCCCATGGTTGCCAATGCGTTATCCAGCAATACGGTGTTCGGCATGTAGGCCTTGTAGTTGCGGGCAAACCAGATTTTGTAGATACCATTGTCCAAGGCAACGATGCCGTTGGCCGGCATGACGTGGCGCAGGTCCGCGACCAGTCGCTGCGGGTAAACCGGAAAACGATCGTCGGTGGCGCCTTCGGCGACGTGGGCCTCGTTGGCTTCGCGAATAGCCAGCAGCCGTTTGAAATCCCAGGTCGGCTGGGGGACAAGTGCTTCGTTTATCTCCCAGATCGCATTGGCAATATCCCCCACCACCTCGATCTGAGGGAAATACACAGGATCGACTTCGGCGGACCGGAAACTGACATGGATCACTTCGGTGCCACCGCGAACCATAAAAAAAGGCGGCTTTTCAATCACGTCATGGCCGATGTTGACGATGAGATCAGCCGACTCCAGCGCACGGTGGACGAAGTCATTGGCCGACAACGCCGCATTGCCCAAAAAACGCGGGTGGCGTTCGTCGACGACCCCCTTTCCCAACTGCGTCGTTACGAACGGAATGCCGGTTTTCGCTATCAGTTGAAGCAACACCCGGGCAGTCGACTTGCGGTTAGCCCCGGCGCCGATGACCAACACCGGACTGCGTGCGACTTGCAACTTGGCAACCGCGGCACGGATCGATTTCGCTTCGGCCACCGGGCGACGGCTGAGGCTTGGCGCAATGGGCGTGCTGTCGGTGTCTTCGGCGGCGATATCTTCAGGCAGCTCCAGGTGCACCGATCCTGGCTTTTCTTCTTCGGCCAGCCGGATAGCTTCACGGATACGCGACGGAATGTTATCGGCGGAAGCCAGTTGATGGGTGTACTTGGTCAGGGGCGCCATCATCCCGCAGACGTCGAGAATCTGGAAACGGCCCTGCTTTGATTTTTTGATAGGCTTCTGACCTGTGATCATCAGCATCGGCATGCCTCCCAGATAGGCATAGGCTCCGGCGGTTACCAGGTTGGTGGCACCCGGGCCAAGCGTCGAGAGGCAGACACCGGTCTTGCCCGTGAGACGACCGTAAGTGGCGGCCATGAAGCCAGCGGGCTGCTCGTGGCGCGTCAGAATCAGCTTGATCGGCGAACGAGACAGCGAGTCCAGTAGGTCGAGGTTTTCTTCGCCGGGGATGCCGAATACATATTCAACACCCTCGTTTTCCAGACAGCGCACAACCAGCTCAGCAGCTTTCATTTTTTTACGCTCTTCGATAATTCAGTGAACAACCACGTTCTAATGACGAGCATCGATCGGCGGCGCTTATCCAGCCAGGTAACGGCCTGGACAAGTTTCGCCGTCAATGCAGTGGCTTGCGCTATGACTGATGCGTCCTAAGTTTCACAGGGAGAACGTCAGCTCTTTATTGAAGTAACTCACCGACAGGACATGACCGGGCCCTTTGATATCGAAGGGCTCGCACATGGCTCCAGTCGACACCAGGTGACCGGCACGCAGGGTCACGCCCCGCTCGGCGGCATGCTGGTAGAGGGCAGCCAGCGAACTCAGAGGATCTGTAGCCGTGTCACCAAACAGACCCTTTGCCCTGGGTAAACCGTCCAGATTGACGACGGCCGTTTCCGCCAGTTCGCGCATGGCGTGCAGGTCGATGCCTTCGCAAATCGACTTGCCTACGACCAGCGCTTCAAAACCGACGTTATCCGCAGCAAAGCTTGGCCAACCGACTGTTTTGCGGTCGATGAAGCGCGAGCGCACCACCTCAAAGGTCACGCAAGTGGAGCGGATGTCCTCAGCGTTGACCGTTCTGCCAATCACAGGAGGCAGGTCCCGATCCAGGACAAAAGCAATTTCGCACTCGATCGTCACCGGGGTATCGGCAGGCAGTTGCAGGTGAATGCCAGTCCCATGCAGACGCGCTCCTTCGAGCTGTCCTACCAGAGGCCGTGACAATTTCGCGGCGCGCATCGCAGCGGGGCTGCCCACGCCAAGTTTCCAGCCCGCCTGAGTACCGCCGGCCAATTTGAATAGCTCGTCCTGTGCGTCATAACCCTGTTCAAGCGTTTCCGGTTTGACTTCAGCAGGCAGCAGGTTCAACAGCTCGCCACTGCGCCACGCCTTCAACAAAACCGCTGCGGTAGCGTTTGGATCAAAAAGAGAAGTTGGCATATTGATCTCCTGATTATTGAGCGCGCAGTCGTAGGCAGACGGCGTCAGCAAATTCGAGTGTGGAGGCCTGACCTTTCAGGTCCCGAGTCCGTACATTGTCGATATTCAAGGTTTCGTCGATGGCGACACGCAGCCGCTGTGCGTCTTGTTCCAGGCCAACATGAGTCAGCATCATGGCCGCGGCCAGCATCAACGAAATCGGGTTGGCGATACCCATGCCGGCGATATCCGGTGCAGAACCATGGACAGCTTCGAAAATCGCGGTATCGGTGCCAAAGTTGGAGCCAGGCGCCATGCCCAGACCGCCCACCAGACCTGCCAACTGGTCGGAGAGAATGTCGCCAAACAAATTGGTGCAAAGCAACATGTCGAAACGCCAAGGGTTGAGCACCAGTTGCATGGCGCAGGCATCCACGATCATGTCCTCTATCTCGACCCGTCCTTCGTACTCCTTTGCGACTTCCCGAGCGGCTTCAAGGAACAACCCCGTCAGCTTCTTGAGGATGTTGGCCTTGTGCACGACCGTGATTTTCTTACGGCCATTTTTTATGGCGTACTCAAAGGCAAACCGCGCAATGCGCTCGCAGCCTTCACGGGTGTTGATGCCACTGGAAACGGCGATCGCCCGAGGATCGTTACCCACCGGGATGTAATACTCATTGGCGACGTAGAAACCCGCCAGGTTCTCCCGAATGAGTACCAGATCGATGTCCTCATATCGTCCCGGGATCAGCGTCTTGGCAGGACGGACATTGCCGAACAATTCAAACGTTTCGCGCAGTCGCACATTGGATGAGCGGAAACCTTCGCCGACAGGCGTCGTCAGCGGACCTTTGAGCACCAGCTTGCGTGCACGGATACTGTCCAGGGTCGCGTTCGGCAGTGGATCGCCCACGGCTGCGACTCCGGCCATCCCCGCCACTTGGACATCCCAATCGAAAGGGCTTCCCAGCGCGTCCAGAACCCGAACAACCGCCTCGACCACTTCCGGCCCGATACCATCACCTGGAATCAGCGTTGCCGGAATTTTGTTTGAAGATGAATATTCCACGATGGTTTCTCTTTAGAAAGTGCCGGGTTACTGAAGATGAGCGGTGGAGCCATCTGCTGACGGGGCTGCAGCGCGAAACTCCACGCCCAGCAGCCGCTCATACACTTTGATCATCGCGCCCTTGTCACTGTCGCCATGGCCTTGGAGGACGGCGGTCTGGTAGGTCGCCGTGGCGGCGGATAGCACCGGTAGCGGAATGCCCATCTTCGCGCTCAACCCGGCGCCACTGATGAGATCCTTGTAGGCATGTTTAAGCGGATATCCACTGCTGAACCGGCCAGCCAGAATATGCGGCACGAAAAACTCCGAGGCGTAACTACGCCCAGTTCCGCTGTTCACGATCGCAGCCACTTTCTCTGCGTTAAGGCCAAGCTTGACGGCCATCGGCAAGATTTCAGCAATCGCCGCGCAGTTAATATCGAACAACAGTTGATTGATGAGCTTGGCGAGTTGACCCGCACCCGCCGCGCCCATGTAGAGAATATTGGAGGCCATTTTTTCCAGGTAAGGAGCGACCTCGTTGAATACCTGCTCGTTCCCGCCACACATGGCAGTCAATGTCCCGTCAACGGCGCGGGAAGCCATGCCGGAAACCGGGGCGTCCAGAAAGTGGATACCCAGTGCGGCCAATTTCGCTTCGATGCTCACGGTTAGCGCATAACTGATCGTGCTGGTATCGACGACGATGCTGCCGGGACGCATCCATTGCGCGATACCTTCGTTACCAAACAGGAAGTGATCGACCACTTCATCATCGGGCAGTGACAAAAACACCAGGTCGCAATCGGCCAGGGCGCAGCGATCGTCAGTCGCAATCGCTCCCAGCCGTTCCAACTCGGTGTAGGCCCGGCCACTGGCCGTATTGACCAATAAGCCGGGGTGATGACGCAGCAGGTTGATTGCCATGGGCCTGCCCATTTGGCCGAGCCCGATGAATGCCATTTTCATGTTGAATTTCCCTGATTCGATCATGTACGCGGAACAGCGCCATTGAGGGTCGAGGCCTGCAAGAAATCAAAATCCACACCGGTGTCAGCTTGAGTGACCGTTTGCAGGAACAACTTGTGGTAACCACGATCGCCGGTCGGTATCACGACCGGCCTGGCTTCGGAACGGCGGCGCATTTCCTCATCCGAGATCAGCACCGAAATCTCCCGATTCGACAGACTGAGGCGAATGCGGTCCCCGTTCTGGACATAGGCGAGCGGACCGCCGACTGCCGCTTCGGGGGTGACGTGAAGAACGATGGTGCCGAATGCCGTACCGCTCATGCGGCCATCGGAAATTCTGATGATGTCCTTCACGCCGGCTTTGGCCAGTTTTTGCGGGATAGGTATATAGCCCGCCTCTGGCATGCCCGGTCCGCCCTTGGGGCCAATGTTCTTGAGTACCAGGACATCCTCGGGAGTGACGTCCAGTTCATCGCTGTCGATGCGGGCAGCGAGGTCCTCCATATTCTCGAAAACCACGGCACGGCCTTCATGCTCCATCAAAC
Source organism: Pseudomonas sp. PDM28 (assembly GCF_019219115.1). Lineage (NCBI taxonomy): Bacteria > Pseudomonadati > Pseudomonadota > Gammaproteobacteria > Pseudomonadales > Pseudomonadaceae > Pseudomonas > Pseudomonas sp. PDM28. Next base: position 127,232 of record NZ_JAHUWG010000010.1, read on the forward strand.
CTGCGTCAGCCGCCGATTGCTTGATGATTGCACCGCCAGGCGCCAGGTTGCCTCGAAGTACTGCAATGCCTCCCTGGGGATAGATGGGCTGCAGAAATGGGCGCACTACATTTTGATTGAAGGCCGGTTCGCCTCGTTCGAGTTCTTCGCCCAAGGTCCGCCCGGTAACGGTCAGCGCTTCAAGGTTGAGTAAGGGTTTTAGTTCACGCAGCAGCGTGGTCATGCCGCCGGCATCGTGAAAATCCTCCATGTACTGGGTGCCAGAAGGCTTGAGATCCACCAGTACTGGCGTCTCACGGCTCATCCGGTCCAAGGCGACCAAATCCACTTCCAGTCCCATGCGTCCGGCAATGGCAGTGAGGTGGACAATACCGTTGGTGGATCCACCAATGGCCAACAGCACACGCATGGCATTCTCGAAAGCAGCCGGGGTCAGGATCTTGTCGATGGTTCGGCGTTGGCGAGCCATGTCGACGATGCAAGTGCCGGTTTCTTCAGCAATGCGCATGCGATCCGAGGTAACGGCTGGGGGTGTCGCGCAACCCGGCACGGTCATGCCCAGTGCTTCAGCGATACAGGCCATTGTGCTGGCGGTGCCCATGACAGAGCAGGTCCCCACGCTCGCGACCAGTCGGCTATTAACGTCGGCGATTTCAACGCCGTCTATCTCGCCGGCACGGAATTTACCCCAGTAGCGTCGGCAGTCTGTGCACGCCCCGACGCGCTCACCCCGGTGACTGCCCGTGAGCATTGAACCGGTAATCAACTGGATGGCGGGGATACCGGCGGAGGCGGCGCCCATCAACTGCGCTGGAACGGTTTTGTCACAGCCACCGACCAGGACGACTGCATCCATAGGTTGAGCCCGAAGCATTTCCTCAGTGTCCATCGACATCAGATTGCGCAGGTACATGCTGGTGGGCGCCGAAAAACTTTCACCGATCGAGATCGTTGGAAATTCCATTGGCAAGCCACCAGCGTGCTGGATACCACGCTTCAGCGCTTCCACCAGTTGGGGCATGTTTCCGTGACAGGGGTTGTACGCACTACCGGTGGAGGCGATGCCTATGACGGGTTTCTCAAGCGCACCGTCGGTGTAACCCGATCCTTTGATAAACGCTTTTCGTAGAAACAGCGAAAAACCTTTGTCTCCATAGTTGGTGAGGCCTCGGCGAAGGCCTGAAGTTTCACTCGAATCTTTCGGGGCATTGGAAGGCAAATCATCGTCAAAAGGCATGGCGTCATATTCCGGGTTGCGTAGGGAACGGGAATGCTGTGTCGCCATACTAGGAACGCTTACTCATCATGTGAAATATATTGTTATGATCAGTTTCATCACAAAGTGTGATGCGAACTCAGAAAATGGAGTGCCCGGAAGTGAATTTGAAAGCGCTCAGATGCTGTGTCGAAATAGCCCGTCAAGGCAGCTTTACCAAGGCGGCACACACGCTTCATATCGCCCAGCCTGCATTGAGCATGGCCGTGACTCGCCTTGAGGAAGAGTTGGACGTCATCCTTTTCAACCGTGCGCCACGACAAATTACGGTCACGGCTGAAGGGCAATGCTTTCTGGGCCGTGTCGAACTGGCGCTGTTGGAGCTGGACATGGCACGCCAGGAACTGCGTGACATGGCTCAACTGCACAGTGGCGAAATAAAGTTGGGCGTACCACCGATGTTCGGGATCAACTATGTCCCGGATCTGCTCAGCGCCTTTCGGCGTGAGTACCCCGGAATCGTGATGACCGTCATAGAAGGCAGCGCGGACGCGATTAGCCAGCGCCTCGAAAATCGCGAAATCGACGTAGCGTTGCTCGAATCTCGGCGAGTGGGAAGCGCATGGGAATCGGTGCTGCTTGGCAACGACGAGATGGTGTTGTGCATGAGGGAGGATCATGCACTGGCTACTGAGCCTCACCTCGAAGCCCATCAGTTGCAAGGCGAAGAGATGGTGGTGTTCGATCAGACATTCCTTCAACGCCATCTGCTCGATGCCTTCTGCAAGGCCTCTGGCATCAGCTATCGGATTGCACTGCAAAGCAACTTTGTATCCCTTGTGACAAAAGCGACGTTCGACGGAATGGGGATATCCACGCTCCTGCGCTCAGTACAGGAACGCGAGCCGGGGATCGTTGGAGTGCCGTTCAAACCAGCCCAGACAATGAGCTTCAGGTTATGTTGGCGAGCGAACGAATACCTTTCCCTGGCGAACAAGCGTTTCGTCGATTTTGCCCAGACTGCTGGTTTCTTCAACAGAACGTAAGTTTGAGATGCAGGCAAACAAGATAATTACCAAATCGACTCATCGGTAAGCATATCCAAGCAGCCACCCACATGACCGCCTATAGCCGGATCTATAATTTCTCGAAGTATAGCTATCGGCTAATCTGCCGATACTGACCGGCAGCTTTGGGTCCAGAGTGTGTAAAAACGCTCATGACCTTATCGCTTTCGATCATCGACGTTCGTTGACTGAGCGATTACGCAGTCAATGCCGCGGCTCGCATTAGTCGCGACCTAGAACCCGTCAACGCTGTTTTTATATCTTCTGGGAAGGTCAAAAATTGGCCTTTTTAGGACAGCGCCTTCATCAAACGGTTAGCACCGATGTTGTTCATGACCCGTTTCAAGTTGTAGGCAAGCACGTTCAAGCTCATCTCCGCACTCACCCCGGCGAGCTTTCGGGTCAGGAAGTGCGTCGCACCCATCCATTGTTTCAGCGTCCCGAAGGGATGCTCAACTGTCCGTTTTCGGACTCGCATCATCTCCGGCACGTTGCTCAGCCGGAGCTGCATTTCCTCCAATACAGCTTCATGCTCCCAGCGTCGAACTCGTCGTTCCGTGCTCGGTGTGCATTGCGATTTCAACGCACAGCCCTGGCAGTTCGAACTCCAGTAACGGTGCAACTTCAGGCCTTTTTCAACGTTGGAGTAGCGCCAAATGAGTGTCTCACCAGCCGGACAAATGTACTCGTTTTTGGGCGTGTCATAGATGAAGACATCGTTATTGAAACGCCCGCCAGCCTTTGCTCCCGAGGTCATTGGCTTGGGCACATAGGCAGTGATGCCGGCATCGTGACAAGCCAAGATTTGTTCGCTTTTGAAGTAACCTCGGTCAGCCACTACCGATAGTGTTTCTGAAGCCATCGCCTCGCGGGCCTGCTTGGCCATCGAGATGAGTTGATCGCGGTCGGAACCGACGTTGGTGACCTCATGCGCAACGATCAAATGGTGTTGAGTATCGACCGCCGTCTGCACGTTATAGCCGACGATTCCCGTACCGCGCGTCATCATGGAGCGGGCGTCTGGATCGGTCAGTGAGACCTGTTTGTCCGGTGATTCGTTGAGCTGGATTTCGATCGTTTGAAGCTCTTTCATTTGCGCCTTCATCTTGGCGATTTTCTCTTCCAGCCGCGCAGTCTTGGGCTCAGAGGAGTTTGGTTCTTGCCGATCGGCAGTATCGAGTGCTTCCAGGTAACGGTTGATGCTCGATTCAATTTCTTCCATTCGCCGCTTCAGTTTGGCGCTGGTGAAATTACGGTCGCGATTGTTGACTGCCTTGAATTTGCTGCCATCGATGGCGACCAGATTTTCTCCGAACAATCCCAACTGCTGACAGAGCACAACAAACTGGCGGCAGACGCCTCGGAGGGCTTTGCTATTGTCTTTTCGGAAGTTGGCGATGGTCTTGAAATCGGGCATCAAACGCCCGGTTAGCCACATCAGTTCGACGTTGCGTTGGGCTTCTTGTTCCAGGCGCCGGCTCGACTGGATGCGGTTGAGATAGCCGTAGATATAGATCTTCAGCAAAATCGTGGGGTGGTAAGCAGGTCGGCCAGTGTCGGCTGGAATAACGCCTTCAAAACCCAGTTTGACAGGTCGAGTTCATCGACGAAGACGTCGACTACGCGCACCGGGTTGGTATCGCCGGCATAGTCATCGAGGCTCTCGGGAAGTAAAGTACTTTGGCCTCGATGTTCACCTTGAATAAAGCGCTTCATAGGCGATCCTTGCGATGATTTCCGAGGAAATTATAGGTGGTCGCGCAGGTTCAAGAGAGCATCTTGATGGAGCTTGCCAACAGATAGTAGGGAATCACAATGGCTGAATACCGTTACACGAACGCGGACAGATTGAGTCAGCTTAAGGAACTAGAGTCAGCACTGCCCGAACTGATACGGGTCGCTAGTTCCACTCCAGCGATGACTTACGTTGAAGATTATCGTCTGGCGTTGGCGAAGGCCGTTGAGCTTCAAAAAGAGGGTTTTACCCAAAATGAACTATCAGCCCTAGCGCGAGCCATCCCGGATGTTTTCGATCGACATAAAGATTGGATGCCACCCATGCACCAGATAGAGACTGGTGAATGGGTTGAGCACGAGTGGTGGACGTTACTTGATGAAAAATTACAACCTGTCCTAAACCTTGCCAGAACATTGCAAACGCTTGGGTACTACTAGCTAACTGTGGCAGCAATGTTGATTTATTCGCTTCCGACTTTGACGGCTTTCGTTTTTACACACTCTGGGCCAGAAGCAGTCGCTCCTTGGTTCGCTCGAGAGCAATCCGACCGCAACTACAGAGTGGCCTGAAGTGAGTATGACTGGCAGGATCAGGCCACCGTGATCCAGTCTCTTTCGCGAGCACCAGCCCATCAATACTTGCGGAAATCGCGCGCCTGCGAAAATTTCAGGTCCGTCTCAAGGAGTGAGCGCGCTGGCAGTCTCTGTCAGATTGGTGAAGCCCTTCACTGTTCAGTAATCTGCCGATTAGTCGATAATTGAAACACCACCTAACTATCGGCACGTCCAAATGGATCAGATTCTTTCCCTTCTCTCCGAGACCATCCCAAAAGCCAAGACCCTGGAGCAGCTTACGCGTCCCTTGCTGGCTTTGCTCAGCAAGGTAACCGGTATGGAGTCGACCTATCTGACGACCATTGATACTGACGAAGGTGTCCAGCGTGTCGAATTCGCACGCAACGTCGGTGACATGGTGATTCCTGAAGGGCTGGTCGTGCCTTGGACAGATACTCTGTGCAAGCGGGCGCTGGACGAGAACCGAATGTACTCGGATAACGTTGCCGAATGTTGGAGCGACTCGGAGGCCGCTACGGCCTTGGGCATCAGAACTTACGTGAGCGCGCCCATCACATCCCAGGATGGACAAGTGCTGGGGACGGTATGTGCCGCCAGCTCGGATCAGGTGGCCCGCTCCCCTGAAGCGGAACCCTTGCTGTTGCTGCTCTCAGGGTTGCTGGGATACTCCCTTGAGCGTGGGCTGCTTGTTGAGCGACTCCAGGCTGCCAACGCCGAGTTGGCCAAGCTGGCCCTGACAGATCCACTGACCGGCCTGTCCAACCGCCGTGCCATTCTAAACGATGCCGCGCGACTGTTCGCCCTGGCCCAGCGGGAGAACAAGTACATCCTGATGGGGGTCATCGATCTGGATGGTTTCAAGTTCATCAACGATACCCGCGGCCACCTGGCAGGAGACCAGCTACTGCGCGGTGTGGTCGCCCAATTGCAGCATGGCCTCAGAACCAGCGACATCATCGGACGTACTGGAGGTGATGAGTTCATCGTGATTGCCTTGGGCACACCATCCGAACACTCGAACCTGGAAAAAGACATGCAAGACGCCGCCGAACAACTTCAGGATCGCCTTTCCAAAGCGACGATAGGGCGATATGAACTGGGCCACGGACTGGGTGATATTCACTATACCGGCGCGAGTGTCGGGGTCGTGGCAGTGATACCGGGCAGCATGACAGTGGACGAGGCCACAAAACTGGCAGACCGCGAGATGTATAAGGTGAAACAGCAGCGAAACCGTCAACGGTTGTAGGAAAAAGCGCTTCGGCGAACAGGCGAACCAAGTTCACGCAGGAGCGGCAAAAATCAATGAAGCTGCCGTTGCCTCCGTAGTTCCCTCTTCAGCCAGGTGCCCGCCGGTTGTGCGCCTTCTGGACATCGCACCTCATAGGCTCGGCCACTCATACTGCTTCTAGTGGCAGCAAGATCGATGAAGTCTTCTGCGCTGTTCACCATATTCTTGCCTTCGAGATAATTCAGCTTCTTCTCCAGATGCGCCCGAGCCCGGGGACCAGAGAATTCGTCCCCGTTACGCACAAACTGACATTCACTATGCTCGACAAAGTCCAGCAAGCCCCTTATCTCTTGAGTGGCTTGAGGTGTGGCTTGAGCCTGCACATTGGTTACGATTGCGATAAGGCTGATACCAGTTGCCATCATGAACTGGCTGATGGGCCTGGTCGCCGCTCCTATCCACATACGCATGATTCATCCTCGCGCTGAAAGTGGAATGAATGTAGCTACCTCCAGCAGCTACCACCTATGTGCCAAGGGCTTTGCGAAACCCTTCGTCGATGTGTTTTTGTTGCTGCACCGGCAAGTCTCGTGCGCTGTATATCGCAAAGCCCAAAAATACGATGAACGTCCGTAAAATCAGTTCGAGCCCGAACCTGCTCCAGAATGAATCGTCCATACCATGCAGCCCCGATGATAGTCCTTGAGTTGTACTGCCTGTAAACGTCTGATGAAATCGAAGGGCACCTTGCTATCGTTATCCTGGGTGGGTTAGTGACCTCGCGCACGCGTTGCACGTTAGAAGCGTTGAAAGGGTTTGACAGGTGTTTTGCTGTGTTGATGTCGGTGACCCTGACGGTCATTTGCGTGGTGAACACATACTGATCATCGGGAAATGCAAGTTGCAGTCGGGCCATGTCTTGCGCTCGTCGCTTGGCGAAACAGCGGACGGAATCAACCGCCCGCAAATGAGATTTACTGGGCCGGTTTAAGCTGCTGCACCTGCTGCATGACCTTCGCTGCCTTGAGCGACTGGTAGTTGATGTTCGCAGGATTGAGATTGACGCCTTCCTGGAACGGATACTGCGACAGCGTGGCGAGAAACTTCTGCACCTTGTCCTGTACCGGCACGAACAGCCAGGCCTGATCCCCCATCCAGCGCGCATACATGCGTGACTCGTAGGGCGCCGTTTCGTAAGGATCAGCTTTCAGATTGGTGATGATGGGCATGTTGCTGACCTTGCGCGAACCTGACGCGACACCGCCTTCGACGTTGGCGAAACTCACCTTCCAGTCACGCCAACGCAGTGCATTCAACTCACCGCCCATGCCGAAATAGAAGTACTCCTCACGGGGGCTCTCCTTCACTTCACCTTTGAAGAACGGCAAGAAGTCATAACCATCGAGATGCACCCTGAATGGTTTGCCATTGAGCGTCATGCCCTTGGCCAGGCTCTCCGCAAGATTGGGCAGGCCCGCCGCAGTGGCCAGGGTTGGCATCCAGTCGTTATGCGCAATCAGCGTGTTGCTGTGACTGCCCGGCTTGAGGACACCCGGCCACTTGACCAGCAGCGGTACCCGATGGCCGCCCTCGAACGATGACCCTTTCTCGCCGTGAAACGGCGAGCTGCCTGATTCGGGCCAGGTTGCCTTCTGGGACCCGTTGTCGGTGGTGTAGATCACGATGGTGTTATCGGCGATACCGAGATCGTCGAGCTTCTTCAGCAACTGGCCGACCTGTTCGTCATGTTCGACCATGCCGTCAGGATAAAGGCCGATCCCTGTCCTGCCATCCGAACCTTCCTTCAGGTGAGTCCAGACGTGCATTCGCGTGCTGTTGAACCAGACGAAAAACGGTTTTTTTGCCGCATGGGATTTATCCATGAAATTTTCGGCGGACTGCACAAACTCATCGTCGATGGTCTCCATGCGCTTTCTGGTCAGTGGTCCGGTGTCTTCGATCTTGCCGTCGGCGTAGGAGTGGATCACCCCGCGCGGGCCGTATTTCTTCCGGAACTCAGGGTCCTTCGGGTAGTAGTAGGTTTCCGGTTCTTCCTCGGCATTCATGTGATAAAGATTGCCGAAAAATTCGTCAAAACCATGCTTGGTCGGCAGGTGTTCGTCGCGATCACCAAGGTGGTTCTTGCCGAACTGTGCGGTGGCATAGCCCTGTTGCTTCATGGCATCGCCGAGGGTCGGCGCCCAGTCCGGAATACCATGGGGCGAGCCTGGCATACCGACCGTCAGCAGCCCGGTGCGAAACGGATGTTCGCCGAGGACGAACGCAGCGCGCCCGGCAGTGCAGGTTTGCTCCCCGTAGGCATGGGTGAACAGAGTGCCCTCCCTGGCGATACGGTCGATGCTGGGCGTCTCGTAACCCATCAAACCCTGGTTGTAGGCGCTGATATTGCTGACGCCGATATCGTCGCCAAAGATCACCAGGATATTCGGTTGAGGTGCCGCATTGGCCAACGCCATCCCCCCAAACAGCGGGACAGCCACCAACGCAATGCGTAGCAAGCATTGTCGAGCACACAGCATTTCTTGTTCTCCGATCAACGAACTGTGGCAACAGAGCAGCGAAACAGCCCGACCTGGGCTTGATCGCACTGATTGATTGCCACTGTTGTTCACAACCGGACGATGATCGGTAGCACCATCGGACAAATTGTATTCATGCCCGGTGATATGACTCTGGTTGATGACGGCCTATCGCGGGGGCTGATCGCAATCTACTTTGTGGTGACAGGCCGCTATGGGTTGCAAGCAGCCCGTACGTCAACGCAAGTTCCAAGGCCGGTTACAAGGCGTATAACTATCAGATCAAAAGGCGGGTCACCCGGAACAGGCCCTCCAACGGCAGCGCCCGGGCCAGCCGCCCCTGGGCTGATCGGCGTCTGCGGCGCGGAGCGATGTGATGAGTTGCAGAGCATGGCGATGGGCTCGCAAGAGCCTTCTTGGCTGCATCGAGCTGACCTTGCTGGTCGCTCCACTGTGCGCCAGCGCCATGTACAAGTGCCAAGCCAGGGACGGAGCCATCAGCTACAGCAGCCAAGCCATCGCCAGCGCCCGCTGCACTCGCCTCAATGGCATGGCGGGCGCCGGTGTCGGCGCCAAGGCAATGGCCCTGCCACGGGTTGTGCGGGACGACAACTCAGACGCGGTGCGGGTTAGGGTATTCACCTTCCTCCACAGGGGTGTTCGTCAATATGTGAGCCGGCGCCCCGTCGGGATTTCCGCACGGGTCAATGTCATTGATCTCTATTTCATCAAAGGCTGCTACCTGTGCAGGGCGCCGAAGGATTTCAAGGTCGCCTCACTGCGCCTGGACACCCAATCCTATCGGCGGGAGATCGAAGCCGCTTCAGGTCTATATGGTGTCGATCGGGCGCTGGTCCGCGCCGTGATACATGCCGAATCGGCGTTTCGCCCCTACGCCATTTCCGAAGCCGGCGCCCAGGGGCTGATGCAGTTGATGCCCGCCACCGCCGCGCGTTTCGCCGTGGACGATCCGTTCGACGCACGACAGAACATTCGTGGCGGCGTGCGCTACCTGGCCTGGCTGCTCAAGCGTTTCAACGGCAACCAGGTGCTGGCGTTGGCAGGCTACAACGCCGGCGAAGCGTCCGTGGTCGAGTACAACGGGGTGCCTCCCTACGCCGAGACGCAATCCTACGTCACCCTCGTGCAGTCCTTGACCGAACGCTATCGCAACCATCGCTAGTAGCGTAAGGCACATAACCCGCAATAGGTAATACGCCGGGTGGAAAATGGCTCAAACGAACTTTCACGATCACCGGTCGCTATCGGCTGTGGATTCAACCGGTTGATGCAACAGATTGGCTGAATCGTTCACCGGGGTTTCGCAATTCCGTGTTGTCCGAGGGCGACTTTTGAGCGGCCTTGATTCTCCATCAGCAATTGCGATGAATAGAGCTACGCTTGTCTGCAATGGAGGGACTTTGCGCGGTCCTTCATAGGGCAGCGGAGCCAAAAGACATGGGTATTGAACAGGATGTTTATCCTGCAGCCACCGTTCTGGTGGTCGATGACACGCCAGACAACTTGATGCTGATGACCGACCTGCTCAAGGACAGGTATCGGGTCAAGGCCGCCAACAGCGGCGAAGCGGCGTTGCGCGTGCTACAAAGTAATCCGCTGCCGGACCTGATCCTGCTCGACATCATGATGCCGGGGTTGTCGGGTCATGACGTGGCCCGGCAACTGCAGCAAGATCCGCGCACCCGCCAGATTCCAATCATTTTTCTCACTGCCCTGGCGTCATTGGAAAACGAAATCCAGGGCCTGGAGCTGGGCGCGGTCGACTACATCACCAAGCCGATCAGTCCGCCATTGGTCCTGGCCCGGGTGCAGACCCAACTGAAGATCAAGGCCGCGGCTGACTTCCTTCGCGATCAGAACGATTTTCTCGAGCAGGAAGTCCAACGCCGCACCCGTGAAGTGGTAGCCATTCAGGATGTCACTATCCAGGCCATGGCTTCGCTGGCCGAGACCCGCGACAACGAGACGGGCAACCACATCCGTCGTACCCAACACTACGTCAGGCTGCTGGCTGAACTGCTGCGCGATCATCCGCGTTTCAACCCGTTCCTGAACGATGACAGCATCCGCCAGCTGTTCAGGTCGGCACCGCTGCACGATATCGGCAAGATCGGTATTCCTGATCACATCCTGCTTAAACCGGGGCGCTTCACCCCGGAAGAATTTGAAATCATGAAAACCCACACCACTCTGGGGCGCGATGCCATCCAGCGTGCCGAGGATCAGTTGGGCCTTTCGGTGGACTTTCTGCGCATGGCCAAGGAAATCGCCTACAGCCACCAGGAAAAGTGGGATGGCAGCGGCTACCCGCAGGGACTGGTTGGCGAAGAAATCCCGATGAGTGCCCGATTGATGGCGGTGGCGGATGTCTATGACGCGCTGATCAGTCGTCGTGTGTACAAGGCGGGAATGCCGCACGAACAGGCCGTGGAGATCATTCGGCAGGGGCGCGCTAGCCACTTCGACCCAGACGTCTGTGATGCCTTCCTTGCCAACGCCGAGCAATTCCATCTCATTGCCGAGCGCTTTGCGGATAGCGACCAGGACATGGCCATGCTGATCGACCTGCAACGCACTCTCCAGAAACCCTGAACGGTCAACGCGCCGGTTTTTCATCAACGGGAATTGCCATGACCCGAGTACTCGCTCAACTTGAACGCCTGCCTCTTCGTATCAAGCTGATTCTCGGCTTCGCGACGTTAGGGGCGCTGGTTCTGGTGCTCGGCGTGCAGAGCCTGCGTACCCAGGATTTGTTGAAAGCGGATATGCAGAGGCTGTACCAGCATGAGTTAGCAGGTATTGAACCCTTGCAGGAAGCACGGGTGCAGATGTCGCATCTCATGCAGGGATTGCAGCATGCCGTCGGCGGCAACAACGCAGAGGATCGTAGCAAGGGCGTCGAGCAATTTCGCGAGGCTCGACAACATCTTCAAGAGGCGCTGCTGCAAACACAACCGACCCTCTGGCGCGAGGAAAACCAGGAGCGATTCGCCACGTTCGAAGTTTTGTTGAAGCGTTTGCTGCACGACGGTGAGGCAGCACTGGAGCTGGCCAGTGCAGGGGATCAAGCGCAAGCCTTGCGGATGATCAATAGCGTCGGGTTCCAGGGGGTGGATGAGCGAGGAGACAACTTGCTCAAGCAGATGGCGCGAATCAAACAGGCCTCCATTCATGACACGGCCAAACAGATCGCAGACTTTGCCGGGCGCAGCACCCGGCTCACTTATCAATTGCTGCTGGGCGGCCTGGCACTGGCGTGGTTGATGGGCTGGTTGATCAGCCGTTCGATTCGCCTGCCCCTTTACCGGGTTCGCGCCGCCGTTGACGAGCTGACCGCCGGCCGACTGGACGGGACGATTCCCCATACCGACCTGCAAAATGAAACCGGTGATCTGGCGCGTGCCATCGCGACGCTGCAGACCGAGTCGCAACAATTGGAACGCCAACGCTGGGTCAAGGCACAAACGGAGCAACTCCAGGCCGACTTGCCACAAGCGGAAACGCCACGGGAACTTGCCCAGGTCTTTTTGCGGCATATGGCGAGCATGCTCGGCATCTGCCGAGGCGTGCTCTATAGCGTGCAAGAGCAGGATGAAAGCCTGCAATTGATTGGCGGTTACGCGACCGATCCCGATTACCCGCCGGCGCCGACGGTGGCTCTGGGAGCCGGCCTTCTAGGACAATGCGCGCTGGATCGTGCGCCCCGCGAATTGCAGGGGTTGACGCAGCCGCTCGGACGGTTGCATTCGCAATTGGGTGAAGTGCCGGCCAGCTATCTGCTGGTGCAGCCGGTTTTGCGTGGTGAGCGTCTGCTCGGCGTGCTCGAACTGGCGGGTCATCAAGCGCTGGGGGCCCGTGAACAGTCGCTGTTGCAGGAGGCCATGCCACGCTTGGCCGGAGCCATGGCGGTGATGGAGCGTCATCTGGCTGTGCAATCCTTGCTGAGCGAGACCCGGCGCCAGGCCGATGAAATGGGTCAGCAGGCCTTGCGCCTGGAGCTGCAATCGAAGGAGCTGGAGGCACAACAGACTGCCTTGCGTGCCACCAAGGCCTGGTACCGCGCGATCCTCGAGGCGGCACCGGACGGCATGATCGTCATCAATGCCGAGGGCGAAATCCTGATCACCAACCCGCAGCTGGACACGCTGTTCGGTTATGCCACAGGTGAGTTGGTGGGCGAGACCATCGAGCGGCTGGTGCCTGATGCGGCGCGCGGTCGGCATGTGGCGTTGCGCAATGGCTTCATCGCCCATGGCAACACCCGGCAGATGGGCGCGAACATGGACGACCTCAAGGGCCTTCGCAAGGATGGCAGCCTGTTTGCCGTGGAGATCGGCCTGTCGCACTTGCCGCTTCTGGAGGGGCGTGGCACCTGTATCTGCGCCTCGGTTCGCGATGTCAGCGAGCGGCGGCAGATGCAAGCGGCGCTCAAATCCAGCGAAACGCAGTTGCGTGCGGTACTGGACAGCAGTCCGGTGGCCATGCTGATCCGTGGCGATGATGGCCGCCTGAGTTACTGCAACCCGGAGCTGGAGGGTCTGTTCGGCGTCAGCCGCGAGCAACTTGGCGAGATCGAAGAAAGTCACTTCTGGTGCGACGCACAGGCACACGACCGTTTCCTGGCCGCAGCCGCCAAGGGCGCGGTTTTAAACTTCGAGGCCAGCCTGCAGCGCGATGGAGGAAAGCGTTTCGAGGTCTTGCTCTCGGCCGTCCCCCTGACACTCGGTGAGCGCAACATCAGCGCCAGTTGGTATTACGACATCACCGACCGCAAGGCCGCCGAGGCGCAAGTGCAGCACGCCCGGGAGATCGCCGAAGAGGCGACACGGGCCAAGAGCGAATTCCTCGCCAACATGAGCCATGAAATCCGCACGCCGATGAATGCCATTATCGGCATGAGTCACCTGGCGCTGCGCACCGACCTCGATAACCGGCAACGCAACTACATTGTGAAGGTGCATCGCTCGGCGGAGAACCTGCTGGGGATCATCAACGACATCCTCGATTTCTCCAAGATCGAAGCCGGCAGGATGGACCTGGAGCTTATTCCGTTCCGCCTGGAAGACGTGCTGGAGAATTTCACCAACGTGGTGGGCCTGAGAGCCGAGGATAAAGGCCTGGAACTGCTCTACAGCACGGTAGCCGATCTGCCGACTGCACTGATTGGCGACCCGCTGCGGCTGGGCCAGGTCCTGGCCAACCTGGGCAACAACGCGACGAAGTTCACCGAACAGGGTGAAATCGTGCTGGGCATCGAACGCGTCGGGAGTGACGAGGGCAAGGTCGAGCTGCATTTCTGGGTGCGCGACACGGGCATCGGCATGAGCGAAGAGCAATGCCGGAGAATTTTTCAGTCTTTCATCCAGGCCGATAGTTCCACCACTCGCAAGTATGGAGGGACCGGCCTGGGCCTGGCGATTTCCAAGCGTCTGGTGGAGATGATGGGAGGCCGCATCTGGGTCGAAAGTACACTGGGCAGCGGTTCGACGTTTCACTTTTGCGTAAGTCTGGGCCTGCAGGCAGCGGCGACTGCGCGGCGCATGTTCACCGCCGATGAGCTGCTGGGCATCCGCGTGCTGGTGGTCGATGACAACGCCAGTGCCCGGGAAATTCTTTCGGGCATGGCGCACAGTTTCGGTGTCGAAGTGGACGTCGCCGAAAGTGGTCGCATGGCCCTGCGCATGCTGGCACAGGCCGAGAAAGATTCGTTGCCGTTCGACCTGGTCCTGATGGACTGGCGGATGCCGGGCATGGATGGGGTGGAGACGGTCCGCCAGATGCGCTCCGCCAACCTGGCACGCACACCGTCAGTCATCATGGTCACCGCCCTGGATCGCGAGGAGTTACTTGAACAGGCCAGGCACCAGGACGTACATCTGCCGGTGGTGCTGACCAAGCCGGTCACGCCGTCCACCTTGCTCGAAGCCATAGGCACAGTGTTCGGCAAAGTGCCCCAAACCGCTACCCGCGCCCATGAGCGCACCGAGCAGAGCGCTGACAACGTGGCACGCCTGAAGGGTGCGCGCCTGCTGCTGGTGGAGGACAACGAACTGAACAGGGAGCTGGCGTGCGACTTGTTGCAAGAGGCAGGCATCGAGCTCGAGCTGGCATTCGATGGCCAACAGGCACTCGACTGGTTGGCCCGGGACGACGATTTCGACGGTGTGCTGATGGACTGCCAGATGCCGGTGATGGACGGCTATACCGCGACCCGCAGGATTCGCCAGCAATCGAACTTCGCGGCATTGCCGATCATCGCCATGACCGCCGACGCCATGACCGGGGACCGCGAACGCGCCCTGGCCTGCGGCATGAATGACCACCTGTCCAAGCCATTGGATATAGACAGCATGTTCGCCACGCTGGCCAGGTGGATCAAGCCACGCCCCGGGCGTGGCGGCCGGGCGCGGGAGACGAGCGTTGCCGAGACATCAGGACAGTTGCCCACCGAGCTTGCAGGTATCGATCAGGTCGCCGGGCTGGCTGCCTGCTCGGGCAAGACTGCCCTTTACTTGCGACTGTTGCGCACATTCCATGAGACCCAGAAGAACTTCGTCGAACAGTTCAAAACGGCAATCACCGATGCCGATCCGACGGCGGCTGTTCGAATGGCTCACACGTTGCGTGGTAACGCGGGGAACATCGGCGCCAGGGCGCTGGCACAGGCTGCAGCCCAGCTGGAACAAGCGTGCCGGGCTGGCGAGCCGAGCGATGGCGTGCAAGCTCACTTGACCGAGGTCAGTCGGTGTTTGATACCCGTTTTGAGCGCGCTGGCGCTTTTGCCCGAGGAAAAAACGGCTTCAGGGGCGCAGCCGCCGCAGCACGAGGCGGAAGTCAGTGGCCGGCTCACCCGGCTCAGGCAATTATTGGCCGAGAGTGACACCGCCGCCATCGAGGCGCTTGAAGAGTTACGGCGCCTGTCCCTCGATGATGCATTGGCCAGGCGTCTGAGCCGGGTAGCGCAGCAGCTTGAGCGCTTCGACTTCGATCGGGCACTGGCATTGCTGCAAGGCGAAATCGAACGCTCCGCCCTGCCCCCCGAATGACCGTCACTTCGCCATTCTGGATTTTGTATCAATCACCTATTGCAGGCGCCAAATGACTGGCTGCCAGGGTCGTTTTCAGTCCCTCGCAACGTGCAGCTTTCGGCCAGGAGTTGTCGCCGACGAGCGGCAGCCTTGCGGAGGCCCAATGCGCTAGCCTTTAAACGCTTGCCCGAGCAGCCAGCGAGCCCATTGGACGGTGCAGGCCGCCCGCAGGCATCACGACCGCCATCAATTCCCGGAAGAAGCACAGTGGCCAAATACCTGATCTCTTTTCCAAGCGCGGCGATGGTAGTGCCCGATGGCGAATGGGAAGCGGTGCGCCGCGACTCACACGCTGTGATTGATGAGGCGAAAAACGCCGGTGTCTACGTCTTCGGCGGCGGAATCGACAACGACGTACCGCCCGTACTGGTCTCTGCCGACGGCGCGGTTGCAATGGGCGGCTATCCTTGGGCGCCCAAGCTCGACGGCGGCTTCACCGTGCTGGAACTGCCTTCGCGCGATGAGGCCATAGCGTGGGCAGCGCGCATCGCCAAGGCCTGTCGCTGCGACCAGGAACTGCGCGTCTTCGGGTTCGACCCGCAGTCCTGAGGGCAGCACTGAAACCGGCAAGAGCGGCCTGACACTTCATTCATTGCAGATCATCACAGGTACGCCCCACCATGCGAAATCCACTCAAGCATTCAAGCGTTCGTCTTGGTTTTCTACTGGGTGTTATCTCAATGGGGCTGACCGCTTGCACCAGCGACGAGAACATGACTGCAGCGACTAAAGAAATTACTCGACCACCTGTCGATGACAGCGAGACGTCGTCTGTGCGAATCACAACCAGTTGGCTACAACACTCACTTAGCCAAACGGGTTGCCTGCAGCACGCCAGAGTGGCTCTTACAAAAGCCAGATATTTTGTTGAAGCAGGAGAAAGATCAGTCTATGGGTTGCGTGAAGGCATGACTTTTTCGATTCGCTGCGACTACGAAGGCGTTGCCTTTCTTGCAGTAGCTTACCGCCACAGGCCAAGTACTCAAACCCAGGATCGGATCCTGAATGAAATCACCAGGCTATTTTAAGGACTGCAGGCGAGAGCTATTGGCGCTCCCCCGCAGCGAGACCAATGCCGGTCCTGATCTCTGCACGCATTGGACTTCCCCTTCCCGGACGGTGCCTGGAATACGTCTTTGAGGGATGGCCGGATGTCCGCTTCACGCCCTGAGGAAGCAGGAACCTTCAAGACCCACTCTCCCATAACTCAGCAGCCACCTGCGAGCATTGCCACGCCTAGCAATCGACCTGATGATGCCAACCGCTCGACAGAAGTCGCCATTCAATCCCGAGCAATCTTGTCATTTGCCAAGGCTTAGGGCAGGGTCGATACCACTGAGATCTCTGTCAAAGGAGTCACCCCATGTCAAAGCTCTATCCCAGTATCGATCCCGAGGGGCTGGTCGAGTACTCGGTGGTCTACACCGACCGCTCGCTCAACCACATGTCGCAGTCATTTCAAGGCGTGATGAAGAACATTTCCACGACTCTGAAACAGGTCTACAACGCCCAGGCTGTTGCGGTGGTCCCGGGCAGCGGCACATTCGGCATGGAAGCGGTGGCGCGACAGTTTGCCACCGACCAGCCATGCCTGGTGATACGCAATGGCTGGTTCAGTTATCGCTGGAGCCAGATCCTTGAGATGGGCAACATCCCGGCGGCCACCACGGTGCTGAAAGCCCGACCGGTCGACACGGGTCGCCAGGCGGCCTACGCCCCACCCCCTCTGGACGAAGTGCTGGCAGCCATTGCGGCTTCGAGGCCGCAGATAGTCTTCGCCCCCCACGTTGAAACCTCATCGGGGATTATCCTGCCCGACGAGTACCTGCGGGCCGTGGGCGACGCCGTGCATGCGGTGGGTGGCCTGTTCGTGCTGGACTGCATCGCCTCAGGCACCATTTGGGTTGATATGCACAAATGCGCAGTCGACCTGCTGATCAGCGCACCGCAGAAAGGCTGGAGCGCCTCCCCTTGCTGCGCCCTGGTGATGTTCAGTTCCCTGGCCCTTGGCCGAATCGAGCAGACGCAAAGCAGCAGCTTCGCCTGCGACCTGAAAAAGTGGCTGCAGATCATGCAGGCCTACGAACAGGGCGGACATGCCTACCATGCGACCATGCCCAGCGATTCCCTCACGCGATTCAACGAAGTGATGAAAGAGACGCAAGCCTACGGTTTCGACAAGGTCCGCGACGAACAACAGGCGCTGGGCGATCGGGTGCGCGCAATGTTGACCGGCAAAGGTTTCAAAAGCGTGGCTGCAGCCGGCTTTCAAGCCCCTGGCGTAGTGGTGAGCTACACCGACGATGCCGACATCAAGAGCGGCAGGAAATTTGCCGACCACGGCCTGCAAATCGCCGCCGGAGTGCCGTTGCAATGCGACGAACCGGCCGACTTCCAGACCTTCCGCATCGGCCTCTTCGGACTCGAAAAGCTGCACAATATCGAGCGCACGGTCAGCACCCTCGAGCAGGCGCTGGACGAGGTGATGGTTAACTAAGGTTCTTCACGGAATCCCGGGGGAACACAGATAACGAAATATCTGTAGGAGCTGCCGAAGGCTGCGATCTTTTGATCCTCAGCAATCTCCAGATCGCAAAAGCAAGATCAAAAGATCGCAGCCTCCGGCAGCTCCTACAGGGGCACACGTGCACCACCAAGCAACGAGGCCTATGCTTGGTCTACTGCCGGAACTGATTGAGCAGATTGTTATCCACCAAGCCCGTGAAGGCGTTATTACCCCACTTGGGGTCAAATTAGAGTCAGGCCCAATGAGGAGTCCGCCATGACCTTAGTCGATCGCCTCAGGTATTTGCGTGTCGTCCTGGTTTTGGCTGGCCTCGCCTGCCTTGCTCTCTACCCACTTATGCTGTTCTGGCCGTCCGGCTGGGCCTGGCACGTCGGTCATTCGGACTACCCGATGATGATCGTTGGCATCTACGCCACACTTGGCGTGTTCTTGATCCTGGCCGCACGTGATCCATTAGCCCATCTGAGCCTGATCTGGTTCACCGTGTGGTCCAGCGCCGTACACGCAGCAATCATGGCCGTCCAGACGGTCACCCAGCCGGGGCAAATGGGGCACTTGGCAGGTGACGTGCCGGCGCTCTTCATCGTGACGGTTGCCTTGGCCATCTTGACGCCCCGCTCGCAATTGGCCGCTCGGCCCGGGACACACAATCGGGCCTGAGAACGGGCATGAAACGACTTTCATCCCGGGTGTGCTCACGTGACAGGAATGAAAACTCGATACTGCGTAGACAGTACTTGCCGTGCTGCCCGCGATTTGGGTTTCGATGCAGTACTCATCGCCGATCGACCCAAGCCAAGGGGCGACCAGACTGCTTGGGGGCCGACGCGACGGCTGATATCTTTCCCGCGCACCAGTTCGCGTCCGATCGACGCTGAGCCCATCAAGGAAGATAAAAAACAATGAAAATACTGTTCATCGCTTCGCTGGGAATTTTATCGCTGACTCAAACTTCACTGGCCTTCGCGGATAATGCCAATGGAAAAAATCTCTATCTACAGCGATGCAGCATGTGCCACGGAACAGATCTCAAGGCAACAGGACCACTGGCCAATAAAAGCAATCCACCTACGCCTGATCTGACAACGTCCGCTTTCAAAAAGCGATTGAATGATTATCCGGGCGTGATTGTCTCTTCGATAATACTCCGCCCAAATGGCGACTTGATTCCAGGAACCTTGCGTAAGAATGGTGTAAAGCTATCGCCGAACGCATGGAGCGTTAAAGACCTGCGCGATTTGAATCAATACATGGGTGGTGTGATTTCACAAAAACGATGATCTTGAAGTGCCGGGCCCTGACGCCCGCGCTTGACTCTGTCCCTTGGGGCAACCCCTACCCTGCCTTGTCCATTTCAGGCTCCGCCGTCCCGGCTTGAACCCCACCGCCTGGCCCGTGCGGATCATCTGCACCAGCGTCAGGCGATGGGCCGTGTACAACCGATAACTGCCACGGCGCTGCAGGCTCAGCAGGTCCATCTGCTCATACAAACGAATGGCTTTGGCAGTGCACCCCGAATAGCGGTCATTCAAACTGCCCAAGTAAAGACTCATACACAAAAGAGTCAGGTCGAGAAACACCTCGAACAGGCGGTGTGCTTCAAAGGCCCTGCGCAAGGGCTAATTCAACTCAGGCTGAACGCTGAGCGATTGTCAGTAATATCCCGAAGCTCACGAGCAGGCCGCCAAAAACTCGGTCAATCCATAGTCGTGCAGCCACCAATTTTTCGCGCACCATTCCCGCTGAGAAGCAAAGCGCGACGAGGCTGAACCACACTGCGTGCGCCCCAGCGATAAACAGCCCATATGCAATTTGCATTGTCAGGGCGGTGTCCGGTTGTATAACACCCATGAACAGACTGACGATGAAGATCGATGTTTTCGGATTCAACGCGTTCGTGAGAAATCCCGTCCGCAGAGCTGCCAGATCGGACATGGCGGGCGGCGGTGCGTCCAGCTGTTCGATAGCCGGCTTGGAACGAAGCATCTGGATGCCTAGATAGACGAGATACGCAGCTCCAGCCAGCTTCAGTGCATTGAACAACCAAGGCGTTTGTTGAAGCACTAACCCTAGTCCGAGCAGCGTATAGCAGACGTGGACAAGCACCCCCATACCAATTCCTGCAGCTGTGAGGACGCCCGCCCGTCGAGACAGTAGCAATCCGTTGCGAGAAACCATGGCGAAATCTGGCCCAGGACTGATGCATGCGAGTATTGTAATGGTGATTACTGCTATCCATTCGCTCATGCGACACCCTTCAATTACTGGTAGTAGAAAGCGATGTTTACAGATCCTGCTCTTTGGTAATAACGATGATTTCTGATGAACATAGTGACTTCAAATCACTAATCACCGAGGCTCGCCTGCCTTCTCTGCTCGCGTTGCGTTGCTTCGAATCCGCCGGACGGTTCGAAAACTTCGCCCGCGCGGCTGACGAACTGCACCTGACACCAGGTGCCATAAGTCGAGCAGTGCGTTTGCTTGAAGAGGATCTGGGCGTTGACCTGTTCGAGAGGCGTAACCGAAGGGTTTTTTTAACTGACGCCGGCAAACGCCTGGCGAAAGCAGTTAGTGAAGGGCTTGGATTGATGAACCAGGCAGTTCGCGAGATACGCACCGACGCCCGTCGTACCCGCCAGCTTGTCCTGTCCTGCGAGCCAACGCTTTTAATGCGATGGTTGATTCCTCGCTGGAACGACTTCCAAACACAACATCGGGGGCTGGACATTCATTTAGTGGCCGGCGGCGGCATCTTTTCATTCGACCATGGCATCGACTTGGCCATTCGGCGGGACGATTTTCCTCGCCCCTCCGACTATCATGCCGAGACCCTATTCCCTGAGAAGATCGGCCCTGTATGCCGGCCGGAAAAGGTAGATCAATGGTTTGGCAAAAGCAGGAAATGCCTGCGTTCCTCGGCCCCGCTGCTTCAAACTAATAGCCGACCTACAGCTTGGCAGGAGTGGGCTACTGCAAAAGGACTGCCCGCTCCCGCCATGGAGATGCAATCTTTTGAGCACTTTTATTTCAGCATCCAGGCGGCTGTCGCAGGCCTCGGGGTGGCCATTGGCCCATGGCACTTAGTGCGCGACGATATCCAGAGCGGCGTGTTAGCCGCGCCATTAGGATTTATTGAAGACGGCACACGCTATTGCCTGTTATCTCCCACCCCCCCTCAGCCAGGCAGCCTGGAAATGGATTTACTTAACTGGTTGCAGGCAGTGGGCTGAGTCCTGTCGAGGCGCAGCGCTTGTCAGCACTGGCGCCTCATCGCCAAATGGCTTGCCCCTTCGGTGGAAGGCTATTGAAATTCCCCGTTATTGCGCGCTCTTGGACCCATCAGGTACTCCCGTGAGAAGTTGTTCACACGCTCGTATCGCTGCGTCATGGTGCGGCAACAAGGCTTGTTCCGGAAGATTCGCGACTGTGTTCATCCATGGGTCCTCGACTGCGGTTCGCCGCCCTGCAAGTGTTTCAACCACAGCGAGACCGCAGAATGGTCCCATCAACGGATCGTAGCCCCCCTCATGCACAGCGACGACCCGCGATTTGCACACTTCTTCTGCCAGATTCATTACCTGAGTCGTCAGCTCGCGATATGCCCCGGAGTACAGGAGTTGGCGGCCAAAGGGGTCCATCGCAGCGGAGTCAAATCCGCTCGCAATCACGATGAGATCCGGTTGAAAACGGCGGACCGCAGGCATTACGACACGCTCGAATGCGCCCAGGTAGGCCCCTCGGCCCGACCCTGCGGGTAGTGGAATATTCAAGTTGGCACCCAGTCCGGGACCCGTTCCGATGTCTTGTACCTTTCCGCGTCCGATGGGGTAAAGGTCGTCCTGGTGAAGAGAGATCGTCAGCACTGACGGATCGTCATAAAAAAGGGTCTCGGTCCCGTTACCATGATGAACATCCCAGTCGATGACCGCGACTCGTTTCACCGCTCCTGTTTGCTGCAGATGGCGGATTCCGACCGCGGTGTTGTGGAATATGCAATAGCCCATCCCCTGACTGGCAATTGCATGATGTCCTGGCGGTCGAATGAGCGCGTAGGCGTTCGTCACAGTACCCGATACGACTGCATTGAACGCCGAGATGACAGCGCCTGCTGCAAGTCTGGCAATGTCTGCCGACCCTGGTCCGACGGGCGTTTCACCGTCGCCTGCATCGCTCCAGACAGGACCGGTCGGGTTCAGGATTCGGTCGACATACTCCGGAGTGTGTACCCGCAATAGATCGGACTCCGAGGCCGGGCTGAATGCTAACGGAACAAGGTATTGATCGAGGCCGCTTCGCTTGACGAGGCTTGCGAAGCGTCGCTTGGTATCGCCCTTCTCAGGATGGTCGATGGGTTCCTGCCACGGTAGGCTCCAAGCCCGCGTGTCATGAGTCATAAATCTTTCGTCCCAAATCCAGCCGGTTGTCGTCATGGTTCTAACTCTACTTTTTCGTGTCGATAGGGATAAATTCTTTGCCCGAAACATCGGACTGCCTTCATAGCTCGCCATCTATTCCTTCTTTTTCCACCAGGCTTCGCTCGTAGCTCAAATCAAGAGTCCGAGATGTGAGCAAATAGAGGAGGCTTGCGACTACAAGACCTACAAACATCGAGATGTCGATATCACCCATCCGGTGAGCTATCCATCCAGTGAAAGGCTCGGTGACAAAAAACGGCACCATCATCACCAGTGCTCCGATATAGGCGACGTTTCCTTGCCATCCCCACCGCCCGTAAATACCGGCCGGATTGAAGAGTTCGCGGATCGAATAACACCCCTTGCGAACGATATAAAAGTCCACCAGGTTTATTGCAGTCCATGGTGTGAACAGATAGGCCAGAAATACCAATACGTTGCCGTAGAAAACATTGAATTGTTCCTCCCCGACCATTGCCGCGACAAAGCCTACGGACAGGGTCATCGCGACGATTGTGATGCCCCTCAAAAACAACGATGGCCGGACCCGACGGAAACAGTCGACGATCGAGATCAGGGTCAAGCTGCCTCCGTAAGCGTTGAGCGCCATCACCACCAGAAGACCGATGAACAACAATGCGACGGCTATTCGACCACCTCCCGCCATCAGGGCGTCGCCGCCTTGCGCGATCGCCATGATGACGGAGACGCCGGGGGTCGCTGCCGCGAGCAAGGAGCCAAGGCCGATCACCCATAGCGCTGATATCGCTGAAGGCAGATAGGTCCACAGGAACGACGATCGAGTGGAAACGGTGGGTGGGAGGTAGCGGGAGTAGTCCGATACGTATGGCGCCCAACCAAGCTGGAAACCTGCGACGATTACGAAGGTGGTCGCGAACGAATGCCATTGAATGGGCCCCGGAGTGAAAGCACCCGAAGGAATCCCGCCCCGCGCCACCGCAGCAAAGGTGAGTATCACGACCGTCAAGGCCAGCGGTGCGACCAGGAATCGGTTAACCCGATGGATCCACCGGTAGCCATACAGCGCCAAGGTGCCGGCGATCAATACCGCAATTGGGAACCCCCAGGAAGTTGGAATCCCGAGGAGGAAATGCAGACTCGATCCTGCGAGGATCGCGTCGGCGACGTTGTAGTTGAAGTAGTTCACAAAGGCGAAGACCCACACCGTGATCGCGGCCCCTAAAAATCCGAACTGTGCTCTGGACTGAACTAACTGCGGTAGACCCAGGTGAGGCCCCTGCGAAGAATGCAGAGCCATGAAAAGGGTTCCGAACAGTGAACCGAACACGGTGGCAACCAGAGTCCAGAACAGTGAACCGCCAAGCGCCAGTGTGGTAACGCCGGTAGCCATTGCGGTCAGATTGATGTTGGCAACTAACCAGACCGCACCTAGATGTCGCACCGTGCCATGGCGCTCCGCCACCGGTACGAAATCTACAGAGCGCCGTTCCGCACCATCGAGTCGGCCCTGCTGAATGACAGGCGTCACCGTGGCTGTTTTCCCGTTTGATGTCGTTCCCATTTTCTTGTTTTCCTAATTGAGATTGATCGGGGCTGAATCACTGAGGCTTCATTCATCAAACTTTCCGGGGCACCCTCCAATTGCTGGTCAATCGCAGTAACTTTTATTACCTGTACAGCTGAAAGCAGAACGAAAGCTCGATTATGCGTAGCTTCGTTGCCCGGTAACGCTGTGACTCAACCCGCCACCATCGGCAGCTGTTGTCCCTTGGCATTTTCCAATAACGCGGCCGCTAGCCGATTTCGCTCGCCGGAATAGTCTCGGGTGATATTGGGGCCGCGTTGCCGGGTGGCCCATTGCGGATCTGCCAGTAACTCGGCGCCCTGCGCCTCCGGCAGGTGACGGCCACGGATCAGATCGGACAGCCGCTCGGCCAGCATCAGTGTTGGTGCCTGCAAGTCGCCAGCTGTGGCAGCGGGCATCAGCGAGGCATCTACCACCCGCAGCGCCTCCACGCCACGCACCCGACCGTCGGGGAATGTCACCGCAGCTTCGTCGCTGCCCATACGACAAGTGCCGCAGGGATGGTAGGCGCTTTCCAACTTCTGCTTGAGAAAGGCATCTATGGCGGCATCGTCCTGCACTGCCGCGCCCGGGGCCAGTTCTCGACCCCGATAAGGGGCGAAGGCCGGCTGAGCGAAGATTTCCCGCGTCAGGCGAACGCAGGCCCTGAACTCCGTCCAATCATCGCTATGGGTCATGTAGTTGAAGCGTACTCGCGGCAAACTTTCCGGACGGGCGTCACGCAGCCTGACCCAACCGCGGCTCTTCGAACGCTTTGTGCCGACATGCACCTGGAAGCCGTGCCCGGCGGCGAGTGTCTGTCCGTCATAGGAGATGGCCAGCGGCAGGAAGTGAAACTGGATGTCGGGATAAACGATGCCCGCCCGGCTGCGAATATGACCGCCGCTCTCGAAGTGGTTGGTCGCACCAGGCCCGCGCCGGGTAGCGAGCCACTCGATACCGATCCTGGCCTTGCCCAGAAGGCTCTGGGTGGGAAACAGGCTAACCGGCTGGGTGCACTCCATCTGAAGGTAGAGCTCCATATGATCCATCAGGTTTTCGCCCACTTCGGGTGAGTCATGGATCACTGCAATACCCTGCTGCGCGAGCTCCCTCGCAGGTCCCACGCCCGAGCGCTTGAGAATCACCGGAGACATGATGGCCCCAGCTGACAGGATGACTTCCCGCGTGGCCATGGCTCGCGCAGGCTTGCCCGCTACCGAAAACAAAACACCGGTTGCTCGTCGGCCATCGAACATCACTCGATCAACCAGGCCGCCCTTGATTACACGTACGTTCCCCCGGGCGATGGCAGGCCGCAGATAGGCCCGGGCAGCGCTCATGCGGCGCCCGTCGCAAACGTTCATTTCCATCGGCCCGAAGCCTTCGTGCTGCCGATTGTTCATGTTGTCACTTAAAGCGTAGCCGGCCTCGTTTCCGGCTTTGACGAAGGCCCGATAGAGTGGATTGGTTTCCGGCCCCCGCTTGATGTGCATGGGCCCATTGACCCCGCGCAGAGAGCCTCCGCCCTCGACGTTTTCCAGACGCTGGAAGTAAGGGAGCACGTTGGACCAGCGCCAGCCATCGGCACCCAGCGCCTCCCATAGTTCATAATCCATGGGGTTTCCGCGAACCCAACACATGCCGTTGATCGACGATGAGCCACCCAGCCCTTTGCCACGGGGCAGGTTCACTTGCCGCCCATCCAGGCCAGGCTCCGGCTCGGTCTTCATGCCCCAGTTGAAGCGTTTGGTGTTCATCGGGATCGACAGTGCGGCCGGCATCGACACGAAGAGCGAGGCATCGCTGCCACCCGCCTCGATCACCAATATCCGCAAGTCCGGGTCTTCACCAAGGCGATTGGCCATAACGCAACCGGCTGCGCCGGCACCGACGATGATGTAGTCATAGCGCCCTTCGTCTTGCGGGTTGGATAACGATGTTTGCTTTAGAGTCGACATGGTAATGATTCCCACAGACGTAATGCTGGAGGCAGACCCATTCACCCCGCTCGGCAATGTCCGCGCCAGGTTCAGGGTCCGGGTTGGTTTAAAGGAGCGATTGCTCAGTTTGCGCTTTGCGATTGGTTGTTATGACTCACACCCAACTCTTCAGCTGGCTAACCGACAATCACATAAAACTTCAGCATCGGAACTGGCTGACGCCACACACCACGAAACCCCTTGGGCACCAGAAAGGAATCACCTTGGGTATAGGTTTCGCAGAAACCGTCTGCTTCGAGAGTGACCTCCCCCTCCAGTACCACCATGAACTCATCAGCCGGATAGTTCTCGTAACGCTCGGTGTAAGGTTCGCAACGCCAGATACCCGACTTCACCGGTGGCTCGCTACGGCAGAAGTAGGCATGATCCAGGCCCATCGGCTGGCCTTCGATCAGCTCGGCATGTTCCAGAGCCTCGTTCGGCAATTGCTGCCAGTCACTTGGGCCAGTCGAAGAAAAACGGATTGGTAGGAGCATTATGAAACCTCGGAATTGCGTGTTGGAATTGACGTCAAAGCTAAAGTCAGGCTCCTATACGGGCAAGTGACAAGATTTCAGCCTGAGTCACTTCAGGTTACGGAGCGCCCCCTTTGAGAAAACATCAGTCGCTAACCGCGCTTCGCGCCTTCGAGGCCGTTGCCCGACTCAATAGCATTTCGTCCGCTGCGGAAGAGCTGCATGTAACGCGTCCAGCAGTGTCAAAACAGGTTACGCAGTTGGAGAGCGACATGGGCTGCGCCCTGCTCCAGCGCACGGGCAATGTGATCCGCCTGACTTCGGCGGGCCGCGAGCTGTTTGCGGCCCTGCAACAAGCCTTCGAGTTGATTCAGCTGACCACCGATACCATCAGCCGCCGGGCACGGCGGGGAGAACATCTACGGGTGTTGGTCTGCCGTGACTTCGCGTCAAGCTGGCTGGCCGGCCAGGTTGGGAAGTTTCTGGTTGCCAATCCCGGGATATCCGTAGAAATCACCGCCGAAAACAACTTTAGCTTCCGCCTCGATGAGGATTTCGACTTCCGAATTTTCTATGGTATGCATGGAGCCAGGGCGGGCGGAGGGCTGGAAGAGACTGAGCTGTGCCGCTGGATCGACGTTCTGGTCTGCACCCGCAGCTTTGCAGAAACCTATTTAGGTGAGGGCCACAAGCCTTGCGAAGCGCCTTACCTGATCGATGCCAATTACGATGTCTGGGACGAGTGGTGTACCCTGACCGGGCTGGATCCTGGCGGCCCGCGTCGCCAGCAGACAGTGTTCAACGAAACCACCCTGTGCCTATCGGTCGCCGCATCAGGTGGCGGTCTGACCATCGGCGACAGCTTCCTTGCATTGCCCGCCATCCAAACAGGCGAGCTGATCGTTCCCTACCCGCTGGGCCTGGTCAGCGCGCAGAACTACAGTCTGTTCAAACCCAAGGCAAGACCGAACTCACCGGCTAGCCAAAAATTTGAGACCTGGCTACGCGGTGCAATAGATGCCTACCAAGTGACAGTGCGGCAAGCGCTCGCGGAAAAAGGCATTCGAGTAGTGGAGCGCACCGATGCTGTCGACCAAAGCGCCCCTGTCGGCTGAACGTGCTGCCCCCCATTACGGAACCCACCGTTACTGGATCGTCGCGCACAGACTTCACCGCCGGCACGCGGTTATGATCCGCGATACCCAGGCGCCCTTGGACCCACGCTCATGCCAGCCTCGAAAATCCTCCCCTCCCCCGCGCCGCTGCTCAAACCCGGAGAGACGGTGGTGTTGTTCGACGGTGTCTGCAAGCTGTGCAATGGCTGGGTGAGGTTCGTGATTCGCCATGACCGCCAGCGGCGCGTGCGGTTGGCGGCGGTTCAGTCACCCGAAGGACAGGCGCTGCTCGCCTGGGCAGGTCTGCCCTTGGATCAATTCCACAGCATGGCGGTGATCCGTGACCGATTCTACTGGGAGCGTTCCCAAGCATTTTTCGAAATCTTTGCCCAGTTACCCGCAATCTGGCGCCCCGTGAACCTGTTGCGCATCATCCCTCGCCCACTTCGGGATTGGGCCTACGACCGCATTGCGCTCAACCGTTATCGGCTCTTCGGCAAATACGACACCTGCCTGTTGCCGGATCCGGATCATGAACAACGCTTTTTGAAAGCGCCCCGGTGAACGCCTTGAGGCGACATCACGCGCTGGATCAATACACGGCTTGAAGCTATACCGAAAGGGTTCCGGGCGGGGATGGACCACACGCCCGATTAGCGACTGAGGAGAATTTCACGGTGTCGAATGAGCTGGTCATACGCAACATGACCCGTCCCGAGCTGGACGAACTTGTCGAGTGGGCTGCCCGTGAGGGCTGGAACCCCGGCCTTCACGATGCCGAGCTGTTCTGGGCCACGGACCCTGCCGCCTTCATCGCGGCGTCCCGGGACGGCGAATTGATCGGCGGCGGTGCCATCACCTCCTACCATGGCGAATTCGGTTTCATGGGTTTTTTCATCGTCCGGCCTGAGTATCGCAGCCAGGGCCTGGGCAATACCCTCTGGCACGCACGCCGCGAGCGACTCCTCGCCCGCCTGCGCCCGGGCGCGAGCATCGGCATGGACGGCGTCTTCGCGATGCAGGACTACTACGCCAAGGGTGGTTTCGTCTTCTCCCATCGCAACCTGCGTTTTCGTGCCGAGATCACCGAGCGCCCGACGACCACCCAGGCAGACGACCAGGACATCGTCCCGTTGGCCGCCTT
Organism: Pseudomonas sp. PDM28; assembly: GCF_019219115.1. Taxonomy (NCBI): domain Bacteria; kingdom Pseudomonadati; phylum Pseudomonadota; class Gammaproteobacteria; order Pseudomonadales; family Pseudomonadaceae; genus Pseudomonas; species Pseudomonas sp. PDM28. The sequence continues at coordinate 155,913 of NZ_JAHUWG010000010.1, forward strand.
TCCGTTCGATCAGGTGGTCGATTACGACCGCACCTGCTTCCCCGCCCCGCGCGTCACTTTCCTGAGCGGGTGGATAGCCCAGGCCGATGCTCTCGCCGTGGGTTGCCGGCGCGAGGGCAGGCTGAGCGGCTATGGCGTGATAAGGCTATGCCGGGAAGGCTGCAAGATCGGCCCCTTGTTCGCCGATGACGCCCTGGCGGCCAATGCCCTCTACGCACGCCTGGCGGACTTTGCGCAGGGTGGCCCGCTGTTTCTCGATGCCCCGGAGAACAACCCCGACGCCATGGCGCTCGTGCGCCAACAGGGCATGACCGAGGTGTTCGGCTGCGCACGCATGTACCTCGGCCCTCCTCCGGCGATCGCCCACGAGCGTGTGTTCGGCGTCACCACCTTCGAGTTGGGCTGATGTCCGCCCGCGACCTCATCGGTTATGGCGGCCGTCCACCCCACCCGCGATGGCCCGGTGAGGCGCGCGTCGCGGTCCAGTTCGTACTCAATATCGAAGAAGGCGCGGAATCCTGCCTGCTCAATGGCGATCCCCAGTCGGAGGCCTGGCTTCACGAGCTACCGGGCCGCCCGCCGCGTGTGGGGGAACCGGACTTGAGCGTCGAGGGCATGTACGAATACGGATCGCGCGCAGGTGTGTGGCGCATTCTGGAACTGTTCCGCGCCCGAGGCCTGCCGCTGACCGCCTTCGCCGTCGGCCGGGCACTGGAACTCACTCCGGCAATTGGCCAGGCGCTCAGCGCTGCCGGGCATGAGATTGCCGGGCATGGCTACCGTTGGCTGGACTATCGCGACATGCCTGAAGACCAGGAGCGGCGCCATATCCGCCTCACCCTCGACGTGATCGAGCAGGCCTGCGGCAAACGCCCCGTCGGTTGGTACACAGGAAGGGTCAGCCAGAACACCCGTCGCCTGTTGCGTGAGGAAGGCGGGTTTCTCTACAGCTCGGACGCCTACAACGATGACCTGCCCTACTGGCTCCCGGGCTCGCCCGCCCACCTGGTGATCCCCTACACACTGGTCAACAACGACGCCCGCTATCTGCTGCCAAACGGTTTCGCCTGCGGTGAAGACTTCTTCCAGCTGCTCAAGGATGCGTTCGACCTGCTGTGGCAGGAAGGCGCGCAACACCCGAAGATGATGAGCGTCGGCCTGCATGGGCGGATCAGTGGCCACCCTGGTCGTGCGATGGCACTGGCGCGCTTTCTCGATTACGTGCAAGGCCACGACGCGGTGTGGATCTGCCGGCGCGAAGAGATTGCCAGGCACTGGATCGCCCGGTTCCCCGCCTGAGTGGGGTTCGCAACGGCCTGAGCCACGCCGGTTTATCAATATCGTCCGTTCTGCATCAGGCACCCTGCTCTCCTTGAACATCGCCGAGGCGTTGCCTGCCACTGATGTGCGTTTTGGGGCGGTTTCAGCCGGTCGCAACAGGCAGAAATCGGCCAAAAGCAATGGGATGGACGTTTCAATTTATTCCGATTCCAACCAAATCAATCATTCAGAAAAGCCGGTAGTAAACAACAGATCAACCTGTCCGCTGGAAGTGTCAAACACCTTAATCGTCGATATCCCCTGGGGATTTGACGTGCAGGTGCATGACATAGGAAGAAAACTACTCAGGCTGTCATGGCACGATTTGTGGCAACAATTTGCTCGTGCGTAAACTGACTGCCGGGAGCCATAAACTTGGCTGCGCTCTGCTGACCACTGCTTGAGGCGGTCTGAGGATCGACATGCTGAGCGCGGCGCTGGCTGTCAGCACGAGAGCTTTTTTGAGCAGCGAACGGCGGGAGAACCCGGTGTCATCGAAACGCATGACCCTGTTCAATTCCTTTGATTTATTAGTATGGCGGCTATAGCGACTCAATCGCCGCTACTACCGCCAAGTCGGTAGTGTCGACCTTAAAGCAAGCGCTTGCCGAGCGTCGTCTGTGAAGTCATTAAGCAGGTATCGGTTTTCCTTATGCCGGAAAAAGGCGCCGCCCTGGCAGCGAACCGCCCCGTAGAATCGTTGGTGGCTCCATCTTTCACAGGGATATGGCCATCTCTATTCTGAATAACCGCAAGCCAGTCCATGCGGCTAAGATATAGCCAACTCCCCACCGTGCCGAATGCCTCGTTCTCCAATGTCGCTTGGCATGAACAAAAACAACAGGAGATCCCTGCATGCAAGGCCCTGCGATCAATACGTTCGATTTCAACTCACTGCCATCAGCGCTGCTCGAAGAACTGACTGCCCTGCTCGGTGTCAGGTTCAGTTCTTCAGCGAGTGTTCGTGAGCATCACGGCAGTGACATTTCCGCCCTTGATCCTATGCCGCCGCAAGCGGTGGCCTTTGTGAACAGCCTTGCAGAAATCGTCAGCGTGCAGAAGGCCTGCCACACCCATCGAGTGCCGATCATCCCCTACGGCAGCGGCAGCTCTCTGGAGGGTTGGCTGCATGCGGTACACGGCGGCATCTGCATAGATTTGTCGGGCATGAACCAGATCATCGAAGTGCGCATCGACGACATGGATGTCACGGTACAACCAGGGGTAACCCGCAAACAGTTGAATGCCGCCTTGCACGGGACCGGCTTGTTCTTCCCTATCGACCCGGGTGCCGATGCTTCATTGGGCGGCATGGCGGCCACCCGAGCTTCGGGCACCAACGCGGTGCGCTACGGAACGATGCGCGAAAACGTCTTGGCCATGACTGCCGTACTTGCCGATGGCCGTGTGCTGCAGACCGGAGGCCGGGCACGCAAGTCGTCGGCTGGCTATGACCTGACTCACCTGTTGGTGGGCTCCGGCGGCACCTTGGCCACCGTTGCCGAGCTGACAGTGAAACTGCACCCGATCCCGGAGGCCATTTCCGCGGCAGTGTGCAATTTTCCCAGTGTCGATCACGCGGTGCGCACGGTTATCCAGGCCATCCAGTTGGGCATACCGATGGCGCGTATTGAACTGATCGACGCACTGACGGTTCGCGCGCTCAATGCCTACAGCAAGACCACGCTACAAGAAGCCCCTTCCCTGTTCTTCGAACTGCATGGCTCCGAGTCCAGCGTCAAGGAACAGGTGGAAATGCTACGCATGCTTGCCGACGAACAGGGTGGACAGGACTTTGAATGGGCAATGCACCCTGAAGACCGCAGCCGGCTGTGGCAGGCACGGCATGATGCCTACTTCGCCGCACTGGCGCTGCGCCCAGGTTGCCGCTCGGTCACGACCGATGCGGTTGTCCCTATCTCGCGACTGGCCGAATGCATCGAGGCGACTGCCATCGACCTGCAGGAGCACGACTTGCTGGCCCCCATATTCGGCCACGTTGGCGATGGAAACTTTCATGCGGTGATCCTGATCGACCCGGACGACCCGGCACAATTGGAACGGGCAACCATCGTCGCTCACCGTCTGGCCGAACGCGCCATCGCCATGAACGGTTCATGCACCGGAGAACACGGCGTCGGCCTGACCAAGCAATCATTCATGCTGTCGGAATTTGGCCAGAATACGGTAGACACCATGGCGGCCATCAAGGCAGCGATGGACCCACAGCAATTGATGAACCCCGGGAAGATTTTTGCCCGCGGTACACCGGCGGCGTAAACCCCAGATTTGCAAGAGGTACGCTTATGGAAATCCGCCAGCTCAAATACTTCCTGGCCGTTGCTGATGCGGGCAGCCTTTCAGGGGCGGCCCGCAAGGTGCTCATCGCGCAATCGGCGTTGAGCAAGCAGATGTGCGCGTTGGAGGACGAATTGGGTGTGACGCTGTTCCATCGCAGCAATAGCGGCATCGCCATCAACGAGGCGGGCCAGGTGTTCTACGAGTATGCCCTGGGCATTCTCAAGCAATTGCGCGACGCCAAGGCGGCGGTCCTGCCGGGGCATGGCGTATTGACGGGTTCCATCGTCGTGGCGCTGCCGCAGAGCGTTTCGCCGATCATTGCCCTGCCGCTGCTGCAGGCAGTGGGCCGGATCTACCCCCAGGTGGAGCTGCAATTGAATGAAGAGTTGACCGGCAACCTGGTCGACCAGTTGATCCGTGGCAGTGTCGACATCGCGCTGTTCACGCCAACGGGATTGCCTGCGGAAGTGAGCTTCACGCCGCTGATTGAAGAGGACCTCTATCTGATCCATCGCGCCAATGACCCTGAGGCGCCGCCTCCCGGCGAGGTGACTCTGGCCCAAGCCGTGACACGGCCGCTGGTCTTTCCCAGCAAGGCCCACAGCCACAGCACCCGGGCCGTCGTCGATCAGGCCCTGGAACAGCAACAGCGAGCGCCCGCCGCAGTGGCCATGGAAGTCAACTCGGTCTACATCCTCAAAAGTGCCGTCGAGGCTGGCATTGGACCGACCATCATGCCGCTCAATCTGGCGGTGCGGGAAGTGGCTGAAGGGCGTTTGGTAGCCCACCCCTTTGTTGCGCCTGGGGTATTCCGGACGCTAGGTATCTGCACCTGCGGAACGCGACCCGCGAGCAACCTGCGGACCCTGATCGCGCAGCTGATAAGCCAGGTGGTACACGATATGTGCCGATCAGGCGAATGGCCTTCGACACGCTTACTGCCTGCTACCTGAACAAGAGTTTCATCTTCGCTTCGACAACAACAATAAAGAGGCTAGACATGAACCAACCTCCACTCCCTGCGGGCGTGATGCCCGACCACGCATTGAAATCAGCCTACCGCAAGACGGCCTGGCGGATCATCCCGCTGTTGATCGTCTGTTATCTGGTCGCTTATCTGGACCGGGTCAACGTCGGTTTCGCCAAGTTGCAGATGCTCGACGATCTAAAATTCAGTGACGCCGTTTATGGCTTGGGCGCGGGTATTTTCTTCGTCGGCTACCTGATGTTCGAAATCCCCAGCAACATTGCCCTCCACCGCTTTGGCGCTCGCCGCTGGATCGCTCGCATCATGGTGACATGGGGGCTTTTGTCGGCGGCGATGATGTTCATCGAGACACCCCTAGCCTTCTACGCACTGCGTTTGCTGATTGGTATTGCCGAGGCGGGATTCTTTCCCGGCATCATCTTCTATCTCACCACCTGGTTCCCCAGCCATCGACGCGGGGTGATGACGGCCATGTTCATCACAGCCCTGCCCGTCTCGAGCATGCTCGGCGCTCTTATCTCGGGTTTTATCCTGCAAAACCTCAACGGCGTAGCGGGTTACGCAGGCTGGCAGTGGCTGTTTGTCATTGAAGGGCTGCCTGCAGTAGCCCTGGGGGCGGCGGTATTTTTCCTGCTGCGCGACAGAATCGCTGATGCTCATTGGCTGACGCCTGAAGAACGCCAGGGCATGCAGGCGGCCATCGATCGTGAGGCTTCGCAGAAACAAAGCCATCGCCTGCGCGACGGCTTGGTCAATCCGCAGATCTGGCTGCTCGGCGCCGTGTATTTCTGCCTGGTGCTGGGCCAGTACGTGATCAGCTTCTGGCTTCCGACCATCATCCGTAACAGCGGCGTGCAGCAACCGGCGGTTATCGGTGTGCTCAGTGCCATCCCCTACGCGGCAGCTGCAATCACTATGGTGTTGGTAGGGCGTAGTTCCGACCGGCGTGGGGAGTACCGCTGGCATTTGGCAATTTGCGCCTGCATCGGCGCACTGGGCATAGCCTTCGGCACCTATTTTGGAGACAACCTGTTGCTCGGCATGATTGGCCTGACCATAGGCACGGCCGCGATGGTCAGCAGCCTGCCGGTTTTCTGGGGCATGCCCAGCGCCGTGGTTGGCGGTGCAGCCGCCGCGACGGGCGTCGCGCTGATCAACTCGCTGGGCAATATTGCCGGTTTCTTCAGCACAATTGTCGTGGGTTGGTTGACTCAAGTGACCGGCAATACCCATGCGGCGATGTACATCATGGCCTCGATACTGGTGGTCGGTGGTGTGCTCGGCTTGCTCGTTTACCACCTGCGCCCGACACCTGTCGCCCAGACAGTTTAAATAGCTGACAGAACTTCCGAGTCAATCGTAAAGCTCACGCGCTGAGGCCCCAGTACGCCCTGATGAAACTGTCAGGGCCAGGCTGAACTCGTCTCGAAAAAACCTGCGCGCCTACAAAACAACAATTAAAAAAACAACAGGAGTACATAACAATGACAAAAATATCCCCTGTAAATCCTTTAATGCTGTCCGCCATTGGCTGCTTGTTGGCCGGCCCGGGCACTGCTTTCGCTGACTTCCTGGCGGACAGCCAGGGAAACCTGAACGTGCGCAATTTCTACTTCAATAACGACTATAGAAATCAGCCAGGTCCTCAAGGCCAAAGCAAAATACGCGAGTGGGGCAATGGTTTCATGCTGGATCTCAAGTCAGGCTACACCGATGGCACATTAGGCTTCGGGCTGGATGCACTCGGTACCCTGGGCGTACGCCTGGACGGAGGGGCAGGCAATCATCGAGGCAGCTCCATGTTTCCCGATGACAGCGATGGGAATGCTGTTCATGAGTTCAGCCGGCTGGGTGTCACCGCCAAGGCCAAATTTTCACACACCGAACTCAAGGTCGGAACGCTGCTACCCAAACTGCCGATCCTGGTAGCGAACGACGGCCGACTGCTCCCGCAAATGTTCGAAGGCGCAATGTTGACCTCCAAACCTCTGGACAGCTTGACTCTGGTTGGCGGGCGCATCAACGAAGCCACCGGGCGAGCTTCGACTAACCGTTCGGGGCTGGCAGTCGCTGGAGGGCGGCGTGAAAGCAACAATTTCACTTTCGCCGGAGCAGACTATCAATTGAGCAAACCGCTTCTTCTACAGTATTACCATGCCAAACTCGAAAATTACTACGATCAAGACTTTCTTGGCTTGACACACACGTTCCCCATTGTTGAAGGGCAAACATTCAAAACCGATTTGCGCTACTTCCGAACCCGGGCCGAGGGTAAAAACGATAGTGCCCAGGGACGCGCCGCCGGTTACACACTCAGCGGCTTTGGTGATACCCCGGGCCGAATAGACAATGACACCTGGGCGGCGATATTCACCTACAACGTGGGCGGCCATTCGCTCACAGGTGGCTATCAGAGGGTGTCTTCGGGCAGCAACTTCACCCAATTGAACCAGGCCAGCACGGGCGAAGGTGCCGCCGGTTCCAGTACTTATCTGCCTACGGACAGATTCGTCTCGAGCTTCCTGCGGGCGGGAGAAGATACCGTGTTCGGCATGTATTCCTACAACTTCGTTGCTTCTGGATTGCCCGGCCTGACAGCGTCCGTTGGCTACTACCGTGGCACCCATATCATCCAGTACGGTGCACAGGATGCTCAAGAGTGGGAGCGCGACATCATTGTCGATTACGTCATTCAAAGCGGCAGCTTCAAGGGGGTGGGATTGGGCTTGAAAAACGCGATGCTTCGAAGTGGTGTACCGAGTGACGGCGCCCAGGATCAGACGCGACTAGTGATGTCCTACACGCTTCCCTTGTTTTGAATTCGAACCCATCAAGGGCTTCCATACGACAGCCCCGGCCGCCCTGTTAGGGGCCGGGCAACGGTATTCATGATGACCAAGACTACAAACACTCATGTCAGTAACGCATCTGCGTCCAGGCTGGAGGCTATCCGCAGTGTTGCCCTGCGCATGTTCGTCAATGAGGGGTATCAGGCCGTGAGCTTGCGTCAGCTTGCCGAGCACGCTGGGTTACAGGCGGGTTCGCTTTATCACTACATCGAAAGCAAACAATGCCTTCTGTTCGAATTCATTGAGGAACATGAGTATCACCTGCTCCACTGCGTCAGCAAAACACCTCTCGCCCGCTTCGATCCAAGGTCTGCTTTAGGGAACTACCTCGGCGCTTACTTGCGGTTCGCGTTGCCACGGCGCCAGTGGCACATACTGTCCACGCGCGAGAGCTACTGCCTGGAGCCCGCTCGAAAGGCGAAAATTGAGGGATTGCGTGCCAAACAGGCGCAGCTTTTGAAAGACATTATTGCGCTGGGTATTGCTGGCAGACGGTTCCAGGTCGATGACCTGAACATCACGGTGGCCGCCGTGCGGGCCATGCTTGATGGCGTGGTGCTGGGGCCGCTCAGTAATGATTTCCGGACGGAGGTACTCATCAAGGACGTCCAGCGGATGGTGCTTCGGTCACTGCTCACTGACCGGGAATGTCCAGCCTTTAATTAAATCACGCGGGAGAAAAATGCCATGTCCGTCGCCCTCAGAAATCTGCCGACCCATTCTTTGAGTTTCTTCTTTGGCATATTGTCCCCGACCCCATCAATGATCGTCATTGGGCGAAACGAAACCTCTGCACCGTTACCGCGCAGCCAGGGTTGCCACTTGACTTCACGTTCTGGGCGGGTAACCCATTCCAAGAAAGCGATGAGTTTCTATTCCGCATACAACCCGTAGCTGGTGATTCGCTCCACCAGCTGTCCAGAGTGGTTCGCGTCGACCCAATCGTTATCAAAGCCCGGGTTGAGCTTCGCGAAGCGGAGAAACTGTTGGTGAGAGAGGACGGGGTATAACCCATCAGGGCTAACAAGGGCGGATGAGATATCTTGTCGACCTGCCGATCCGCTCAACCATTCAGGGAAGTCAATGCTGAGCTCACTCGTATTAAATGGTCAGCCACTGGCGTGCGCTCCATCAGATCTTTTCGCCCCATGGTGGAGCTTCACGAAAACAGTCTTGGCCGTGACTGCCCTTTCAATGGTGCGTGACGGGCTGGTCGGACTGGACGATCCGATCCTTGATCAACCTTTCACGTTGCGCCAGCTGCTGAGGCATGAGGCAGGCCTCGCCGATTATGGCGAACTGGCGGATTATCACGCCGCCGTCGCCAACAATGAGGCAGCCTGGTCGGCAGATGAAATGATGCGACGCCTTGATGGTGCCCGGCTTCGATATAGCCCCGGAACAGGCTGGCGTTACTCGAACGTTGGTTATTTGCTCATCGGCAGGCTCATTGAACGGCTGACGGATCTCACGCTTGAAGAAGCAGTGGGTCGACGCGTTTTGATGCCCTTGGGCCTGTCGAGCGTTCGCTTCGCCAGGACGCGAGCAGACTTACAGGACTCTCATGTCGCAAACCCATCAAATTATGACCCCGCCTGGGTTTATCACGGCTTGCTGATTGGACCGATTTCGCAAGCAGCGCTATTGCTCGACCGCCTTCTCGCGGGACATGTCCTCCCCCCGGACTTGCTCCAGGCAATGCAGACAGCAAAAGCATTGGGTGGCTCGATTCCAGGACGACCCTGGATTACCCCGGGTTATGGCCTTGGCTTGATGCAGGGTTCGATCGAAGGTGGCTATACGCTGCAAGGTCACTCAGGCTGCGGGCCTGGCAGCGTCATTGCCGTCTACCGTATCTGCGATGGCGCCGTATCGGCCTGTTGCGCTGTTTTTGATGCAGGCACCAGTGAAGGCGCTGTCGAAGCCCTGGTTGTTGATCAACTGCGACAAGTCCTTGCGGCAGGGGCCAAGCAGTCAGTAAAGGCCTGTGGCGCTATCAGGTTCGCATACCGGAACCTGGTGCGCGCTGACCATGTTGTAGTTGAGCATGAAGCCGACGCCGCCCTTGGACTCCATCACTTCAGCCATCCAGCCAATAGGGTTGATGAACAATGAGTTGTCGTGGTTCAGCACTCCGACAGCCGCAGTGGTCTCATCAAAATCCCAAACGACATCGCCCCAGTGCCAGCCTTGCCCTTTTACGTATTGGCTGCCGAGCAACGCTCCAAGCGCAAATATGTCGCCCTCGGGCAGCGTTGTGCCACTCGCTTTGCAATTACGCACCCGCTCCGTAATCGCCGCAACCACATCAGCCGAAGCATGATCCTGAGTAAGGCTCAGTAAGTCGAGCCCCTGTTGGCTCAACACTTTGATCTCCTCTGCCAACTCGGCAGACACCTTGCTGATTTCAGCCATTTTCATTCCTTCGTTTAAAAAACCGCGTCCAGATTCAATATTGGCACAACGTATTGGTTTTGGCTTGTCAGCCTCTTTAGCCTCATCAGCGGATACTGAGTACTCAAAGGGTTGCAAGGTGTCATGCATCGCGGTCCGGTTCGTGCATCGAACGTGCGAGCATTGAACCTTCATTGGAAAAAGTGATCGCACATCGACTACGATCTGTCTCTGCGGTTCAAGGAAGAACAGGTTCATGAAGTCACGCCAGGGAAAAGGAACGCATTGATGATTGTCGGAATCGACTTGGGTACCACCAACAGCCTGGTGGCTGTCTGGCATAACGGCGTTAGTGTTCTGGTTCCTAACGCACTGGGTCAGGTGCTGACCCCATCGGTGGTGGGACTGGACGATGAAGGCCGCATTCTGGTCGGCCAAGCTGCCCGCGAGCGCTTGCACACCCATTCCACCATGACCGCCGCCTTGTTCAAGCGCTATATGGGCAGTGCACACGCCGTGCAATTGGGTACGAAGTCGTTGCGCCCTGAAGAACTGTCGGCGCTGGTACTCAGGAGCCTGAAGGAAGACGTCGAGCGTGCCTACGGCGAACCGGTGACCGAGGCGGTCATCAGCGTCCCCGCGTACTTCAGTGATGCGCAGCGCAAGGCAACCCGTATCGCTGGCGAACTGGCCGGACTGAAAGTCGACAAGCTCATCAACGAACCGACCGCTGCCGCACTGGCCTACGGTTTGCCTCAGCACGGCAAGGAAACCACGTTCCTGGTCTTCGACCTGGGCGGCGGCACCTTCGATGTGTCAGTCCTGGAACTGTTCGACGGTGTCATGGAGGTACGGGCCAGCGCTGGCGACAACTATCTGGGCGGTGAGGATTTCGACCAGGTGCTGGTCGAGCGTTTTATCCAGACCCAGCGCGACCAGCCAGGATTTGCACCGACACAATCCATTGCCCACGCGCTGCGCCGCGAAGCCGAGCGAGTCCGCCAGGCGCTGGGACAGGAAACGGCGAGCGAATTTGTTTTGCGGGTGGATGGGCAGCAATGGAAGCATGTGTTTTCACAGGACGAGATGGCCACATTGTTCGCGCCCTTGCTCGAACGCCTGCGCCATCCGATTGAGCGCGCCCTGCGCGATGCCAGAATCCGTATCAACGAGCTCGATGAAGTGCTGCTGGTGGGTGGCACCACACGCATGCCGCTGGTGCGCAAGCTGGCCGCGGGGCTGTTTGGCCGCTTCCCGTCCATCCACGTCAACCCTGACGAAGCCGTGGCTCACGGCGCAGCCATTCAAGCCGCGCTGAAGTCCCGCAGTGCCGCCCTGGAAGAGGTGGTGTTGACCGACGTCTGCTCCTACACCCTGGGTATTTCAACCTCGGTATGGGTGGGCCAACACTATGAGGAAGGGCACTACCTGCCGATCATTGAGCGCAACAGTACGGTCCCCGTAAGCAGGGTAAAGACCGTGTGTACCGTCCATGAACTGCAGGAAAGCGTACTGGTGAAGATCTACCAGGGTGAGAGTCGTCTGGTGCATGACAACATCGCCTTGGGTGAACTGGAGATCCCGGTCCCGGTGAACACCGGTGGCGTTGTCGAACTGGACGTGCGCTTCACCTACGACATCAACGGCATTCTTGAGTGTCAGGTGCGCATTCCCATGACCGGTGAACAGCATGCACTGGTCATCGAAAACAACCCGGGTGTGCTCAGCAGCGAAGACATTGCCGAGCGTCTGCAAGCGCTGGCCGAGCTCAAGGTGCATCCCCGCGAACAGCAGATCAACACGGTGCTGATCGCCCGCCTGGAGCGTTTGTACCAAGAAAGCCTGGGCGAGCTTCGTGAGCAGATCGATCATTGGGCCAACCTGTTTCAACAAGCACTGGCAAGCCAGGACGAGCGCCTGATTCGCCAGGCTCGCCATGATCTGAGCGGGCGCATCAGCCTGCTCGAAACCGGTGCCGGATACTGAGCCATGGCGTCTGATTTCGATTGCTGGGAGGTCCTTGACCTACCCGCCCGATCCGACGAGCGCAGCATAAAGCGCCAATACGCCAAACTGCTAAAGGTCACGCGTCCGGACGAGGATCCCGGCGCCTTCCAGCAACTGCGTGAAGCCTATGAGCAAGCCTTGCACATCCTGCGCGAAGGCTGGAGCGAGGTTGATCGGGATGTCGCTGACTCTACAGTTCGGCCCACTGCAGAGAACCGGACCCACCCGGGCCTGAAGCCCACGCGGTCCCTGCATGAGCAGGCCGTCGGACTACTGGGCGGATTTGAAGACCGGGCGGTTGATCAATACTGGAACGAAGCATCGAACAGAGGCTGCGACGCCGAGTTCGAACGGCTGTTGTTCCAACGTTGCGTGAACGATCCTGAAGCGCATCGGCACCTTCTGACATGGGGCATCGAACAGCGCCAATGGTTGACGCCCTGGCAGCGGATCCCCGCCAGTGAATTTGAGCAGCATTGTCTTGCCCGCGCCCTGACGGCAGCGCTTTACCACAAGCTCGACCAGCAGTTGGCAACCGGCGAGGAACAGAACTTCTTCGATTGCCTGGAACACCACAGCCAACAAGCCTGGCTTGGTGATTTCGCACGTCGTCAGGCATTGCAGGTGCATGTCCTGAATCTGTTCTTGAATACCGAAGACTGGTCACCGCTGCTGTTTCAACGAGTGTGTCGATTGTTTACCTGGGATGTTGAAGCGGCGGTGGTGCCCATTGCCCAGGACCAGTGGCAAGCGCTGCACAGGCGCTGCGAGCAGCAAACCTGGCTCGGCGAACTGCGTTCCTTGATGCAGCAACGTCAGCAACACCCCAGTTCGCGCGCCAATGCCGCCACGCTGTTCCTGCTGTCGACCCAACCGGCGCAGCAGGCGGAGCTGGCCACAGGTTTCGTTGAGGCTGACTGGCAGGCCTGCGAACAACTGGCAGAGACCTTTGCCACTCGTTTCCCCGACCTGCTGGGGATGTTCCCCAACCATGATCCTTGGTTCTGGAAGACACTCATCGGTCACAAGGACCCGCCCCATGGCGTGAAACGTGCAGCCTGCGTCTTGACCCTGACCCTTGCACTGAACAACCTGCCCGGCTCCGGACTCATGGTGACGCTGCTCATGCTGCCACTCTATGCACTGGGTGGTGTGTTGGCGGCACAGGTCGGCAAATGGCTGCTCAGCCATTGGACCATCTTGACGCAATCGCTGCATGACCTCGACCAGCGTGCCAGTGAATGGTGTGTACGACACAAACTGACCGCGGATCGCCGTTACCTGGTGATTCGCAATGGCGGCCCGTTGTTGGCACTTGCCATTGTGATCTGGAACTGGCTTGGGGTGCTGGGGCTGGCGACTTATTTGGTCAACGGGGCGATCGGCCTGCGGCAGCCCGCCAGTGCAGTTCCGGCGGACCGCCAGTACCGTTGGCGAAGGCCACTGCAGGCGATCTATCGGATTGCCGGGCTCAGTTGGCTGCAATGGGTGTTTTGCGTATCGATGGTGATTGTCATTGGCTACGTGCAACTGCGCATGCCCGGCACCCTGCTCACTCAAGGTCGATTGCGCTAAATATCGTGCAGTCAATTCATCAAATCAGGGGAAATGGAATGTTCGAAAACATCAACGTCATAGGCGAGCCCAGGGTGCTGTCGACAGACGCCGAAGTCGATCAAGCGCAACATGTGCTGGGTAGTCAATTTCCCACCGGTTACCGTGAATACGTGACGCAGTTTGGCGAAGGCATTCTCGGTGGTGTGTACATCCGGATATACCCGCCACATCAGATACTGCACGGTGAAAACAGTCAGGCTAACTGGCTGGAACGCATTAACCAATTCTGGTTCTGGGATGATGACAAAGAACTGATGCCCAAGGAAAAGGCCCTGCAGTGCATCATCATTGGTGATACCTACGACGGTGACGAACTCATTATTCACCCCGAGGATCCTGAGCGCATTTATGTGTTGCCGCGACACAGCGAAGCCGCATTGGTTGCCGGCCACGGACTGGTGGAAGCGATTGAATGGCTGTGCAGTTCGAATGTTCTGACGGAATCCTTTACCGAGCGGGATTTCGAACCGTTTGACAGCCGAGTCGAAGCCTCTTGATGCATCACAGGCCCCGGTAAACGAATCGCAGGATAACCGTATGGATCACCGGTTGAAGGTGTTTGAAAGTTTTGTAGCCCAGTTCAATACGTGGCCAGGCTCCCTTGGCCACCTGAAATTCAACGAGACCCCAGCCAATGTTTCTGCCATCGCAGAAGTCCCGAAAAGCGGCGTAATGCGCGATTATTTCGAACGGATAGACTTCTCTGCCCGACCGATGATCGGCGCGGACTTCAGCTTGCAGCTTTACGGCCACCAGAACTTGGCAAAAGCGCAACAAGGCTGGCATACCACGGAAAAGGAAGATCCGGCATGGGGATGGAAAGACAGCTTTACGGTCTTTGCCGATCGAAATGGCGATGTGCTGGTTTTTGATCGCTGCGATGAGCATTCACCGATCTTCGGCTCGATTCAGAAAAGGTCGTTCAAGGTAGCGACAGACATTCTGGCGTTGATGGGTGCCTTGCAGGCGGGCATCGCCGTGCAAGTGCAGGAATTCAACGACGAAACAATCGATGAAGAGCAGAACTACAAACCCGCCTTCCTGCACAGAGTCAGGGAAGTTGTGGGCACCGTTGCAGGTGCAGACGTGAACGGATTCATGAAGTTCTTTTTTGAATGAGCATGCTAAAAATCTTTCATCTGGTGCATCCGAATGAACGTGCGTTACACAGAAAAAAACCCACCTGCAGACGTTGAAAAGATCACCTGTACAGCGCAGCAGCTATCCATCAACCCAGATTCATGGATAACCAGATTCTGGTGGTCCTGCGACGGTGCAATGATCGAAGACCTCGTAAAAATTTATTCGACGGATGAAATAGCCGAGCGTCAACAGACATACGAAATAGCCGAGTACTTTCCAGGATATCTGTTGATCGGTGATGACTCGGGCGGCCGGCTGATACTGGTGGACAGATCTGCGATAGAACGTTTTTATCTGCTGGATTCGGGATGCCCATCCATCACGGATGGGCTGGCCTTTTCATCCATGGATGCCCTGATCAAGGAAGTTGTGGGCTAGTCCCGCCCATCACCGGCGCCGGACGACATCATTGAGCAGCCCGTCATGAGGACCCTATGAAGACTTACAGCATCCGCGAAGTTCTACAGCAGATCGAGCACATGCCCAATGCCTGGTTCTACCTGCCCAATACCGGGTGGACGCTGGACACACTTGGCGCGTTCTCACTGGACAGTCGGGACTTCCCCGCCAACTCGAATGAACACCTGCCACCACAGGTGCACAATGAAGGCTGGGTCGAAACTCTGGAAACGGCCATGATCGAGGATGTTATTTCCAACACGAACCAACAACGGGTCCAAGCCACACTGGATGATTACTTCATGGCGTTTAAATACTATTACCAGAACGATGCGTTCATTGTGCTCAAGCCTGGCGAGGACTCATGACCCGTACAGCGAGACGCCCGATGTTGACCTTGAGTAGCGGTTTACCCATTGCAATGACGCAGGCGAGTTCATCGGCAAGGCAGGCCATGCCGAGCTGCTTGGACTAGGTCGCCTACCTCTTCAGATGCCGCCAGTGCTCTACATTGGGTGCCTATCGAGACAACCATTGAACGAAAAACCAAGCGTATTGAGTCCGATCTCACCGCTATAGCAAGGACGACTGTCATGTCCCTCGTAGATACCTACCTTGCCGGTCTACGCCTTGTGTTGCCGGCTGAAAACCTCGATCAACTGAAACTGGCACATGGCGCTTCGGCGACAGACTTGCAGCAGCTCACAGAGCAATATCCGTTGTGCCCGGCAAGCCTGCTGCAACTGCTCAGCCAGATTGACGGCACACACTTCAGGGATTACCACGACGGCACCGTCATGGTACTGATGCTCGGCTCGGATGTGTTCGAGTACCCCTATTACCTCAGGTCGGTACGGCAGATACTTGAGGGCGCCCACGCTCACACCCGGAGCATTGCGCAGATATATGAGAGCTACCTGGATCAGGAACCCGACCTGATCGACCCGCTCATCGACAGCACATTGCCCATGAACAAACGGCTGTGCTTCTCCCACTGCATGAACAATGGGGGAACCTCAAGACTGTATATCGACTTCAACCCAGCGCCCGGTGGAACGGTGGGTCAGGTCATGCGATTTCTGCACGACCCCGACAGCTACAAAGTCATTGCACAGAGCTTCGATTACTACCTGCAACAGCTGATCGATGACCACTACTCGTTTATCTACGGGGATGAATAACGTCAGCGTTGGTCGATTGCTGTCCATCACTACAGACCGCAATCGGCCAGAAGCGCCCTTCGTGCTAGCGGCCAACACTGCATCTCACTACGCTCAAGTAATCACATGGAAGGAAAAGTTGAATGGATTACCTAATTCGGAATGCAATGAATGCGGATGCCCCAGCTATCAGTCGGGTCATCATTGGCACCCTGCGAGGGTCTAATGCTCAGGACTATTCATCCGAAGTTATCAATCAAGTGGAGCAAAGCTTTTCTCCACAGGCGATCCTTCGTTTGTTGATGCAACGTCAGGTGTTCGTAGCAACATTCGGAAGTCATGTCGTTGCAACGGCCAGCCTTGAACAGGACGTTGTGCGAAGTGTGTTTGTCGAACCTGCCTATCAAGGGAGGGGCATCGGCCGTCAGCTGATGACAAGAATTCAATCAATCGCCGTAGCCGGAGGAATCAACGAGCTGCGCATCCCCTCTTCCATCACTGCTGAAGGCTTTTATGCTTCGCTTGGCTTTAAAAAAGTCCGAGATGTATTTCACGAGTCCGAGCGTACGATCATCATGTCGAAGACATTGGCTCAGTAGCTTTACTGTCGGTATTCAGATGGCTGCTTTGGGTCGGTTTCCGCCTGTCGAGACGCCGGGAAATCGACCAGTAGCTGCCGGTGGCGACAGGTCGAAATCGGCCAAAAGGAAACAGTCAGATGTGTCTGGAAAATCAAGGGTGGTTCGCTACGCGCCACCCTGTCAGATGCCAGATTCGCCAGTTAAAGTATAAAGTCCGCTGTGGTCGCGCTGTTGAGACCGACTATCTGGATGGCGAACTCGGCGGCGCTGTCGGCATCGGTATTGCCGTAGAGCACGCCCGCTGAAACTTTCAACTGGCCGCCCGCACTGAAGGCTGCGGTACTGCCGATGATCGAGGTGAAGGCTTCATTGGTGGCTGTCGCCGTGTTGGCATCGAGCGTCGACAGGTCAATCTTGTCGGCTCCGCGGACGAAGTCGCTGATGATGTCCCAGGTGGAACTGGTCAGCCCCGTTTCAGTGAGGGCATTGAAATCGAAGATGTCGTTGCCGGCGCCGCCGGTGAGAACATCCTTGCCCATCCCGCCGATCAGGATGTCATTGCCGACGCCGCCGTTTAGTTGGTTGGCGGCGGCGTTGCCCGTGAGCTTGTCGTTGTAGTTGGAACCGGTGAGGTTTTCCATGCCCAGCAGGGTGTCGGTGCCTGAGCCGCCGGTGGCCTGGGCCGTGGTCAAGGCCAGGCTGGCGGTGACGGCGCTGCCGGCATAGAGGTAGGAGGCGGTGTCGACGCCGGTGCTGCCATTGAGCACGTTGTTGCCGGCCCCGGCATAGAGGGTGTTGTTGAGGCTGTTGCCTGACAAGGCAGCGTCCCCGGTGGCGAGGACCCGACCGTATTCGACATTGGCGCCGAGGGTGTAGGCGCTGAGAAAACTGTAGACCGTGTCGCTGCCGCCTGTGCTGGCCGTTACATTGGTTTCGGTAACGACGTCGCCACTGTTGTCGACGTAGTAGAGGTCAGACCCATCGCCGCCCGTCATCCTGTCAACGCCTGCGCCGCCATCCAGAACGTCATTGCCCGCCCCACCGTCGATGGTATCGTTACCGCTGCCACCGTTCAGCACGTTAGCCGCGGCGTTGCCCGTGAGCGTGTCGTTGTAGTTGGAGCCGGTGAGGTTTTCGATGGCGATCAGGGTGTCTAAGCCCGAGCCGCCGGTGGCCTGGGCCGTGGTCACGGCGAGGCTGACGCTGACGGCACTGCCGGCATAGAGCCAGAACGCCGTGTCGACGCCGGTGCCGCCATCGAGGACGTTGTTGCCAGCCCCGGCATAGAGGATGTTGTTGAGGGCGTTGCCCGTCAGGGCGGCGACCCCGGTGGCGAGGAGGCGACCGGTCTCGACATTGTCGCTGAGCGTGTAGGCGCCGAGAGAGCTGTAGACCATGTCGCTGCCGCCGGTGCTGGCCGTGGCATTGGTTTCAACCACGACGTCGCTGGCGTTGTCGACATAGTAGATGTCGGAGCCATCACCGCCCGTCATCCCGTCGGCGCCAGTGCCTCCATTCAAAACGTCATTGCCCGCACCACCGTCGAGCGTATCGTTTTCGGCACCACCGCTCAGCAGGTTGGCGGCGGCGTTGCCCGTCAGCCTGTCGATGTAGTTGGAGCCGGTGAGGTTTTCGATAGCAATCAGAGTGTCGGCGCCTGATCCGCCGGTGGCCTGGGCCGTGGTCACGGCCAGGCTGACGGTGATTGCGCCGGTGGCATAGAGGTAGGAGGCGGTGTCGACGCCGGTGCCACCATTGAGGACGTTGTTGCCGACCCCGGCATAGAGGGTGTTGTCGAGGCCGTTACCCGTCAGGCCGGCGATCCCGGTGGCGAGGACGCGCCCGCTCTCGACATTGGCACCGAGGGTGTAGGCGTTGAGAAAACTGTAGACCGTGTCGCTGCCGCCGGTGCTGACCGTGGCATTGGTTTCAACCACGACGTCAGCCGCGTTGTCGACGTAGTAGATGTCAGAACCTTCATCACCCGTCATCCTGTCGACGCCTGCGCCGCCATTCAAAAAGTCATTGCCGGCACCGCCGTAGAGGTGGTTGGTGGCGGCGTTACCGGTCAGCGTGTTGGCGAGATCGTTACCGGTGCCTGTGAGCGCCGCGCTGCCCGTGAGGGTCAGGTTCTCCTGGTAGTTGCCGAGGATGCGGCTGACGCTGGAAATGACAGTGTCGACGCCGCCGCTGGCGAAGGTTTCGCTGACCACGTCGCTGGCATGGTCGACGTAGTAAATGTCATTGCCCAGGCCGCCGCTCATCACATCGGCGCCGGCACCGCCATTGAGCGTATTGGCGGCGGCGTTACCGGTCAGCGTGTTGGCGAGGCCGTTACCGGTGCCATTGATCGTTGAAGTCCCTGTAAGCGTCAGGTTTTCCAGGTTGGCCCCCAGCACCCAGCTCACAGCCGACTTGACCGTGTCAGTGCCGGCACCCAGCTCTTCACGAAGTTGAATCAGGCTGTCGCCCACTGCATAAGTATCATTGCCAGTGCCCCCGGCCAGCAGCATGTTGCCCTGACCGTTCAGCGTGTCATCAGCGCTCCCGCCAGTGACCTCCAGCCGTACCGCGGTTCCATCCGCACTGAAGCGCTGGACATGGACGCCGTCATTGACATGACTGGACTGTCCTATGGACATCCAGGTCACTGCCCAGCCGCCGTCTGCCAGAGACGTGACCTTGGCGGAAACCTGTGAGCCGTCGGTGGTGGTGTTGACCAGCGTTTCGCCACCGACAGCTTGGCCCGCTGCGTTGTAGCGCTGGGCATAGATAGCCATCACACTGCCATCCTGTTCGCCACCCGCTTCCCAGGTCACCACCCAGCCGCCATCAGCCAATGCCGTTACATCGGAGAAACTCTGTGACTGAGTGGCATAGTGAGGGCTGTTTATGACGAGGGTTTCACCGCCGACCGCCTCACCATTGGCGTTATAGCGCTGGAAGTAGATATCGCTACCATTGGCAGGTACGCTGAAGGATGACCAGCTCACCAGCCAGCCACCATCGTTCAAGGCCGTTACCGCAGGAATGTACTGGTCATTCAGCGTATTGGTGTTTACCTGCGTTTCGCTGCCTACCCTGTTACCTGTTGCATCGTAACGCTGGGCATAGATATCGAAGCGGCTTTCGCCTGGGTGAGTCGCATGCCAGGTCACCAGCCAGCCACCGTCCTTCAGGGCTGTCACGTCAGAGCTGTAGTGTACGATCTGATTATCCCCGGTCGTCGTGTTGACCTGGGTTTCCCCCCCCACAGCCATGCCCGCTGCGTCATAGCGTTGGGCCTCGATCGTGAAGTTATTGCCAGCGACGTCCCGCGACATCCATACCACCACCCAACCACCATCACCCAATGCTGTAACAGCCGGGCTGTTCTGGCTCTCGGTCGTGTGGGTATTGACGCGCCATTGATCGCCCATGGGATCACCAGCCTCGCTGAAACGCCGGGCATAGATGTCGCCACTGTCGAGTTCCCTCAGATAGGTGTACCAGGTAACCACCCAGCCACCGTCAGCCAGCCCTGCGATATCGGAATATCCCTGAGCGTATTGCGAAGGGGCGACTGTAATCTCATCGCCCACCTTCTCGCCTGCTGCACTGTATCGTTGGATTAAAATATCGTTCCCATTGACTGGATCACTGGACTCTAGGGACACCAGCCATCCACCGTCGGCCAGCCCGGTAATGGAGATACTGTCCTGAGTCATCGGCGCAAGCGTACTGACCCGGCTTTCACCGCCAGCCTTGACGCTCAGAATCCTGTCGGCGAATTGCAGGCTCTCGATATTGCGCAGGTAATCGGTACCCTCATCGCCACCAACGACATTCAGGTCGGTGACCGTCAGTTGGCCGTTGCTCCACCCAAAGCGGTAGTCGCCAGCGTTGCCCGTATAGATAACCGTATCCTGACCCGCACCCCCGTCGAGAATGTCATCCCCCGCCAGGCCGGTAATGCTGTCGGCCTCACTTGTCCCCAATAGAACATCGTTGCTCGTAGTGCCTGTTATCACGGCCATGTGGGATTTTTTTCCTTTATTCGGGGCCGCAGATGGCAACCCACGCGACGGAGTTGTTATTTGTCACCAGTAACAGGCGAGGCGAAACCGCCGGGCAGGTCATCGAAATTCGTCATCGGTGTCGCCGTAGCGAGCCCGCTTGCAACCTTCTACTGCCCGGCCGCACAGATAGTGGCACTCATTGTATATAGCCATTTGCCACTTCGCTTGTCCGGTCGTCGCCTCACTCACTCGGGCAAGCAGATCAGGACAGAACAGTGGGTGACATACTTCCCAAAATGGACTCCAGTGGCATTACCAGTTCTCGACAGCGGTCGTTACTTGGCATACGCAAG
Source organism: Pseudomonas sp. PDM28 (assembly GCF_019219115.1). Taxonomy (NCBI): domain Bacteria; kingdom Pseudomonadati; phylum Pseudomonadota; class Gammaproteobacteria; order Pseudomonadales; family Pseudomonadaceae; genus Pseudomonas; species Pseudomonas sp. PDM28. Next base: position 177,023 of record NZ_JAHUWG010000010.1, read on the forward strand.
GCATAGCCCGCAGACAAAATGCGAGAAGGATTCAGGGGGAAACAAGGGTGTCCGCTTGACGATCACGAATGACTGCATCAGTCGACTGCGGCCTTTCGCGACAGGCACCGATCGGCCGATTCTGTTGAAAAAGTCGGTTTTTTCAGGCTGGCCCCATGCTGACCGCTGAAAACGCTTTTTTAGCACGTCGCAACGCAAAATCTGAGCCCCGATTCCTCTGCTCAAAGTAAAGATTTTAATCTCACGCGCGTACTTTTCTGCCGAGGAAACTATGGCCGACTTTTTCAACAGAATCGGCCAGAAGCAGTCACTGGACAGACTAGTGGCTAATAGGTAGCGTCGGCCTTCTGTACTGATCTTTACCGTGGCTGGGCTTGGCATCATCAATGTCGCGTTTTTCTCAGGGCTAAGTCGCGTTTAAATCCGAAGGTGACGCCGCGAGAGAGTAGTCAGGCGTATGAGTTGGAGGAGTTGCGATGACAACAATCGATGTGAAATCCCGATTTGAAGCAAAGCTTCTTCGTCCGGCTAAGCCGGGTAATGATGCGTCGTGGGCGTTCGTAGTACTGCCAAGAGACGCGAGTGAACAGCTTCCGAGGCGAGGAAGGACGACAGTTGAAGGCACAATCAATGGGCACCCTTTCCAGGCGACCCTTGAGCCGGATGGTCAGCTGAGCCATTGGCTGCAGGTCAGTAGAGAGTTACTCGAAGCCGCAGGCATGGCCGTTGGGGATGTCGTTACACTAGAGCTAACCCCTGTGAAGAAAGAACCCGAGCCAGACATCCCAGCCGATTTTCAGGAGGCTCTGGAAGCCACTCCTGAGGCTCGTAAGGTTTGGAACAATACGACGACCATCGCACGAGTAGACTGGATACATTGGATTACTTCAGCCAAGCAACTTAAGACGCGCGCAAAACGAATTGGTGATGCTTGCGATATGCTTGCATCCGGCAAGAAGCAGGTTTGCTGTTTCGACCAATCCGGCTACTACAGCAAGGCCTTCCGTGCGCCCGAGGGTGAAATTCTTTAAATGGAGCATTCCGTGGAATGCGCCTGACAATGCGTTGTGGCCCTTCGCGACGGGCAGAAATCGGCCAGAAATTGCCGCTCAAGGGTCTCGGCTTAAGGCCTCCCTCGTTGGTGATCTCATCCGCATTATGTTTACCTCCCGAGATCGGCAGGCCAACGTCACTTCACCTTCTCGATGTCACCGGGCTTCCAGCTTTTATCGATGGCGGCTTCCTTCGGGCCGTAGAGTCGGATGATGGCGAAATAACCTTTGCCTGGCACAGTGGCGAGCCAGTTGGCTTGCTTGCCTTCGGGTACTTTGGGTCCGAGGTAGAGGTCGGTGCTGCCGTCGGCGTTCTGCACCGGCTTGTCACGCGAACCGAGCGAGGGGAACGGCTGGCCGTTGTCGAGACCGGAGGCATTGGCGGCATCGTAAAGCGTCACCGACCAGAACAAAGCGGCAGGAATGTTGGCCGGCAGGCTCAGGTGATAGCTGGTGTCACCCGACAAGGGCGTGCCCCCGCTGTCGGTGAAACTGATCATGTATTTGGCACCCTTGCCTGGGGTTTGGGACATCATTCCCGGGCTTATCGAGTAGTAGTTGGTGAACATCCAGATTCGAGCATCGAGGGCCAGGTACGGATAGGCTCCGGCGACATTTTCCCAACTGTCATTCTTCGACCCGCCCGGATTCGCGGGAGTACCGTCGGCGAAAGGATTAAGCCACTGGCGGTCTGGATAGACTCTATACGAGAGACCATTCGCCTTGTCCGAAAAGCCAATGACACGGCTCATTTCGTAGCCGGTCCTGGCGGCCCGATCGAGGATCTCGCGTGTTCTCGCATCAGGATTGAACGGTTGCCCCTTGACGATGCCGATCGCCGCCAGCATGCCGAGCCAATCGGGACCGGCGAGGTTGGCGCCTTCACTGTCCACAAGCAGCTTGAGCTGATCGAAGGCATTGCCGTCGCTGCTCGGCAGCATGTTGACCGGGACGCCGGAGGCATCTGGGTATGTCATCGGTTTCGCCCCGGCCGCGCCGTTCAGTGGATATATCTTTGTCTGTTCAAGATGCGTAACCGCCGGCGTCAGATTCTTCGGGTCTTTATAGAACCCGCGCAGAAAGACAAAGACATTGTTTGTGGCAGAGCGGTACACGTAATAGCCGTCCGGCACTTCGCCCTTGTAGCCGGGTGGCAAGAGGAGAAACTTGCCGCCCTTTCCCTCATCCGGTCCAAACAGACCAACGTCACCGAAGAACTTGCCACCATCGACCGGGATGGGACGCTGCCAGACATCCAGCAGGATGCCTTGCAACTCAGGCGGCGCTTCCATCACCATCGGTCCATCCCTTCCCAAGTCGATGTAGCTCATCGCGTAGAGGACATCGGAGTTGGGGGTCGTCACCAGGGTCTTGGCATCAAGTCTGCGCTTCCAGATCGGCAAGACGTTGTAGCCGGCGCCGAATGTCTTTTCCGAGCCCACCTGCATGCCGAGGGTGTTGATCAAAGGCAGCGCCCAGAGATACGTCTGCGTCGCCCGTTGAAAAAGCAATTCGTCGCGTAGTATCTGCGCGGCCTCCTGTGTGGGTCGGCCTTGCGTGAACGGCAGGTCGGCGAGTTTATTGAAGCTGGCTTCCTGAGCGCAGGCCTGCGTTGCCAATTCGCTCATGACTAACGCGCTCACGAGCGCAGCGGCGATCGAGTTCTTCGGATTCATGGTTGCGTCCTCTGCCGTTAGATCACTTCACCGTCGCGATGGCCGGTGGCTGCCACGTGCCGTCGAGTATGGCTTTGTCGGCCCAATAGGCACGGATGTAGAGCGAGAATGGGCCGCTGGGGGCCGGCAGCCAATTGCTTTCCTTGTCCTTGCCGGGTGTCATAGCGCCGGCATAGAGCGTCAGCGACCCGTCCGGGTTGTATTTGAGATTCTTGTTCTTCGTGCCCAGCGAATTGCGCTTTAGCGCGTTGGGATGAAACAGGTGGACGTCGTTGTATAGCGTGAGCGACCAGAAGCCCTTGACCGGTGGCAGCTGGCCCTTGCCAAAGGTGATGGCATAGGTGTTGTTTCCGTTGAGTTGCTCGCCCTGGCTATCGTTGTCCGTGTAGATGTATTTCGTCTCTTCCGGGCGGTTGTCGTACATGTTCGACTTGGCGGAGGCGGTCCGGTTGAGGTAGTCGGTTCCCCATTGGGCATTGTTCACCGGCGAATTCCAACCATTGCCGGCGGCACGACCGTTGTTGCTCCACCGCAGGAACGGCGAAATCATCTCGTGCTCAGCCGCGACAGCGGTTGCCTTGAGCGTCTGCATGATTTCCGGGTCCTTGGCGGCTGCGTCCAGCACACTGCCGATCCAGTTGTAGAGGGCTTCCTCGCCTGGCAGCGGCGGCACGCTTTTCATCACCGCAGGTAGTTCGTCGAAGAAGGTTTGCGGGTTCACCCACGAGGCCTCCCCTTTGCCGGTGGTCTTCGGCGTGGGGAAATGCGGTAGCTTGCTCCAGTCCTTGGATTTCATCTTGCCGTCGAACTCCGACAACGGGTAGTAGACGATCTGGCTGATCACCGGCTGGACGGCTTTTTGGTCCTCAGCGCTGTCATCGATGAAGATACGCGGAACGACAAAGGCCAGCGACGTGGAGGAGCGCACCACTGCCGTAATGCCGGCTGGAGTTTCGCCCTTCCAGTTTGGGCCGACCATCATGTAGAAGCCGGGTTTGGTGCCGTAGGCCTTACCGATCTCGGAAAATTCGTCGGTGCGCGCGTCATAGTGGGCGTAGACCCAGAAACGATCACCGAAATCCGGGACCTGGAAGACGATGGGCTCTTTGTCCAGCGTCATGAAGCCGGCGCCGTACGCGACATCCTGATTGGGGCAAGCGATGAAGGTCTGGTCCGGGCTGATGTACCCGGTCAACATTGCGTTCCGGTTGAATGCGATCGGTATCACGCCGCCCATCAAGCCGGGTTCGGGGGCCTTTGAAAAAGCGTTGCCGCGGTTGGCCATGTTGACCAGCGGCCAGCCCCACAGGTAGGCCATGCGCCCCACCGATTGCACGTAGGCCGTGGTCATGGCGGTGCCGCTCGCCGGGCCGGGAACTTCGCTGGCGGTTGTAGGGATCGCCACCTGCTGCGCCTGAGCGTTACCCGCCAGCATCAGGAAGGCTGCCCCGACGCCCAGTAAAACGGTTAAGGATCGACGATCAGTTTCCTTGACCCGATAATTTCCTCGGCTGGCAGCGCAAGATTCAGTCGACATGTTCAACCTCCAAACTCCGTGAATACGTGAATGGATGCCGAAAAACATGCGGAAAAGAAGGGGTCAAACTTTGTGGCGACTGGACCCCTGCGACAGCACCGCGGCGGCACGCCGTTTGATTGTAGCAGCCCAAAATTAGACCGCTTGGGCTGCTCGGCCAGCGCACCACGGGTGCAGCCGCTACCGTTCGCCTCGGGCCTGTCTATGGCTCAACTGCCCCCTCATTCGTTGACTGACTGCTTTCGGCGCTATCGCTCAAGATTTCGAGGGGCAGCTGTGGGTCGAATAGCGACCACCAGCCATTGTGACTGATCCATCCTTGTTCTCCCCTCAACGTGTTCCCGAGCCCGTTGCACGCCTCGGACCATCTTTCCACTAGGCAATACGTTCGAATAGTTAAAGCTTGGGTGACAGCCATTGGCCTTGATCCAACCATGTACGGAACCCACACGCTAAGGAGAACCAAGGCTTCGTTGATCTATCGCAGGACGAAGAACCTGAGAGCAGTTCAACTACTGCTTGGTCATACGAAGCTTGAAAGCACTGTCAGATACCTGGGAATCGAGGTCGATGATGCCCTGGAAATGGCGGAACAAACGGAAGTCTGATTATCCATAGTGACGGTCGATGCTTGACCGTCGCTATCCGACCCTAAGCGATCACCCGAAACAATGATCAACGTAAACCCGTAGGAATGTATCCTCTACGGACACTCTGAATTCCGAGGACTTGCTGCCGGAGTTTTGCACTCGGTTTTTGCCGCCGCCACCCCATTAAAATCACCGGCCCAGCGCCTAATGCCAGTCAGTTAAGCGTTTGATCACCGCAAACCTTGTGGGAGCGAGCTTGCTCGCGATGACGGCTGGACAGTCAAACAAGGGGTGCCTGACCGTCTGCCATCGCGAGCAAGCTCGCTCCCACAATGTCCGGGGCTTAACTGATCGGCATTAGGCCCAGCGCCGGCGTTTTCGTTATCGTCACCCAGCGTACAGCCAACCCGTCAGGCTCATTGGCCTGGCCGCTATTCACTGCGCAGAGCCGCCACCGGATGCAGGCGGGCCGCCCGCAGTGCCGGCGCCAGGCCGGCGAGAATGCCGAGCACCGCCGCCAGCAGCAGTGCCAGCAGCAGAAACAGCGGCTGCAGCGCCAAGGGCAGGCTCGGCATGGCCAGGTGCAGTAGCCCGAGCAGCAGGCCCATCAACAGCAAGCCCAGCAAACCACCAGCCAGGGACAGCAGCGTCGCTTCGGCGAGAAACAGCCCGAGCACTTGCCGCGGACTGGCACCAATCGCCCGCAACAGGCCGATTTCCGCCGTACGCTCGCCCACAGTGGTGGTCATGATGGTAAGAATGCCGACGGCGCCGACCAACAGGGAAATGCCCCCCAAGGCACCGATGGCCAGGCTCAGGGTGCCGAGAACGCGGTTGAAGCCGCGCAGCATGTCGTCCTGGGTGCTCAGGCTGAAGTCCTCCTCGCCGTGCCGTTCGCCGAGCACCTGGCGAATCTGCTGACTCAACGCCCGCGAAGTGGTGCCGGCGCCGAACACCACATGGACTTTGACCACCCCGGTGCGGTTGAACAGGCTTTCGGCCCAATCCACCGGGATGTAGGCGATATCGTCGAGGTTGAAGCCGAGCAACTGGCCCTTCTGCGCCATCACGCCGATCACCCGGAAACGCACGCCGCCGACGCGGACCAACTCGCCCAGCGGATTGCGTGCACCGAACAGCTCGACACGCAGCTGATGGCCGAGCACCACATAGGGCGGCGAACGACCGTCACGGGCCACGGGCAGGAACTCGCCCAGGCTCAGCTGCATGCGCCAGGCCTGCGCCAGCTGATGGCCGCCACCGAGAATGTCGCTGCGCCGGCTCAGTTGACCGAACTGGATATCACCGCTGCCCGGAATGATCGGCACCGCCGCCTCGACATGCGGCAAGCGCCGCAGGGCGTCGGTATCACTGATGGTCAGTGGCCGTACGCTGCCGAGCAGACCGCCGAGGCCGCTGGTCTGGGTCTTGCCCGGGCGCACGGTGATGATCCGCGTACCAAACTGCGAGAAGTTCTCCAGCACATAGCCGCGCACGCCTTCGCCTATGGCCGTGAGCAGCGCCACGGCGGCTATCCCGATCGCTATCCCGAGCAGGGTCAGCAGGCTGCGCAAGGGGCGACAGATCAGCGCCGAGCTGGTCAGCCGGAAACCATCTTGCCAGCGCATCAGTGCGCTCCCGGCGGGCGTAGCGCCGCCACCGGCTCCAGCGCCGAGGCCCGAGCGGCCGGCAGCCAGGCGAACAGCAGCGCCGTGACGAGTGCCAGCAGCACCGCGCTAGCGCGCGCCCACCAGGGCGCATAGAGCGGCAGATCGAACGCCAGGCGCCCCAGCCAGAGCAAGGTTTCGGCCAGCAGCAGCCCCGCCAGCGCCCCCGCCAGGGCGAGCAGCGCCGACTCGCCGAGGAACAACAGGCGCAGCTGCGCCGCCGTCACACCGATGGCTTTGAGCAGGCCGATCTCGGCGCTGCGCTGGCTCACTGCAATCCAGGTCACGTTCATGATCAGGATGCCTGCCACCAGCAGGCTGATCGCGGCAATCCCGGCCACCGCCAGGGTCAGCACCGTGAGTATCTCGTCGAAGGCGCTGAGCAGGCTGTCCTGGCTGATCAGGGTGATGTCTTCCTCACCCTCGTGGCGCTCCTTGAGCGCGGCGAGTATCTGCCGCTTGCTGCGCTCGAGAAAGCTAGGTCCACGCACCTCGACAAACACCCGCAACAACCCCTCGCGATTGAACAAGGCCTGGGCACTGGCCACCGGGATGATCAACATTTCGGCGAAATCCATCCCCAGGGATTCGCCCCGCTCACTGAGGATACCGACCACCCGGAAGCGCCGGTCGCCGGCGCGCAACCATTCACCCAGGGCCGGGCGCGCACCGAATAGCTCGCGCCGGAGTTTGCCGCCGATCACGCAGACGGCCTCGGCCTGCTCAGGGTCCAGCGCCGGCAGGGGCTGGCCCTGAACGACCGTCAGTTGGCGAATGGCGAAGAAGTCCCGGGTGGTGCCCAGGGTCAGCACCTCACGATTGCGGTTACCGACTATCACCTCCATCTGCCCGGCCTGCATCGGCGCCACCCGGCGGATGCCCGGCAACCGGGTGATGACCTGTACGTCCTGCAAGGTCAACTCGTGCGGCGTCAGGCCGGTGAGCGGCGGCATGCGCCCGGTGGTTTCCTTGCGGCCCGGGAAAACGATCAGGATGTCGCGCCCGAGCACCGAGAACTCGTTCAGGACGAAGGCCCGCGCGCCCGCACCGAGACCGGTGAGCAGATTGACCGCCACCACCCCGATAGCGATGGCCAGCAGCAGCATCAGGCTGCGCGAGCGATGCCCACGCAAGGCGCCGAGCCAGAAGGCCAGGGCATCGGCGGCGCGCATCAGGCCAGCGCCTGCTGCGACGCAGCACTGTGGATCCGCCCGTCACGCATGTGCAACTGGCGCTGCGCGCGGGCGCCCAGGCTGACGTCGTGAGTCACCACTATCAGGGTCAACCCCTCGTCGTTGAGCTCCTCCAGCAGGCTGAAGACTTCGGCGCCGGCCTGGCTATCGAGATTGCCGGTGGGCTCGTCGGCCAACAACAGCGCCGGTTGCATGACCATCGCCCGGGCAATGGCGACGCGCTGGCGTTGACCGCCGGACAGCTCGCCCGGGCGGTGGGCAATGCGATCGCCCAGCCCCAGGCGCTCCACCAATTGGCTGCTGCGCTTGTGCCGTTGCGCCGTGCCGATGCCGGCGAGGACCATCGGCAGCTCGATGTTTTCCAGCACCGTCAGCCGTGCGATCAGGTGGTAGGACTGGAACACGAAACCTATCAGTTGGCTGCGCAATTGGGCGCGCCGCGCCTCGCTCAGCGTCGCCGTGGCCTCGCCCTGCAGCCAGTACTCGCCGGCGCTCGGCGCATCAAGTAAACCGAGGATGTTCAGCAGGGTCGACTTGCCCGAGCCCGACGGGCCCATCACCGCCATGTAGTCACCGGCGGCGATGTCCAGATCCAGGCCGTCCAGCCCCATCACCTGCTGCTCGCCCAACTGGAAGCTGCGGCTGCCGCCGCGCAGGCGGATCATTGCCTGGTCTCCGTCGCATCCACCGGGATCACCGACACGGTGTCCTTGAGCCCTTCCTGCTCGAGGCTGGCGACTATGCGCGCGTTCTCGTCCAGCCCTGCGAGCACCTCGGTCCAGCGCCAATTGCTCAACCCGGTTTGCACCGCCACCTCGCGCAACACCCGGGCGCTGGGGTCATAGCGCAGCACGCGCTGCCCCTCCAGCAGGGTCTCGGTGGGGATGCGCAAAGCACGTTCGCGCTGCTCCAGGAGGATCTCGACATCGGCGCTATAGCCGGTGAGCAGGACCAGATTGGCCGGCGGCTGGTCGAAGCGCACCTCGACATCAACGGTGCGCGCCTGCTTCTCCAGTTCACGCACATAGGGCGCGATGCGGCTGACGCGGCCAGCGAATTGCTGGCCACGGAAGGCATCCAGGGTGATCCGCACCGCGGTTCCGGGGCGAACCCGGGCAGCGTCCACTTCATCGATCGGCGCCTCGACATACAGGCAGCTGTCGTCGATCAGGTCGACTGCCGGCGGCGTGGGAATGCCCGGCGGCGAAGGGGTGACGAACTCGCCGAGTTCGCCGTTGATTTCTGCGACTATGCCGGCGAATGGCGCACGCAGGGTCGTCTGCTCCAGCAGTGAACGCTGCAACTGCAGGCTGGCGTCGGCCTCGCGGATCAGCACGTTACTGGCATTGCACATCAGCTTCGCCAGGTTAGCCTTGGTCTCGGCCTGATCGAGGCGATCGGCGGCAACCAGCTTGCGGTCGGCCAACTGGCCCAGGCGATCGAGGTCGCGCCGGTCCAGATGAGCCTGCTGGCAGCGCTGTTCGCGGGCGTTGCGTTGGGCCTCCAGCCGCGCCTCGGCCTCCTGCAACCGGGCCTGCTGCTCGTCCTGCCGCAAGCGCATGAGCACCTGACCCGCCTGGACCCGCTGGCCCTCGGCGATCAGCAACTCGGCAACCTGGCCGCCGACATTGAAGGACAGATGCGAGCGCCGACAGGACTTCAGCGTACCCGCGCGGGTGTTGGCCACCAGCGTCTCCACCGGCCCGCGCTCAACCTCCAGCAGCCTGACCGGCAACGGCTGTGGTCGACTCAACCAGCCGCCCAGCACCACCAGACAGACCAGCATCGACGAGCCAATCAATAATCTGCGCATGGACTTCACCTCCTCCCCACATGGCTTGAGCCTAGGTCAGGAGGGTAAAAGAACAACGCGAAACGTCATTTATCCGACGCTTTTCAGACGAGCGTCAGACGAGCGCCAGATAAATGGCGAATGAGATTTATTTCTCTCGCATCGACTATTCGCCAATCATGCCAACTCAATAGAAACCCTTGCCGCCGCGACGCTGCGACGCTGCGACGTCGAAATATCTCCGCAAACTGTGCCACGCTTTGCCTATACCCGAATGTCTTCAAGCGGCCAGGAGCGGTCATTCCAGTCCTGTTTGCGCGAAACCTTGGAATTGGCCAACACGCCCTCATAACAGTGGCTATACACAACGTCCCCGAGAGGAAGGACAGACCATGACCAGACAAACCGAAACTGCCATTCTCGCCGGCGGCTGCTTCTGGGGCATGCAGGATCTGCTGCGGCGCTATCCCGGTGTGCTGCACACGCGGGTCGGTTATACCGGCGGCGATGTGCCGAATGCCACCTATCGCAACCATGGCAACCACGCCGAAGCCATCGAGATCGTCTTCGACCCTGCCGTGATCAGCTACCGGCAGATCCTTGAGTTCTTCTTCCAGATACACGACCCCAGCACGCCCAACCGTCAGGGTAATGACCAGGGCCCCAGCTATCGTTCGGCGATCTACTACCTCGATGAACAGCAACGCGACATTGCCGAGGACACCGCTGCCGACGTCGATGCTTCACACCTTTGGCCAGGCCGAGTAGTCACCGAAATAGAACCGGCCGGGCCTTTTTGGGAAGCGGAACCAGAGCACCAGGATTACCTCGAACGCATACCGAATGGCTACACATGCCACTTCATCCGCCCGAACTGGAAGCTCCCCAAGCGCGCCTGAAAGTCGAGTTCATGAGGCGCAGAGGAGACCGATTCTGACCGCTAGCTGCCTTTCGCGAAGGGCAGCTTTGGATTGGCTCCTGACTTCAAAACCATCGCCGGCTTTCGCAAAGACAACGGCAAAGCCATTCGCAGCGTCTGTCGTCAGTTCGTAGTGCTTTGTCGCAACCTCAATCTTTTCTCTGCGATGAGGGTTCGCCGACAGACAGTTGAGCAACCTTACGGACCACTCAAATATTGGATGGGAGCCACCCAATTCCTGACTAAAACTCTGCCAAGGGTAAGTACCGAGATGAGCCTTCATGTGCTCGCCTATTTTTCGAGGGTGGCTATTTAGCTGCCTCGCTACTTATTGAGCGTGGGCAGCTTTACTCGATGCGGCTTGAACGCATCAAGCAAAGCTGTTGCAGGTTAAAACGATATTAGTGCTTAAGCGCCGCGCTGACGGATTGAGCAATCGGCGTCGTTGGACGGCCCAACAACTGACTCAGTTGGCGAGAGTCATCAAACAGATCACCTTTAGCTGCGGCGGCATCAGAATCAGCGAGCAGCACGGCGAACCCCTCTGGTAGGCCCATTCCAATAAGTGCCGCTTTGTATTGCTCTTGTGGAAGATCGTTGTAAACGACGGTTTTACCGGATTGTTTGCCTACTTCCACGGCCAGTTCTGATAACGAGTAACTCTCATCACCTGCCAACTCGTATACCTTGCCTGCCTGACCTTCACCGGTCAGCACTACGGCTGCTGCGTCAGCATAATCTTCTCGGGCTGCGGAGGAGATTCGGCCTAGTTGCGCACTACCCAGAATAGATCCGTGCTCGACAGCCGGCGGCACGCTGGCTGTGTAGTTCTCGCTGTACCAACCATTACGCAGCAGTACGTAATTCAACCCGGATTCTGCGAGAGCCTGCTCTGTATCCCGGTGCTCGACTGCCAGGCCCAGTGTCGAGCTGTCTGCATGCAGCAGGCTCGTGTACGCCAGAAGTTGTACGCCCGAAGATTTGGCCGCCTCAATGACGGCACGATGCTGTGCCTTACGCTGACCGACTTCGCTTGACGAAATCAGCAGTAGTCGCTGAATACCGACAAGGGCGCTACGGAGGGTTTCAGGCTGGTTGTAATCTGCTTTGCGAACGACAACGCCTTTGGTACTGAGATCCCGATCTTTGAGTGGATCGCGTACCAACGCGACGATTTCGCGTGGGTTGACGGTTTTAAGCAGCGCATCGATAACAAGTCGACCCAATTGGCCGGTAGCACCTGTGACGGCAATCATAAGAAGTACCTTGATTCTAAATGAAGGAGTGGTCATCCTACGGCCAAGGCTAACTAATAGTAAGTACGTACAAAAAGGTAAGTGCCGTGAACACCCAGGATGATATCCCTCGCCCTTTTTCCGAAAAAATACGTCGCGGCGAACTTATGCAAGCTGATTGCCCTTCCCGGGAGGTCCTCAAACATATGACCAGCCGCTGGGGGGTTCTGGTGCTGGTTGTTCTCTTGGGGGGCACGCATCGCTTTAGTGAACTACGTCGAAAAATCGGTGGAGTAAGCGAGAAAATGCTTTCGCAGACACTCCAGGGGCTGGAGAGCGATGGGCTTGTCCATCGGCTCTCCCGACCGATTGTCCCCCCCTATGTGGAGTACACGTTGACGCCCCTGGGGAACGCTGCAGCGACCAAGGTTGAGGCAATGGTCGACTGGATTGAAGATAATCTGCACGAGATTATGCAGTTCAGGAGAGAAAACGCGGTTGCAGAAAGGATCTGAGTTGACCATGGTGCTCAATCATGGGTGCGACAAAACCCTGGCTATTCAGGGCTTTGTCGTTTCTGAAGTTTGCGTTTTCTACTCAGTCTTTTTTGGATCCTTTGCGCATCTATTCAATCGTTTGCGCAACGCCAGACCTCCGATACCAACTCCTCCCACCAAATCCGAACCCATTCGAAAGCACATGCGTTAGTGCCATCTTCCGGGGCTTCAGGGCGACCAGGTCGAGCCCGGTTGCCGCGTCATCGGGATTCACAAGAATAAGCGTTGGGGGCACGACCTGATCGCGAAGCGCCAATACGGTGAAGCCCTCTCTTTAAGTAGATCCGAGCGCTTAGGTCACTTCTGCTGTTTCAGTTTGCCTCTGACTGACATGACTGATCTTGAACCAGATGGAATACATCGCCGGCAGGAATACCAGTGTCACGATGGTTCCGACGAACGTACCTCCGATCAGTGTGTAGGCCAGGGTTCCCCAGAAGACGGAGTGCGTCAGCGGAATGAACGCCAGGATGGCCGCCAGCGCTGTGAGCAGCACCGGGCGAGCGCGCTGTACTGTGGCTTCGATCACTGCATGGAACGGATCCAGTCCCTCTTGTGCATTGTGATGGATTTGCCCAATCAGAATCAGCGTATTACGCATCAGAATGCCCGACAGGGCGATCAGCCCCACCAACGCATTGATACCAAACGGCTGCTGGAAGACCAGCAGTGTCGGGACCACACCAATCAGCCCGAGTGGCGAGGTGAGGAACACCATGATCATCGCCGAGACCGAACGCACCTGCAGGATGATGATCAGCAGCGTGACGGCAATCATGATCGGCAACAGCGGCAGTATCGCCTGACCGGCCTTGCCCGACTCCTCGATAGCCCCCGACTGCTCGATACGATAGCCATCCGGCAACTTGCCGATCACCGGTTGCAGTTCCTTCATGATCACGCTTGAGACGTCCGGTGGCTGCAAGCCTTCGGCAATGTCGCCACGTACAGTAATGGTCGGCGTGCGGTCACGACGCCGAAGGACAGGATCCTCCATGCGCACGTCCACTGCCCCTACCTGGGACAGCGGAATCCGCTGGCCCGCCGTGCCCACTAGCGTAAAGCCTTCTATTTTTGCAGGGTCGAGCCGGATATCGCCCGCAGCACGTCCGATCACTTGCACCGAACGAATGCCTTCACGAACGGCCGTGATCGGCACCCCCGCCAGCAGGAACTGCAACTGCTGTGCGACAGCACTGGAGGTCAGCCCCACCGCCTGCAAGCGGTCCTGATCCAGGGTGAAATGCAGCGTTGGTGTCAGCGGCCCCCAGTCAGTGTTGACGGTTCGCATCAAGGGGCTCGCCTGCATCACTGCCTGTACCTGAGCGGCGATCTCGCGCAATGTCGACGGGTCAGTCCCCATCACTCGATAGGCGACAGGAAAAGGTGAATATGGACCAAATACCAACTGCGTAACCCTGACACGCGCTTGCGGGGCAAGCCCTTCAGCGACGGCCTCGCGAATACGGAACTTGAGGGCCTCCCGTGCCTCCTGACTCTTCGTCAACACCACAATCTTGGCGAATGACGGATCAGGGAGCTCCGGCGCCATGGCCAGGTAGAAACGCGGCGCACCTTGTCCGATATAGGCCGTGACGATTTTTGCTTCATCCTGCTTTTGCAGCCAGGCCTCAACTTTGGCGGTGGTGAGGCTGGTCTGTTCGATTGAGGTTCCATAGGGCATTTGCACTTCGACCAACACTTCAGGTCGATCCGAGGTGGGGAAGAACTGCTTCTTGACCAGGCTCATGCCGACAATCGCCAGGACAAACGTTGCGATAACAGTACCGGCCACCAGCCATTTGTGGGCGATGACGCGCGTCAAAATCCGGCGGAAACGGTTGTAGTTGGCGGTGTTGTAAATGGCCGCCTGCCCCCCTTCGACCTTTTCGATCTTCGGCAACATCTTCACACCCAGATAGGGGGTAAAGGCCACCGCAACCACCCATGAGGCAATCAGGGCAATGCCCACGATCCAGAACATGTTGCTGGTGTACTCGCCGGCTGTCGACTGTGCGAAGCCGTTGGGCAAAAAGCCGATAGCGGTCACCAGGGTGCCGGAAAGCATCGGTGCGGCCGTATGACTCCAGGCATAGGCGGACGCTTTGATGCGGTCGTAGCCTTCCTCCATTTTCACCACCATCATCTCGATCGCAATGATGGCGTCGTCCACCAGCAGCCCCAGTGCCAGAATCAGCGACCCGAGGGTAATACGGTCAAAGTTCTTGCCCGTGGCCGCCATCACCACAAACACCACGGCCAGGGTCAGCGGCACCGCCGCCGCCACGACAATACCGACATGCCAGCCCATGCTGAGAAAGCACACCAGCATCACAACCAGCAAGGCGACGAAGAACTTGATCATGAATTCGTCGACGGCCGAACTGATATTCACAGACTGATCGGTGACCTTGGTAAGCGTCATGCCCAGCGGCATGCCTTCATTGATCCTGGTCGTCTCCACGTCCAGTGCCTTGCCCAGATCAAGACCGTTCCAGCCCTCGCGCATCACGACACCCAGTAACAGCGCTTCCTCACCGTTATTACGCACCAGGAAGGTCGCCGGATCTTCGTAACCACGCTCGACCGTCGCCACGTCCGAGAGCTTCAAGGTTCGCCCCTGAATCGCAAGCGGTGTGTCACGAATTTTCTGCATCTTGTCGAAGGCACCGTCAAGACGAAGGAAGACTTCCGGCCCCTTGGTTTCAATGGAGCCGGCTGGCGTGAGCACGTTCTGATTATTCAGCGCGGCAAAAATATCCTGGGGGGACACACCCAGCGTGGCCAACCGATCATGGGAGAAGGAGACAAAGATGCGTTCGCTCTGCTCACCAATGATGTTGACCTTTTTCACACCCGGCACATGCAACAGGCGCTGGCGCAGCGATTCCGCATCACGTACCAGCAATCGCTGCGGCTCGCCTTTGGCTTTCAAGGCAAAAAGCGCAAAGGTCACATCTGAAAACTCGTCGTTGACCATCGGGCCAATCACACCCGCCGGAAGTTTGATCGCCTCATCGTCGAGCTTTTTGCGTGCCTGATAGAACTCCTCCTGCACTTGGGAGGGCGGAGTGCGATCGAGCAGTGTCACCACGGTGAAGGCGAGACCCGGACGGGTGTAGGTTTCCGTGCGGTCGTACCATTTCAATTCTTGCAGGCGTTTTTCCAGTGGCTCGGCGACCTGGTCCTGCATCTCCTGCGCCGTAGCGCCCGGCCACGCCGTGATGACCGTCAGCTGCTTGACCGTAAACGGCGGGTCTTCCGCACGCCCCAGTTGGAAAAACGCCAGGATCCCTGCGACACCGATCAGGAAGATCAGGAACACCGTGATCGAACGCTCGCGAACGGCGAGCGCCGAAAGATTGAAGCGCCCCTGGCTCATGGATGGCTCCCGGCAACTTCGACGTCACCCTGTCGAGCCAGCGTCACCTCTTCACCCTCACGCAGCAGATGTGCACCTAACGCGACAACTTGCTCACCGACCTTGAGATCACCTGCAACTCGCGCTGCATCATCGTCCACGCTCAAAATACGCACAGGTCTCCAAGTCACCTTCGCGGGGTTGCCCGCAACAATCCAGACGCCGGCACCTTTGCCCGGGTCATGGACAGCAGCCAGCGGCACTTGTAACACCTGACCATTTGCGCTGCCTTCGGCGATCCGCAGAGTGACAGTGGAACCTAACGGCGCATTGGCCAGCGCGCCCTCGAGCACATACCGCGCCTCAAAGGTGCGCGTCATGCGATCGGCCGAATCGGAAAGCAACCTCAGCCTGGCTGTCACTGCATCCGTGGCGTTGCCATAAAGCGTTGCCTGCGCGGTGGAACCTGCCGCCGGACGCAGCGTTTCGGGCAAGTGCACAATGGCTTCGCGCTGCCCTGCTCGCGCCAGTCGAACCACAGGCTGCCCCGGGCTGACGACTTGTCCTGGCTCGGCAAGCGTCTCCACCACTACTGCGTCGGAATCAGCAAACAACACGGCATAACCCGACTCATTGCGAGCGACGTCCGCCTGCGCTTGCGCCGCACTGAGCTGTGCTTTTGCGGTATCAGCCGCAGCTTTGACCTGATCGTATGCCGAGGCAGAGATGGCTCCGGCGGCGACCAGGTCGCGATATCGAGCCTCGTCATCCGCTGTTTGTCTGGCTCGCGCCCGAGCGGCCATGACCGACTCTTGCTGTGCCCGCGCCTGCAACCCGAGATCGATCGGGTCGAGGCGCATGAGCGGCTGCCCCCGCTTGACCGTCTGGCCAGTGTCAACCAGGCGCTCAAGTATCTTGCCCGAGACCCGAAAGCCCAGGTCAGCCTGAACGCGGGCGACCACGATGCCAGTGAAAGATCGTGAAGCCTCGGACGCCCCCTGAACCGCAGCGGACCTCACCAAAGGTGCATGCGTGCGTGGATCATCAACGACGGATGAGTCGCCACACGCCGTCAAGACGAGAGGCAACAGACAAACGGCAATCGGGACAGGTAGAAGCCGGCGCATGGGTTCCCTTACTCAGCAATAGGACATGTCCAGTATTTTCGGCGCAGTGACCATACCTGTCAATGGTCACAAAATAACTGACAACGATCGAGAAACAATAGACCTCACTGATTGACAGAATGTGACCTTTATTTAATATGGTCACAAGCAATCCTCATTGAAGGACCCCAAATGCCTCCTCTACACCCTATCGCTCTTTTGGTGACCGCCAGTTTGATGGCCGGCTGTGCGGTCGGTCCGGACTATCAACGACCGAGCCTCCCTCTTTCCGATCGTTATCTGGGTCAACCAGCTGTCGAGCACAGGCCTGCAACCGTGCCGACCAGTCTCGTGAGCTGGTGGGATAGTTTTGGAGATCCCGTGCTGACCGACTTCGTCTCCAAGGCTCTTGAACAGAACCTGGATCTGGCGCAAGCGGCAGCGCGAGTCACACAGACACGGGCAGGATTGAGTGCCGCAAATGCCGCCTTGTTGCCCTCGGGGAGCATCGATGGCCAGGCCGCGCGCTCCTACCAATCAATCGAGACGCCACTCGGCCAGGTTTTGAACTCGATGCCTGGCTATGATCGGTACGGAAGTTCTTACGAGCTCAATCTCAATGCTGGCTGGGAGATAGATGTCTTTGGCGGCCTGAGACGCGGACGCGAAGCCGCACTCGCCGAGTACCAGGCCTCCGAGGCAGGCGCGACCGCCACGCGATTGGCGGTTGCAGCACAGACGGCCGATATCTACATCACTATCCGAGGATTGCAGGCCCGGCTGGACATTGCCAAGCGACAAGTCAAAACCCGGCAGGGACTGCTGGAGAAAGTCCGCTTGCTCTACGGCAAGGGCCTCGCCGCCAACTACCAGGTTCAGCAGACTGAGGGAGAGTTAGCGCAAGTCCAGGCGACAGTACCAGTGCTCCAGACTGGCCTGGATGCTGCCATGAATGCACTGGATGTCATGCTCGGCACACCGCCCGGCACTCACCGCACGCAACTGGCAGATACGGGGAGCATTCCTCTTGTGCCGCAGATCAAGGTCTGGGGAACACCGGCCGATCTGCTGCGCCGCAGGCCAGATCTGATCGTGGCTGAACGCCGCTTGGCAGCCTCGAATGCGCGCATCGGCGTGGCGATTGCCGAGTACTACCCGAAATTCTCGCTCAGCGCATTGCTGGGTAGTGCCACAGCTGTATCCGGCGGCAACCTTTTCACTGGCGGCGCCAATCAGTCGGCGGGTGTACTGGGGCTGCGCTGGAGGCTTTTTGACTTTGGCCGCATAAACGCTCAAATCGATCAAGCCAAGGGACAAGAAGCCGAAGTGCTGGCCGCTTACCGCCAGTCGGTTTTACGCGCCACTGAGGATGTCGAGAATGCCTTCTCCGCTCTGGTGAATCGCGACACTCAGGCAACCACTCTCGCTGGAGGCGAGGCCTCTCTGACACAGGCTCGCCAATCGTCGTTCATTGCCTACGAAAAAGGCACAGCCAGTCTGATTGATGTTCTGCACGCCGACGAAACGATGCTGCAGGCCTCCGATGCCCGAGCGCAGGCACGGACGGAATCGGCACGGGCCGCGGTTGCGGCATTCAAGGCGCTCGGAGGCGGCTGGCAACCTCCTGAAACCTTGCCTGTTGCATCGCGATGAAGCTCGCCAGAGGTGCACTGTCCAGGCTTCAAACTTTCTCTCTGAGAAATGGCCTGATAAACAAGTCCTTGAGCGTCTGGACTCGGGAGGCAGCACGCACTCCCGACCCGACATTTGTGATGTAACAACGCTCAGCTAGAAACGGTAGCTGACAGAAGTACCGAGCCCGCTCGCACTGTTCTTGTATTTGGCACTGTATGCACCTCTCGTTGCCGAGGTGTCATTGACCTCTACGCGCTCCTCCCAAAGGTAGGAATAAGCGAGGTCGATCGTGACATTTTCCACGGGCGTCCAGCCGGCACCGAAGCTGACAACCTTTCGGTCGCCCGTAGGAATCCGGGGCCCGCGATTGGTGTTGTTGGTGGGTGACTGATCAACCGAAAACCCGCCACGAAGCACCCATTGATTATTCAATTGATAGGCCGCACCAATAGCGTGAGCCCACGTGTCATGCCAGTTCTGTTCTTCGGTAATAGTCCCCAATTGGCCGCTCAGCAAAGGCGGCAAGCCGCTGTTCTCAATCGTCAGCTCCTTGAAGCGGCTCCAGCGCGTCCAGGTACTGCCCACATAGAGCGTCCAGTCGTTATTGAGTTGGTGCGTCACCGAAAAGTCCACCGACTCCGGCGTGTCCACATCCAGCGATGCGTCATAACTACGGCCGCTGACACCCAGCAAGCTGAAGATGCCATCGGTGACCTTGGTTTTGGCATCCAGGTGGTAACTGACCTTGGAGTGATAGGTCAGCCCCAGGCGGGTCTGATCTGTCGCCTGCACCAGCACACCGGCGTTGAATCCAAGTGCGGTGTCATCGCCAGTGCTTTTGAGCTTCCCGTCATTACGTCCCGGGCTTAGTGGATTGGGCACCATCCCCGATATCTCACCGCCGATACGGTTAATGGTCGGACCGAATCCGATCGAAATATTTTCGTTAAAGGCGTAGCTGATGGTCGGTTGGAAAGTCAGTGTGGTGACTTCGCTCTTGTTGGCGTAATAGCGTCCGGCAAAACCACTGCCGTAGTCGGTGATCAACCCAAAAGGCACATAAAACCCGACGCCGAATGCCCAATGGTCATCGATGGGTTTGACGTAATACCCCATTGGTACGGTAGTCGTGGGCACCATGTCGCCCTCTTCCGTCCCTCCAAACGTACTGCGAGTCTGGCTGATATCAGATTTGGCGAACAGCGTGGCCGCCCCCACGTTGGCCTGCTCTCGTTTAAGCCGCGCCATGCCCGCCGGATTGCCGAAGAGGGTACTGGCGTCTTGCGCAGATGAAGATCGACCGGCAAAACCGGATCCCATCCCGCTGATGCTTTGTTCGTTGAGCGCGAAGCCACCGGCAAGCACATTGGAGGACGCAAGCACGACTGCCAGGCCAACGGGGCTCTTGAGTTTTATTTTTTTCATTGTCTGGACTCTATGGGTGTCACTGAAAGAGAACATCGAGAACTACAGCGCCCCATATTATCCTTGTGACCATTTCGGTCAATAGTCACTAACGGCAAAAATTGAACGTCTTCCCGGCACTCATGTACCGGGAACAGAAAACGCAATGAAGGGGATGTCGCCTGACGCAAATCACCAATATTTTGATCAGTGAAGCGTCAAGGCATGAGGCTGCGCAAGATGAGGTTGGTGGTCAGCGTGGGCGCTTCTTCAATAAAGTCCAGATTGTGTTGCAGCAGCAGAGGGTTGACGAAAGGTCGCAGCGCCAGATTGATCGACTCTACGGTTTCGTCCAGCGGGGTTTTGCGCTCGAACTCTCCAATTTCTCGCCCTTGACGCACGATCTCAAAGATAAAGCGCTTGATCTGTGCTTCATAAACCTGGGCACTGTTCCAGCCCTCCGAAGCGGAAAATGCCGCGATGTCGTAGAGCTTGCGATCATTGAAGAAGAGGTCCACACCCGTGGCAATGACGGTTTTTACCAGTCTGCGGAAACGCTCGGTTGGTGAAATCGCGTCTGCATTAACAGCCTGTTCGACTGCCGCAACAATCTGCCCCAAACAGTTTGAGCAGATCGCTTCGCCGATCGCCTGCTTGGAATCAAAGAATTTATAGATGTACGCTTTGGAAAAACCGATGGCCTTCGCCAGGTCGGAAACCGTGGTTTTACCGTAGCCATACTGACTG
This sequence comes from Pseudomonas sp. PDM28, assembly GCF_019219115.1. NCBI lineage: Bacteria > Pseudomonadati > Pseudomonadota > Gammaproteobacteria > Pseudomonadales > Pseudomonadaceae > Pseudomonas > Pseudomonas sp. PDM28. The sequence goes on from NZ_JAHUWG010000010.1 coordinate 197,494, forward strand.
AAGTGCTCATTGGCAGCAGCGACAATCTGGTCTCGAATGTCGTGCTCCGCTGGGCCACGAGTGCTCGGCGAGGAGGTAGGTATTGATGGCTGATTCATGACAGCAGCTTACTCATCCTATCGTAGACTGACAACTCGTGACTCCACAGGAATATGGTCACAATACCGCCGCCTAACGTTTTTTAGAAGTGGGCGTGCAGGGCGTCATGACATCAGGGTCAGTAATTGAGGTCATGCCCTAATTCATTCTGCATCCATTCCAGAAATCTTCTCACCCTGGGAAAATTTGCATGGGCTCTGGGGAAAACCAGGTGGTGTGCAGTGATTGGGGCGCTCAACTCAGGCGCTACCTCGACCAGCTCGCCACGCGCCAGATAGTCCTGCGCAAGCAGCGTGCTTTCCAATGCAAATCCTAGACCGTGGCTGGCCGCCTCCAATGTCATGTAGGAGCGGTCAAAGCTGAGTGTGTAGGGTCTTTCAGGTCGCGACAGACCATGTTGAGCAAACAGCTGCGGCCACTTGATCAACGTGGCCTCCGACAGGATCAGATTGCAGTCCAGTAAATCCGCGACCGCCCGGATGGGGCGTTTTTCCAGCAGCTTCGGGGACGCCAGCACGGCAATCTTTTCATTGCGGATCGTCCGTACTTCGTAGCTGGGCCAATTGGGCATGCCGTGGCGGATGTCCACATCGATCTTGTCGCGACTGAAGTGCAGCGACTCGTAGGAGCACGAGAGGTTGAGCTGGATATCGGGATGACTCTGGCGAAATTGCTCCAGGCGCGGCATCAGCCACAACAAGCCGAAACTGGGCGACGAGTGCAGTCGCAGGCAATCGAGGCTGACATCGCTGGTGGCGCGCTCTGTCGCCACCGCCAGACTGTGCAGGATGCCGGAAACCTCAGTGAGGTACTGCTCGCCGACTGGCGTCAATGTCACGCCCCTGGCCGTTCTGAGAAACAGCTGCCGCCCGATCATTGCCTCGAGTTTGGCCAACTGGTGACTGACTGCCGAGGGCGTCAGGTCGAGCAGTTCGGCGGCGCGGGCGACGTTGCCGAAGCGTGCCGTCTGTTCGAAGGCCTGAATGGCTTTCAGTGGTGGAAGGATCGGAGGTGCATCGCCAGGTGAACTCATGATTATTGTTTTTCCGCTGCAAGTGGCTTGGGCCGGGCGTTCAGCTATTCAAACATTGGAAGAGTTGGTTGGCGAGTGCTGAATTTTTTTCAGCATCGAGTGACATTCGCGTTATTGCTCAGGGTCCGCCTGGAGAACAAGCTGAGTCATCGGTTCTTCGTGGATCGACCCAATAAAAACAATCAGAGGTACTCTTCCATGCTTCTCAAAGGCAAAGTCGCGATCATCACCGGTGCAGCCTCCGCACGTGGCATTGGCCGCGCAACAGCGACCACCTTCGCGCAACAAGGCGCTAGCGTCGTGATACTCGACCTGGATGAATCCGCTGCACGGGATGCTGCGGCCTCCCTGGGTGAGGGGCATCTGGGCCTCGCCGCCAACGTTGCTGACGAATCGCAGGTTCAACGGGCTGTCGCCACCATCATCGAACGCTTCGGCCGCATTGACATTCTGGTCAATAACGCCGGCATCACCCAGCCCCTCAAGACCCTGGATATCCGCCCCTCCGATTACGACAAGGTGCTGGACGTCAGCCTGCGCGGCACCCTGCTGATGTCACAGGCGGTGATTCCGATGATGCGCCAGCAGTCGGGCGGCAGCATCGTGTGCATGTCGTCGGTCTCCGCTCAACGCGGCGGCGGCATTTTCGGTGGCCCGCATTACAGTGCCGCCAAGGCCGGCGTGCTGGGCCTGGCCAAGGCCATGGCGCGGGAACTGGGGCCGGACAAGGTTCGCGTCAACTCCATCGCCCCCGGTTTGATCCACACCGACATCACCGGTGGCCTGATGCAGGACGAACGCCGTCACGCGATCATCGACGGCATCCCGTTGGGCCGTCTGGGTGAGGCCCAGGATGTCGCCAACGCCGCCTTGTTCCTGGCCAGCGACCTATCCTCTTACCTGACCGGCATCACGTTGGATGTGAACGGCGGCATGCTGATTCACTGAAATACACCTGAGCGGGCCTGTGCGGCCCGTGCGGCTCTGGATCGACGATGCAGCCGGGCTTGATTGCCTGGCGGTCAATAAAAACAAGAGATCAGACCATCATGACTACCCTGTCGCTCGAAGCGGTTTCGACCGTGCGCTCCAACGCCTACCGTAAAACCGCGTGGCGCCTGATGCCCTTTCTGATGCTGTGCTACCTGTGTGCCTATCTGGATCGGGTCAACGTCGGTTTTGCCAAACTGCAAATGATGAACGATCTGGCCCTCAGCGAAACGGTTTACGGACTGGGCGCGGGCATGTTCTTCATCGGCTATTTCCTCTGCGAAGTTCCCAGCAACATCATCCTGCACAAGGTCGGTGCGCGGGTCTGGATCGCCCGCATCATGATCACCTGGGGCATCGTCTCCGCCCTGTTCGCCTTCGTCGAAACCGCGTGGCAATTCTATGCCTTGCGCTTTCTGCTTGGCATTGCTGAAGCAGGCCTGGCACCGGGGCTGTTGCTGTATCTGACCTACTGGTTTCCGTCCTATCGGCGTGCGCGCATGACCGTGTTGTGGTTTATCGCCATTCCGCTGTCGGGGATGGTCGGTGGCCCGATCTCCGGCTGGATCATGAATCACTTCGCCGGCATGCATGGCTGGGCCGGCTGGCAGTGGATGTTCGTGCTCGAAGCTGTGCCCACCGTTCTTATCGGCTTGCTGGTACTGAGCTATCTCAAGGATGGCGTACACCAGGCCACCTGGCTCGATGACGACGAAAAAGCACTGATCCGCCGCGAGCTGGCCGAGGATGACCAGCAGAAAATCACCCATGCGTCGGTGGGCGAGTTTATTCGCGACCGTCGTCTGTGGTTGCTCGCAGGCATCTACTTCTGCGTTGTAATGGGCCAGTACGCGATCACCTTCTGGCTACCGACACTGGTACGCAATGCCGGGGTTTCCGATCCGCTGCACATCGGTTTCCTGACCAGCCTGCCCTACCTCTGCGCCATCGTGGCAATGCTGCTGGTCGGTCGCAGTGGCGACAAACACCGCGAGCGACGCTGGCACCTGATCGCCCCGATGATTGCCGGCGCACTCGGCCTGGCCCTCGCCGCATTGCTGGGCGGCAATATCGTCCTGTCCATCCTGAGCCTGTGCCTGGCCGCGTCCGGAATCCTGTCCGCGACGTCGCTGTTCTGGATGCTGCCCACCACATTGCTCGGGGGCGTTTCCGCCGCCGCGGGCATTGCGGCAATCAACAGCTTCGCCAACCTCGCCGGGTTCTGCTCGCCTTACCTGATCGGCTGGATCACTACACAGACCGGTTCCAGCGCTATCGGCATGTACCTGATCACCGGCGTACTGGTGTTCGGCGCCACGCTGGTGCTGCGCATTCCCGCCGCCTCGGTCAATCGTTGATTTATTGGAGCTTTCACCATGACTGCCAATCCTTCACTCGTTACACCCAAAACACTGACAGAACGTGCCCATAACATTCGCCGCCACGCGTTGCGCATGGGGCAAGTTCAGGGGCAAGGCTATGTCGGCCAAGCCCTCGGTGCCGCCGACCTGCTGGCCGTGTCCTACTTCCATGCCCTGGACTATCGGCCTGAAGACCCGCAATGGGAGGGCCGCGATCGCTTCTACCTGTCGATCGGTCACTACGCGATTGCGCTGTATGCGGCCCTGATCGAAGCCGAAATCATCCCGCTCGATGAGCTGGAAACCTACGGTGCGGACGACAGCCGCCTGCCGATGTCAGGCATGGCCGCCTACACCCCGGGCATGGAAATCACCGGCGGCTCGCTGGGTCAGGGTCTGGGCATCGCGGTCGGTGCCTGCCTGGGCCTCAAGCGCAAAGGCTCACCCTCCTTCGTCTACAACCTGCTGTCCGATGGCGAGTTGAACGAAGGCTCGACCTGGGAAGCCGTGATGTCGGCTTCGCACTGGAAGCTCGACAACCTGATCGCCATCGTCGACGTCAACAACCAGCAAGCCGACGGTTACTCCAGCGAGATCCTGTCGTTCGAACCCATCGTCGATCGCTGGCAAGCCTTTGGCTGGTTCACTCAGCGCGTCGATGGCAATGATCTGGAGGCGCTGGTGACCGCGTTCGATGCCGCCCGCAATCATCCCGGCACTCAGCCGAGGGTGATCATCTGCGACACCAAAATGGGCAAAGGCGTGCCCTTCCTCGAAACCCGCGAGAAGACACACTTCATCCGCGTGGAAGAACACGAATGGGATCTGGCACTGATCAATCTTGAAGAAGGAAATAACCAATGAGCAACGCCGCCAACACTCCGACTTCGACTGCCGAACCGATCAAAAAACGCCTGACCACCTCGGCGATGATCGCGTCGATTGCCTCGGAAGGCCAAGCCACGAAATCTGCGCCTTTCGGTCATGCGCTCGCGGCGCTGGCTGATCAGCGCCAGGACATCGTCGGTCTGTCCGCCGACCTGTCCAAGTACACCGACCTGCACATCTTCGCCAAGGCACATCCCGACCGTTTCTATCAAATGGGCATGGCTGAGCAACTGCTGATGAGCGCAGCCGCGGGGATGGCCCGTGAAGGCTTCGTACCCTTTGCCACCACCTACGCGGTGTTCGCTTCGCGCCGCGCCTATGACTTCATCTGCATGGCGATCGCCGAGGAAAACCTCAACGTCAAGATCGTCTGCGGCCTGCCCGGCCTCACCACCGGCTATGGACCCAGCCACCAGGCCACGGACGACCTGACGATCTTCCGGGCCATGCCCAACCTGATGATCGTCGATCCCTGCGACGCCCTGGAAATCGAGCAGGCCGTGCCCGCCATTGCCGCGCATCAAGGGCCGGTGTACATGCGCCTGCTGCGCGGCAATGTACCGCTGGTGCTGGATGAGTACGGCTATAAATTCGAGATCGGCAAGGCCAAGACCCTGCGCACCGGTAACGATGTGTTGATCATCTCCACCGGCCTGATGACCATGCGTGCACTGGAAGCGGCCAAAGAACTGCAAGCGGACGGCGTCGATGTTGCCGTGCTGCACGTTCCGACGATCAAACCACTGGATGAACAAACCATTCTCGCCGAGGCAAGAAAGTCAGGTCGACTGGTGGTCACAGCAGAGAACAGTTCGATTATTGGCGGTCTCGGCGAGGCCGTTGCCGGGGTGCTGCTGCGCAATGGGGTGACGCCAACCTTCAGGCAGATCGCATTGCCCGATGCATTCCTCGATGCCGGTGCCCTGCCGACGTTACATGATCGCTATGGCATTTCGACTCAGGCAGTCTGCGCTCAAATCAAAGCCTGGCTTTGACCGCTGACTGACAGGAGCGCTTATGGATAGGCGCTCCATAGTGAGGTTTCAGGATGTTCGCCTCGAGTCGTTTCTTGCCATCCCCTTATGAATGCTCTTGGAAGCAAGCGGCGCGGCGGCAAACGCCGGCCAAAAGCAGTCGGTGTTTCGGACTGTGCGACAGATTTCGAAAGAAAGCTGCAAGCCCCGCGACGCTTAAGGGCTTGCGACTCATTGCCGATACGCCCCTCAAGCTTGCGAGACGTTTTCTACCGGTAGGCCTGCCGTGTTGATTACGGAACACGCAAGCCTATTTGCTTACCTCAGGCGCGTGTATATCCGGGACGTCTCGGGCGTCTGCCACATTCTCTCGGGCGTTTTTCGCCTCAACTTTGCCAGCCTCTCTGGCATCTTTCGGCCGGACTTTGCTCGACTCTCTGGCAAATTGCGTAAACTTTGGCGTCCCGGGCTGCATCTGCAGCAGCTTTGGCAGCATCTCTGGCTGCATCTGCGCCTGCCTTGCCGGCGTCCCTGGCTGCATCCGCAGCGGCCCTGGCAGCATCCCTTGTGGCATCCGCGCCCGCTACGCCAGCAGCTCTTGCTACGTCCCTGGCTGCATCCGCCTGAGTTCTGGCGGCGTCCCTGGTTGCATTTGCAGTGGCTATTGCCGAATCCCGGACTGCATCCGCATCAGCTTTGGCAGCGTCCCGGACTGCATCTGCGTCGTTCACGGCAGCGTCTGCGCCATTGTTGTCTGCGTCGTTGTCATGCGCATTGCCATTGCCTGCTACACCATCATCGCCTGCCGCATCATGATCGCCTGCTGCACCATCATCGCCTGCCGCATCATGATCGCCTGCCGCACCATGATCACCACCCTTTCCATCGCCTCCTGCTCCATGATCGCCACCCTTTCCATCACCTCCTGCTCCATGATCGCCACCCTTTCCATCGCCTCCTGCTCCATGATCACCACCCTTGCCATCGCCTCCTGCTCCATGATCACCACCCTTTCCATCGCCTCCTGCTCCATGATCGCCACCCTTTCCTTGGCCACCCTGACCACCGTCGCTGCCACCTTCTTTGGCATACACGCTGGAGAAACTGCCGATGTAATCGGGCACCAATACAGTCGATGCCGACAGGACTGCGCCAATTGCCAGAGCCAATAAACATTTATTGAGCTGCATGTTCCAACCTCCGGTTGGAGTTGCGTAGTCATGTCCGTATCGAACGCAATATCCAGTAAGTTCCCGGCCGCCCATTTGGGCGGCCAGCCAACCGACACGGTCATCAATCTGCAGCTTTAACGAGCAACTGCGGTTTGCGCATGATCCTTCAACACCAGTCAGTATCACTTCGCGGGAAATATTCCCACGCATAGGTTAGATGAGTGCTTTCAGCCCGAGTTCAACAAATCAATCTCAGGACCAGGACATGCGTTGAGCGGTACGCGTTATCGTTAACGACCATCGCTGGCAAGCCAGCTCCCACAAGGGACCGTGACCTCCAAACCAGTGAACGCCTAAAAAAATATCGAGGCCTGAAAGAGGTAAGTTCTGAGGGCCTTTGCGCAAGCCGTGTCTATAATTTTCCAGATATCGGCCCCATTGGTCAGTGAATACAAATGTCCGAAGATGAAAATTCGCAGCCCGGTTCTGACGTTCTCTTCGACGAAGCTGACTGTGGATTGCTGCTGACCGCAGAAAATGGCGAGATCGCACGGGTCAACCTCACGTTCTGCCGCTGGTTAGGCTTGCGGCGAAAAGAGCTGCTCGGGCGTCACATCCAGGACTTGATGAGCCTCGAGGGAAGGACGTTCCACAAGATGTACTGGGCGCCCCTCATGCAGATTCAGGGCGTCGTTGCTGACGTGAAGTTCGATCTCGTTCACCACAACGGACACTCCATTCCAATGATGCTTAGCGCCGTCAGCTGTGAGCATTCTGCTGGCATATTTCATGAAATGACGCTATTCAAGGCCGCGGATAGCCAAAGGTACGAGCGCGAACTGCTCAATGCCCGAATGCTTGCCGAAAGGCATTTGGCGAAACACCTCAAGGACCAACGCGTACAGGACATGACCCAGGACAAGTTGCGTATCACGTACGCTGCGGCTGAAGACAGGGCCCTGTTCGCCGAGCAACTGATCGGGATTGTCAGTCATGACCTGCGCAACCCGTTGTCGGCCATAAAAATGGCCACGGAACTGCTGGGCCGCCGAGAGATGGATGCCAAACAGGTCCAGATACTTGGCCACATCACCCATTCGGCCGAGCGTGCGCTGCGCCTGGTGGCCGATCTGCTGGATTTCACCCTGGCTCAGGTGGGGCGAGGTATCTCGGTCCTGCCCAAACCCGTCGATTTACACGAACTGGTGGGCGATTGCCTGGACGAGTTGTGCCTGGCTTTTCCCGGGCATACGTTGACCCATCTGCGGTATGGGCAAGGTGCTTTCTCTGCAGACAGCGATCGGCTTTATCAGCTCATCGGCAATCTGGTCGCCAATGCAGTCGCCTACGGTGCCAGCGATAGCGAAGTCACCGTTTCCACACGCTTTGAAGATCAAGTTCTCGTTATAACCGTGCACAACTTCGGCACCCCTATACCTGAGGCGTTGCTTGGGGATTTGTTTGAGCCGATGATCCGAGGCAGTCATGACAATGCCGAACTCAGAAGTGTCGGGTTGGGTCTGTTCATCGTTCGGGAGATCGTTAAGGCGCACTGCGGCGAAGTGGCTGTAACTTCTACTCCCACTACTGGTACAACATTCACTGTAACCATTCCTCGCACCTGATATTTACCTGGATTGCCCTTCACCCCCCTTCCATTACTAGCCGACGATAGCCAGGCGTGACTGGCCGCTTCACGCCCCGAGGAAGTCAGTCAACCCAAATAGAGGTTCTTGAGGAGCGGTGATTTTATTCCTTATAGGCAACGAGTCTCGCTACCTGATTAAAAGCACTCTCAATGAACCGAGATGATCACCCTTGGCCGCGTAGTGACTCGTTGGTTTTCATCGTGAACACAATGACTTCCTGTGTCGATATCAGACACGGATGTGGCGTGATCAGATAACTGAATCATCGGACAAGCCGGGTAAGGTGGCGCACCTTTTCATCGAAACAACCACGTCACGATGATGGGTTTGATAAGAACTGCAGCGTTTGAAGGGTGCTTCTTTCAGGAAGCCCGGCAGGCAGCAATGATGATCTGTTGCCCTATCCATCCGCTTAAATGTCGATCGGCAGAGAAAAAAAACCAATGATTAGCCCGAGCTCCAAGGATTCGAGTGGCCAATTGGCGCAGGGCTTCAAGCCTCGTCACGTAACAATGCTGTCAATCGCCGGTATTATCGGCGCCGGTTTGTTCGTTGGCTCAGGACACGCCATTGCGGCGGCTGGCCCGGCGGTCCTTCTGGCCTATCTATTCTCTGGCCTGCTCGTCGTCCTGGTCATGCGCATGCTCGGTGAAATGGCGGTGGCCAACCCGGACACCGGCTCTTTCTCCACCTATGCCGACCAGGCCATCGGCCGTTGGGCTGGCTTCACCGTCGGTTGGCTCTACTGGTGGTTCTGGGTGCTGGTGATCCCTATCGAAGCGCTGGCCGCCGGTCATGTATTGAACCAGTGGTTTCCGCAGATCGATGCCTGGCTGTTCGCCCTGGTGTCGATCATTGCACTGGTGGTGACCAACCTGTTCAGCGTGTCCAAGTACGGCGAATTCGAGTTCTGGTTCGCCATGGCCAAGGTCGTGGCGATCATCGGTTTCATCGGCGTGGGTTTTGCCGTGTTGATGGGCTGGGTTCCCGATCGGGAAGTCAGCGGATTGAGCGGCCTGATGGCCGAGCACGGCGGGTTTGCTCCAAACGGGTTGTCGGCGGTAGTCGGCGCCTTCATCACCATCATGTTCAGTTTCATCGGTACCGAGGCGGTCACCATCGCCGCCGCCGAATCCGACAATCCCTCGCAGAACATTGCCAAGGCCACCCGTTCGGTGATCTGGCGCATCGGGGTGTTTTACCTGCTGTCGATTTTCGTGGTCATCTCCGTGGTGCCCTGGAATGACCCGCTGTTGGCTTCGGTAGGCTCCTACCAGCGGGCGCTGGAAATCATGAACATTCCCCACGCCAAGTTCATGGTGGACGTGGTGGTGCTGATCGCCGTGGCCAGTTGCATGAACTCCTCGATCTACATTGCCTCGCGCATGCTTTATTCGCTGGGCCGTCGCGGCGATGCACCGAAGGCACTGAAAGCGACCTCCTCCGAAGGCGTGCCGCGGGCAGCAGTCATTGCCAGCACCGTGTTGGGCGCGGCGATCACCGTGTGGAGCTACTTCATGCCCGCCGGGTTGTTCGAGTTCCTGCTGGCCAGTTCCGGCGCGATTGCCTTGGTGGTGTACCTGGCCATTGCGGTGTCGCAGCTGCGCATGCGCCGGATGTTGCGTCGGCAGAACGTCGAGCTGACCTTTCGCATGTGGCTGTTTCCCTGGCTCACCTGGTTGGTGATCCTGTTCATCTGCGCGGCGCTGGCCGTGATGATGGCCTCCCCTGATCACCGTACCGAAGTGAGCACGACCATTGGCCTGGCGCTGGCGATCTCCTTTATCGGCCTGGTGACATCGCGTCACCCTGCGCAGGCTGCGAGGGTGACATCGGTGGGATAAAGCCCGAGAGGTAGTTGCGCCGAACCTGATACCCCCTACGCCAGGACTGGGGGTATTACCCGCTCCTGTATCTCAGGCCGTCATCGCTTTTTGTGAGGACATGACCACGATGTCATCGAACTCCACCGTGTCCGACGGTAAGACTCAATCCGTCGGTTTTCTGCTGCTGGACAAATTCACACTCATTTCCCTGGCGTCCGCAGTAGAGCCACTGCGCATGGCCAATCAGTTGTCGGGGCGAGAGCTATATCGCTGGCATACGTTCAGCCCCGGTGGAGAGCCTGTCTGGGCCAGTGACGGCGTGCAAATCACTCCGGATGCTTCATGGAAAAATCCATTGGTGGCGGACACTGTAATCGTGTGCGGCGGTATTGGAATCCAGAGCGTGATTACCCGCGAGCACATTACCTGGCTGCAAGCCCTGGCGCGTCAATCCAGGCGGTTGGGAGGTGTGTGCACCGGTAGCTGGGCGCTCGCAAAAGCCGGGCTGCTCGACGGCTACGAGTGCAGCGTGCATTGGGAATTTCTGGCGGCCATGCAGGAAGCCTTCCCGCGAGTCAGCATCAGCGCGAGCCTGTTCACCCTCGACCGAAACCGCTTTACAAGCTCCGGCGGAACGGCCCCCATGGACATGATGCTGCACCTGATCGGTCGCGATCATGGTCGAGAATTATCCGCCGCCATCTCCGAGATGTTTGTCTACGAGCGCATACGCAATGAACAGGACCATCAGCGCGTTCCCCTCAGGCATGTACTGGGAACTCATCAGCCCAAGCTGCAGGAAATCGTCGCGTTGATGGAGGCCAATCTCGAGGAACCGATCGACCTGGATAACCTTGCAGAATTCGTTGACCTGTCACGTCGACAGCTGGAGCGGCTATTTCAGAAATACCTTCAATGTACGCCGTCACGCTATTACTTGAGGCTACGTCTTGTTCGAGCGCGACAACTGCTCAAGCAAACATCATTGTCGATCATTGAGTTGGCGTATGTATGCGGTTTCGTGTCGACACCCCATTTTTCCAAATGCTATCGCGAGTACTTTGGTGTTCCACCCAGTGAGGAGCGTTCCGGCTCGGAAATGAATCGCAAATTGGCAACGCCTGCAACGACGCAGCCGTCATTGACCAAACCGCCGACAGCACTCGACCAGGCACGAAACGAATCGACCTTTGCCAGTGTTCGAATGATGGATCGTTCTGGTTTGGCGGAGTCGTACTGATCGGCCGCCCCAGTCGCATCCGAGTTTCCTCAATAGGATCACGCAGGAGATTCAACGGGCATCAGAAATGACTGTATGTGTGCCGACACGATGGCTGATATCTTTCCCGCGCACCTGATCGCGTCCAATCGACGCTGATCCCATCAAGGAAGATAAAAACTATGAAAACATTATTCATCGCTACGCTAGGAATTTTATCGCTCATTCAAATATCACTGTCCTTCGCGGATTATGTTAACGGGAAAAATCTCTACTCACAGAGATGTATCATGTGCCACGGAACAGATCTCAAAGGAACAGGGCCACTGGTTAATAAAAGCAATCCCCCAACACCTGACCTTACAACCTCCATTTTCAAAAAACGATTAAATGATTATCCGGGCGTTATTGTGTCATCGATAATACTTCGTCCAAATGGAGACTTGATTCCAAGAACTTTGCAAGAGAATGGTGTAAAGCTATCGTCATACTCCTGGAGGATTAAGGATCTTCGCGATATAAATCAATACATGAGCGGTGTGATTTCAAAAACTCGATGAGTTTGAGCTGAGAAGTTGGTACAGAAGTCCAAGAGTCATTTCAGGCTTGAGGGCTTATGGGGCAATGCCAGTGAGCCCGTCGACCTCTCGCGGTCACATCGCTGATGACCAATCCCAGATTAATACAAGTTCGGGCGACTCTTCGCATCCGGCAGCAATCGGCTGCGGTCGTGACAGATAAATAACGGCCAGGAGCGGCCTTTCTCGGTTAGAACCGAACACCTGAACCTGCAGATAGCCGACTGGATCCAATCGGTATGTACTGGCAAGCACCAAAAATGCTGACCAGAAGGCTTTGAAACTTGTTGTTACAAGCAAGAATACGTATCATTAATATTCAAGCTCAGGACGCAGGGAGTGCATTGTCCATACAATAAGGTCAATAAAAATAATGCTTAAAATGCTCCTCGTGTACGTTCATCTGCTCGCCAGTTGTATTGCCCTCGGCAGGGTATTGCTCGCCGATCACAAGCTTTGGAGTTGGCGCAAGGAAGCGCTGGATCAGGCGAAGCTTGAGTATCTGGAAGAAACCAGGAAAATCGCCACTCTCGCGTTACTGGCCCTTTGGGGCAGTGGTCTGCTGTTGGTCCTTCAGGGGTATCTCCTCGAGGGCACTGCGTACTTGCTCAATCAGAAGCTCTGGGCCAAGGTGGCGGTTGTCGCGCTGCTGACCCTGAACGGCGGTCTGTTGCATCGCGTCGGTTTCCCGTTGTTGCAAAAAGCCCCCTTCGTCTTGTTACCGGGTTCCGACCGCGGTCGCCTTGCACTCTTGGGGGCGTTCTCCATGAGTGGCTGGCTGTTCGCCGCTTTCCTGGGGGTGGCTCGAGCCTGGAATCATGTCATGCCGTGCTTGCATGTGATGGGGGTTTTCACGGCATTCGCCTTGCTGGCTTGCGCCGTGGCGCTTGTGGTCGCCAGCACGGCGGGCACGATGCGTGGTGAGGAGCCTACGGTTTCATAGTGGGTGTAGCACAAACTCAAGCGTGGATAGCATGACACCTCCCTCGACACAGGAGCCCACCCAGGCATCCACGCTTGAAGTCGTGGTTTCGTCCGTTCCAGGCCACTGGAATCGCTGGCAGACACAATGGCTCCAAAGAAGCCCTTCGTGACAGGCAGCAGTCGGCCAAAAAAGAGGCTCACCCGCGTACCAGGTAGGCCCCTGAGGGAACCCGATATCGCAACTTCTTGCATTTACCGGGTTTAGGCTGATGCCCCGGCGGACGATCAGGAAACCAGATTCGGCATTTACCCGGAGGCGGCATATGGCCGCGGGGAATCTCGACCTCGGCGTACGCCCTCTCTGACCCGATACTAGCCATTTGCAATTGACCTTCGGCCCCTACTCTTCCCGCCGTCGGTACATCCGAAACCCGATTTGCCTCAGCAGTAGTGAAGTTGCCGGCGTCACGCCCGGTGTCCGCAGTGGATTGCTCAACAACCGCCACTTGCGCTTCGCGGCGCCTTTGGGTCTCTTCTTCCAGCCCCTTCTGTACGGCGACCACGTCCTCCTTGGCATTGGGTGGGGTACCCGAAGACTGGGCTTGCTGCGCCGCCTGGATCAATTGGAAGTTGCGGTTGCGCAACTGGACGTTGTTACCAACCCGCATGTTCGAGCGCGCCGCCAGGGTTTCAGCCTGCTGGTACTGCCCCTGCTGAAGACGCAACACACCAAGATAATGCAGCGTCGCAGGATTGTTCGGCTGGATGTGCAGGGCACGCTCCAGCGTGGCGGCGGCCTGGTCCAGCTGGCCGTTTTCATATTGCCGCGAGGCTGTTTCGATCAGGGTGGTTGATGCATTGTTGCTTTGCGCGGGCGCTCTTCGCTCGGCAGCGACAGCACTGAACGAGGCGACAGCGCAGAACACCAGGATGAGGACCGGCGGAAAACTCTTGTTTGGCATCGGGGGCGGACTCGACTGAACTCGGACGGCACTGCCGTAATACAGACCACAGCGCTGCTCGGCACTTCCGATACAGGGCGGCTATAGACCTGGCCAACACCCTGAAGTTCCTGCTGCAACGGCCGTCGCCACCGCTTCTGTTTGTTATCGGCCCACGACTGAGAGCGTTGGCTATTTAAGCAATGGCCCCCTAGAACTTTTCCCTATTTACCGGTCTATGTGGATAGGCACATCCGCTCGGTAAGCACGCCCCCCGCAGGCTAGCCGCCGCCAGATGGCCACACGTCCGATTGTCCATCAGAGGTTGTCTTCGCTCATGAAATTCCATGTCCCACGGATGGTGCTGTTCGGCCTGTTCGCGTTCGCGGCAGTGGGCTCGGCATCCGCCACACAGATGAAGGACTCAACCCCTGCTTTTGCAACTCAAGCCCCAGCCATCCAGACGCCCGTCCAGGCCGCCGGCAACCCTTGGCCGACCTTGGCCAGCATGGCCGGCAAGCAGCCAGGGCCGTTGCTTGCCCATGACGACCGATACTGGCATGACGGCCGTTGGCACGATCGTAGAGACGATTGGCGCCGAGACGACTGGCGCAGGGACCAGTGGCGTAGAGATCAGTGGCGTAGAGAGCAAGCCCGCCGAGAAGCCGAGCGCCGTCGTGATTGGGAGCGCCACCACGATCGGGCCATGCGGTACCGTTACGAGGACGATCGCCGCTACTATCGTCGCTAGTGCGAAGCCCCGGAGCAATCCGGGGCGCAAGCAGTCCTTCGTGACAGGCCGCAATCGGGCCATTAGCTGCCCTTCACAAATGGCTGTAAACACGAACGTTCAATGTTCAGCTAATCCGTACAGGCGCCCGCCCCTGTTGGCTATGACGGCGAACGAGGATCCGATTGATTGGAATGGCCGCTGGCGTATCTCTAACAGCGTGGTGTCTTGCTGAACGCTTCCAACTCGCAAGCCAACGTTGGGAGATGGACCCGAGGGAATGCCCAGAGGCAATCCTCAAAAGCCCACGCCTTTTAAGCAGGGGCAATGCGCCGGCTGGCTCCGTAAACTGGAAATCAGCAAGCCTTTGAAACGCATCAAGTCGACAAGGCAACCCGTCCTATCCCGGCAAACTCAACTTCCACTTGCACCCCGGCCGACGCCCAGTAGATACCGGTCCAGCTACCACTTGCCACCAGGTCACCGGCTCGCAAGGGGCTGCCCAGTGCTGCAGCGTGACGCGCCAGCCACGGCAACGAACTCAGCGGATCACCGAATGGATGGCTGCCAACCCTGACGACTTCAGGCTCCCCTGCCACCCGCAACGTCACCTGTTGTCTTGACCAATCCGGCATTTCCCCCCACGTTTGCGGGGCACCGAGTACCAGCGCGCGGTTGAGTTGCTGGTCGGCCAGCCGAAGCAGTGGCGTGGCCTGATCGCCCTGCAGCCAGCGCGTGCCACACAGTTCGATGCCCGGCATCCACACATCGACCGCCGCATAGGCCATGGCCAGGTCAGTGTGCTGGTCGAGGTCGCGCGACAGACGCACGATCAGTTCTCCCTCGATCCCGAAACCGAAGGCATCGCCCGGCGGAACCTGCCAACCCGACGGGTGTATCGCCATTGCCGGTACCCCGGCGGCGCTGATCAGCCCTCCCGGAGCGCCGCCCAGTTTCCAGGCCGCTGGCGCCCCGGGGGCGAACCAGCCGAGGGCATCCGCTACCTGGTGCTGCACGGCATAGGCTTCAGCTTCGCTAGCCAGTTCCAGGGTTGGCAACGGTTGTTGGCGCCCCTCACGCCAACCACGAATCAGGGTGGCGGCCACCTGTGCGACCGCACTCACAATGCCAACTCAGTCTTGCGTCGGCGCAGTTGCGCGGGCGCCGGGCGCTCGCACGGCAGAAACCGGCCGCGACCAGCCTCACCGCGCGGTTCGCCGTCCCAGACCACCTCACCGCGAGACAGGGTCATGGCCGGCCAGGCGCTCAGCGTCATGCCGGCGTAAGGTGTGTAATCGACGTTGTGGTGCAGCATTTCGTTGCACAGGTGCACCGGTTCACCTTCGTTCCAGATCACCAGGTCGGCATCAGCACCAATAGCGATGCTGCCCTTGCGCGGATACAGCCCATACATCCTGGCGGCATTAGTGGAGGTCAGCGCAACAAAACTTTGCGGGGTGATGCGCCCACTGCGCACGCCTTCGGACCAGAGCAGTGCCATGCGGGTTTCGACACCGGGAATGCCGTTGGCGATCTGGTCGAACGACACCACTTCACCGTGGGCCTTCTTGCCATTCGGGCCATCGAAGCGAAAGGGTGCGTGGTCTGACGAGAAAATCTCGAACGAGCCGTTTTCCAGCCCATCCCAGATCACCTGCTGGTTTACGGCATCGCGCGGCGGCGGGCTGCAGATGCACTTGGCACCTTCGAAGCTGTCGTCACACCCCAGCGAGTCGGCGGTCAGGAACAGGTACTGCGGGCAGGTTTCGGCGTACACCTTCAACCCCAGGCTCTGGGCCCAGCGAATCTGCTCCACGGCCTCGCGACCCGACACGTGCACGATCAGGATCGGCACGTCCACCAACTCGGCAAGGGCGATGGCACGATGGGTTGCTTCGCGCTCCACCAGCATCGGCCGCGACGCGTTGTGGTAGCGCGGCGCAGTCAGCCCGGCCGCCAGGAGTCGCTCGGTAAGCCAGGCGATGCAATCGCTGTTCTCGGCGTGGAGCATCACCATAGCGCCCTCACGGCGCGCGACCGACAACGTCTCGAGAATCTCCCGGTCGCCCAGCTTCAGCGCATCGTAGGTCATGTAGATCTTGAACGATGTATAGCCTTCCGCAATCAAGGCCGGCAGTTCTTCACGCAGCACTTGCGGTGTGGGGTCGGTGACGATCAGGTGGAAGGCATAATCGATCACCGGCTTGTTACCCACCCGACGATGGTAGTCATCGACGGCAGAGCGCAGGCTTTCGCCCTTCTGCTGGCAGGCGAACGGGATGACGGTAGTGGTGCCGCCGCAGGCCGCCGAGACTGTGCCGCTTAAGAAGTCATCGGCCATCACCGAGCCGTCGCCAGTCGGCTGGTCGAGGTGAACATGGCTGTCGATGCCACCGGGGGTGACATGCCGGCCTGCCGCGTCGATTTCCTGGTGACCTTGCGGCAGGTCCAGGCCAAGGGAGACGATGCGCCCATCACGAATACCGATATCGCTGGTGAACGTGTCCGCGGCAGTGACCACGCGGGCGTTGCGAATCACCGTATCAAAAGGTTGCATATCAGGCCTCTTCCAGAACTAACCGGCGCCATTGTGGTAAAAGAGTTCCGGCGTGATCGCCACGCAATCAAGTTCGTTCAAGCCAGGCACGGGCGATTTCTTCGCGCGTAGCAAACCAGACACCGCCGTGTTGCTTGGCATACTCGATGAATTGCTTGATCGCCCTTACCCGCCCCGGACGGCCCACCATACGTGGGTGCAGTCCAATCGACATCATGCGTGGTCCTTCAGCCGACTCCTCATAAAGGACCTCAAAGCTTTCTTTCATGTACTCGAAAAAGTCCGATGCCTGCGACAGTCCCGGAGAGTTCCAGTAGCGGAAATCGTTCACGTCAGCGGTGTAAGGCACCACGAGGTGACGCTTACCCTCAACCTCGACATAGTAGGGAACATCATCGTTGTAGGCATCGGAGTCGTAGAGAAAACCGCCCTCCTCAGCAACCAGGCGACGGGTATTGACGCTGGCGCCATACCGGCAATACCAGCCAACGGGACGCTTGCCGCAGGTGCGTTCGAATGACTCGATGGCTAAACGCATGTGTTCACGCTCTTGTTCTTCAGTCAGGCGAAACACTTCCTCCCAGCGATACCCGTGACTGCAAATCTCATGACCACCTGCAACAGCAGCACGTGCAACATCAGGATTCTGCTCAAAGGCTACCGCGCAAGCATGAAAAGTCGCACGAACCGATTGCTGGTCGAGAATATCCAGGATTCGCCAGATCCCGACGCGAGAACCGTACTCATACATCGACTCCATCGCCAGATTGCGTGTGCCGTCGGGTATTGAATAGCTACCCCATTCGGTCATTGATTCCTGGTCCGGGTCGCCCATGGCGAGCGAGCGTTCGGAGCCTTCTTCGTAGTTGATCACCAGGCTGATGGCCAAACGTGCGCCATTCGGCCAAGTGCCTTGCGGGCGTTGTCTTGCGTAACCCACTAAATCGCGTGCAGGTGAAACCATCGGGATATTCTCCTGAAGTGACGGGTTAAATAAGTACGTGGCGAAAGTTGCGACTTAGCAGTCGATCTCTTTCAGCCGGTCATGACTAAAGGTACTGTCCGATTGCCACTCGCTGAAGGCCAGCCCCATGGCCAGGGTTTGCGCAATACAGAACGAAGCCGTGAGCGAGCGAAAGCCCAGTAATTCGGCGTCGTTGACCTCAATCACCGTATGGGCCATCTGCCCGATAGGGCTCAGAACGCTGTCAGTGATTGCCACCAGCGTCACGCCTGCGGCCCGTGACTGACGACACGCCTCAATGGTGTCGTTGGCGTACGGCGGAAAGCTGACGGCTATCAACAAATCATCATCGGCAATCGCGCTGACCTGCTCTGGCAACGTGCCGCCAGCACCGCTGATGTGCACGGTTCGCCGGCCCACACGACTCAACGCGTAGCTCAGATAGGCGGCAACCGGAAAGGCGCGACGCATACCAATGACGAAGGTGGTACGAGCGACTTGCAGATGGGCGATGGCGGCTTCGATATTGGCCTGTTCACCCCCTTCAGCCAAGTGCTCCAGGGAAACGATGTTGGCCTGGCTGAACTCACGCAGAATAGCGCCGACGTCACTTGGGTCCTCCAGCAACGTCTCGCCGCCGTAGTGCCGAATGCGCTCGCTTTGGGTGTCGGCAGCCTGCTGCAACGGTGCGCGAAACAGCCGCTGCAAATCTTTGAAACCTGCAAAGCCAAGGGCCTGAGCCAGCCGAATATAGGCTGAAGGCGCAATGCTTGAGCGCTTACCCAGTTCGGCTACCGTATTGAGTGCGATCTCATGCGGGTTGTCGATCAGGAATCGGGCAGCATCGCGCAGACGACCGGTCAGTTGTTCGTGCTGGGCCGCGATACAGTCACGCAGCTCTGCGAGGGTTTCAGGTAAGGCCATAATGAAGGCTCGTAAAATTAGAAGTGTGTATGCCGGTCAACGCAACGCATTGATTGCTTGATCCAGTGCAGTGATGAGGCGATCGACTTCTTCCAGCGTGTTGTAGTGCGCCAACGACACCCGCACCACCCCGCCAAACTGATCAAGCCCAAGGGCTTCAATAAGTCGCCGCGCATAAAAGTCACCAAATCGAATGCCGATCCGGTGCTCATCGACCCTGCGCACAATGGCCTCGGACTGAACACCGTCAACCACGAAACTGATCGTTGGCACTCGATTGCGGGTATGCGCTTTGCCAATGATACGAACGCCATCACGCTGGCGCAAAAATGCCAGCAGACGCTCAGCGAGCAAATCTTCCTGCACCTCAAAAGCATCGAACGCAGCCTGCATGCACTCGCGCTCGCTACCTTGCGCGCCAAGCCGGGTGCTGATGTCGAGCAGGTAGTCGGTGATGCCAATGCAACCGAAGGACAACTCATAGTTGACGTTGCCCGGCTGCAATTTGTAAGGCACCACATCCTGACCGATAAAGAAATGGTTAAGGCTCGGCAACTCCAGCAACAGATAACGACGTCCCCAGAGCACAGCAAAGTGCGGACCGAAGGTTTTGTAGAAGCTGTAGACGTAGAAATCGGCGCCGCTCGCCTGAACATCAACCAGACGGTGTGGCGCATAAGCGACGGCGTCCACGCACAGCTTGGCGCCCACTGCATGGACACGCCGCGCAACCTCGGCGACTGGATTGACCGAGCCGAGAATGTTCGAGGTGTGGGTCATCGCAACATAGCGTGTTTTGTCATTGAGCAAGACCTGCAGGTCATCCAGCTCCAGCTCACAGCTGTCGCGGTTGACCTGCCACACGCGCAAGGTTGCGCCACGGCTTTCGCAAAGCTTGACCCATGGGCCGATGTTGGCCTCGTGATCGCAATTGGTGACGATGATTTCATCGCCCTGGACAATTGACGGTGCGATGGCGCGACACAGTATTTGCAACAAGTGGGTAGTCGAGCCGCCCATGATCACTTCTTCGGGATGCTCGGCGTTGATCAACTGCATGACCGAGTGACGCGCCTGCATCACTCGCTCGCCTGCGACAACGGAAGGTTGATAGGAAGCACCCAGTTGCACACTGTTGTTCAGCAGGTAATCACAAACCCGCTCAGCCACAGTACTCAACACCATCGAGCCTCCAGCGTTATCCATATAGGCATAACCACCGGCCAGACCTGGAAATTGCTTGCGAACGTAATCGATATCGAGAGGATTCACTCTACTTTCTCCAGCCTGATTCAGTGGTGCAAGATGGCCTGCAGGAACGCTTTCGTGCGGGGTTCCTGAGGTGCGGTAAAAAAAGGCTCCGGGATGTTCTGCTCAACAATGCGTCCGCTTTCCATGAAGATCACCCGATCGGCGACCCGACGGGCGAAGCCCATTTCATGAGTGACCACGACCATCGTGACGCCGGACCGAGCGAGGTTCTGCATGACATCGAGTACCTCGCCAACCATTTCCGGATCCAGCGCCGACGTTGGTTCATCGAACAGAATCGCGCGAGGTTCCATAGCCATGGTGCGGGCAATGGCAACACGCTGCTGTTGGCCGCCAGACAATTGGCTCGGGTATTTGTGCGCGTGATCGCCCATGCCGACCTTCACCAATAACTCCTTGGCCCGTGCATGCGCATCACGCCTACTCAGGCCGCGCACCCTGATCGGCGCCAACGACACATTGTCGAGAACACTGAGGTGCGGATAGAGGTTGAAACTCTGAAACACCATACCCACTTCGCTGCGGATGGCGGCCAGTCGCGGACCGTTTTCAACACGCTCGCTGGCCACGCGGATATGGCCTTGCTGGTAGTTCTCAAGCAGGTTGATGCAACGGATCAAGGTCGATTTACCCGAGCCGGACGGGCCAAGAATGACCACCACTTCACCTTCTTCGACCTGCAGGTTGATATCACTCAACGCTTTGAATTTGCCGTAGTACTTGTCGAGCTTTTCGATGTCGATCAACGTGCTCATGCGGTTTTACCTCCAGAGGCGTTACGACGTTCAACCCAGCTGACCATTTGCACCAGCGGCAACAACAGCAACAGGTACAACAAGGCGGCCCCAACCAGCGGTGTCGGGTTGGCAGCCAATGCCTGCGCCTGGGTCGCCTGCTTCAGCAAGTCAGGCATCGCTACCACAGAGGCGAGCGCCGTGTCTTTCATGACGTTGATGCAATTGCTCGTCATGGGGGGCATTACGATGCGGATGGCCTGTGGCAACACGACGTCACGCATGGTGCTGAAAAAACTCATGCCCTGAGAGGCCGAAGCTTCGAACTGACCACGGGGAATGGCTTCGATGCCCGAACGAAAAATCTCTGCGCTGTAAGCGCATGAGACCAGCGAGAGCGCACTGGCAGCCGCCGCAAAAGACGACAGTCGAATGCCGACAAAAGGCAACGCGTAATAGATGAGGACGAGCAAAACCAGCAATGGAATGGAACGCATGATATCGATGTAGATACGTGCGAGCGCTCGAACAGGTGCGTAGGAGTACAACCGCAACAACGCCAGAAAAAGCCCACCCACCAGGCCCAGGGCGATACTTACCACCCCCAGCAAAATGGTCACGCCTAGCCCGCGAATCATCAGTGGAAGCGACTCGACGAGCACATTCCAATTAAAAAATGTCTGCAAAAGATCCATGGGATACCTCGGTCAATACAAGTGGCGAACAGGCGTCGCCACTTACATGCAGCATCGTCAGGGCTTACTTGAGGACAGCGGCTACCTTCATGGTGCTCGAGTCCTTATCGGCTTCGGTGCCAAACCACTGTTTGTGGATGGTTCCAAGAGTGCCGTCTTCTTTCATCTTGCTGATGATGTCGTTGACCTGATCGCTCATCGCCCAGCCTTTGGCGTGCATCAGCGAGTAACGTTCACCCGTGGGAACACGCGCAACGATGGAATACTGCGGCTTGTCCTTGATGTAATACAGCACGGCGGGAATGTCGCTGAGGTAGCCATCGATTCGCCCAGAGGCAAGGTCGAGCATGGCTGGCGAAAGTCCTTCGTAGCGCGAGACATCGGCGAACTTGTACTCGTCCTTGTGTTGGCCGATCCACATGTCGCCGGTCGAGCCGGTATCGACGCCAACCACTTTGCCATTCATGTCGGTCAGGCTCTTGACCTTGGACGTAGTCAGTGAGGTCAGGGACTGATCGCTGTCGAAGTATGGCTGTGCGAAGGCCACCGATTCCAGGCGTTTAGGGGTGATGGTGATCGACGAAATAGCAATCTCGACACGTTTTGATTGCACGGCACTGAACAGGCCGTTGAAAGGAATATTGATGAACTCGACGGTTTTCCCGGCGCGTTTTGCCACTTCTTTTACAACATCGACTTCGAATCCGACGAATTCACCTTTGGCGTCCTGAAACTCCCAGGGCACGTTGCCAACGTTAGCACCTACAGTCCAGTCAGCTGACCATGCTGGCAGTACAACTGCGGCGGTCATGAACACTCCCAACATCACTTTCGCTTTCATGTTTGCTCCCGATTGTTTGTTTTTTTAGGTGCTAACAGCGGTTGATCTCGTACAACGTGGGATCGAGAGTAAAGCAACGGATTATTTATTTCAATACCGATCGTCTGTGAATATTTTGCTCCACGACCATACACAGTTTTCCTTACACGTCACGTCAAAAGGACTAGTTACGGTCAGAACCGACCAATGTTGCCACGCGCAGCAGGCCGCAATCAGCCACGAAGAGACATTCTCCGCCTGGCTCGATCAGACTGTCCTCAGGCACCACCCCTTCTCATGCCGATTGTCTGCGCCAGGTGCCGGGTGATGTGCCGAACTGGCGTTTGAATGCGCGACTGAACGCCGCTTCGGATTCATAGCCCACTGCAAAGCCGATTTGCGCCACGTTACCGCGACCTTCGCGCAGGTGTTGAGCCGCCACGTGCATGCGCCAGAGCGTCAGGTATTGCATCGGTGGCTGTCCGACCAATGCCGTGAATCGCTCCGCGAATACCGAGCGCGACATGCCCACTTCAAGCGCCAGGGCTTCTGCCGTCCAGCCCTCGGTTGGACGGGCATGGAGCAGCGCCAGGGCGCGCCCGATATGCGGATCTCGCAGGCCCGCCAGCCACCCGCGCCGTTCAGGGGGGAGGTTCGCGACATACTGGCTGACGGCTTCGACGAACAGCAGTTCGGAGAGCTTGGCGATGACCGTGGTCGAGCCGACGCGTCCCGCCGCGATCTCACTGACGGCGAAACGGAATGAGCTTTCAATCCAGGCGCCCGAAGCCGTCGCGCGCACATCCAGCTTCAACAAGGATGGCAGCGACGAAAGCAACGGGCTGAACGGTGTTTCAGAGCCGAGGAATCCGCACAGTAACTGTGTGGCCTCGCCGCCCCCGCCGCACTTGATTCGTGATATTCCGCCGACTTCCGGCGGCTGAATGACTTCGCGCGCCGACATGGGCGCAACGCCTAGATCACTGCCAAAGGTATGAACGTCATTGCGCGGCAGCAGAATGAGTTCGCCTGCCCGCACGTCGAGGGTGGCACCCTCGTCGACTCGCAATTGCATGTGCCCCGCCGCGACAAAATGCGAGGCAATGATATGTCGAGGGGCAGCCAGGAACGGTTTGCAATCGTCGGCGGAGATTCTTCCGCTCAGACACCAGGGCGCAGTGAACTCTGCCTCGAGGAAGACCCCTCCAGACAGCCGAATCACACGCAATACATCAGATAGCGCATCCAGCAATTGCCAGCCCTCCTTTCCGGAGTCCCGAGCATGTAATCAGGCGCACTGGTCATTCGCCGCCTGAACGGCGAGGCCTAGATTAGCACCAACGCGGACTCAGTGATCGAGACCATCCCCAGACGCTTCACCGATTTTCATTGACTCCCGCGTTAAGCGTAATTGGCCCATTCCAACTCGACCACGCCAGCCGGAGATCCGTATGAACACCGCCGCTACCCTACCCCGCCCGGACTCGGGCAACGCCGCCCGTTATGCGCAACTTGTCAGATCCTCGAAGAAAGCGGAATGGCAGATCGATCGCGACTTGCTGCAGGACCGCAGCTTCGACTTCTCGCGCAAATTCTTGCCCGACGGCTTATCGCATATCGACCGCCTGACCTTCCTCGGCGCAGACGAGGCGCGCCTGCTCAGCCAGATTCAGGGCCGAACCTATGCGTATATTTTTGGCCTGGTCGAGCGTTTTATCAGTGCCAAGATGCTCGATCAGGGTCGGGCCCATGTATTTGACGATCAGCTCGCACTCGAAGCGCTGGTGCGTTTTTCCAACGACGAGATCAAGCATCAGGAACTGTTCCGGCGCATCGAGACGATGATGGGCACACGATTGCCGGCGGGATACCGTCAGGTTGCCGATCCGAACGATGTGGCGCGCGCGGTCCTGGCGGCCAGCACCTGGGCGGTACTGGCGCTGACCTGTCATATCGAGCTGTTCGTGCAGACGCACTACGTGCAGAGCATCGCCCCGCGCGAGGAGTTGTGCCCACTGTTCAGGGACGTCTTCAAGTTTCACTGGAAGGATGAAAGCCGCCACGTCGTACTCGATGAACTGGAATGGGAGGCGGAGCACGCGAAAATCTCCCCGGCCGAGCGCGACCAGGCCGTGAACGATCTGATTGCCCTGGTGGCGGCCGTCGACACGATCCTGCAGGCACAATCGGCAGCCGATGCCGACTACTTCATGGGCAATGCTTCACGATCGTTCAGTGTCGATGAGACCGCGCAAATCAAGGCCTGCGTGCTGAGCGCCTACCGCTGGCAATACATTGTCTCGGGCGTGCAGCATCCACACTTTGGCCGGCTGCTTGCGCGCATGACAACGCCGGCACAGATGTCCAGGGTCCAGACTGCACTGGCACCCATCATGGGCCATTGATCGACAGGGAGCGACCGACCGCGTGTCGGTCGCGCGACAGTGGGATGACTGTGCTGACAATGATTGAGGATGGCAGCCATGACGATTCCGATGTGGATGCTGCTTGGGTTTTCGACCTGGACTTTACTGTTGTTGATGGCAACCGTCGGGGTCTATCGCTGGGTCAGAATCCTGTTCTCGAATGTTCCGATCGCTTCTTTCCGGAGCGATCAGCTCGAGGGCGAGGATTGGTATCGGCGCGGGACAAGAGCACACGCCAACTGCGTGGAAAACCTGCCGGTCTTTGGCGTCATCGTGTTTGTGATTTCAGCCCTTGGTATCGACGGCCCTGGAGTGAGCTACTTGTCCATCATCATCCTGATCGCTCGTGTGTGTCAGTCTCTGGTTCACGTATCCCATGTGCAGACCGACAGCTTCGTGGCGGTTCGGTTTACGTTCTTTTGCCTACAATTGATCTGTTTTCTCGCACTCATTGTCATCGCCGCTGGTTACGGCGCAGGCATACTCGAATAGAGGTTCGACCATTCGGCAGGGAACGTCTCGACTGATCGCAGACGCCCCTGTCCAACCTCCTTCACCAGGACGAATCAGGAGAAAAACATGCGCACACTGACCGTTGCCGCGTTCGTCAGCCTGGACGGCGTCATGCAAGCGCCCGGCGGGCCTGAAGAGGACACCAGTGGCGGATTCCGCTTCGGTGGCTGGATCGTGCCCTACGCCGACCAGACAACCGGCCAGGCCGTACAGGACCTGTTCTCGCAGCCGTTCGAGTTGCTGCTGGGGCGTCGGACCTACGACATCTTCGCTGGCTATTGGCCGCACGCTTCGGCCGACTCCCCCCACCACACCATTGCCGACCTGTTCAACGGCGTGCCCAAGCACGTGGCCACCCATCGCGGCGATTCGCTGAAATGGCACAACAGTCATGCGCTGCAGGGCAACCTGGTCGACGCGATCAGCGCGCTCAAGCGCCAGGACGGTCCTCGTCTACTGACCCAAGGCAGTGGCGACCTGGTGCGCCAACTGCTCGCCGCCGGCCTGGTGGACGAGTTGCGGCTGATGATTCACCCCATCCTGCTGGGACGCGGCAAGCGCCTGTTCGACGACAACGCACAGCCGGCGGCCTTCACCTTGCTGAACTCGATCAGCTCGCCCGGAGGGGTGCTGATCGCCCGCTATACCCGCAGCGGCGAGGTGCGCACAGGTACGCTCTAACGTGGCGGGCGGCGATAGCCTCGCGGTTGGGGTATGCCTCACGCCACCTGCAGCAACTTCGCGTAAGCCTGCAAATGGTGATCGTCATCGCCAAACTGACGCGCCACCATCAGCAAATGCCTGGCGTGGTGCGACAGCATGTATTCCCAGGTCAGGCCGATGCCGCCGTGCAACTGGATACCCTGATCAGCGACAAAGCGGCTGGCGCGACTGACGATGAACTTGGCGGCTGCCAGGATGCGGCTGCGTTCGTCACTGTCCGCCTGATCGGCCACGCAGGCCGCGAGCAGTGTCATGGACGCGGCCTGGTCCAGCTCGATGCGCATGTCCACCATACGGTGTTGCAGCACCTGGAACTTGCCAATGGGCTGACCGAACTGCTGGCGGGTTTTCAGGTAGTCGAGGGTCAACGCGCACGCCGCTTCCATGCTGCCGACGGCCTCGGCGCATTGCGCGGCGATGCAACGGCCCTGCTGATAACGCAGCGCCGGCAAGGCCTGCCCCACTGCGCCGAGTACCGCGCTGCTTTTGACGAACACGTCGTCCAGGTACAGCTCACAGGCCATCCGCCCGTCAATGGTGGCGAAATCGCGTCGACCGACGCCGCTGTCTTGCGGGTCGACCAGAAACACAGTGATGCCCTGCTCGTCCCGAACCCCGTGACTGGTGCGCGCCGAGACAAGAATCAGCCCGGCGCTCTGACCGCCGATGATCACCGACTTGCGGCCATTGAGCTTCCAGCCGCCGCTGACCGCCTCAGCGGTCGTCTGAACGTCGTGCAACTGGTAGTGACTCTGCGGCTCATCGAGGGCGACGGCCAGTTGCAGGCTGGCGCTGCCGACCTGCGGCAACAGCGTGTCTTTCTGGGCGGCGGTGCCCAACTGGTCGACCAGGCCACCGGCGAAAATCACCGAATGCAGGAAAGGCTCCAGGCACAGGCCACGGCCCAGCTCGGTCATGATCAGCATGTTCTCCACACCGCTGCCACCATAGCCGCCATAAGCCTCGGCAAAGGGCACGGCGCAGAGGCCGAGGTCGCCCAGTTGCTGCATGAACGGTTCGCTGAAGCCGTGTCTGCTCTGGCGGTATTGCTCGCGATGCTCAAAACCATACACGTCACGCACCAGGCGCGCGGCGGTTTCCTGCAGCATCAGTTGCTCTTCTGTCAGTTTGAAATCCATGATCGGGGCGCCTTACAGTTCGAGGATCATTTTCGCGATGATGTTCTTCTGGATTTCGTTGGCGCCGCCATAAATCGAGGCCTTGCGCGCATCCAGGTACTGGTAGGTGGCCGCGCTGCTGTAGTCGGTGTACAGCAAGGGTTCGCTGCCGTAACCCAGCTCATCCTCAATGAACGGCAATGCGTACGGCCCCACGGCCTTGCTGATCAGGTAGGTAATCGCCTGCCGGATCTCGGTGCCCTTGATCTTCAGGAACGAGCTTTCGGCACCGGGTACTTCGCCGTTTTGTGTCGCCGCCAGGATTCGCAGGTTGCTCATTTCGGCCGCCATCAACTGCATCTCGACTTCAGCGATCTGCGTGCGGAACAGCGGGTCGTCGATCAGTGGCCGGCCATCGCGGACTTCCTGGCTGGCAATGCGCTTGAGCCGGGTGAGCAATGCCTTGTTCTGCGCAATCCCGCCGATGCTGGTGCGCTCGTGGGTCAACAGGTACTTGGCGCAGGTCCAACCCTCATTCTCCTGCCCGACCCGATTCGCCACCGGCACCCGCACGTTGTCGAAAAACACTTCGTTGACTTCGTGCTCGCCGTCCAGGGTGATGATCGGCCGCACGGTGATGCCGGGGGTTTTCATGTCGATCAGCAGGAACGAAATACCCCGTTGCTGACGCGCCTCGGGGTCGGTGCGCACCAGGCAGAACATCCAGTCGGCGAAATGCGCCAGCGTGGTCCAGGTTTTCTGGCCGTTGACCACATAGTCATCGCCCTCGCGCACCGCACGGGTTTTCAAGGACGACAGATCAGAACCGGCACCCGGTTCGGAGTAACCCTGGCACCACCAGTCTTCACAGGAAAGAATCCGCGGCAGGAAGTGTGCTTTCTGCTCGGCGGTGCCGAACTTGATGATCACCGGGGCAACCATTTTCAAACCGAAGGAAGATACTTTCGGCGCCCCGGCCGCAAAGCATTCCTCGTCAAAGATATGCTTTTGCACATCGCTCCAACCGGTACCACCGAACTCGACAGGCCAGCCCGGTGCGAGCCAGCCTTGCCGGTTGAGTGTGCGCATCCATTGCACCTGATGCGCTTTGCTCAGGCGCTTGCCCAGGGCAATCCGCTCGGCGAATTCAACGGGTAGGTGATCACGAAGAAATGCGCGCACGTCCTCGCGAAACGCGCGCTCGTACGCAGTGAAATCAATGTCCATCCATCCACTCCAAAAGCATTGGGGCTTACCCACAACCCCTTGTAGGAGCGAGCTTGCTCGCGATGGTCGCCAACGATAACGCTGGCTTCCTGACTCCCCGCGGCGTTCTCGGGTTTTTCGCGAGCAAGCTCGCTCCTACAAGGAAATAACGGGGCTTATCAGTCGAAAACAATCACCGAACGCGCCAATTCACCGCGACGCAGCTCATCGAACGCCTCGTTGATCTGGTCCAGACGGATGCGCTGGGAAATCATTTCATCGAGCTTGAGCTTGCCGGCCATGTAGAAATCGACCAGGCGCGGCATGTCGACCGGGAAGCGGTTGGAACCCATCAACGAACCCTGGATACGGCGTTCATGCAGCAGTTGCAGCGGGTCCAGCTCGATTTTCAGGCCGGGCTTGAGCATGCCGATCACGGTGGCAGTACCGCCGCGCGCCAACATGGCAAAGGCTTGCTCGGCGGTCTGCTTGAGGCCGATGCATTCGAAGGCGTGGTGCACACCGCCACGGGTCAGTTCCATCACTTGCTTGGCAGCATCGCCGTCCCGGCCGTTGATCAGGTCAGTGGCGCCGAACTGTTTGGCCAGTTCCAGCTTCGAGTCGAGCATGTCAATGGCGATGATCCGCCCTGCCCCGGCCAGTGCCGCGCCATTGATGGCCGCCAGGCCGATGCCACCGCAACCGATCACGGCCACGGTCTCGCCCGGCCGCACCTTGGCAGTGTTGAACACCGCGCCGGTGCCGGTGGTCACCGCGCAACCGAGCAATGCGGCGCGGTCCAACGGCATGTCGCGGCGGATCGCCACACAGGCGTTTTCGTGCACCAGCATCTGCTCGGCGAACCCGGACAGGTTGACGAATTGCGGCATCGGTTTCTGCACGTAGGTCAGGCGTGGTTCTTCATCCTTGTCGCGCTTGGTTTCCGGAGAAACGCAACGCGCCAGATGGCCGGTCACGCAGTGCTCGCAATGGCCGCAGAACACCGTCAGGCAGGTGACCACATGGTCGCCCGGCTTAACCGAACGCACTTCGGAGCCGACCTGCTCGACCACGCCGGCGGCTTCATGGCCCAACACCATCGGGCCGGGATACGGAAACGAGCCGTCGATGACGTGCAGGTCCGAGTGGCACACCCCCACGGCTTTGGTGCGGATCAATACTTCACGCGGGCCCGGTTTGCTGATGCCCACTTCTTCAATGACCAGCGGGGCTCCAACCTGATGGAATACGGCAGCTTTCATGACAGTTCTCTCGACAATGATGTGGGGTTCAGGCCGGGTTGGCCGCTGTACGCAAAACGGCTTTGGCATGGCTGAAGGTGCGGAAACCGTCGATGCCGTGATAGGCCCCCATGCCGCTCTGGCCGACGCCGCCGAAGGGCAGGCCTTCGGTGCTGGCATGGCTCATCACGCCGTTGAGGGTCACGCCGCCGGAACAGGTACGGGTCAGCACCAGGGCTTCTTCGGCGGCATCGTTGCCGAAGTAGTACAAGGCCAGCGGACGCGGCCGCGCATTGATCCGGGCGATGACTTCGCTGAGGGTTTCGTAGGGTTTGATCGGCAGTAGCGGACCGAAGATTTCGTCCTGCATCACCTGCAGGTCGTCGCCGGGATTGCGCAGCAGCGTCGGTACGATCTTGTTCAGCGGCGACTGGCTGAAGTCTTCAGCGCCGGCATTCAGTTCGATCAGCTCGACGCCAGCGGCGCGGGCCTCGCTCAGGTAACCCTGCAAGCGCTCGAAATGACGGGTGTTGATGATGGAGGTGTAGTCGGGGTTGTCCTTGAGCGTCGGGAAGAACTTCGCCACCACGGCTTTGGCCACGGCGATGAAAGCCTCTACCGACTCTTGCGGGACAAACACGTAGTCCGGAGCCACGCACAACTGACCGGCATTGAGCAGCTTGCCGATCACGACCTTGGCCACCGCTTCGTTGAAGTTTGCCGAACGCGAGATGATCGTTGGCGACTTGCCGCCCAGTTCCAGGGTCACCGGCACCAGGTTTTCCGCCGCAGCCCGTAGCACGTGCTTGCCGATGCTGGTGGCACCGGTGAACAGCAAATGGTCGAACGGCTGGCCGCAGAACGCCTGCCCGACGTCCGCACCACCCAGCACCACCGCCACTTCGTCCTCGGCGTAGACCGAGCGGATCAGCCGCGCGATCAGCGCCGACGTATGCGGGGTGAACTCCGACGGCTTGATCATCACCCGGTTGCCCGCCGCCAATGCGCCGGCCAGCCCGCTGAACACCATGTAACCCGGCACGTTCCAGGCCGTGACGATGCCCACGACACCCAGCGGCTGGTATTGCACCCAGGCTTCGCCGGCGCGGGCCCGACGTTGTTCCGGGCGCATCCATTCGGCCAGTTCGGCTTTGGTCTGCTGCAGTGTCGCCAGTGGCGACAACACTTCACTGCCCTTGGAGAAACCCGGGCTGCGATGGCCGAAATCGGCGGTCAGGGCCTCGATGATGTCCTGTTCGTGATTGACCAGCAAACCAATGGCCCGGTCGAGCAACTCACAGCGCTCTTCAAGGGTATAGGGTTCGCGGTCCTGGAAGGCCGCGCGTTGTTTTTCCAGGATCGTGCGGATGTCACAGCTCGTCGAACTCTCGATGGCGCTCATCACTACCTCTCTTGTTTTTGTCAGGGCGCGGCCACGGCCGGGCGGCAATGCACAGGGTCTGGCTGCATGGTTGATCATCGCGGGCGCCGCGCCGCCACCCGGATCAGGTGGGTGGCGCGACGGCGATGAATTCAGGCGAGGATGCCCATGGCCTTGGCGCTGTTGATGGCCTGGGTGCGACGGCAGGCGCCGAGCTTGACGTTGATGTTCTTGGCGTGGGTTTTCACGGTGTTTTCCGAGATGAACAAGCGGCTGCCCACTTCGCGTACCGACATGCCCTCGGCCAGCAACTTAAGCACCGACACCTCGCGAGGGGTCAAGTCGTCCTGGTAATCCGGCACACCCGTAGAGAGACGAGTGACAGAGGGATGGCCGGTTTCCGCTGGCTGTTCACGGGCCAGAATGCGGTTTTTCTGCCGGGCAATCGATGCCTGATACAAGGCGTTGTCGATCTTGCCCCACTGCATGCGCCGCTCGGCCTCATGCAACAGCAAATGAGCCTTTTGTGGGTCGTGGTTGCGCGAGGCAATCTCCGCGAGCAGCAGATAGGCATTGAGCACAAAGGGGGCGCAGCAATCGCGGACCTGTAGCAACCCCGCCCGGATCACCACTTCGGCTTCGCTGCAATGCCCTTGTTGCAACAGCAGCTCGCCGCGCAGGAACAGCAACCGACCGAGCAACGGATAAGGCTGCGACGGGACCGGGGCCAACCGGTCCAGCTCAGTGCGCAACAGTGCCTGGGCAAAGCCCGATTGTCCCCTGAGCATCATCAGGCGGATCCGGTCGGCATTGACCAGCACTTCCGATTCATGACTGCCCTGGCGCCGGGCCAACTCCAGCGACTGATCGAGCAAGGTTTGCGCTTGTGCAAGATCGCCGGTCTCCATGGCAAGGCGCGCCAGGATGCAATGGCACAACAACACCGACAACCAGTCCTCTCCCCCAAGATAATCAAGGGCTGCACGGCAATGCAGGCGCGCCGCCCCGGTCTGTCCACGCAAGGCCTGCAAGGTGCCAAACAACGCCTGCCAGTTCGCCAGCAGGCGTTGATTGCGTACCGGGTCGGGCAATGGCAAAAAATGCCCCAGACGCGCCAGGCACTCGGCGGCTTCGTCCAGTCGCCCACTGAACAGCAAGGCCTTGGCGCACAGATAGATCAGACGCGGGCTGCTGTGCAATAACTGCGGCTCGATGCGCTCACGCCAATCCATCAGTTTGCTCAAGTGCCGTTCCCTGAGAATCCAGCTCAGCCACAGGCGCTCCATGTAGTTGGCAGCCACTTCAGGTTGATCGGCACACAGTGCCTGCTCCACCGCGTCGTCGACATGCCCGAGCACACTGAGCAGCTGACAGGCCCGCAAGCGCAGCCGGTTCAACGGCGCACCGCTCAATTGGCTTTGCAGGGCTTGCGCCACCGCGGGTAGCAGGCGGAACCAGCCGGGTTGTTGCTCGATCGGGAACACAAAGGCCTGGCACTCCAACAGACTGTTGAACACCCGGGCCGCTTGCCGGCCTTCCCATAACTGTTCGCAAAGGTCCCCACTGACGCGGGACAAATGTGCCAGCCCACCCATCACTTCGCGCTGCTCGTCACTCAAGCGCGACAACAGTTCACGCTCCAGGTATTGGCCGAGCAATGGCGATGGCTGGGCATGATCCAGCGAAAGCGACAGGCGAACACCGGCGCACCACCCGCCTGTCTCATGCCAGAGAGTTCCCCTGGCCGGCGCATCGGTGTGTGGCGCCAGGGCGTCAATCAGCGATTCGAACTCATCGGGGCGCAGGGCCAGTTGCCGGGCACCGAACTCCAGCAACTGACCGGTCAGCATCAGGCGCGGCAGATTCCAGTCCGGACGCTGGCGGCAGGTGACCAGCACCTGCAATTGCGGGTTTTTGAGGGACAGGAGTCGGTCGAACCAGTGGTTCAAGTCTGCGGGCATCTCGACGGGAAGATCGTCGAACACCAGGCGGATCGGGCAGGATTCGTTGGCCTCTTCGCGGGCAAGCCCGCTCCCACAGTTGATCGCGTTCCCCTGTGGGAGCGGGCTTGCTCGCGAAAGCGATAGGTCAGTCGCCGGATTACTGGAATCAAGAAACGCCAATACCCCATCCGGTGCAGTATCAACCGGCAACCCAAGTGCCCCAGCCAATCCCGCAATCAAGCGCTCCAGCGTCTGCCGCTGTCCGCCCAAAACCATCCAGACCACCGCCCCCGGCGGCGCAATGCCTTGCAAGTACTGCTGCAACAAGGCCGTCTTTCCATACCCGGCAGGCGCACAAAGCAGTTGCAAGCGACACGGCTTGCCCTCAAGTGCATCGATCAGATGCGGCCGTGGCACAAACATGGCGGACCTCGCTGATGGGGAGTAAGCACCATCATTGAGCCCGCCGCCGGATAACGCGCCACCCGCATCAGGTGGTAGGTGCCGAACAACGCACAACGCCCTGCGAACAGGGCGTTGTCTGAAGCGCGGCAAAGGGTCAGCGAATGCCGTCGTTGCGCAGCGCCGCCGGGGTGAAGTCGGTCATCTTCGCGGTCATGCCGTACGTCGTGGCATGCCTGGACTGGTTGGTCATCGCCAGGACGTTGTAGCGACCGGCAATCAGGTCGTAGATGCCGAGCATGGAGAAGTTCGACGAACCGCGCTCGTAATCATTGACCGCATAACCTTCCGCCACTCGCCACAGCTGCCCGCGACCGTCGTAGTGATCGACCTCGGCCAGTTGCCAGGTGTCTTCGTCGAAGTACATGTCACGCTTGGCGTAGACGTGGCGTTGACCGGGCTTGAGCGTGGCCTGCACGTGCCACACGCGGTGCAACTCGTAACGGGTCAGGTCCTGGTTGATGTGCCCCGGCTTGATGATGTCGTCGTACTTGACCTTCGGCGACTGCAACTTGTAGTTGTTGTACGGGATGTACAGTTCCTGTTTGCCCACCAGTTTCCAGTCATAACGATCCGGCGCGCCGTTCATCATGTCGGTGTTGTCGGCGGTGCGCATGCCGTCGGAACCGTTGCCCGGGCCGTCATACGCCACTTGCGGTGCACGGCGCACGCGGCGCTGACCGGCGTTGTAGACCCATGCCAGGCGCGGCTCCTTGACCTGGTCGATGGTCTCGTGGATCAGGATCACACTGCCGGCCATGCGCGACGGCGCGGTGATTTCCTGCTTGTAGTAATACAGAACGTTATCGGCCTGCCCGGCATCGACGCCTTCCATCAACTGCGGGAAAGCCAGTTTGTCCTCGTACTCGACGATGGAATAGGAACCGTTGGTTTGCGGTGCCGCCTGGGCCGCGATACGTTCCATGTTGCCGCCGCGATAGCGGTTGGTGTGGTTCCAGTACACCTCCACACCGTTCTTCGGAATCGGGAACGGGTAATAGCGGGTCTGGGTGAAGTTCACCAAGCCGTTGCCGTCAGGGGTCAGTTCGGTGGTCACCGCACTCTTTTTGGCGATGTCATAGATGTTCTGTGGCGACGCGGCCGTGCGTTGGGTCTTGTACACCGGGATCCGGTAGCTGTCCGGATAACGCTTGAACATCGCCAGTTGGCCCGGGGTCAGCTTGTCCTTGTACTGCTCGACGTTGGCGGCCGTGATCACGAACTGCGGTTTTTCACTGGCAAACGGATCGCCAAGAAATCCATTGTCGAGTGGCGCCGCGCCGGGCTTCAGGCCACCGGTCCAGGCAGGAATGCTGCCGTTGGCATTGCCCTCTTTCTGCGCCCCCAACGGCGTCAGGGTGGTGCCCAGCTGAGCCGCTTCCTGCGGGGTGACGGCGGCCATGACCCCAGTGGCCAGCAACGACAGACTCAGTGCGCCGGCGCGCAGAATTAAACGTGCGTTCATGTTCAGTTTCCTCTGGCAGGGTTGCATCAGAAATTCACGCCGAAGCTGAGCGCGGCGTAGTCGCGGTCGACGTTGGTATTGAAATCGCCACCGAAGTAGTTGGTGTAACTGAGGCTGGCGGTGTAGGTGTTCTGGTAGTCGGCATCGACACCGAGGCTGACCGCCTTGGAACCTTCATCGAAGTTCGGGCCGTAGCCCTGGACGTCGTGGGACCAGGCAAGGTTCGGCGAGAGGTTGATACCGGCGATCGCGTTCGGGTAATCGAGCTTGCCGCGCAGGCGATAGCCCCAGCTGCTGCTGGTGTAGAAGCCATCGTTGTTGCACTCCTGCGCCGGGTTGCTGGCGTTGGGCAGGCCCGCTGCGCTGCCACGGCAAGTGGCCGCACCGGCAGCACCCGGCAGTTCGCCGGAACCGAAGGCCGGGCTGCGACCGAAGCGCAGGTCCGTACCGTCCGCCTTGCCCAGGCCGTTGATCTTGTTGTAACCCACCTCGCCCACCAGGGTCAGGCGACTGGCACCGAACACCTGATCGAAGAACTGCGTCGCGGTCACCTGCGCCTGGGTCACCGGCATGCGCTTGTAGCCATTGACCTCGCCACCCAGGGTTCGCCCGGCGAAACCGGTGGTGATCAGAGGCGATGTGGCGCCGAAGGTCGCCGCGGACAACAGGTCGGCGGTGTTCAGTTGCAGCGGCATGTTCGGCCGGTAGCTGAGTTCCCCCCCCAGCGAAACGCCCGCGACGTTGGTCTGGAAGCTCAAGCCATACAGGCGAATGTCTTCCGGATAATCGATGAAGTAGCGGGCACTGCGCGCCGAAGCCACGCCCCCGGCCGGGTTGCTCATCTGGTTGATGCTCAGGAGCGGGTTGCGGCTGTGATAGTTCATCGCATAGGCGCCGAACTCGGTGTCGTTGGCTTCCGGCACGTACCAGCGCAGGGCCAGGCCATACTGGCCGCTGTCGCGTGCATCGTTGTCGTTGAGGCGCGGGATAAAGGCGTCATCGGTGCCTGCGGCAATGGCCGCCAAACCACCGGTGTTCTTCGCCACGCCCGGTGGCAGGTCGAGACCGGCGATCACCAGGCGGTCGTCACAGCCTTGCGGTACGCCGTCATTGCCAAAGAAGGTGCCGCAGTTGTCCACCACCGACTTGTCCCATTGCAGCTGGTAAAACGCTTCGGCGGTGATGTTGTCGGCCAGGCCCTGGGACACGTAGAGCAGGTTGACCGGAATCAGGCCTTCCTTCACTTCCGCACCGGGACGACGCAAGGCGGCGACGTCGATCGGGTTGATGCTGTTGATCGAGTTGCCGATGAACGTGCTCTCGCCCCAGCTCACCACTTGCTTGCCCAGGCGCACGTTGCCGACCTGATCGCCAATCGAGTAGTTGTGGTAGACGAAGCTGTCGAGGAACATCGCGCCGGAGGACTTGGCCGCGCGATCTCGCCCCGAGTCGTTGATGTCATAGAACGGGCGGCTCTCGTCCATCAGCTCGAAGTCGTACCAGTATTTACCGCGCACGAAGGCGCCGCTGTCACCGTACTTCAGCTCCAGGTCATGCACGCCCTTGAAGATCTTCGAGAAGGTTTCACCCTTCTTGAAATTCAGGCGGTTGTCGTCGGTGGTCCGGGACGCGGACTGACCGCCGGTAACGCCCTGCGAGTTGAAATTGGAGATGAATTGCTTGTCCGGATCAGCCGTCGACCAGCTCGCCCCTATCGACAGCGATGAATCGAAACTGCCCTGAATTTCCCCGATATTGAAATCAACAGCGTGAGCCTGATTGCTCGCGCAAGTGGCAATCATTACAGCGACGGCCAGCAGACTCGGCTGGAAGACTCCGCGCATTGTTTTTGTTGTCATGCGGTTTCTCCGGTTAAGGATTAAGTGTTGGAGCACCCATGCTAGTGGGGCTCTGGTCCGTCCCTCACACCCGAACGGGTGATTTGAGGGGGTGTTGGTCGCGAGGTTTCGCGCGGTGTAACAGCCCGGTTCAAGCCGGGCGTTACGCTCGGTGACATTCACCCGGTAAAGTTCGGCACGCGCTTGTCGATAAAGGCCGCCACGGCTTCGCGGTGGTCGGCGGTCTGGTGCGACAGCACCTGGAACGTCGCGGACATTTCCAGCAGCGTGTCGAGTCGGGTGTGCAAGGCTTCGCGCAACAAACGCTTGGCCAGACGCACGGCGTGAGGCGGGTTGGCGGCAATCGACGCGGCGATGTCCCGTGCCGTGTCCAGCAACTGTTCGGCGGGAACAACGCGAGACACCAGGTTCCATTGCTCCGCTTGACGGGCGTCGATCATTTGCCCGGTCAACGTCAACTCGGTGGCACGGGACAGACCGATGATCCGTGGCAACAGCCAGGCGCCGCCGTCCCCCGGAATGATCCCCAACTTGACGAAGCTCTCGGCAAACTTCGCCTGCCCGGACGCCACGCGGATGTCGCACATGCACGCCAGATCCAGCCCCGCGCCGATGGCCGCGCCATTGACCGCGGCGATCACCGGGACTTCCAGATTGAACAGCGCCAGGGGCAGGCGCTGAATGCCGGTGCGATATTCCTGACGCAATTGCATGCCCGACATCTGCGCATAGCGGTCCATGTCGCGCACGTTGCCACCGGAGCAAAACGCCGTGCCGGCGCCGGTGATGATCACTGCACGCACGCTGCTGTCGCGCTCAATGCGCTCGATGGCTTCGAGGAACTCCGGCACGGCACTGTTGCCGGTCAACGGATTGCGTCGCTCGGGGTCATTCATCGTCAGGGTGACGACATGACCTTCCTGTTCGTACTTCAAAAACGGGTTCATGGCTGATCCTCAAGCGATGGAAGACGGGGTGACGTGACGCACGAATTCGCAGGCCGTGACGTTCGGCTGCGTCAGCAACGCCTGGCCGACAATCCCGTTCCAGTACGTTTCCGAACCTTCGCTGACGCGCCACTCGTGCAGGCGCCGGGTGAACAGTTGCAGGTCCAGTTCTTCGGTCACGCCAATGGCGCCGAACAATGCATGGGCGATGGCCGTGACTTGAGGCACCGCCATGCTGGTCCGCGCCTTGGCAATGGCCGTCGCCATCAGCGGCGGCACCTGCGAATCGCCGGCAAACGCCAGTTCAGCGGCGATGCGCGAAGCGGCAACCTGCTCGGCCATCACACTGAGCTGGTGTTGCACCGCCTGGAACTTGCCGATGGCCTTGCCGAACTGCACGCGGTCGTTGCAGTACTCAAGCGTCATGGCAAGTGCCTGCTCCATGGCCCCGGCGATGGCGGCGGCGTGGATGGCGGCGTTGAACACCCGTACTTCCTCGCCGTTATTGCCGATGGCGCTACCGAGTGAGTCCTGCGACCAGTACAAGGTGGCGCATTGGCTGCCGTGAACGCCCGTGGGCTGACGGCGGGCCAGGCTGCAATCGAGCAGCAACAACTGGCCTTCCAGGTTGACCAGGGCGAAATCGGCCATCAAGCCAAACGCCACCCGTGGCACGCACAACAGGCCATCGGGCTGGCGATGGGCTGTACCGGCCAGGGTCAACATGCCGCTCGGTGGCGCGCTCGGGCAGTCACGCATCAACGCGCGAGCGGCCATGCTTTGCGCCGCCGGGACCGGCAGCGCGTAGCGACCGAAGGCGACAAAAATCGGCAGCAGTGCATCGAGCGCAAGGCCCGCGCCACCGGCAACTTCCGGCGTCAGCAATTCGAGAAAACCGCTGTCTTCCAGGGCGCTCCACAACGTCGTTGCGCTGTCTGCGCTTTCCACGGCACGGACCCGCGCCGGCGTGCACAAGTCGCTGAGGATCTTTTCAATGGCTTCAGTGAACATGAAGTATTTCCTGTTGGAAGTGCATCAGCGCAGGCCAAGGCCGCGGGCGATCAT
This sequence comes from Pseudomonas sp. PDM28, assembly GCF_019219115.1. Taxonomy (NCBI): domain Bacteria; kingdom Pseudomonadati; phylum Pseudomonadota; class Gammaproteobacteria; order Pseudomonadales; family Pseudomonadaceae; genus Pseudomonas; species Pseudomonas sp. PDM28. Next base: position 236,193 of record NZ_JAHUWG010000010.1, read on the forward strand.
GCCGCGCAGGATTTCCCGGGTGCCGCCGCGCAACGAGAAGGTCGGTGCGACCTGGTTCAGGTAGGCGACCGTGCTGTATAGCGCCTCATCGACCGGGACATCCGGATGGGCGCTGATCGCCGCAGCAATCGCCGCCGGGATCGCTTGCTCGAATTCGGTGCCGATGTCCTTGACCAGTGCGGCTTCCACCACCGGGCTTTGACCCCGTGCGAGCAGTGCGGTCAGTGCCAGCGACAAGTTGCGCAGGCAGGTGAGCTGGCTGAGAAAACTACCGAGCAACGCAGTCTCCTGAGCCGTCGCGCCTGTGCGCCGCAACGTCTCGGCCCACAGGTCGAGCAACACAATGCTGGAGTAGAAACGCTCCGGCCCGCTGCGCTCGAACGCCAGTTCGGCGTTGACCTGTTTCCAGCCACTGCCCTCCTCGCCCACCAACGCGTCTTCGCCGAGCAAGACGTCGTCGAAGGCCACTTCGGAGAAATGCGCGTCACCGGCCAGGTCAACGATGGGACGCACGCTGATGCCTGGTTGCTTGAGGTCGATGATGAATTGCGACAGCCCGTTTTGACGGTCCTCGGGCGCACCGCTGGTGCGCACCAAAGCGATCATGTAGTCGGCGTGATGGGCGTTGGTGGTCCAGATCTTGCGCCCGCTCAGGCGCCAACCTTCAGGGCAACGGGTGGCACGGCTGCGTACACTGGCCAGGTCCGAACCCGAGTTCGGTTCGCTCATGCCGATGCAGAAAAATGCCTGGCCGGCGCAGATGCGCGGCAGGAAAAAATCCTTCTGTGCATCGCTGCCGAACTTCAGGATCAACGGCCCGCTCTGGCGGTCGGCGATCCAGTGTGCCGCCACCGGAGCACCGGCAGACAGCAGCTCCTCCACCAACACAAAGCGACTGAACGCATCCAGTCCGGCACCGCCATAAGCGGCGGGCAAGGTCAGGCCGACCCAGCCGCGCTGCGCCAGTTGCCGACTGAAACCTGCATCGAAACCGGTCCAGCTGCGCGCTCGCACACTCGCCGAAACCCTTGGCAGATGCTCGGCCAGAAAAGCCTTGACCTCGGCACGAAAGGCTTCTGCGTGTGGCGGCAGTGCGGTCAGGCGAAAGGCGTCGAGCAAGCTGCTCACTGGGCACCTCCACTGACTTTGCCGTACAGCGTCACCACGCATGCACCGCCCAGCCCGAGGTTATGGGCCATGGCCAGGCGCGCACCGTCGACCTGCCGCTGCTCGGCATTGCCGCGCAATTGCTGGGTCAGTTCGTAGCACTGCGCCAACCCCGTCGCGCCCAATGGATGGCCCTTGGAAAGCAGACCGCCGGACGGGTTGATCACGATCTGCCCGCCGTAGGTGTTGTCACCGTCCATGACGAACTTCTCGGCCCCGCCCTCGGGGCAGAAACCCAGCGACTCGTAGCAGATTACTTCGTTCTGGGCGAAGCAGTCGTGCAGTTCGCAGACGTCGATGTCCTGTGGACCGACGCCGGCCTTCTCGTACACCTGGCCCACGGCGGCGTGGGTCATGTGGGTGCCCACCCAGTCGAGCATCGACGGTTTTTCGAAGTTGAAGGATTCGGGTGTGTCGGTGGTCATGGCCTGGGCGACGATTTCCACGTCGCGGCGCAGGCCATGTTTTTTCGCGAAACGCTCGGACACCAGGATCGCCGCCGCGCCGCCACAGGTCGGTGGGCAGGCCATCAGGCGGGTCATGACGCCTGGCAGAATCACCGGGTCGTTCATCACGTCTTCGACGCTGAGCACCTTGCGAAACAATGCCAGCGGGTTGTTGGCGGCATGACGGCTGGCCTTGGCGCGCACTGCGGCGAAGGTTTCCATTCTGGTGCCGTATTTCTGTATGTATTCGCGCCCGGCACCACCGAAGGTACGGATGGCCTGGGCCATGCCATCCATATCGGCGGTCAGGCCGCGCAGGATCGGCAGGAAACGTTCACGGGTCGGCGGGCGGTCGTCCCAATGGGACTTCAATGCGCCGGCCTGCATCTGCTCGAAACCCACGGCCAGTACGCAATCGGCCGAACCGGATTCGATGGCCTTGCGCGCCAGGTACAACGCGGTGGAGCCGGTCGAGCAGTTGTTGTTGACGTTGACCACCGGGATACCGGTCATGCCGACTTCATAGAGCACCGTCTGGCCACAGGTGGAATCACCGTAGACGTAACCGGCGTAAGCCTCCTGGACCAGGTTGTAATCGATCGCCGCATCGGCCAGGGCGCGACGCACCGCTTCGGCGCCCATCTGCACATAGGTCGGGCTGTCGCTGGGCTTGCGGAACGGGATCATGCCGACGCCGGCAACCAGTACTTTTTCGCTCATGGTGTCACCTGAAAAAATGCGGGAAAAGGAATCACAACTGGCGCGCGATGAGTTCGCGCAGCACTTCGCTGGTGCCACCGAAAACACGCGTCACGCGCATGTCGACGAAGGCGCGGGCGATCGGGTACTCCATCATGTAGCCGTAGCCGCCATGCAGCTGGACCATGTCGTCGATACACTTCCACAGCGTTTCGGTGGCCAGGAGCTTGGCGATGGCCGACTCCTGCACCGTGAGGCGACGACGCATGTGCTCACTGATGTAGTGGTCGATGGTCAGGCGCACGGCCGTGGCCTGGGCCTTGATGTCCGCGAGCTTGAATTTGGTGTTCTGGAAGTCCCAGACGGTCTGATTGAACGCCTTGCGGTCCTTCACGTACTCGACGGTCTGCTCCAGCAGGCGTTCGAGCTTGGCGGCGCTGTACAGGGCGATCACCAGGCGCTCTTGCGGCAACTCTTCCATCAGGTGCATGAAGCCCTTGTTCTCTTCACCGAGCAGATTGCCCACCGGCACACGGACATCGTCGAAGAACAGCTCGGCGGTGTCGGCAGCGTGCTGGCCGACCTTGTCCAGCTTGCGCCCGCGACGGAACCCTTCACGGTCGCACTCGACCATGATCAGGCTGCAGCCCTTGGCCCCGGCACTCGGGTCGGTCTTGCACACGACCACCACCATGTCGCAGGTCAGGCCGTTGCTGATGAAGGTCTTGCTGCCGTTGATCACCCACTCGTCGCCGTCACGCACGGCGGTGGTGCGGATCGCCTTGAGGTCGGAACCGGTGCCCGGCTCGGTCATCGCGACGGCCAGTACGGTTTCGCCGGTGCAGATTTTCGGCAGCCATTTCTGCTTCTGCTCTTCGGTGCCCAGACGCACGATGTAGGGCGCGACGATGTCCGAATGCACGCCCAGGCTCCAGCCCGAAACCCCGGCGCGGTACAGCTCTTCGATCAACACCGCCGAGTGACCGAAGTCGCCGCCGCCACCGCCATATTCGGTCGGCACGGTCAGGCACAACAGATTGTGGCGGCCAGCCTTGAGCCAGGTTTCCCGGTCGACCTGCCCGGCCTCGTCCCACTGCGCCTGTTTGGGCAGGCACTCACGCTCGAAGAAACGCCGCGCGGTGTCGCGCAGCATTTCGTGGTCTTCACGGTAGACGGTACGGTTGATATGCATCGGGATCTCCAGTGGGTTGCCAGGCAAGGCTTGCGCCTGGTTCGTGGAACCACTGTATTGGCGGGGGGTGGGTCGTGAAGCCACCCGGATCGGGTAGCGATCACCGCCGACTGTCCAGACACAAACAAACCCGTAGGAGCTGCCGCAGGCTGCGATCTTTTGATCTTGATTTTTTGAAGATCAGGATCAAAAGATCGCAGCCTTCGGCAGCTCCTACAGGGGGCGGTTGTGGGGGTTATGGGCGCAGTTCGCGCTTGAGGACTTTGCCGGCGGCCGAGAGCGGCAGTTCGTCGCGGAACTCAACGGTTTTCGGGCATTTGTAGGGTGCGATGAACTCGCGGCAGTACCTGCGTAATTGCTCGGCATCGACCTGGGCACCGGGCTTGCGCACCACCACCGCATGCACCGCCTCGCCCCACTGTTCATGGGGAACGCCGATCACCGCGCACAGCGCCACGGCCGGGTGCCGCGCCAGGACGTTTTCGACTTCCGCCGAGTAAACATTTTCGCCACCGCTGACGATCATGTCCTTCAAGCGGTCGACGATGAACAGGTATCCATGCTCATCCATCCACGCCGCATCGCCGGTGTACAACCAGCCATCGCACAATGCCTTGGCGGTTTCCTCGGGCTTGTTCCAGTAACCCTGCATGATGTTCGGCCCGCGCACGATGATCTCGCCCACCGTGCCACGCGCAACTTCCTGACCTTGCGGGTCGACGATCTTCACGTTGACCCCCAACCCGCCGCGCCCGACCGAACGCGACAGACCACTCTTGCGTGCCTGCGGCGTGTGATTGCACGGCAGATTGCTCGACACCACCGGGCAGGCTTCGGTGAGCCCGTAGGAATGAGAAAGCTCGAGATCCGGAAGCCGGGCCAATACCTGCTCCACCATTTCGCCAGCGCTGGGTGACGCACCGTAGGTCAGGCGTTTCAGGCTACCGAGGTCATGACGATCGAAGTCCGGGTGGGCCAGCAGCGCGAGGATCATGGTCGGCACCAGCAGTGTCTCGGTGATCCGTTCCCGCTCGATCACCTGCAGCACTTGGGCCGCGTCGAAACTCGACAGCAGCACATGGCTTTCACCGGCCATGAACTGAATCAGTGCCCGAGCCATGCCGGCGACATGGAACAGCGGCGCCACGTGCAACAGTCGACCGTCACGGATTGGCGGCATGTCGACCATGCGCGGCATGCACGCCGACCACAGGTTCAAGTGCGACTGCATCACGCCCTTGGGAAACCCGGTAGTGCCGCCGGTGTACATGATGCAGGCGAGGTCTTCACCGCCACGCCCGGCGTCTTCGACCGGCGTGGCCTGGGCAATCAGTTGCTCGAAACCCAGCATGCCCACCGGTACTTCGCCCTCGCCGGCATAGATAAACCGTGGCACATGGCGGGCACTGATGCGGATCTTCTCGGCCAGTGGTGCAAAGTGTTCGTCGACGATAAGGATGCCGGTACTGCAATCGTCCAGCGAATAGACGATCTCCGGCACGCTCCAGCGGACGTTCACCGGGTTGAGCACCCCGCCGCCCCACCACACGCCCATGATGTATTCCAGGTAGCGGTCGGAATTGAGCGCCAGCATGCCGACCCGATCGCCGGCCGCCATGCCCAGATTCTGCAAGGCACCCGCCAGACGTGCGACGCGGTCGCCAAACTGGCGATAGGTCCGACGGCGATCACCGAAAACCGTCGCGAGTTGATCCGGATTTTGTTGCAGTGTGCGTTGCAGGCATTGGGTCATGTACATGGCATCTGGCCTTTCCACGGGGTGAAGACACCGTTGGCACGTAACACCAGGCGCTCGCCGACCTTCAACAGGCAGCTGGCACTGATGAAGGTGCCGCCGCTCTTGAGCACATGCACATGCGCCTCCAGCCAGTCTCCTTCGCGCACCGGACCGAGGTAATCGACGTTCAGATTGACCGTCACTGCCACCGACTGCGACACCGAAAGGCGCCGCAAAATGACGCCGAACGCGCTGTCCGCCACCGTGGCGAGAAAGCCGCCGTGGGCGATGCGCACGTAATTGAGATGCTGCGGTTCGAGGCGCACCGCCAGGATCGGCAGCTCTTGATGCACATAAAAGTCGCCGCAACAGCGCAAAAAACCCGAGCGTTGTTCCAGCGCGCAGAAGCCCTCGGGAATCAATGCGCCACCGTTCACCTGTGGCATCAGCTGACACCCCGATCCTTGCCGGCCCAAAACGGCTCGCGCAGATCGCGCTTGAGTACCTTGCCAGCGCCAGACAGCGGCAACGCAGTGCGGAACTCGACCGACTTCGGCGTCTTGTAGCCCGCGATCTGCCGCCGGCAATGCTCGATGATCGCGGCGCCCGCGGCTTCGTGATCGGGCTTGAGCACGATCACCGCATGCACCGCTTCGCCCCACTGCGCGCAGGGAATGCCGATCACTGCGCAGGCGGCGACGGCCGGGTGACTGGAAATCGCGCTTTCGACTTCACCCGAAAAAACGTTTTCGCCACCGCTCACGATCATGTCCTTGAAGCGGTCGACGATGTAGATATAGCCGTCGTCGTCCATGTAGGCGCCGTCGCCGGTGTGCATCCAGCCGCCACGCAGAGCCTGGGCGGTTTCTTCGGGTTTGTTCCAGTAGCCGAGCATGATGTTCGGGCCACGGACCAGCACTTCGCCGACCGTGCCGCGCGGCACCTCGTTGTCGTGTTCGTCGACGATGCGCACCGTAACGCCCAGCCCTGGCCGCCCGGCCGAGCGCAGACGACCATTGGCAATGCCTTCGGCGCTATGGTTTTCCGGACCGTTGGCGCTGATCGGCGGCGCCGCTTCGGTCATGCCGTACCCTTGGGTGAACTCGACATTGGGCAACGCCTTGAGCGCCAGTTCGAGCAAGGGCACGGCAATCGGCGAGGCGCCGTAGGTGAGACTGCGCAGGCAGCTCAGGTCATGTCTGGCGAATTCCGGGTGCATGATCAATGCCTGAAGCATGGTCGGCACGATCAGGATGTCGGTGATGCGCTCGCGCTCGATGGTACGCATCACGTCCAGGGCATCGAAGGCCGGGACGAAAATGCTCGGCAGACCGAGCAGCGAGATCAGGATGACCCGCGACAGCGCCGCCAGGTGGAACATCGGCGCGATATGCAGGGTCAGGGCATCCGCCGGCACCGGCACATCGGCCGCACGGGCCACGGCAGCGGTCCACAGGTTCATGTGCGACTGCATCACGCCCTTCGGCCGGCCGGTCGTGCCGCCGGTGTACATGATGCTCGCCAGGTCATCACCGCCGCGAAAGGCGTCGTCCACCGGCGTAGCTTCACGAATCAGTTGCTCATAGGACAGCATGCCTTGGGGCAATGGCCCGTCGCCGATGTGAATCAGCAATGGCCGTACCTTGGCGCTGCCGGCGATGTCTTCGGCCATGGGCAGGAAGGTGTCGTCGATCAGCAGGATGCGCGTGTCACAGTCGTCCAGCGAGTAGACGATTTCCGGCACGCTCCAGCGAATATTCACCGGGTTGACCACGCCGCCGCCCCACCAGGTCGCCAGGAAATACTCAAGGAATCGGTCGGAGTTCAGGCCCAGCAGGCCGACGCGGTCGCCGGTCTGCATCCCCAGTTGCTGCAACGCCCCGGCCAGACGAGCCACCCGCTCGGCCAGTTCGGCATAGGTGCGGCGGCGGTCGCGAAAGACTGTCGCCACGGCATGGGGACGTTGCTGCAACACGCGGTGCAGGCCTTGGGTCAAATACATGGGGTTCTCCTGTGAATTATTGTTGTCAGGTCAGGACGAATGCGGCGCTTGCCTGTTGCGTCAGGTGCCGGTGTACTTCGGTGAACGCTGCTCGGCCTGGGCCATGCGCCCTTCGGCGTGATCTTCGCTGTCGCGCAGCAACCCCCAGTGCAGATGGGCCTGGGTGACGAAATCCCGGGGTGCGAGGTGGGCGGTCTGCAAGGCCAGGCGCTTGATCGACTGCACCGCCAGCGGGCCGTTGGCGGCAATGCGCCCGGCCAGGTCCAGCGCCGCTGGCAGCAGACGGTCCTGGGGTAGCAGCTCTATGATCAAACCGATGTCCAAAGCCTCCTGCGCGCCGATCGACTCTCCGGTCAGGGCCATTTTCATCGCGTGTGCCGCCGGGATCGCACGCAGCAGGTACTGCACGCCGCCGGCCGCTGGAATGGTCGCGTCGCACACTTCAGGCAAGCCGAAGGTAGCGCCGCACGAAGCGATGCGCAGATCGCATTGCAGCGCCAGCTCAAGACCGCCTCCCAGGCAGGCACCATTGATGGCGGCAACCACCGGTTTCCAGATGTCCAGGTCGCTGAGGTCGAACAGTCGGCTGTAGCCGCCCTCCTCGGCTTCGGTCTCGCGACTCTTGAGGGTGCTGGCGACGAACCCCGAAGCGGCCAGCAGCGACTCCTTGTGGCTCGCACCGCTGCAAAATGCACGTTCGCCGGCACCGGTCAGGACGATGACCCGCACCTGTTCGTCATCCTGGCAGGCGCCCAGGGTCTTGCGCAGGTGCATCAAATCGCTGAGGGTCAGCGCGTTGTTCGACTGTTGCGCATCGAGCGTGACAAGTGCCACCTGATCGATGATCTTGAACTGAATGGCCATGGGTGACTCCTGCGCTGCACGGATCTTTATGTTTTTTCGGGGCGAACGCGCTCAGGCGCGCCATCCCAGACCCAGCTCACGCAAGCGCTCGATGGCCGGCGTGTCGAAGCCCCAGTCGCGCAGTGCGTCGCCGCCGTGTTCGCCACGCTCGGGAGCGGGTTGCGGTTGCGCCGATGGCGTGCCAAGGAAGCGCGGAGCCGGGACCGGCTGCACCACCCCGTCGACCTCGATGAAGCTGCCACGGGCAACGCCATGGGCATGTCGGGCGGCTTCGACAAGCCCCAGCACCGGTGCAACGCAAGCGTCGCTGCCTTCGAACGCTGCCACCCACTGCTCGCGGGTGCGGCCCAGGAACGCAGCGGTGAAGGCCTCACGCAGCCGCGGCCAGCCAGCCCGGTCGTGCTGATTGGGCAGGTCGGCGTTGGACAGTCCGAGAATTTCCAGCATCTGCGCATAGAAGCGCGACTCGATCGGCCCGATTGCCATGTACTGGCCGTCGCGGGTTTCGTAGGTGTCGTACCAGGGCGCGCCGCCGTCGAGCAGGTTGCTGCCGCGCTGTTCTGTCCAGTGCCCGCCGGCGAGCAGGCCCCAGATCACCGAGCCCAGTTGCGCCGCACCTTCGGTCATGGCCGCGTCGACCACCTGGCCGGCGCCGCCGCGCTGCACGTTGACCAGCGCCGCCAACACGCCCATCGCCAGCAGCATGCCGCCACCGCCGTAGTCGCCCACCAGGTTCAGCGGCGGTACTGGTCGCCCACCGGCCGGGCCGATGCTCGACAACACACCTGACAAGGCGATGTAGTTCAGGTCATGCCCGGCGCGGTCGGCCATCGGGCCGGTCTGGCCCCAACCGGTCATCCGCGCGTAGACCAGGCGCGGATTGCGTTCGAGCGCGATGTCAGGGCCAAGACCCAGGCGCTCCATCGTGCCGGGGCGAAACCCTTCAATCACCACATCGGCACGTTCGATCAGTTCCAGCGCAGCGGCGACACCGTCCGGGCGCTTCAGGTCGAGGGTGACCGAACGCCGATTGCGCCCGGTAATATCGGCACGCTTGCCTTCCAGCTTCGGCCCCAGGTCACTGGCCTTCTGCGGGCGGTCGATGCGCACCACGTCGGCGCCCATATCGGCCAACAGCATGGTGCCAAACGGCGCCGGCCCGATTGCCTCAAACTCCACCACCCGAATGCCACTCAGTACGCCCATTGCCAACGCTCCACTGTTCTGACGGAGCGCCACAGCACTCCTATTCTTGTGCCTTCCAGTAGATCAATCCGTTGATCGACGACCACCACCCGCATCGGGTGGTGGCCGCCAAAGACAGGGTCATGCCACCCATGCTCTGGGTTACACTCGATGAGATTCGACGCACTCACAAAACAAGAAAGAATCGGACAGCCCCATGGATAAACCCCGCAAGTCCAATGCATCGGACCCCCATGCCAGCCAGGTCTTCAATCCGGTTCAGTCCCCGATCGTCAGCACCAAACTGATTCCGCCGCGCAGCACCGGGCGCCTGATCTCCCGCGAACGCCTGCAGGATCAAATGCTCAAGGCCCGACGCCTGCGCTGCATCGTGCTCAAGGGGCCGGCTGGCTGCGGCAAGACCTCGACCCTGATCGCCTGGCGCCAGGCGCTGTTGCCGTTGGGATTCGATGTGGCGTGGCTGACATTGTCGGCGGACGACAACGAACTGACGCGTGTTCTTGACTACCTGCTGGCGAGCCTCGGCCAAATCGACCCGGCGCTGGTGCGGGACGCGACTCAGCTGGAAGGTCGCGGCATCGACAGCGAAGCCGTTGAGCGCACCGTCATCACCCTGGTGCGCAGCATTGCCAGCCGTGGCCGTGAACTGGTGCTGGTACTCGACGACCTGCACCACCTGACCGACGTGGGCATTCACCAGGCCCTGCAATGGCTGATCGACTACGCCCCGGCCAACCTGCACCTGGCGCTGGTATCGCGCAGTGCCGTGCCGTTGTCCCTGGCGCGGTTGCGCAGCCAGGAACTGGTGCTCGAGCTGAACCTGCGGGACTTGCGCTTCACGGCGGTCGAGTCCGAACAGTTCCTCAAGGCGCAGTTGGGTGAGATCAATGCCCGCGACGCCAGGATGATGCATGAGCTGACCGATGGCTGGGTCGCCGGCCTGCAACTGCTCGCCGTCAGCCGCAAAAAGAACCGCCCGCCTGCCACCCCGGACGCCACGTCAGTGCACACGCAACTGCGGGACGATCAAGCCTTCGCCAAGTTTTTCGAAGTCGAAGTGCTGTCTCACCTGTCGCCGACCGACCTCGACCTGCTGCTGCTCATGGCCGTGTGCAACCGATTCTGCGCCTCATTGTGCGCCGCACTCAGCGGCCACCCGCAGGCGGTTGCCGAAGCGAATGCGCTACTGACGCGCATGGAGCGGGACAACCTGTTCCTGATCCCGGTGGACAGCGCCGAACGTGAAACCTGGTATCGCCTGCACCCGCTGTTGCGCGAAACCCTGCTCAAGTATTTCGACTCCCGCAGCCAGGCCGAGCAACATGCGGTGCACGTGCGGGCGTGGCACTGGTTCCGTGACCACAACCACCTGGATGAAGCGGTGCACCATGCGGTCATGGGCGGCGACCCGGCTGCCGCCGCCGACCTGGTGGAGCAACACGTCGAGGCGCTCTACGCCCATGGCGACCTGCGCATGTTGATCGAGCTGGTACGGCTGTTGCCGGTCGAACAGGTACAGGCCCGGGTCAAGCTGCGCATCCTCAAGGCGCGGATGCAGCTGTATGCCCGGGACTTCGTGGCCTGCAGCGCCAGTCTCGAACAACTGTTTCGCGACGTACCCGAGAGCGAAGTCCATGACCACTTCATGATCTCGCTGCTGCGCGCCTCCCTGGCCCTGCAACGGGATGACACCGACGCGGCCATGACGGTCCTGCCGCAACTGCTCAACCCGCCGCCGGGCAGCAACAGCGTGGCCATCGGCTCCTGCGCCAACATCCTGTCCTGGCTGTACATGCACCGCGGCGAATACGAAAAGGCTCGGCAGGTGCAACTCGACCGGCCGAACCTGCTGATTAATGGCGAACCGCTGCTGGGGACCACGGCCGGCAGCCTTCAGGGTCGTTGCATGATTGGCTTGAGCCTGGCCCTTGAAGGCCAGATGACTCAGGCGGAAAGGGTTTACCGCGACGTGCTGCATGAGGCTGGCCAATGCGGCAAGGCCGGTGCCGACGCGACTTATCTCTCCGCCGCGCTGCTCGGTGAGGTGCTGTACGAAACCAACGATGTCGACGCCGCGTTCAAAATGCTCTCGGGCTGGATCGACCTGCTCGAACGGATTTCCATTCCCGATTCCGTCCTGCGTGTGCTGCAGGTGTTATGGAACGTGCAATGGCTGGCAGGTAACCATCAAGAAGCCCTGGCGTTTGTCGAGCGGCTGGATGAGTACGCGATCAAACTCGGTCTGGAGCGCCTGCAAGCCTACTGCCTGACCTGGCAAGTGCGCTGGTTGCTGATTCTCGGGGAGACGGCACAAGCCCAGGCCAAACTGGCGCGCCTGGAAGCCATCGACGCGCGTCACCCGGATGCCGGGCACACGGCCCTGAAGGAAATCCACATCCTGGCCGAGAATGCCCGCGCTCGCTGGCAACTGGTCCAGGGTGATCTGGACGGGGCTTGCGATCGCATCGAACGATTGATCGAAACCTGCGACCGGCATCGTCGCCAACTAGGGACAACGCGCCTGCTGGTGCTCAGCGCCGTGATCGAGTCCGAACGCGGCAACCATGAACGGGCACGGATCAAAGTCATCGAAGCCTTGCGCCGAGGTCAACGCTTTGGCCTGGTGCGCAGCCTCCTCGACGCCCATCCGGATGGCTTGAAACTGATCTGCGATATCGCCGCCCGCGAAGCCCTGGACCCGGTGCTGGCGTTTTATGTCGAGCGCTTGCAGGCGGCCGAGGCCACGACCCCGGCGATCTCGAAGGCCAAACCTGCGACAACGGCCACCAGCAAACCGTTGACGACCGGGATCGAGCCGTTGAGCGAACGAGAAATCGAAGTCGTGCGCCTGCTGGCCCAGGCCCTGCCCAACAAGAAAATCGCCCGTGCCCTGGGCCTGTCCCCGGAAACCGTGAAATGGCACCTGAGCCATATCTACAGCAAGCTCGGCGTCAACAGCCGCGATGAAGCGGTGGCGCGGGTGCGGGATCTGGAATCCCAGGATGACAGCAACGTCCACCCCTGAAACCCTGTAGGAGCTGCCGCAGGCTGCGATCTTTTGACTTTGTTTTTTAAGAACAAGATCAAAAGATCGCAGCCTGCGGCAGCTCCTACATGGATTGTTTTTTCCCCCGCCACCCGGCTCGGGTGGCGTTCGGGCCACGGGCCCCACCTATCGTAACCCTCAGATCAAAGGCGCAGTCCGCGCCTTGCGTAAGCGCTCGGCCCAAGGCCGGCCTGCCATGTTTGAGGAGACTTGCGTGCACATCGCCCGAACCGTTTTCCGCGACGACCATGAGATGTTCCGCACCACCGTGCGGCGCTTTTTCGAACGCGAATGCCTGCCACGCCAGGCCGCCTGGGACAAGGCCGGTCAGGTCGACCGCGAAACCTGGCTCAAGGCCGGCCGCGAAGGCTTGCTCGGCATCACCCTGCCCATCGAATACGGTGGTGGTGGCGGTGATTTCGGTCACTGCGCGGTGTTCAACGAGGAGTTCGCCCGGGCCGGCGTGAGTGGCGCCTACTTTGGCATGCATTCGGACGTCATCGCCCCGTACATCAATCGCTGCGGTAACGAAGAACAGAAACAGAAGTGGCTGCCGGGCATTTGCTCGGGCGAGATCATCCTGGCCATCGCCATGACCGAGCCCGGTACCGGCAGCGACCTCAAGGCCGTGCGCACCACCGCCGTGCGCGAGGGCGGCGAATACGTGATCAACGGCAGCAAGACCTTCATCAGCAACGGCCTGACCGCCGACCTGGTCATTGTCGTGTGCAAGACCGACCCGGCTGCCGGCGCCAAGGGCATCAGCCTGATCGCCGTGGAGGCCAGCCGCGCCGGTTTCAAGCGCGGGCGCAAACTGGAGAAAGTCGGCCAGGCCGCCGCCGACACGTCCGAGCTGTTCTTCGACAACGTCCGCGTGCCCGTCGGCAACCGCCTCGGCGAGGAAGGCCTGGGCTTTACCTACCTGATGGGCGAACTGCCCCAGGAGCGCTTCTCGATTGCGGTGTCCGCCGCCGCGAAGCTGGAGCGCCTGCTGGAGCAGACCCTCGAATACGTGAAGGACCGCAAGGCCTTCAACCAGACCGTCTGGGACTTCCAGAACAGCAAATTCAAGCTCGCCGACATCAAGGCCCAGGCCACCGCCATGCGGGTGATGGTCGACTACTACCTGGGCGAGCACATGCGCCGGCGCCTGACCCTGGAAGAAGCGGCCATCGCCAAGCTCTTCACCACCGAGACCCTGTGGAAATGCATCGACGACATGGTCCAGCTGCACGGTGGCTACGGCTACATGATGGAGTACCCGATCGCCCGCGCTTTCGTCGACTCACGGGTCAATCGCATCTACGGCGGCACCAGTGAAGTCATGCGCGAAATGATCGCGCGCAAGCTCTGAACCTCTCAAACAACAAGGAAAACAACGATGAGCAATAAAGTGTTCGTTGCTGGCGTCGGCATGATCCAGTTCAAGAAACCGGGGACCAACGAGCCCTACGACGTCATGGGTGAACAGGCGATCCGCCAGGCCCTGGCCGATTCGGGTGTGGATTTCAATGACATCCAGCAGGCCTACGCCGGTTATGTCTACGGCGACTCCACCTGCGGCCAGAAAGCCCTGTATCGCGTGGGCATGACCGGCATCCCGCTGATCAACGTCAACAACAACTGCGCCACAGGCTCCAGCGCCCTGTTCCTCGCTCGCCAGGCGGTACAAAGCGGCGCGGTGGACTGTGCCCTGGCGTTTGGCTTCGAACACATGAACCCGGGTGCCTTGAAATCCGCCTGGACCGATCGCGCACCGGCCACCGAACGCGCCCTGGTGCTGGCCAACGAACTGATCGGCATGCCTGACCTGCCCAATGCCATCCGCCAGTTCGGCGGCGCCGGCTACGCGCATATGCAGAAGTACGGCACCCGACTGGAAACCTTCGCCAAGATCCGCGCCAAGGCCAGCCGTCACGCCGCCAATAACCCGCTGGCAGTGTTCCGCAACGTGGTGAGCAGCGAAGAAGTCATGGCCGCCCCGATGTTGTGGGAAGGCGTGATGACGCGATTGATGGCCTGCCCGCCGACCTGTGGCGCTGCCGCGGCCATCGTGGTGTCCGAAGCGTTCGCGAAAAAGCACGGTCTGCGCACCGACGTATTGATGGCGGGCCAGGCGCTGACCACCGACCTGCCGAGCACCTACGACGCCAGGGACATGATCCGCGTGGTCGGTTTCGACATGACCCGTATGGCTGCAGATGTCGCCTACAACCAGGCCGGCATCGGCCCGCAGGACGTCGACGTCATCGAACTGCACGACTGCTTCGCGCAGAACGAACTGCTGACCTACGAGGGCCTGGGCTTGTGCGCTGAGGGCGGCGGCGAGCAACTGGTCAACGACGGTGACAACACCTACGGCGGCAAATGGGTGACCAATCCGTCCGGCGGCCTGCTCTCCAAGGGCCACCCGCTGGGCGCCACCGGCCTGGCCCAGTGCTTTGAACTGACCCACCAATTGCGCGGCACCGCCGAACAACGCCAGGTGCAGGACGCGCGCATTGCGGTGCAGCACAACCTCGGCCTGGGCGGCGCCTGCGTGGTCACCGTTTACCAGAAAAACTGACGCGCCCGCAGAGCTTAGGAGCCATTTCGATGATCGATAAGAAACACATCGGCAGACAGCTGCCTACTTTCCTCGTGACCGCCGAAGCCGGGCAACTGCGCTTCTTCGCCAAGGCCACCGGTGAAACCAACCCGGTTTACTTTGACGAACAGGCCGCACGCGATGCCGGGTATCCCAACCTGCCGCTGCCGCCGACCTTTCTGTTCTCGCTGGAGTTCCAGATTCCTTCGAACGCCTGGCGTGACGAACTGGGCATCGTCACCGCGCGCATTTTGCACGGCGAAGAATCCTTCCGTTATCACCGCATGGCCTATGCCGGCGACACCTTGCGCTTCGATGTGCGCATCGCCGACATCTACGACAAGAAAGGCGGCGCCCTGGAATTCGTGGTGCGCGAAACCCGAGTCACCAATCAGCACGGTGAGCACGTTGCGGACCTGCGCAGCGTGCTTGTGCAGCGCAACAGCTGAAGCGGAGAACACTGATGAACGCGATTAGCCTGGAAAAAATCAACGTCGGCGACACCCTGCCACCACTGGCCCTGCCGCCGATCAACCGCACCACCCTGGCCCTGTTCGCCGGTGCGTCGGGTGATCACAACGCTATTCACATCGACACCGATTACGCCCGCCGTGCCGGCATGCCCGACGTGTTCGCCCACGGCATGCTGTCGATGGCCTACCTCGGTCGCCTGCTGACCCAGTGGGTCGATCAGCGTCAGTTGCGCGAGTTCGGCGTGCGCTTTCTCGGCATCACTCACCTGGGTCACCAGATCACCTGCACCGGCACTGTCGTCGAGCGCTTCGAGGTCGAGGGCGAGCAACGGATCAAAGTCGAAGTGCGCACCACCAATCAATACGGCGAGACCAAGATCGTTGGCGACGCCGTGATCGCTCTGTAAACAAAACTGATCACTGAGGAGCAACACCCCATGGCAAAACTCGAAGGCAAAGTCGCACTGGTCACCGGTTCCGGTCGTGGCATCGGTCAACAGATCGCCCTGAAACTGGCGAGCGAAGGCGCGCGCATCGTGATCAACGACCTGGACGCCGATCCGGCCCACGAGACCGCTGAAATGATCCGCAAGCTGGGTGGTGAAGCCGCCGTCTGCCACGGCAACGTCAGCGCCCCGGACTTCGGCGACCGCTACGTCAAGACCGCGATGGACAACTTCGGCGCCATCGACATCATCGTCAACAACGCCGGCTACACCTGGGACGACGTGATCCAGAAGATGAGCGACGAGCAGTGGTACGCCATTCTCGACTGCCACATGACCGCGCCCTTTCGCATCCTGCGTGCCGCCTACCCGATCATCAAGGCCCAGGCCCAGGCCGATGCGGCGGCAGAGCGCGAGGTATTCCGCAAAGTGGTGAACATTTCTTCGGTGTCGGCCCTCAACGGCAACGCCGGGCAGATGAACTACTCCTCGGCCAAGGCCGGCGTGATCGGCATGACCCGTGCGCTGGCGCGCGAATGGGGTCGTTTCAAGGTCAACGTCAACGCCGTGGCCTTCGGTTTCATCGAAACCCGCATGACCAAGGCCGACGCCCATGCCGGCGCTACGGTGAACATCGAAGGCCGTGACATCCGAGTCGGCATCAGCCCGGAAGCCGCCAAGTCGTTCGCCCAGCGCAACCCGCTGGGTCGTCCGGGCACCGTGCAGGAAGCGGCTGATGCGGTGTACCTGTTCTGCTCACCAGAGTCGAACTACATCACGGCGCAGACCATCGCGGTGGCCGGCAATCTGCAATAAGCAAAACCGTAGGAGCGAGCTTGTTGTGGGAGCGAGCCTGCTCGCGATGGACGTCAACGATAACGCGCTTCATCTGATTGACCGGCGTTGTCCGGGCATTTTTCGCGAGCAGGCTCGCTCCCACAACAGCTCCCTCGCCACACAATCCGTGTTTGAGTTTTGATGACCGCAGGACCACCCCATGAACATGACTGAAAGCAACATCCGCCTGGCCGCCATCAAACTGATCTCGCGCAACGGCTTCGGCTCGATGAGCCTGCGCCAGCTCGCTACTGAAGCTGGCATCAACGCCTCGACGCTGTACCTCTACTACAAAGGCAAAAACGAACTGCTGCTGGAGCTGATTCTCGAGTATTTCCAGGGGGTGTCCCGGGAGTGGGCACGGCGTCGCCCCAAAAAGTGCGCGACCGCCGATATCAAACTGCTTGCCTTCATCGCCTGCCACGTGCGTTATCACCTGGAACACCAGGACGAGGCCATGCTCGGCAATTTAGAGTTCAGAAGCCTCGACGAAGAGGATCTGGAGCAGGTCCGCCAAGCCCGGCGTCAGTATCTGAACGCCCTGCAGGAACTGCTGGAACAAGGGGTCAAGGAAGGTTCGCTGAGCTGCGCCGAACCCAAATTGATGGCCCGCACCCTGTTCAACATGCTCACCCATACCTGCGTCTGGTACCAGGCCGATGGTCGCTGGAGCATTGATGCCGTCATCCGCCATTACTCGGAACTGGTGTTGAAAATGCTCGGCGCCGCGCCTGTTCCGTCGCCCGGGATACCTGTCCCACGAGCCCTGATCACCCGCCGCCCGATAACCGCGGAGGCACGCCCATGAGCGATCTCATGCAGCCGTTTTCCATGGCCGGCAAGACCGTCCTGGTGGCCGATGCCAGCACCCGACTGGGCGCGCATTTCGCCCGCCTGATCAGCCTCGCCGGCGCCCGTGTGGCCCTCGGCGGCCAGCACCCTTCGCAGTTGGAGCAACTGGCGGCCGACCTGCATTGGGAAGGTGGCGAAGTCATGGTTGTCAGCCTCGACAGCGCCCGCAGACCGAGCATCGAAGCCGCCCTGGACACCGTGCAGGAGCGATTCGGCAGCGTCGATGTGCTGATCAACAACAGCGCCGAGCGCGAGCATGTTGCCTTGAACAATCACATTGTCCACTGCACCAGCCTGCACATGATCCGGGCCGAACGCGGTGGCAGCATCGTCAACATCGACCCGCCGCCGCGCCCCATCAGCGAGCCGAACCCGTGCCTGCGCGCCAATAGCAGCCTGATCCGCATGAGCCGCGCCATGGCCCAGTCGCTGACGCCGCACCGCATTCGCGTCAACGTCATCGCGGCCGGTCGAGGCAAGGACGCCGGCCTGCAAGAACTCAACGGCCCCTTGTTACTGCTGGCCAGCGGTGCCGGCGCCAGCGTCACCGGCGCGGTACTGCATATCTGACGCGGCGCACTTCCCTGTAGGAGCTGCCGCAGGCTGCGATCTTTTGATCTTGAAAATCAACGTCAAAAGATCGCAGCCTGCGGCAGCTCCTACAGGTCAGCGCCACCTGATACGGGTGGCGCGAACCTTTTGACGACGTTCGAACATGGCCGCTGGTCGCCCTGCGCGACGCCCGTCAACAAGGAGCCAGTCAGATGACTCGCATAAAAAAGTGGCTGCCGAAACTCGCCCTGGTGGCGACAACGGTCATGGCAATGGCGGCGAATGCCGCTGACAAACCCAACATTCTGGTGATTTTCGGCGATGACATCGGCCAGACCAACATCAGCGCCTATTCCATGGGCGTGGTCGGCTACAAGACGCCGAACATCGACCGCATCGCCCACGAAGGCATGCTGTTCACCGACTACTACGCGGAGAACAGCTGCACCGCCGGGCGCTCGTCGTTCATCACCGGCCAGTCACCGCTGCGCACCGGCCTGACCAAGGTGGGCGTGCCGGGCGCGCCGATCGGCCTGCAAAAACGCGACATCACCATCGCCCAGGCGCTCAAGTCCCAGGGTTATGCGACCGGCCAGTTCGGCAAGAACCACCTGGGTGACAAGGACGAGTTCCTGCCGACCAACCACGGTTTCGACGAGTTCTTCGGCAACCTCTATCACCTCAACGCCGAAGAGGAACCCGAGCGCCCTTACTGGCCCAAGGATGACCCTGACTTCGTCAAGACCAGGACGCCACGCGGCGTGATCCACAGCTACGCCGACGGCAAGATCGAAGACACCGGCGCGCTGACCGCCAAGCGCATGGAAACCATCGACGACGAAACCACGGCTGCCGCTCAATCCTTCATCGAGAAACAGGCCAAGGCCGACAAGCCGTTCTTCGTCTGGATGAACACCACGCGCATGCATCTGTTCACCCACGTACGCGACTCGATGAAGGGCCAGAGCGGCATGCCCGGCAACGACTACGCCGATGGCATGCTGGAACACGACGGCGATGTCGGCAAACTGCTGAAGACCCTCGACGACCTGAAAATCGCCGACAACACCATCGTCGTCTACACCACCGACAACGGCCCGAACCAGTTCTCCTGGCCGGACGCAGCCACCACGCCGTTCCGTAACGAGAAGAACTCCAACTGGGAAGGCGCCTACCGCGTGCCGGCGATCATTCGTTGGCCAGGCAAGATCAAGGCCGGTGAAGTGTCCAACGAGATGTTCTCGGGCATGGACTGGTTCCCGACCTTGCTGGCAGCCGCGGGCGAAACCGACGTGAAGGAAAAGTTGCTCAAGGGTTGGGCACCGACCTCGGGTGGCAACAGCTTCAAGGTGCACCTGGACGGCTACAACCAGTTGCCGTACCTGACCGGCCAACAGCCTAAAGGCGAGCGTCGCGAGTTCTACTACTTCAACGACGACGGCGTGCTGGTATCGATGCGCTTCGACAACTGGAAAGTGGTCTTCGCCGAACAGCGCGAACCCGGTGGCTTTGCGGTGTGGAGCAGCCCGTTCGTGCCACTGCGCGTGCCGAAGCTGTTCAACCTGCGCATGGACCCTTATGAACGGGCTGACCTGGTCTCGGACCAGTACAACGACTGGCTGGTGAAAAACTCCTACCTGATGGCCGCGGGTGTTGCCAAGGCGGCGCGCTTCCTGCAGACCTTCATCGAGTACCCGCCGAGCCAGAAGCCTGCCAGTTTCAGCGTTGACCAGATTCGTGCTGCGGTCGATGCGAAAATCGAAGAGAAGCTGAAAAACCAGGCCAAGCCCTAGGCGTATCGAGGCCGCCTGAATGCCAACGGCCAACCCGCCCAGGTGAAATTAAGCTTGGGCTAAGGTTGCCTGTTTAGTCTTCGAGGCTTTCAGGTAGTCGAGCATTTCGAAAATGGCCCGTGTCGATACAAGCGCCAAACCGCCGTTCAGCATCGTGCTGGTGAATTACAAAACCCTCGATCTGACCAGGATCTGCCTGGACCTTTTGCGTGAGCCTGCACGCAAAGCCGGCATACCCGTCTGGGTGGTGGACAACGATTCGGCGGACGCCAGCGTCGAGTATCTGCGCTCACTGGACTGGATCAACCTGATCGAACGCGATGCCCCCACCAAAGAACCCGGCCACATCGCCCATGGCAAGGCATTGGACATGGCGCTGGCCAGGGTCAATACCGACCATCTGTTCCTGATGCACACCGACACCTTCGTCTTCGATCCCAACATCTTTGCAATGATGATGGAGCACTGCACCAGGGATCGAAACGTCATCGCGGTCGGCTGCACCGAGCAACTCAATCGCGGGTTGCCAAGGACTGTCTGGCGCTTCACCTCACGCTTCGCAAAGCACCATTTTCGCCGCTTGAAACTGTCCCTGGGCCTGCGTTCAAGAGAACCTAAGCCCTACACCGAGACTTACCTGAAAAGCTTTTGCACCCTGTGGAATTGCAGGCTGATGAAGCAGCAGGGTCTGCATTTCCAGATCGATGACCGGGTGCCCGGTTATGAGCTGCAGGACCGCGCGATCGGCCTCGGCTACAAGGTGGTGTTTCTGTCCCCCGGCAAAATCTTCAAGTACCTGGACCACGTCCAGGCCGGCACCGTCGCCGCCGCTGGCGGATATGGCCGGGATCACCGGCGGACCAAAATGTACCAGGACATTCTCAAGCGCTTCAGTGCCGCCAATCCCTAGATGGATTGAACAAATCGCACTCACAGAAAAGCCCATTGACCATCGCCGCTCCAATGGGCGGAATCCCGGGGGAACACAGATAACGAAATATCTGTAGGAGCTGCCGAAGGCTGCGATCTTTTGATCTTGCTTTTGCGATCTGGAGATTGCTGAAGATCAAGATCAAAAGATCGCAGCCTTCGGCAGCTCCTACAGGGGAACACGTGCACCACCAAACTGGCGAACATTGCCAGCTATCTGGACGGCGGACTCACTGGCTCATGATGAACGTCGCCAGGCTTTTCAGGTCGTCAAGGCCCAACTGCGTGAAAGGCGGCATGGGCACATCCCCCCACTTTCCGCTGCCGCCGTGCTGAATGCTGGACATCACCCGGGCCAGTGCCTGGGGATCATTGGCATA
The DNA here is from genome assembly GCF_019219115.1 of Pseudomonas sp. PDM28. Classification (NCBI taxonomy): domain Bacteria; kingdom Pseudomonadati; phylum Pseudomonadota; class Gammaproteobacteria; order Pseudomonadales; family Pseudomonadaceae; genus Pseudomonas; species Pseudomonas sp. PDM28. Next base: position 257,403 of record NZ_JAHUWG010000010.1, read on the forward strand.
CCTGGCCGCCACATCGTGATAGGCCGGGCCAACGACCTTATGGTCGATTGCGTGGCAGGACAGGCAAGCATTGTCCTTGAGCAAGGCCGAAGCCACTTTTGCCACCGACACCGTCGGCGGCTGTTCCAGCGGCGGGTTCGAGGCCGCCTGGACATCGGCGTCGCTGGCCTTGGCACTGCCGTAGGTCGCCGCCAGGTAGGCGCCGATCACACTCACGTCCTGGTCGCTGATCGGAGCACCGTACACGTGCTGCATCTTGCCCGCTTCGGCAGTCCATTGCGCCAGGCTCATGCCGGGCGGCTGGAAGTTGATGTAGTCGGCCGAATGGCAGATGGAGCACTTCTGCTGCGCCAATGGGTAACCAGGTAGCGAACTGGGCTTGAACGCTGCCGTTTCGGGCGGCAAGGTGATCGAGAGTGGCGCGGCGTCAGCCAGGGTCATCAGGCAAACCTGGGCGGCGCACAGCAGGGAGGTCAAAAATTTCATGCGGCCCTCCTCAGGCGACGGTCACGTGGCGGGTTTCGACGACGTGGCGGCGGTAGCCACCGGGGTTCCAGTCCGCTTGCAGCGGCTGCGTCTCGCCGGCCCTGTTGCTGGCTCGCACCATCAACTGTGTGACGCCCTTGCGGGTAAAGGTGATCGGCAGCGTCCACTCACGAAAGGAGAAACGGCCCAGGTCCTGCCCGAGGGTGGACTTGCGCCATGTAGCTCCGCCGTCGATCGACACCTCGACCTTGTTGACCCCGACGCCGCCGTCGAACGCGATGCCCTTGAGCTCCAGGCTCTGGTTCAGCGGCAATACATCGCCGTGTTTGACGCTGGTGATGAAACTGCGCACCGGCAATCTGGAAATCGGCTGGGTGTTTGCCGCCGTGGTGCCGGGGGCAATGCACAGGCAATCGTTATCCGGAACCCGGTACCCTTTGGCCATGAAGAAACCGTCGTAGGTATGGTCGACGACTTCGATCTCACTCAGGTGCTTGACCCAGTACGTACCGAAGTAACCGGGCACCACCAGACGAATCGGGTAACCGTTGAGAAATGGCAGGTCGGTGCCATTCATCGACCAGGCGATCATCGGCTCGCCGTCCATGGCATGGCTGATGTCCAGTGCCTTGATGAACTCCGGCGTGCTCGGCAGCACCGGCTTATCGAGCCCACGGAAGGTCACTTGCATGGCGCCGGCCTTCACCCCCGCCTTTTCCAATACCGCCTTCAGCGGCACCCCCAGCCAACGCGCATTACCCATCGAGCCATTGCCCAACTGAGCCCCGAACACTCGCGGCATCGAGAAGCCACGGCTGTTGCCTGAACACTGATTGACGGCCACCACCTCCACCGGCTCGGCAAGCGCCTTGAGTTCGGCAAGGGAAAGCGACAGCGGCGTATCGACCAAGCCCTTGATCGTCAGGCGGTAGCTGTCCGGATCGATACTGGTCGGGAAATTGGCCAGGTGGTAACGCACGAAAAACGCGTCATTGGGCGTGACGGCCCCTTCATTGAAGACAGAGAACGGCGTCTCCAGGTGCGGCGGCCGCGTGGTGACCAGAGTCAACGGGCGTTTTTGCGGGTATTGCACCAGCGGTCGCGGGCCCGCGGCAAAGGTCACTTCTTCAGTGTTTTCCTCGGCTGCCCTGGCCAGATTTGCCACCGGCGAAGCCGCCAACGCCAACGTGAAAGCATCGCGTAAAACCCGCCGGCGGCTCGGCTGGCGGCTGTCTAAAAAACTGAACTTCATTCTGCGCTCTCTATGATTGTTTTATCGAGATGCAACTGACAACTGTGGGAGCGAGCCTGCTCGCGATGGACGTAAACGAAAACGCGCGCTGACTGACTAAACGCAGCGCAAGTTCGTCCATAGTCGGAACGCCGCCCAGAGCAGGCTCGCTCCTACATATTCCCGCCAGGGCGAAGGGGTATCAGACTTACGGTTTCGCGTTACCCAGGTCGGTAAACAAACCAGTATCGTCAGACCCAAACTGCCTGCTTCTCATTAAGCGTCAGCGACTTGACAATTGATGACAGAAAACCCCGTAAAGGCCGTCGTAGACACTCCGGACTCAAAGCATGACCTTTACCATCGCCCACAAAAAAACCCACTGACCGTCGCCGGTTCAGTGGGCTTTTTTTGATTCGGCGTCTACTTACAGAGCCATATCACTCGCAGCACTAGCCTTCGGTGCCTTCGCATCCGTATCGACAGTCACCGGCTTCACAGCCGGCGCAATCACCGCTGGTGGCGGAGTCAGTTCCAGCACCTTGGCGGTGTAGGCCCATTCTTCCGCAACCTTCTCGGGGCTGTTGTTCAACTGGGTGCCGTAGCTCGGTACGATCTGGTGCAGTTTTGCCTGCCACTCTGGGCTCGCGACCTTGTCCTTGAACACTTTCTGCAGCACGGTCAGCATGATCGGTGCGGCGGTCGATGCGCCTGGGGAGGCGCCCAGCAGGCCGGCGATGCTGCCGTCTTGCGAAGCGACGATTTCGGTGCCCAGTTTCAGCACGCCACCGGCGGCTTCGTCACGCTTGATGATCTGCACGCGCTGGCCGGCTTGCCACAGGCGCCAGTCTTCAGCCTTGGCGTTCGGGAAGTATTCCTTCAGGGCGTTGAGGCGGTCTTCGTCAGACAGCATCAGCTGGCCTGCAAGGTACTCGACCAGCGGGTATTCCTTGATGCCGACCTTGGTCATTGGCCACACGTTGTGGGTGGTCGTGGTGGTCAGCAGGTCCAGGTACGAACCTTCTTTCAGGAACTTGGTGCTGAAGGTCGCGAACGGGCCAAACAGGATCACGCGCTTGCCGTCCAGCACGCGGGTGTCCAGGTGCGGAACCGACATCGGCGGTGCGCCCACCGAAGCCTTGCCGTAGGCCTTGGCCAGGTGTTGTTCGGCGATGGTCGGGTTCTCGGTCACCAGGAACGAGCCGCCTACCGGGAAGCCTGCGTATTCCTGGGCTTCAGGAATGCCGGACTTCTGCAGCAGGTGCAGGGCACCGCCGCCGGCGCCGATGAACACGAACTTGGCGTCGGTTTCGGTTTTGCTGCCGTCTTTCAGGTTCTTGTAGCTGACGCGCCAGCTGCCGTCTTCGTTGCGGGTGATGTCCTGCACTTCGCTGGACAGCTTCAAGTCGAATTTCGGCGTGGTTTGCAGGTGTGCAACGAACTGACGCGTGATTTCGCCGAAGTTCACGTCGGTGCCGATCGGGCTCCAGGTGGCCGCGATTTTCTGGTTCGGGTCACGCCCTTCCATCATCAGCGGTACCCACTGCTTGATCACAGCCGGGTCTTCGGAGTACTGCATGCCGGCGAACAGCGGGCTCGCCTGCAGGGCGTCGTAGCGTTTTTTCAGGAACTTGATGTTGTCATCGCCCCACACGAAGCTCATGTGCGGCGTGGAGTTGATGAACGAACGCGGGTTCTTCAGCACGCCTTGCTGAACCTGCCAGGCCCAGAACTGACGGGAAATCTGGAAGGCTTCGTTGATTTCAACGGCCTTCGGGATCGAGACCTTGCCGTTCTCGTCTTCCGGGGTGTAGTTCAGCTCGGCCAGGGCGGAGTGACCGGTACCGGCGTTGTTCCAGCCGTTGGAGCTTTCCTGGGCGACGCCGTCGAGGCGCTCGATCATTTCCATCGAAGTGCCAGGTTCCAGTTCGTTGAGCCAGACACCCAGGGTCGCGCTCATGATGCCGCCGCCAATCAGCAGTACGTCGACCTTCTTGGCTTCTTCAGCCTGAGCTGTCGTCATCCCCAACGACAAGGCCAGCCCCAGCAGGGCTGTGTTCACTTTCTTAAACATCTGTAGCACCTATGATAAAACGCCATCCGCCCTTCCATCCTCATGCGCACAGCCCCCGTGTTTCACGGCAGTCACGGATGCGGCACTCAAGGATTGCAGGGTGGGCACACAAGGCCGACTGACTGCATCGACCCCAGTTATATGTCCCTTCTGAACTGACTTCTTATCTTTTTTGGCTTCAGCTACTTGAGCGACAGTGATTCGTTCGCCCGTCGCGAGGACAGGTAAACAGAATAGGTCAAACCAAGTTGTTGCGAAGAATATCACGACAAGGCTAACCCGCGCGTCTGTTCGCGACTGCGTGGTCCGGCATAAAAAGATCGCAGCCTTCGGCAGCTCCTACAGGAGTCCTTGCCTGTCCGCGATATCTGACCACTGTAGGAGCTGCCGAAGGCTGCGATCTTTTGCCTTTCAGGAGGGGAACTATACTCACTGGGCTTTTTCCGCTGAGGCTTGAGGTGTTGTCATGAGCGATAAAGACGATCTGCGCAAATATTCATCCCAAGTAATCGACGGCGTCGAAGCCGCGCCCGCCCGGGCTATGCTGCGGGCCGTGGGTTTTACCGATGCAGACTTCGACAAGCCGCAGATCGGCATCGCGTCCACCTGGGCCATGGTCACTCCCTGCAACATGCACATCGACAAGCTGGCACTCGAAGCCGAAAAAGGCGCGAATGCCGCCGGTGCCAAGGGCGTGATCTTCAACACCATCACCATTTCCGACGGCATCGCCAACGGCACCGAAGGCATGAAGTATTCCCTGGTATCGCGCGAAGTGATCGCCGACTCCATTGAAGTGGTCACCGGTTGCGAAGGTTTCGACGGTCTGGTGACCATCGGCGGCTGCGACAAGAACATGCCGGGCTGCCTGATCGGCATGGCGCGGCTCAATCGCCCGTCGATCTTTGTCTATGGCGGCACCATCCAGCCGGGGGCCGGGCATACCGACATCATTTCCGTGTTCGAGGCCGTGGGCCAGCACGCGCGGGGCGACATCAGCGAAATCCAGGTCAAGCAGATCGAGGAAGTGGCGATTCCCGGCCCCGGCTCCTGTGGCGGCATGTACACCGCCAACACCATGGCCTCGGCCATCGAGGCGCTGGGCATGAGCCTGCCCGGCTCCAGCTCCCAGGACGCCATTGGCGGCGACAAGGCCTCGGACAGTTTCCGCGCCGGGCAGCAGGTCATGGAGTTGCTCAAGCTCGACCTCAAGCCCCGGGACATCATGACCCGCAAAGCCTTCGAGAATGCGATCCGCGTGGTGATCGCCCTCGCCGGCTCGACCAACGCCGTGCTGCATCTGCTGGCCATGGCCAACGCGGTGGATGTCGAGCTGACCCTGGATGACTTCGTCGAGCTGGGCAAGATCTCCCCGGTGGTCGCCGACCTGCGTCCCAGCGGCAAGTACATGATGAGCGAGCTGGTGGCCATCGGCGGCATTCAACCGTTGATGAAGCGCATGCTCGATGCCGGCATGCTGCACGGCGATGTGCTGACCGTCACTGGCCAGACCCTGGCGGAAAACCTCGCCGGCGTGCCCGACTATCCGGCCGGCCAGGACGTGATCCGCCCGTTCGACCAGCCGATCAAGAAGGACTCCCACCTGGTCATCCTGCGCGGCAACCTCTCGCCCACCGGTGCCGTGGCCAAGATCACCGGCAAGGAAGGCCTGCGCTTCGAAGGCACGGCGCGGGTCTATCACGGCGAAGAAGGTGCGCTGGCTGGCATTCTCAATGGCGAGGTGCAACCCGGCGAAGTGATCGTGATTCGCTACGAAGGGCCCAAGGGCGGGCCGGGCATGCGCGAAATGCTGTCGCCGACGTCAGCGGTCATGGGCAAGGGCCTGGGCAAGGAGGTGGCGCTGATTACCGACGGGCGTTTTTCCGGGGGTTCCCACGGTTTCGTGGTCGGTCACATCACACCGGAAGCCTTTGAAGGCGGGCCGATCGCGCTGGTCGAGAATGGCGACAGGATCATCATCGATGCGCAAACCCGGCAGATTACCGTTGATGTGTCCGATGCCGTGCTGGCCGAGCGCAAGTCGCGTTGGGTGCGGCCGCCATCCAAATACACGCGCGGGGTGCTGGCCAAGTATGCGAAGACCGTGTCCAGTGCTTCGGAGGGGGCTGTGACGGATAAGTATCTTTAAGGTCAAAAGATCGCAGCCTGCGGCAGCTCCTACAGAGGTACGCGATCCTTGTAGGAGCTGCCGCAGGCTGCGATCTTTTAAAGCCTGAACCGATCCACCGACTGCGACAGCTGCCCCGCCAGGCTCGACAACTCATCCGTGGTCGAAGCCGTCTGCCCGATCACCTTGCTGTTGCCTTCGGACATGCCGGCAATCATCTCCACCTGATGGGCAATCTCGTTGCTGGCCAGGCTTTGCTCGCCGATGGTGCGGCTGATGTCATTGACCAGTTGCGTGGTGTGCAGCGTGGCATCGAGGATCTCGCGGATGGCGCGCTCGACATCGGCCGTCACCGCCATGCCTTTGTCGACCTGGGCCACGCCCTCCTCCATGCTGATCACCGCCTCGCGGGTGCTTTGCTGGATGCGCGCGACCATGCTGGCGATTTCCTGGGTGGAAGCGCTGGTGCGCCCCGCCAGGCTGCGGACCTCATCGGCCACCACGGCAAAACCGCGCCCCTGCTCGCCGGCGCGGGCGGCTTCGATGGCGGCGTTGAGTGCCAGCAGGTTGGTCTGGTCGGCAATCCCCTTGATCACCTGGATGATGTTGAAAATCCCCTCGGACTCCTTGTCCAGCGTGCGGATCACCTGCGCCGACTGCTGCGCCGAACGCGCGATGCCGTCCATGTCGCTGACCACCTGATGGATCACCCGGCCGCCATCCTTGGCCAGGGTTTCTGCCTGATTGGCCATGTTCAGCGCCCGTTCGGCATGCCGGGTGATTTCCTCGATGCTCGCGGTCATTTCGCTGGCGGCCGCGGCCATGGTGCTGGCCGCCGCGCTTTGCTGCTGGCTGCTACCGGCCACCTCATGGCAGCCGTTGCTCAGCAGTTCGCTCATGCCGCTGACGCCGTGGGCGTTGCTGCGCACGACCTCGATCATGCCGCGCAAATCCCGCTGCATGGTTGCCAGGCTACGAATCAAGGCGCTGGCTTCGTCCTTGTGGGTGGGTTCGACAATCGGCTCGCTGAGGTTGCCATGGGCGATGCTCTCGGCGATGCGGCTGGCGGTTTGCAACGGGCCCATGATGCTCAGGATCGCCGAACGCCCCAGGGCCAACAGCAACAACAGGCTGGCGATCAGCACGCCGCCGAGGGTCAGGTTGGCGTTGTTGATGGCAAGCGCTGTGCCCTGGCTGGTCTGTTGCGTGTTGCTTTCGATCAACTCGCTGAGGGCCTCCATCTGGTCCTCCAGTTGGCTGAAGACCTTGTTGAACGTGCCCAGCTCCTGTTGCGCAGCCTCCGGGTTTTCCAGGGCCAGACCAACGATGCGTTCGGCGGCGCTGATATAGGTGTCGAGGCTGGGCTTGATCTTGTTCAGGCCGGCCTTGATGGTGTCGTTGACCGGCAGCTTGAGGTTTTCCCCGAGCACTTCGCGAAAGCGCCCAGTGTGTTCTTCGACGGAACTGCGCACCTCCGCTTTGCTGCTGGTGCTCTTGTTCAAGCCCACCAAAATGGCCGACAGCACGTCGGCGCGCAACGCGTCGTGCATCATGTCGGCTTCGAGGTGGTTGCGCAGCGCGGCCATGCTGACGTTGTCGTCGTCCACGGCCTCGGCCATCCGGGCGTTCCCCAGGTAACTGACCAGGCTCATGATCAATGCAGTCAGTAATCCGGTGCCGATCAGCAACATTAAACGCAGTTTTATGGACACTCTGTGGTTCCTCTCTGGCACGTTAGGCGACGGGGTTGCCCCGCGCGGATGGCACGCTTGAAGAGGTTATCGACGGGGCCACGCAGTAATTGAAGCCTATCCCCACAGATTGTGTTTTTTGCGACATGCGGTCGTCACCGGTTGCTTTTGCAGCATGCCGCGCAGGGACACCAGCGACAGGCTGGCCATCGCACCGGCGACCGCGATGGCCATGTCCTTTTGCGAATCCCACGGATCGTTTTGCGCGCCGACGAAGGCCTTCGCCGTGTCATTGCCCAGGAAGGCACCGCCGATCCACTCCACCAGTTCGTACACGGCGGAGGTCGACAGCATGATGTTCAGGGTCACGAAAAACAGCCAGAACCCGCGCAGCGGCGTCAGCCGCCACAGGACTTCGCGCACCGGATAAGCCAGCAGCAGCCCGTAGCTCAGATGGACCAATCGGTCGTAGTGATTGCGGTGAGCACCTGCCGCCTGGTCGAAACTGAAGCCCAACCACGCCGAAGACCAACGATCGTAAGGCACCAGGGAATAGGTGTAATGGGCGCCCAGTTCATGCACGCACAAAAACGCAAACACCAGGGTGACGGACGTCGCCGATAAACGAAACCGCCGAGAAACCGCGACCAGCGTCCCCACCAGCAGCAGCACCAGCAGGTTTTCCAGCGCCCAGTCCACCCGGCTGCGGGGAGAAAAACCCGACACCATGACGATCACCAGGAACACCATCAGCAACGTCAGGTCGTGCCGTATACGTGGGTTCGGCTGCATGGCTGCAATACCTCGAAGTCAGGACATCGTCCTTTTAACTTCGAGGCAAGGTCGCCGGGCAAGTTCGCTTTTTCCCTCCAGCGCATGCTAAGTTGTACGATGACTGATGAATACTCATCCATTCATCGCGTCATCCCTACAACAACAAGGAAACACCCATGAAAAAAGCAAAAGTGCTGATTGGATTTCTGTGCCTGTTCACCGGCTACGTCGCCGCCACCCCGGCCGCCGCGGACAAGGACGTGGCCCAGGCCGTCGACCACCTGACCCAGGCCATGCTGCACAAGGACATCCCGGAGCTGAACGCCTTGACCGCCGAGAACCTGACCTACGGGCATTCCAGCGGCAAGATCCAGGACAAGCAGGCCTTCATCGCCGACATCGAAACCGGCAAAAGCGCGTTCAAGACCCTTGAGATGCAAAACCAGACCATCACCGTCTCCGGCGATGTCGCGCTGGTCCGCCACCATTTCTCGGCACAAGCGCTCAAAGGCACCGAAGTGGTGCCCACTGAAATAGAGAACTTCCAGATCTGGCAAAAGCAGGACGGTAGATGGCTGTTGGTGGGACGGCAGGCATTCAAGTTCTGATGCACAACTGAGGCCACCACAAAACCTGTGGGAGCGGGCTCGCCCGCGAAGGCGGAGTGTCAGACACCCATGATGTCGACTGAAATGCCGCTTTCGCGAGCAAGCCCGCTCCCACAAGGGGCTTTATGTCGTACCCGGAATTTGTGCACAGCAACATTCAACTGTGGGAGCGGGCTTGCCCGCGAAAGCGCTAGGTCAGTCAACACTTGTGCAAGCTGACACTCCGCCTTCGCGAGCAAGCCCGCTCCCACAGGGGATTTGCGGTGGTCAGTTGCCCTTCCACTCCCGCGGGCTCAGCCCGGTCTTGCGCCGGAACGCCCGGGCCAGCGCCGAGGGGCTCTCATAACCCACTTCCTCGGCAATCAGCGCTATCGGCCGGCCCTCGCGCAGGCGCTTCTGCGCCAGGCTGATGCGCCAGCTCACCAGGTAATCCACCGGCGTCTGCCCGACCACCCGGCGAAAGTGTTCGGCGAAACTGGCCCGCGACATGTTGGCGGCGACCGAGAGTTCGGCCACGCTCCAGGCCTTGGCCGGGCTTTGATGCATCAGGCTGAGGGGCCGCGCCAGGCGCGCATCGGCAAGGCCCGCCATCATGCCCGGTTGCTGGCCCGTGGTGCTCAGGATGTGCCGCAGCAGCAGAATCACCAGCAGCTCGAACAGGCGATCCATCACCGCTTCACGCCCGCACGTACCGTCGAACGCCTCCTTGAACAGCCATTCCAGGGTCCCGGCCAGGGTCGGGATTTCATCGAGCTTGAGCACCAGGTAATCCGGCAGCGCCGCCGCCAGGGCATTGCCCGCACCGCCGTCGAAATCCAGGGTCGCGCACACCAGTTGTGTGCCGGATGCTTCAGACGCAAACAGACGATGTCGATAGGGCCGGGGGAAAAAGATCAGGCTCGGCTCGGTCAGTTGCAGGTCCGGCTGGTCGCCCATTTTGAGCAGCAACTCCCCCGCCTGGAGCAGGTGTAAATGACCGCTGGCCTGCTGGCCGTCGTAGGCGACGGTGCCGCAGAACATTCCGCTATGGAAAGTGCCGGCATTGACGCCGAAATGGGTGAGCAACGTGGACAAGCGATCCATGACAAGGCTCCCGAAGGCAGTTCTGGACGATCTGTCGCATATCCTCGACGATTTGCATCCAATACACCAGACCTTCTCCCTAACATGAGCTCCGTACCCAGCGCATTCCGCGCCTCACATTACGGAGTATCACCATGACCCGCATTGCCCCGATCAGCCTGGAAAACGCCACCGACACCACCCGCCCGCTGCTGGAAGGCGTGCAGAAGAAAATCGGTTTTCTGCCCAACGTCTTCAAAGTCCTGGCCCACGCACCGGCCGTGCTGGCCTCGTATCTGCAAAACTCGGCCGCACTGGGCAAGACGTCCCTGAGCGCCACGGAAAAGGAAGCGGTGTTCCTCGCCACTTCGCAAGTCAACGGCTGCGACTACTGCCTGGCCGCTCACACGCTGTTTGCCGGCAAGGCCGGGCTGTCCAGGCAAGAGATCCTCAGCGCACGACACGGCGAGCTCAACGCCATAGCCACCCTCGCCCGCCAGGTCACCGAAAGCCGTGGCCACCTGAGCGTCGAGCAGATCGCCGCTGCCCGTAACGCGGGTATCGACGACGGCAAGATCATCGAAGTGATCGCCCATGTGGCTTCGCAAACGTTGACCAACTACCTGAACAACACGGCACTGACCGACATCGACTTCCCGGCCATTGACGCCTGAGCACTTGAACGACGGAGGATCCACCATGAACACCGTGACCCTGTACACCACCGACACCTGCCCTTACTGCCGCAACGCCAAGGCTTTGCTGGCGAGTAAAGGCGTAACGATCGAAGAGATCAACATTCAGCGCGAAGCCGGGAAGTTCGAGGAAATGCTCAGCCGCAGCCAGCGCCGCAGCGTGCCGCAGATTTTCATCGGCGACACGCACATCGGCGGCTTCGACGACCTCGCCAAGCTGGATCGTCAGGGCGCACTGATGTCGATGCTGGCCTGAAGCGGTCAGGTATTGGTTTTCAGCTTGGTCCACAAGCGCGTGCTGAGGCGTGCGATGGCTGCGGGCAAGTCCTCGACGGTAAACAGCTTGTCCATCACGGTTTTCGGCGGATAGATCGCCAGGTCCTGCTTCACCGCCGGGTCGACGAAGGCATCCGCCGCACTGTTGGGGTTGGCGTAGTGGATGCTGTTGCTGATGTTGGCAATCACCTTCGGCTCCAGCAGGTAGTTCATGTAGGCGTAGCCGTTCTTCTCGTGTGGCGCGCTCTTGGGCATGACCACCATGTCCAGCCACAAGGTGGAACCTTCGTCCGGGATCGAGTAGGCAATGTCGATCCCGTTCCTGGCTTCCCTGGCGCTGGCGGCCGCCTGCACGATGTCGCCGTTGAAGCCGATCACCGCGCAGACGTTGCCGTTGGCCAGGTCGCTGATGTACTTGGACGCATGGAAATACTGGACGTAAGGCCGGATCTTCAGCAGTGCCTGCTCGGCTTTCTTGTAGTCGGCCGGCTCGTGGCTATGAGGCGGCAGCCCCAGGTAGTTGAGCGTGATCGGCAGGATCTGCGTCGGGTTGTCGATGATCGCCACGCCGCACTCGCTGAGTTTCTTGATGTTGTTCTCGTCGAAGAACAGCTTCCAGGAATGGGTGACGTCGGTACTGCCGAAGATCGCCTTGATCTTCTCGACGTTGTAGCCAATGCCCGCCGTGCCCCACATGTAAGGGAAGCCATACTGGTTGCCCGGGTCGTTGACCTCGAGCTTCTTCATCAATGCCGGGTCGAGGTTTTTCCAGTTGGGCAACTGGCTCCTGTCGAGTTTCTGGATCGCGCCGGCCTTGATCAGGCGCGACAGGAAGTGGTTCGACGGGCTGACCACGTCATAACCGGTATTGCCGGTCATCAGCTTCGACTCCAGCACTTCGTTGCTGTCATGGATGTCGTAGGTCGCCTTGATCCCGGTTGCCTTGGTGAAGTCGGGCAAGGTGTCGTCGGCGATGTAACCGTTCCAGTTGGAGATATTGACGGTTTCGTCGGCGCAGGCGACAGCGGAAAAGGTCGAGATCAGGGCCACAAGGGAAAGCGTATTGACGCGCATGTTGAATCACCTTCGATGGGAAGTGCTGTTGTTCTTGTTGTGAAGTTCGTGTTGTTCAGACTTCGCTTCTGGCCCGAACCGTTTCCACGCGCATACGCAGCATGGCACCGATGTCGAGCAGCGGCTTGGGCGGCAGCCAGCCGGGTTGTGCCCGCGAGATCACCGATTGCAGCAGCGGTGAATCACCGTCCGAGGCCATTTCCGCGAGCAGGCGGCCCCACAACGTGCCCCGCGCCACGCCGGAACCGTTGCACCCGGCCACGGCGAACACGCCCTCTTCGACTTTCGCGAAGTACGGTTGCCCGGAGCGCGAAGCGCTGAGATGACCGGTCCAGGTGTATTCGATGTCCTGCTCGCCGAGCATCGGGAAACGCCGTTGCAACCCCAGCACGTGGTGTTGGCGACGGGCCGACAGCTCGCTCAATGACAAATCCCGGGAACGGTATTCCGCGGTGTTGCGGATCATCACCCGGCGATCCGGCGTCAGGCGCACCGTGGCGCCCAACGGACGGGTCGACAGCACGCCCCAGGACGCTGGCGCACCCAGGGCTTGAAACTCTTGATCGCTGAGCGGTCGCGTGAGGCTGGCGCTGAGTTCCATCGCGAAGGTGCCGCTGTCGTCGATCCCTGAACGAGGAATGAAGGCGTTCAGGCAGACCAGCACCCGTTTGGCTTCAACGCAGCCGTCTTGGCCGCGGGCACGAATCCGGCCGTCGCCGAGGCGCTCAAGACCTGCGATATCGCTGTTCTCATGGACCGTCACTGTCGGCGGCAAGGTATCGAGCAGGCCCTTCACGTACTTGGCCGGTTGCAGCAGCGCATTGCCATTGCCGCACCAGATTCCGGCACGGTAGTGGCGGGTGCCGAGTTTCTCGGTCAGTTGCTCGCCTTGCAGGAACTGCGCGCTGGCGCCTACGGCCCGCAAGGTCTGCAACTTGGCCTCGACGTCGCTCAGCTTGCGTGGATCGCTGACGGCAAAGAAATAGCCCGATTCCCTGAAGTCGCACTCGATGCCCAGCCGGGCGATCTGCTTGCGCACTTCATCGGCAGCGGCGCGGCCGATCGCCGTATCCACTTGATAACCGGCGAACCCGGCGCTGCCCAACAGTTCGCTGGCGACGGGATGTTCGTGGGCCACCACAAACCCGGAGTTACGCGCCGATGCCCCCTGCGCAGCCCGCTGACGGTCAACGACAACAATGCGTGCCTGGGGGTGCATGTGCGCCAGAGCGTGCGCCGCGCTGAGGCCGGTAATGCCGGCGCCGATCACCAGCCAGTCGGCGTGCTGCGTGCCTTTGAGCGGATCGCGCAACGGAGAACTCCCCGCTTGCGCAATCCAGCCACAGATATTTTCCATGCGTCACCTCAGGTTCTTGTTCTGTGAACCGTCTCGATCAATGCTTTATGCAGAAATCGCATAAATGGTTTTCGTGAACGGTGTCTATGACTAGAATCTAAAGGCTGATAACGCGGACAACCAACGTTATTAAATCATCGAGGCATTCCGAAAACGCATGGATAAACTACGCCACGTGCCCTCGCTGCAGGGCTTGCAGGCCCTGGTCGAGGTCGCCGGGTCAGGCAGTTTCACCCAGGCGGCGCAAAAGCTCTGCCTGACCCAAAGCGCCGTGAGCCGACAGATCCAGCAACTGGAGAGCCACTTCGGTGTCGCGTTGTTCGTGCGCAGCAGCCGCAGCCTGCAACTGACCCCGGAAGGCGACCAGGTGCTGGCCAGCGCTCGCACCATCCTTGAGCAACTAAGGTCGCTGGAAGACCGGCTCGCGCCCAGACAACGCCCGTTCCGCATTCGCATGCACGTGTCACTGGCAGTGCGCTGGCTGTTGCCCAAACTGAACGATTTCTACCGGCATCACCCGGACGTATCCCTGGCAATCGAAACCGTGGCCACGGAAGTGGTGGAACCTGCCAGTGACAGCGACGCCTACATTCTCTATCTGCCTGAACCGTCCACGGCGCCCGATTGCCTGACGCTGTTCGAGGAAGCCCTGGTGCCGGTGTGCGCGCCAGGGCTGGGCACCCCGACCCGGCCATTGGCTTCGCTGGAAGATCTGTCGGGGTTCGCGTTGCTGCACCGCTCCTCCGATCAACATGACTGGCAGGTATGGTTGTCAGCCAATGGCGGCAAGGCGTTGCAGGAGTATCGGCATATCCCCTTCAACCTCGACGAACTGGCGCTCGATGCCGCCGCCCGGGGGCTGGGGGTGGCGATGACCGACATGACCCTGGCTGGCGAGTCGATCCAGCGCGGTGAACTGGTGATTCCGTTTGGTGAACCGTTGAAAACCCGAGGGATTTACTCGTTGTGCCTGCAGCCCTCGGCGGCCACCCATCCGGCGTGCGCGCCGGTCATGCAGTGGTTCACCGCACAAACCACTGCATGACCTTGTGGGAGCGGGCTTGCTCGCGAAGGCGTCGGATCAGTCAACTTATCTGTTGAATGACACACCGCCTTCGCGGGCAAGCCCGCTCCCACAGTAATTTCTGTTGTTCACGAATACTGCGTACACCCACTAACCCTGTGGGAGCGGGCTTGCCCGCGAAGGCGTCGGGTCAGTTGAACATTATTTCACTGACACACCGCCCCCACAGGGATTGCTCAATCATCCTCATGCAACTTGATCCCGCGCTTATGCAACACATGAGGCACCACCAGCACCAGCAGCGTCAGGGCAAGAAAGAACGCCGAGATCGGTTGCGTGACAAACACCGTCCAGTCGCCCTGGCCGATGGACAAGGCGTTGCGCAGTTGTTTCTCGGCCATCGGCCCCAGCAGCATGCCGACGATCACCGGGGCGACGGGGAAGTCGAACCGCCGCATCAGCACACCGCCCCAGCCAATCGCCAACATCAGCAGCAGGTCGAAGGATGAGTGGCGCATGCCATACACGCCGATGGTGGCGAATACCAGGATGCCGGCATTCAGGTACGGCCGGGGGATCTGCAGCAGTTTGACCCACAGCCCCACCAGCGGCAGGTTCAACACCAGCAGGATGACGTTGCCGATGTACAGCGAGGCCACCAGCGTCCAGACCAGGTCGGCGGAGGTTTCGAACAGCATCGGCCCCGGTTGCAGGTTGTAGTTCTGGAACGCGGCCAGGAGGATCGCCGCGGTCGCGGACGTCGGGATGCCCAGGGTCAGCAACGGCACCAGGGACCCGGTCGCGCTGGCATTGTTGGCCGCTTCGGGGCCGGCGACGCCTTCGATGGCGCCCTCGCCCTTGTTGGCGGAAAACTCCTTGGGGTACTTGCTGAGCTTGCGCTCGGTGGAATAGGACAGAAAGGTCGGGATCTCCGCACCGCCGGCCGGAATCGAACCAAACGGAAAGCCGATCAGCGTGCCGCGAAGCCACGCGGGCACCGAGCGTTTCCAGTCGGCACGGGTCATCCACAACGAGGTCAGGCGATGCCGCCCTTCGTTCGATTGCGTTTGATAGAGCAAGCTGTACAAGGCCTCGCCCACGGCGAACAAACCGACCGCCACCAGCACCACCTCGATACCGTCCACCAATTCGGGAACGCCCAGGGTGTAGCGGGCAATGCCCGAGGTCGAGTCCAGGCCGATCAAACCGATGGTCAGCCCGACGCCCAGCGAAGCAAACCCTCGCAGCATCGAGGCGCCGAGCACCGCCGACACGGTGGTGAACGACAGCACCAGGATCGCGAAATATTCGGTCGGGCCGAAATTCAGCGCCAGCCTGGCCACAACCGGCGCAAACAGCGTCAGCAAAACCGTGGCGATGGTGCCCGCGACGAAGGAGCCTATCGCCGCCGTTGCCAGCGCAGGGCCGGCGCGGCCGTTGCGGGCCATCTGGTTGCCCTCCAGGGCCGTGACCATGGAAGACGATTCACCCGGGGTGTTGAGCAGGATCGAGGTGGTGGAACCGCCGAACTGCGCACCGTAGTAGATACCGGCGAACATGATCAGTGCGCCTGTGGGGTCGACCTTGGCGGTGATCGGCAACAGCAGGGCCACCGTCAGCGCCGGACCGATCCCCGGCAGCACGCCGATGGCGGTGCCGAGCAGGCAGCCGATGAACCCCCACATCAGGTTGATCGGGGTCAGTGCCGAGGAAAAACCCATCGCCAGGCTTGAAAGAATGTCCACGGTGTCTATCTCCTTTCAAAGCCAGATGTTGATCAGCGACGGCAGGGAAACCCCCAGCCCGGCGTTGAACAGCCAGTAGATCGGCAGGGTCAGGGCAATACCGATGGCCAGGTCCCGCAGCGGATGACGACTGCCGAACCCCCGCGCCGAACAGGCGAACAACAAGCCGGCGGCCAGCACAAAACCGATGAGATTGATCAGCAGCGCCACCCCGACAAGCCCGGCGGTCACCCAGGCGGCGCCGGTTTTTCCTCCGGGCACCGTGCCCGTGTCGTCGTTATCCAGCTCGCGAAAACCGCCGCTGAGCGCCTGATAGCTCAGCAACAGACCCACAGCGCCGAGAAACGCCGCCACCACATAGGGGTAAACGTAGGCCGGGAGGATGACGAAACCCATTTCCGGCGGAAACCGGTAGGCACCCAACGCCAACATGACGCTGATGGCGATCAGGCCGATGCCGACCGCCAATTGCGTCGGCACCACTGCGCGCAGTGTGGCCATCTCAAAGCAGCCCGACCTTGACCAGCATAGCGCGCAACCGCACGTGTTCTTCCTCGACGAATTTGCCGAACTCATCGCCGGTCAACACGCTGGGCGTCCAGGCGTTGGCCTGGATATTGTCCTGCCAGACCTTGCTGTTGGTAGCGGCCACCACAGCGTCGATCACCTCTTTGCGCTGCTGCGGGGTAAGGCCCGCCGCACCGTAAACGCCGCGCCAGTTGCCGATCGTCACGTCATAGCCGCTCTCCTTGAGGGTCGGTGCGTCAATGCCGGGAACACGCTCCGGCGCGCCGATGGCCAGGACACGGAACTGACCGCTCTTGATGTACTGGCCCAGTTCGGCGAAACCGCCGGTGATTACCTTGAGCTGGCCGCCCAGCGCCTGGGCAACCACCTCGCCACCGCCACCAAACGCCACGTAGTTCACCTTGTTGACCGGCACGTCCAGTTTGCCCGCCAGCTCGGCAATGCCGATGTGATCCACCGAGCCCTTGGAGCCGCCGCCCCAGGTGATGCTCGTCGGCTTGTCCTTGAAGGCCTTGATCAGGTCATCGAGGGTCTTGTATTCCGATTCCTTGCGCACGGCGATCACGTTGTACTCGGTGAACAGCCGGGCAATGGGCGTCACATCCTTCAGGCTGATCTGCGGTTTGTTCTGTTCGATGCCCGCGACCATGATCGCGCCGACCACCAGCAACGCATTCGGATCGCCCTTGGTGCTGTTGGCAAATTGCGCCAACCCCAGGGTCCCGCCCGCCCCACCCTTGTTCTCGAAGGTCACGGCCTTGGCCGTATTGGCCTCGACCATGGCCTTGCCCAGCACACGGGCAGTCTGGTCATAACCACCGCCCACCGAGCCCGGGGCCATGAATTTCACGGTATCGAGGGCGAAGGCCGGTGCGGCAAGCACGGCAGCGGTCAAACCGGCGGCCATGCAGCGACTGAAACGACGGATCAAAGCGGACATGGGCATCTCCTGATTGCGTTGTTTTTATAGGTGCCGCTGGCCCATCGAGGAGTTCGAAGAGCATGGGCCTGCAAACAAGCTTAGGCCATGGATCCGCGGGTTGATCTGTTTTGCTTAAACCACCTGCCAAAGGCGCTGCACCTCCCTGTGGGAGCGAGCTTGCTCGCGATAGCAGTGTGTCAGACACGAAAATGTCGACTGACACTCAGTCATCGCGAGCAAGCTCGCTCCCACAGGGGATTGCGGTGTTGCAGGGGCGTTTCATTACAGCTTTGTCATCAAGTTGTTGGTCGGCTGTCCGGATCACACCGTTAGCCTGAACTCACTGTCAGGCCAGACCCGGCAGCCACCCAGCCCTTGTAGAGAGAGATTCGTCATGAAACTGTTGATCGCGGGCCTTGCCGCCCTGCTCGCCACCGGCTCGGCATTTGCCGCCACCCAGTCCACCTCGCCAATCATCCACGACCAGGACGGCTTCTATGTCCCGGTGGACGTGGCCAAAGTGCTGTCCATGACCGACCTCAACGGCAAGTGCGGCATCGTGCCCGCGCAGTTCAACTACCTCGACCACCAGGGTCGCGAGCATCAACTGGACTATCAGGTTCAGGGGGTGAACTGCCTGGGCGAGAACTGACCAGATGCCTGCCATCACCACCGATCGGGCTACACTTGCGCCACTGATGCGCCCCCGTAGCCCGACCGAACCAGGCAGGTTTGCCATGAACATCCTCGTAGTCGAAGACGAACCCAAGGCCGGCAATTACCTGCTCAACGGCCTGCAGGAACTCGGATACACCGTGAACCTGGCGCGCGACGGCGTCGATGGCCTGCACCTGGCCCTGGAACACGACTTCGACGTAATCGTGCTGGACGTCATGATGCCGAAGATGGATGGCTGGGAAGTCCTGCGCCGCCTGCGCAAGGAAGCCGACACACCGGTGCTGTTCCTCACCGCCAGGGATGACATCGCCGACCGTATCAAGGGCCTCGAACTGGGCGCCGACGATTACCTGATCAAACCCTTTTCCTTCGCCGAACTGGTGGCGCGCCTGCGCACCCTGACCCGCCGCGGCCCTACCCGGGAAGACGAACACCTGCATGTCGACGACCTGCAGATCGACGTGCTCAAGCGTCGCGTCAGCCGCGCCGGCAACCGCATCACCCTGACCAACAAGGAATTTGCCCTGCTGCACCTGTTCGCCACGCATCAGGGCGAAGTGCTGTCACGCTCGATGATCGCCTCGCGGGTCTGGGACATGAATTTCGACAGTGACACCAATGTCGTCGATGTCGCGGTGCGTCGCCTGCGCCTGAAAATCGACGACCCGTTCCAGCTCAAGCTGATCCACAGCGTGCGCGGCATCGGTTATCGCTTCGACACTCAACCTTGAATGGCCCCATGAATGCCATGACGCCGCTGCGATCCGCCTCCCGTCTGAGCCACTCCCTGACCCTGCGCCTGGCGCTGGTGTTTGCCCTGCTGGCATTTGTCTCGCTGGCGCTGCTCGGTGTCGCTCTGTACCGCGACCTGGAACGCGAGCTGATCCATCGCGACGACATTGCCCTGATCACCCGCATCGACCAGTTGCGTACCTTCCTCAACGACAGCAACACCCTGGATCTGATCAAGGCCAAACCGGCGCTGTTCCAGAACATGATGGGCAACCGCGAGGCCCTGTTGACCATCGGCACCCCGGGGCAACCGCCGTTGCTGGTGGTCAACCCGGGCAACCTGAAAATGCCGGTACTGACCCCGGTGGCGATGGATCATCGACTGACCCTGGACGACGTGCAGCATTTGCCCAACGTCAACGGCGTGCCGTTTTCCGCCCTGGCCGCGACCATCGACTCCGGGGACCTGGGCAGCCTGCAAGTGGTGACCGGGCGCCTGATGACCGAACGCACCGCCGTGCTCGCCGATTACCGGCTCAACGTCTACCTGTTCGCCACCGTGGCCGCGATTCTGCTGGCATTGTCCGGTTATGTGCTGGTGCATCGCGGCCTGTTGCCGGTGCGGCGCCTGGCCCGCCACACCCAGAGCATCGACGTCGGCAACCTCAACGAGCGCCTCGACAGCCAGGGCGCACCGCTGGAGCTGCTGCCGATGATCGACGCCTTCAACGCCATGCTCGACCGCATGGACAAAGGCTTTGTGCAACTGGGGCAGGTATCGACCGACATGGCCCACGAACTGCGCACGCCGATCAACAACCTGCTCGGCGAAACCCAGGTGGCCTTGCAGCAGAACCGCAGCACCGACGCCTATCAGCAGTTGCTGGCCTCCAATGTCGAAGAGCTTGAACGCCTGGCGCGCATGCTCGACAACATGCTGTTCCTGGCCCGCACCGATCCGCGCAGCGCCTTGCGCCAGCGTCAGGAACTGGATGCCGCCGACGAAATGCAACGCATGGCCGACTATTTCGAAGGCCCGGCGACCGATGTAGGCATCAGCATCAATGCCCAAGGCAGCGGCCTGATCTGGGCCGAGCCCATGTTGCTGCGCCGTGCCCTGGCCAACCTGTGCGCCAACGCCATCAAGTACGGCGCGCCGCATTCCGAGCTGTGCATTCACGCCAACCCGACCGCCGACGGCATCCAGGTGCAAGTGCGCAACCACGGCCAGACCATCCCGGCGCAGCATCTGCCACGGCTGTTCGAACGCTTCTACCGGGTCGATGAATCCCGCGAGCGCTCGGCCCAGTCCAATGGCCTGGGCCTGTCGATCGTGGCGACGATCATGCAACTGCACAACGGCGCCTGCCATGTCAGCAGTGCCGACGGCGTCACCTGCTTCGAACTGTTTTTCCCGGCGCGGCAACAGCATGAGTAGCGCCCGGGCGAAAACCGGCCGGACACTTTCGACAAAACATCGCTCAAGGCTGCGAGTCATGGCCTAACCTCTTTGGCTAAGTGACTAACAAACCGTCGAGTTCGCCGATGTGCAATGTATGGAAGTCAATGATTTACGTCGCCTTCGCACTGCTGGTGGCGACCCCGGGATGGCTGTCGGCGGCGACCATGGCCGACACCCTTGCTCCCGCCCCCACCGCCCCGGTCATCAGCATCTCCGACAGCGAATTGCTGGGGTTGCAAAGCCAGCTGAACAGCCTCAAGCAGCAGGTTTCCCAGGCCAGCACCTACACCCAGCTGGAAAGCTCGCAGGACCTGGTGCTGGCACTGATCCAGAATATTGAACGCCTCTCCACATCGCTGCTGCCTGGACAGGCGCAGTTGCAGGCGCAACTCACCGTGCTGGGGCCGGTGCCGCTCGACGAGAGCGCACAGGTGACGTCTGCCATTACCACCCAACGTGACACCCTCGGCGAGCAAAAAGACAGGATCGACAACCAGCTCAAAACCCTGGCTGCGCTGAAAGTCAGTGCCGCCGAGCTGATCACCCAGATTGCCAGTATTCGCCGCAGCCTGCTGGAGGCGGAGGTGACCCAGCAGACCAACAGCATCCTGAACCCGCGGTTCTGGTCGCCATTGTTCGATCTTCCGCTCGATGACCGCCAACGTTTCAGCGCCCTCGTCCAGCAACTCAATGTCACGCACCAGGCGGCCTGGCAACCCGGTCAACGCGCAATCACGGCCTCCCTGCTGGTGCTGGCCCTGGTCATCTGGAGCCTGGGGCGAAAACTCGCCGGTCGGGGTCTGGCGTGGCTGTGCATTCATCGAATGCCCGAAGGCCGGTTACGGCGCAGCTCCCTGGCATTGGCCTCGGTACTGGCGACGGTGCTGAGCGCCGGCATCGCCCTGCAATTGCTGCACTTTGCCGCGACCCGGCAACTGCCCTACACCCCGTTGCTGGCCGACCTGGCGCAGTACCTGGAAAAGCTGGCCTATACCTGCGTGATGATCACCGGGTTGAGCCGCGCGTTGCTGTCGACCAAACATCCTTCATGGCGCCTGCCCGATATCGCCGATCCGGTGGCGCTGGCGATGGAACCCTACCCCAGGCGGCTGGCCAGCCTGCTGCTGGTGCTGGTCACACTGGTGCAGATGAGCAACGTCACCGGCATGAGCGCCGAAGTGGTGTTGTTCGGCCGGGGAATCGTGGCGTTGGTCGTGGCACTGGTGATCGGCGCGCTGCTGTTGCGCGTCAGCAAGACCCGACGGGCGCTGATCGTTGCCGGAGAGACTCCCGAAGGCGTCACCACGTCCGCCGGCCTGATTTATGTGTTTGCCGGCATTGCCGTGGTGGTATCCCTGTTCGCCCTGGTGATCGGCTACGTGACGATGGCCCGGTTCATCACCTATGAAATGGTGTGGATTTTCATCGTCTTCGCCGCGTTCTACCTGCTCACGCAGGTGTACCAGGACACCTGCGAATCGCTTTTTTCACCCCGGCAACCTACCGGCAAGGCGATCAAACAGCTGCTGGGCATCGGCAATCCACGCCTGGAGCAGATATGCACGGTGTTTTCCGGGGCGGGCCGCGCCATCCTGATGCTGGTCGGCGTCATTGCGTTGTTTGTCGGCGGCGTCGGTACGACGTTCGGGCAATTGGTCACCAGCACCGCGGCCATTCTCGGTGGCGAAGGGCTGCGCAAGCTGAACATCGTCCCGGACAACTTGATGCGCGCCTTCCTGACACTGCTGATCGGTGTCTACCTGATTCGCACGCTACGCCGCTGGCTGGACGCCGAGTTCCTGCCGAAAACCGAGATGGACCCGGGCATGTGCGCCTCGCTGAGCACGCTGTTCGCCAACATCGGATACGCGTTGGTCGTGCTGCTCACGCTGTCGTCGCTGGGGATCAAGTGGACCAACCTGGCCTGGATCGTCAGCGCCCTGTCAGTGGGCATCGGCTTCGGCCTGCAGGAGATCGTGAAGAATTTCATCTCCGGCCTGATCCTGCTGACCGAGCGCCCGGTGAAGGTCGGCGACCTGATCAGCATCAGTGGCGTCGAAGGCGACATACGACGGATCAACGTGCGGGCCACGGAAATACAACTCGCCGACCGCTCGATCATGATCGTGCCCAACTCCCACCTGATTTCGCAGAACCTGCGCAACGTCACCCTCGGCGGCAGCGCCCAGGGCGTGGTGATACTCGAACTGATGTTCCCGCTGGATATCGATCCGGAACTGGTGCAAAACCTGCTGATGGACAGCTACACCGAGCACGAATCCATCCTGGATAAACCGGCACCGTTCTTGCGCTTCAGCCAGCTGAAACCGGAAGGCATCACCTTGACCATCACCGGCTACGTCGGCAGCCCGCGCACGGTCGGGGCGATCAGGAGCGAGTTGCTGTTTGAAATTCTCAAGCGCCTGGGTGCTGCCGGTATTGAACTGGCGAAACCGCCGGTTGCGTGACGCAATCAAAGTGCTAACGATGTGAGCGCAGCATTAAGCGGACAACTGGCGCTTGAGATGGACGTCGCTATCCAGTTGTATCGCCTGCAAAAAAGCAGGGTCGTGAGAGACCACGATCAATGCCCCTTGATATTGATTGAGCATCTGCTCCAGCGCGATTCTACTGGGCAGATCCAAATGGTTATCCGGTTCGTCCAGCAACAGCAATTGCGGTGGACGCTGTGCATACAACTGCGCAGCGAGCGCTATTTTCAGGCGTTCGCCGCCACTCAACTGGCAGGTCTTGAGCACCGCACGGTCTGCATCAATTCCCATCTGGGCCAGGCGGGTCCGCGCCTCGGCCTCAGGCAACTCAGGATTGCTCTCGTGGAGCCATTGCACCGCCGTGCGTTCGGGGTGCTGCAACCCGGCGTGTTGATCCAGCCAGCCGACATGGCAACTGCGCATGAGTTCGCCTTCGCGCACCGGCAGTTGGCCGGCGATCACTCGCAACAGCGTCGACTTGCCGCTGCCGTTGGCCCCCAGGATCGCCATGCGCATAGGCCCGGTCAGCGTCAGATTGATCGGTGCTGCGTAACCGTACGGGAGAATGACGTCGTTGAGTTGCACAACCAGCTTGCCATTGGGCACTACGCTTTCCGGAGACAGCATCATGCGTTGAATGTCGGGCGCACACCGCGCCCTGGCCTCGGTGATTCGTTGTTGCTGCTGTTCCCGGGCCAACTGCTGGTTCAAGCGCAACTTGCCCTGGCTGTTTTCGCTGCGTTCTTTCTGGGCGTTGGTGATGAGCTTGGTCTGGTTACCATCGCGAGCCTGACGGTCGCCACGGGCATTGCGTCGCTGCTGACGCTCCATCTGTATGGCCATCTCGCGTTGCTCGCGTTTGGCCTGCGCCCGCTCACCTTGCAATGCCGACTGGAACGCCTGCTGCTCCTGCTCGCGCGCCGCCGCATACTGACTGTAGTTGCCGCCATAAGCCGCCAGCCCCAATGGCGACAGCTCGACGATTTCGTCCATGTGCTCCAAAAGCCCTCGGTCGTGACTGATCAACACCAGGCCGCTCGGCCAGCGATCGATCTGCTGCGCGAGCTTGTGTTGCTGATCCCTATCGAGGTGGTTGCTGGGTTCATCGAGAATGAGCCAGTCGGCTCTGGAGAGCCATGCCCCCAGTAGTGCCACCCGCTGTCGCTCGCCACCACTGATTGCGTCGGTACGGGAGTCGGCGTTCAAATGACCCAGCCCGATCTGCGCAAGCTGCGCCTCAAGACGAGTGGCACAGTCCCATTGGTCGACCGCCAGCGAATGGTCGTCATCGTCGACGCTGCCTTGGGCAATGCGATCCAGCGCCGCCAGAATAGGGGCGACCCCGGCCAGCGCGGCAACGCTGGGATAACGCTCCGGTTCCAGTAACTGCGCCACGGCGTAAACCCGTCCTTCGCGACGGACGATGCCGCTGGTGGGCTGTTGCTCCCCCGTCAGGAGCCGGCCAAGCAAGGACTTGCCACAGCCATTGGCGCCGACGATTCCCGTGGCCCTGGGACTGAAGGTGTGGTTCAAGTGATCGAGCAACACGCGCCCGTCGGGCAGGTTGAAGGACACTTGATCAAGTTGGAATAACCGTTGAGTCATGACGCCCATACAACCAACAAACCGCATTGATCGCAACAACAGCCATGATTTTCAGAAAGTTCCGTCAGACTCATGCTGAAAATTCGTTGCCACCCTTCTAAATAGATATCGATGGCATGAGCCGACTTTAGATGTGTTGCCTGCGCCGCACTGGCACTGGCACTGGCACTGGCACTGGCAGCAAAAGTCCCTGTAGCAACTGGCGCAAGCTGCGCCAGTTGCTGGATGTTACTCAATGCGCGATACACACCGACTTGAGCTCGGTGTAGGCCTCGATCACCGCGCGACCGAACTCGCGGCCCATGCCCGATTGCTTGACGCCACCGAACGGCATTGCCGGGTCGAGCAGTACGTGGGCGTTGACCCATACGGTACCGGCTTCGATGCGTGGCACCAGGTTCATGGCTTTGCCCAGGTCGTTGGTCCACAGGCTGGCGGCCAGGCCGTAGCGGTTGTCGTTGGCCAGTTCGATCACGGCGTCTTCGTCGTCGAACGGCATCACGCCCAGCACCGGGCCGAACACTTCTTCGCGGGCCACGGCCATGCTGTGGTCGATGTCCGCCAGGATGGTCGGCTGCACGAAGAAGCCGTCGCCCTCCAGCAACTCACCGCCAGCGACCACCCGCGCACCTTCCTGGCGGGCCAGTTCGATATGCCTGAGCACGCTTTGTTGTTGCTTGCGCGACACCAGCGGGTTGATCGCCGCGTCACCGTTCATGCCCGCGCCAATCGGCATCGCCGAGACCACGGCGGCCAGGGCCTCGACGAATTTGTCGTGGATCGAGCGGTGCACATAGAAGCGCGATGCCGCGGCGCAGACCTGGCCGTTGTTCAGCAGGCCACCGAGGATCGCGCCCTGCACGGCTTTTTCGATGTCGGCATCGGCGAGCACGATCATCGGGTTCTTGCCGCCCAGTTCCAGGGAGAAGCGCGTCATGTTTTCCATGCACGCCACGCCGACGCTCTTGCCCACGGCGGTGGAACCGGTGAACGACACCTTGCTCACCAGTGGATGCGAGGTCAGCACACCGCCGACCGAGGCACCGCCACCGGTGACCACGTTGAATACGCCGGCCGGGATGCCCGCTTCCAGCGCCAGTTCGGCCAGGCGCATGGCGGTCAACGGAGTTTCCATCGCTGGCTTGATGATCACCGTGCAACCGGTGGCCAGGGCCGGCATCAGCTTCCAGGCGGCGATCAGCAGCGGGAAGTTCCACGGCACGATGCCGACCACCACGCCCACCGGCTCACGTTTGGTGAACGCGGTGAATTTCGCGCCCGGTGGCAGCGGGATCGACACGTCGAAGGTCTGCCCTTCGATCTTGGTCGCCCAGCCGGACATGTAGCGCATGAATTCCACGGTGGCGCTCAGGTCAAGCGCACGGGCCATATTGATCGACTTGCCCTGGCTCAGGGTTTCCAGCTGGGCCAGTTCTTCGGCGTGTTCTTCGACCAGGCGGGTGAAGTTCAGCAGGATGCGCTCACGGTCGGCCGGGCGCAGGCTCGACCACACGCCGGATTTGAACGCCTTGTGCGACGACTGTACGGCGCGCTCGACGATCTCCAGCGGCGCATCCAGGGTTTCGCACAGGGTTTGCCCGGTGGCCGGGTTGACCACGGCGATGCTGTCGCCCGCGGCAAACACCCACTGGCCGTCAATGAAGCAGCCGTGACGACGTTCGAGGAATGCAGCAACCTGCGGCAGGATTTCAACGTTGCTCATAATTCACCTTTCATTCAGTTGCAGGAGCCGACTCAAGGCCGTCTTCGCTGGCAAGCCAGCTCCCACAGGGGTTGGTGGTTGTCAGGCGGAAATTCGACTGATCACTTTTGATCTTTGAGAAAGCACGCGACCGCCTGGCGGTCGTCGGCGGAAGCCAGGCCCATGTACGGCATGTAAGTGCCCGGCACGAAGGCCTGGGGCTGAGTGATCAATTGCGTGATGTTCTCGGCTTGCCAGCTGACGTCTTTGTCGCGCATGGCCTGGGAGTAGCTGAAGCCCGGCAGCGAGCCGGACTTGCGCCCGTACACGCCGAACAGGTTCGGCCCCATCATCCCGGTCGTACCCTGGGTCACCGCGTGGCAGACGCTGCACTCAGTGGCAAACACTTCGGCACCACGCTGGGTATCCGTGGCGCACTCGGCGGCAGACACCGCCTGAACCAGGGTGAAGGACAGCAAGCCGATGAGGGGCAAACGCAACGAAGTGAACATAAGAAAACGCCCTTGAAAATCCACGCGCTCGCCAGCAGGCGAACACAACACCAAAAAATGCCGAGGCCAGGTGCTTCGGCAGCTTGCTGGGGATTGTCGGCGGTCGTCGGCACGCAGGTTTTGCCCTGCGTGCCAGTTATGTTGGCCGGGCTGCCAAACCGGACAATCTGGCATGCACAACCAACTAATTGGCAAACAGGGAAAAGGGCAAACGAAAGCCGCGACTTAGTATCCGGGCAGACCGCAAACCTGCGCTCAAGAACAAGAACGGATGCCACACCATGCTCAAGTCCCCCTTGCTTCGTCTCTCGACGCTCGCGCTGATGATCAGCGCCGGCCAGGCCAATGCCTATGAGCTGTACGCCGATGATGACAGCCATCTGAACGCCACCCTCGAAGCCGCGTTCGGCATTTTCCACAGCCAGGAAAACTACGCCCTGTCCGGCCGTCTCGACGAAGGTTCCTCGTCGTGGCGCGAGGGCTACATCAAATACGGTTTGAGTTTCGACAAGGGCCTGGGCGGTGCGGGCACGGCTTACGGCGCGGGCAACCTGCTCAGCTCCGGCACCTGGGGCGACGGCGATGCCGCCGGTTTCAGCGATGGTACGGAACGCACCACCAAGTTCGAAGACGCCTACCTCGGCTGGCGCTCGGCCGATCTGTTTGGCGCGTTGGGCAAGGACGGTGTGGACCTGTCCTTCGGCCGCCAGAACATCGTGGTCGGCGATGGCTTCCTGATCGACGGCGACGCCCTGAATATGGGCAAGGGCCTGGCCGACGGCGAGTTCAACCGTGGCGGCGCCTACTACCTGGCCGCTCGCAAAGCCTTCGACGAAACCGCCGTATTGCGCCTGGGCGGCAAGGAAGGCTGGCGCAGCGACCTGATGTGGCTCAAGTCCGACAACCGCGCCCAGGCCAAGACCGAAATGTACGTCGGCACCCTGGAACACGTGGCCGAGGCCGGCACGGTGGGCCTGACCTACATCAAGACCACCGACATCGACGAGCAGTACGCCTCGCCGATCCAGCTCGAACGCGACGGCATGAAGACCTATAGCGTGCGCGCGGCGGGCAATGCCGGAGTGAAAGACCTGTTCCTGTCCGGCGAATACGCCAAGCAGGACAAACCCCACGCCGCCACCGAAGACGCCTGGTACCTGGAAGCCGGCTGGACCTTCTCCGACGCGATCTGGACCCCGAACGTCAGCTACCGCTACAGCCGTTTCTCGGAAGGCTACGACACCTTGTTCTACGGCATGAGCCGGGGTTATGGCACCTGGTTCCAGGGTGAAGTGGCGGGCAACTACGCCGGGCCGTTCAACAGCAACTCGCGGATTCAGAACGTCGGGCTGAAAGTCTCCCCGCTGGAAAACCTTAACCTGGGCGCGCTGTACTTCAACTTCGACACCATCGACCGCAGCCTGGGCAATACCGACGGCCACGAAGTCGACCTGTATGCCGAATGGCACGTCAACGACCACCTGACCGTGATGCCGCTGGTGGGCATCTTCCAGCCGGACAAGAGCGCCGAAAACGGCGGCACGCAACTGGGCAACAACGACCGGAACGTCTACGCCCAACTGCTGTTCGTCACCGGTTTCTAACCTCGGTCGTGGGCAATGGCGGCGTCATTGCCCACGTGGAAAAAGGTATTTCCAATGCACAAGAAACTCCTGACGATCCAGAGCAAGATCGCCCTCCTCGCCGGGCTCTGCCTGCTGCTGGTCGTCGGCCTGCTGATGGGCTTGTCGCTCTATCAGACTCACAAGAGCAGCCAGCAGGTTGCACAAGCCAGTGGTGACATGCTCGCCAATGCGGCCAGGGAACACATGCAGGCCCTGGGCAAAGTGCAGGCCATGCAAGTGCAACGCACCTTCATGCAGACCCACGAGTACGGTCAGGGGTTATCGCGCTACCTGTTGTACCTGCGACAACTGCAACAACAGGGCAGCCTGACCCGCCAGCAACTGCGCCGGGAGCTGAGTACCCAGCTTCACCAGGCCTTGATCGACAAGCCCGACCTGCTCGGGCTTTATGTCATTTTCGAACCCGGTGGACTCGACGGCGACGACGCCGCTTTCGCCCATCAGGCGGACATTGGCAGCAACGAAACCGGGCGCTTCGCCCTGTATTGGGTGCAGAGCAAACCCGGCGAGCTGCAAGCGGTGATCGGCGACGAAGGCCTGCTCGCCAACACCGAGCCGGGGCCGAGCGGTGCGCCCTACAACGCCTTCTATACCTGCGCCCGCGACACCCGTCAGGCCTGTGTGCTCGAGCCCTATTTCGACGAGGCGTCCGGCAGCCGCAAACTGGTGACCAGCGTGGCCTTCCCGCTGCTGGAAAACGGCAAGGTGATCGCCGTGGTCGGGCTCGACATCAACCTCGCCGCCCTGCAACAGAACAGCCAGGCCAGCGCCCGTGAGTTGTTCGAAGGCAACGGTCAGATCAGCATCGTCAGCCCGCGCGGGGTGATCTCCGCCAACAGCCAGGACGTCAGCCGCCTCGGCCAGCCGATGGACAGCGCCGAGGTGATGGACGCCTTGCACCGGGGCAAACCCAAGGTGTTTGTCGACGCCCGGCAGATCGAGGTGCTTGAGCCGCTGTCACCGATTGCCGGCGCCGCACCGTGGGGCGTGCTGGTCGGCGTGCCGCAAAACGTCCTGCTGGCGCCGGTGACCACCTTGCAAAAAGAACTCGATGCCCAAGGCGTGCAAAGCACCGCGCTGGAGTTGCTCCTCGGTGGCGGCTCGGCCCTGCTCGGCCTGCTGTTGATCGGGTACACGGCGCGGCGCATTACCCGGCCGCTGCAAGTGCTGACCCGCGTGATGGAGGATATCTCCCTCGGCGAAGGCGACCTGACCCGGCGCCTGCAGGTGCAATCGCGGGATGAAATCGGTCAACTGGCGACCGCCTTCAACCGCTTTGTCGAACGCATCCACCAGTCGATGCGCGAGGTGTCCTCGGCGGCCCTAGGCGTCAATGAGGGTGCCCGGCGCGTGCTGAATGCATCGAACGCTTCGCTGAGCAATTTCGACGATCAATCCACCCGCACCAGCAGCGTGGCGGCGGCGATCAACCAATTGGGCGCAGCCGCCCAGGAGATCGCCCACAACGCCAGCGATGCCTCGCACCAGGCGTCCGGTGCCCGACAACAGGCCGAAGACGGACGCCAGGTGGTGCAGCGCACGATCGAGGTGATGCACGAACTGTCGGGCAAGATCAGTGCCTCGTGCGCCAACATCGAAGTGCTCAACGACAAGACCGTGAACATCGGGCAGATCCTCGAAGTGATCAAGGGTATTTCCCAGCAGACCAACCTGCTGGCGCTCAACGCGGCCATCGAAGCGGCGCGGGCCGGTGAAGCGGGTCGTGGCTTTGCGGTAGTGGCGGACGAAGTGCGCAGCCTGGCCGGACGCACCCAGGCCTCGGCGCTGGAGATCCAGCAGATGATCGAAGAGCTTCAAGTGGGCGCGCGCGAATCGGTCACCACCATGACCGAGAGCCAGCGCCACAGCGAAGAAAGCGTCACCATCGCCAACCTCGCCGGCTCCCGCCTGGGCAGCGTGACCCAGCGCATCGGCGAGATCGACAACGTCAACCAGTCCGTCGCCGCCGCCACGGAAGAACAGACGGCGGTGGTCGAAGCCCTTAATGTCGACATCACCCGGATCAACACCTTGAACCAGCAAGGGGTGGAGAACCTGCAAGCGACGTTGCGCGCCTGTACCGAGCTGGAGCAACAGGCCGGGCGGTTGAATCAGCTGGTGGGGAGTTTTCGGATCTGAGATCGGAGTTGCCTGATACACCGTCTTCGCGAGCAGGCTCGCTCCCACATTTGAATCTCTGCCATACACAAATCTTGTGTTAACCAGAGATCCCTGTGGGAGCGGGCTTGCCCGCGATGAGGCCAGCACAGCCAACATCACCGTCGCCTGACACCCCGCATTCGCGAGCAAGCCCGCTCCCACATCTGGATTTTCTGCCATACACAAATCTTGTGTTCACCAAAGATCCCTGTGGGAGCGGGCTTGCCCGCGAAGAGGCCAGCACAGCCAACATCCCCGTCGCCTGACACCCCGCCTTCGCGAGCAAGCCCGCTCCCACATTTGAATCTCTGCCATGCACAGATCTTGTGTTTACCAGAGATCCCTGTGGGAGCGGGCTTGCCCGCGAAGAGGCCAGCACAGCCAACATCCCCGTCGCCTGACACCCCGCCTTCGCGAGCAAGCCCGCTCCCACATTTGAATCTCTGCCATGCACAAATCCTGTGTTTACCAGAGATCCCTGTGGGAGCGGGCTTGCCCGCGAAGAGGCCAGCACAGCCAACATCCCCGTCGCCTGACACCCCGCATTCGCGAGCAAGCCCGCTCCCACATTTGGATCTCTGCCATACACAAATCTTGTGTTAACCAAAGATCCCTGTGGGAGCGGGCTTGCCCGCGAAGAGGCCAGCACAGCCAACATCCCCGTCGCCTGACACCCCGACTTCGCGAGCAAGCCCGCTCCCACATTTGAATCTCTGCCATGCACAGATCTTGTGTTTACCAGAGATCCCTGTGGGAGCGGGCTTGCCCGCGAAGAGGCCAGCACATCCAACATCATCGTCGCCTGACACCCCGACTTCGCGAGCAAGCTCGCTCCCACATTTGGATTTTCTGCCACACACAATTTCCAGGTGCACCACAGATCCCCTGTGGGAGCGCGCCTGCTCGCGATGAGGCCAGCACATCCAACATCACCGTCACCTGACACCCCGCCTTCGCGAGCAGGCCCACATCTGGCACCCACAACCAACGACATGGCACACACGCACACCTGCCGCGCCACACCCCCGGCGTAGTATCGAAGCCGACCTCTGGGGCACAACCCGCTCCAACGTGCCCTGCAATGCAACGCTGAACCCCTCCACATCTCACTAAAACAATAAATCGGCCTTCGGGTCGCGGGAGATTTCTGTGCTCAAGAAAAGTGCGCTGGGCTGGCCAAAGATTGCCGGCCTCGGAATTGCGTTGGTGGTGGCCGGGCAGTTTTCCGGCTGGAACTTCGGGCTGGCGGCCGGCGGCTGGCTGAACATGCTGATCGCCACGTTGTTGATGGCGCTGCTCTGCGGCGGCCTGGCCTTGTGCGTGGCGGAACTGTCCACGGCGTTGCCGAGTGCCGGTGGTGTGTTCGTGTATGCGCAAAGTGCGTTCGGGCCGTTCGTGGGGTATCTGGTCGGCGTTGCCTGTGCCTTGGCGCTGACCATCGGCACCGGTGCGGCAGCGACGTTCATTTGCGCCTACACCGAATCGATTTTCGGCCTCGGTGGCTGGCCGGTGAAGATCGCCCTGTTCGCGGTGATCATCGGCATCCACATGCGCGGTGTCGGTGAGGCCATGGGCTTGACCTTCATCGCCGGCATCATTGCCGTGGTCGCCCTGCTCACCTTTGGCGTGGCCATGGCGCCCCATGTCGAACTGGCCAACTTGCTGAAATTGCCCGCCAACGTCGTCACCCCGGTCAGCCTCGGCGGCATCTTCGCCTGCGTACCCTTCGCGATCTGGTTGTTCATCACGGTCGAGCAAACCGGTTCGGCTGCCGAAGAAGCACACAACCCCGGCCGCACCATGCCACGGGGCATTCTGGCGGCGATCGGCACCTTGCTGGTGACGGCGCTGGTGGTGCTGGTCTGCGCACCCGGTGCCGGTGGCGTTGAGTTGGTCGGTTCGGCAGGTGATCCGCTGTACGCCGCGATGTCCGGCAACAGCGCCTTCGGCGACGGCTCCTGGCTGGCCAAGGTGATTGGCTGCGGCGCGGTGTTCGGCCTGATCGCTACCTTCTTTTCGCTGGTGTTCGCCGCGTCCCGGCAGTTGTTCGCCATGGCTCGCGACGGCCTGTTCCCGCAATGGCTGGGCAAGACCGGCAAACGCGGTACGCCCTGGCCGGCGCTGTTGCTGATCGGCGCCATCGGCCTGCCGCTGTCCGAAGTGGACCCGGCCACGGTGATGCTCGCGGTCGTGCTGCTGCTCAACGTTGGCTACCTGTTCATCTTCGCCGCGTACCTGTGCATCAAGACCCGCCAGCCTGACCTGCCACGGCCCTTCACCTTGCCCGGCGGCAAACTGGTTGCCTGGCTGGGCCTGGCCCTGACGCTGGTGGTGATCGCCGCCTGCTTCCAGCTCGACCTGCTGATGCTGATCGCCCTCGCCGTGACCTTCAGCCTGTGCATTTTCAACTACCTGCTGCGCAACCGTCGCACCACCGTCATTGAGGTTCCAGACCATGCCTGAAGACACTCTGCTGCAACGCCGCCATCGCGTACTGGGCAGCGCCTCACCGCTGTTCTACGACAAGCCCTTGCACCTGGTGCGTGGCGAAGGTGTCTGGCTGTTCGACGTCGACGGTCGTCGCTACCTCGACGTCTACAACAACGTGCCCTGCGTCGGTCACTGCAACCCTCACGTGACCGAGGCCATGCACCGCCAGGCCACCACGCTGAACATCCATACCCGCTACCTCGACGAGCAAGTGGTGCGCTACGCCGAACGCCTGACCGCGACCTTCGGTGAGTCGCTGGACACCGCGATGTTCACCTGCACCGGCAGCGAGGCCAATGAGCTGGCGCTGCGTCTGGCACGCTTTGCCAGTGGCGGCACCGGCATCATCGTCAGTGACTACAACTACCACGGCAACTCGGCGTCGCTGGCGCAAGTCACCACCGCCCTGCCCTCGCCGGAACCTTTCGCCGCCCATGCCCGCGCCGTGCCGATTCCGTGCCTGTACCGGGCACCGGTCGGCACCACCGAGGCGCAACTGGCCGAGCAATACGCGGCCAACATCGCCGCCGCGATTGCCTCGATGCAGGCCCAGGGCATTCGCCCGGCCGCGTTGCTGATCGACACCCTGTTCGCCAACGAAGGCCTGCCACGGGTGCCGGCCAGCTTCGTCAACAAGGCCGCCGTGCTGATTCGCGCCGCGGGCGGACTGTTCATCGCCGACGAAGTGCAGTCCGGCTTCGGCCGTACCGGTGATCATCTGTGGGGGCATCAGGCCCACGGTGTGGTGCCGGACATCGTCACCCTCGGCAAACCCATGGGTAACGGCTATCCACTGGCCGGCTTGATCACCCACAAGGCTTTGGTCGAATCCTTCGGGCGCCACGCGATGTACTTCAACACCTTCGGTGGCTCGCCCGTGGCGGCGGCGGTCGGCATGGCGGTGCTGGACGTGATCGAGCAACAGCAACTGCTGAAAAACGCGCAAGACGTTGGCGCTTACGTGCAACAACGCCTGCAAGCGCTGGCCGCCAGGCACTCGATCATCGGCGACGTGCGCGGCAAGGGCCTTTTTTTCGCCATGGAACTGGTGCGCGACCACGCCAGCAAGGAGCCGGCCGGCCTGGAGGCGCGCAAGGTGGTCAACGACATGCGCGAGAACGGCGTGCTGATCAGCAAGATCGGCGCCGGCGACAACATTCTCAAACTGCGACCGCCGCTGGTGTTCGGCCGCGATCACGCCGACCTGTTTGTCGACACCCTGGACCACGCCCTGAGCGCGATTTGAGGCCCTGCCATGACTGAATTCCACACCCTGCCACACGATCAGCAAGTGGCCCGTCTGCACGAACTGGCGCGCCATGCCCTGCAACAGTGGGACGGCGAGTTCGCCGACATTGAACTGGTGAAGTTTCGCGAGAACGCGGTGTTCTCCGCCCACCGCCACGATGGCCAGCGGGTCGCCTTGCGCATCCACCGCAATGGCTATCACGGCGAAGCCGCGCTGCGTTCCGAGCTGCAATGGATGGAGGCACTGGCCGGCGCCGGCATCACCGTGCCGCAAATCATCCGTGCGCAGAATCAAAGCCACCTGGTCGAAGTCACCCATCAAGCCATCGGCGAGCCGCGCCACATCGACATGCTCGCCTGGCTGCCGGGCGCCACCGCCGGCACCTCGGAGAACGGGGTGCAGGCCGATACCGAAATCGATTTTCTGTTCCGTGAGGCCGGCGCGATTGCCGCGCGCATTCACCTGCATTCGGCGCACTGGCAGCAGCCGGACGAGTTTGTCCGGCATGCCTGGGATGAAGAAGGCCTGATCGGCGCCAACCCGTTCTGGGGGCGTTTCTGGGAGCTGGAGCAACTCAGCGAAGAGCAGCGGGAGCTGCTGCAACAGGCCCGGCGCACGGCGCGCAAGGACTTGCGTCAGTACGGTCGACACCTGGGCAACTTCGGCATGATCCACGCCGACCTGGTGCCCGAGAACCTGCTGATCGAAGGCCCGCGCTTGCGCCTGATCGACTTCGACGATGCCGGGTTTGGCTGGCACATGTTCGAGTTGGCCACGGCGCTGTACTTCTGCCTGGATGACCCGCGCTTTGATCAGATCAAGGCCGCGCTGCTCGACGGCTACCACGCGGTCAAGCCGCTGACCGAGGCGGATCGCAAGACCCTGGCGCTGTTCCTGATGCTGCGTGGCACCACGTACCTGGGCTGGATTCACACCCGCCAGGGCACGCCGACAGCGATTGAAATGGCGCCGATGTTGATTGAGCGGGCTTGTTTGTTGGCTCGGGAATATTTGCAGGTCTGATCCACCGCTATCGCGGGCAAGCCCGCTCCCACAGTGGATTTTTGGCGTACTCACTTCTTGTGTTCACGGAAGATCCCTGTGGGAGCGGGCTTGCCCGCGAAGAGGCCATCACTTCCAACATCAATGTTGACTGACACACCGCTTTCGCGAGCAAGTCGGATCGCCGCACCGCCGCTCCCACAGTGTTCGTGGTTAGGCGGGCCGATCGACCTGATCCAACGCCCGATTCACCGCCAACTCCCCCAGCATGATCACTTGCGCGATGCCCAGCAGGGTGTTGCGGTGCGTGCCTTCCAGGAAACCCGCCAGGTCATTGGCCATGACACTCGCCGAGGCCAGCGATTCGCAGGCGTGGGCCAGCAGGGTTTCGGTGTCGATGTCGGGTTTGATGGTGAACAGTGTGGAGGGTTTGTGCGGGGTGGCCATGATGTGCAGGGCCGGGTTTGGGCAGGAATCGTTGTCTGGTGGATCAGGTGTAACCTTGAGCATGACTTTCATTTCCGTTGTGATGCTGCCACGTCGTCGCTGCTAAACGAGGGGTGGCGGCTGTACGCAGGTTAGCAGACCGGGGAAATGAAGAAAGCCGGCGCGCCCGAGGGCGCCCTGCGCACAGCTGCCATCAAATGCAGGTATGGAATACCTGCCTGACGGGCACTCGTACGATCTTCAAATACCACGGGCTGCTAAACCCGATCACTGGAAATCAGTGACGCGGACCAAGTTACCGATGGCCTCCAGGGCGCACAAGCCGGCGGATTCTGGCGTAGCTGTAGGCAATGCCGCAAGGTGTTGTAGCTTGCAGGAAGTTACTCCTACAGCCGTTAAACAAGCTCTTCGAACTGGCACCGCCATCGCGAGCAAGCTCGCTCCCACAGTGGATTTCAGTGAACTCTGAACTTGTGTTCGACGACGATCCACTGTGGGAGCGGGCTTGCCCGCGAAGAGGCCATCACTTCCAACATCAATGTTGACTGACACACCGCTTTCGCGAGCAAGTCGGATCGCCGCACCGCCGCTCCCACAGGGTCAGCGGCGTTAGGCAGATTCCGGTGAATCCAGCCTGTCCAAAGCCCGATTCACCGCCAACTCCCCCAGCATGATCACTTGCGCGATGCCCAGCAGGGTGTTGCGGTGCGTGCCTTCCAGGAAACCCGCCAGGTCATTGGCCATGACACTCGCCGAGGCCAGCGATTCGCAGGCGTGGGCCAGCAGGGTTTCGGTGTCGATTTGCGGGTTGATGGTGAACATCGAAGAGGGTTTGTGCGGGGTGGCCATGATGTGCAGGGCCGGATTGGGACAGGCGTCGTCTTGCGGTGGATCAGGGGTAACCTTCAACATCGTTCGGTCTCCAGAACTGGAGCCATCACCGATTCGCTGCTAAACGAAGGGTGGCGGCTGTACGCAGGTTAGCAGACCGGGGAGACACGAAACCGGCGCGCCCGAGGGCGCCCTGCGCACAGCTGCCATCAAGTGCAGGGATGGGGAATACCTGACTGTGTGGACCGCCAATGCGCCTCGTGTCACCACGGGCTGCTAAACCCGATCACTGCAAATCAGTGACGCGGGCCAAGTTACCGATGGCCTCCAAGACGCACAAGCCGGCGGATTCTGGCGTAGCTGTAGGCAATGCCGCAAGGTGTTGTAGCTTGCAGGAAGTTACTCCTACAGCCGTTAAACAAGCATTCCAAACTGGCACCGCCATCGCGAGCAAGCTCGCTCCCACAGGGACTTTCAGCGAACGCAACATCTGTGTTCGACTCAAATCCACTGTGGGAGCGAGCTTGCTCGCGATTGAACGATAACGCGGTCTATCAGCAATGCGCGCCGGCATGTTCCAGGCGATGGAACAAGCGGTTGAAATACACCAGGCTGTCGCGTGGTTCGCGCACGCCGACCTTCGTCAGCTCCACGAACATCACCGAGTGCGAGCCCACTTCCTTGCACTCGCTGATGCGCCCTTCCAACTGCACCAGGGCATCGCGAAGCACCGGCACGTCGGCCGCGCCGTCGTCCCACAGGTCCCAGGCGAAACGTTCGGCCATCGGCACCTGGGTCATGCCGGCGAAGTGTCGGGCCAGTTCTTCCTGCTCGCCGCACAGCACGTTGACGCACAAGTGGCCGTTGGTGCGGAACACGTCGTGGGTGGCGCTGTTGCGGTTGACGCACACCAGCACGGTGGGCGGCGAGTCGGTCACCGAGCACACCGCGCTGGCGGTGATGCCGCAGCGCCCGCCGGGGCCGTTGGTGGTGATGATGTTCACCGCCGCAGGCAGCTGCGCCATGGCGTTGCGAAAGTCGATTTGCTGCTGGCTCAGGTCGGCCATGTCGATGCCCCTTCCTTCAGGAGGACCGCCATCTTGCGGCCCGTAGGTGATGGAACAAGACTAAGGCTGCGGGCGCGACACAACCATTCTGACGATCCCCATGGCGAGGTTGGGTTTCCGCTAGTCGACTAGGTGGTTTCTTTATCGCAAGGGCCGGCCACAGTGGGTATTCTGATGACTGGCTCCAGAAAGACGAGCCGATGCGTGCCGCGCGTTCGCGTGCGAAAACAATAATTAGAAAACTTTCGTGGCAGCCCCGATGGAAACCCGCAAACCGATTGTTTATATCGTTGACGACGACAAGGACCTGCGCACTTCCCTGGCCTGGTTGCTGGAGTCGGTCAGCGTGCAGGCGCAGTGCTTTGCCGGCGCCGAAGAATTCCTCAGCCAGTACGACCCCAAACAGCCCGCCTGCCTGGTGCTCGACGTGCGCATGCCGGAGACCAGCGGTTTCCAGCTGCAGGAAATCCTCAACCAGCGCGGCAGCACCCTGCCGACCATCTTCGTCTCGGCCCATGGCGATATTCCGATGTCGGTCACGGCGATGAAGAACGGCGCGCTGGACTTCGTCGAGAAGCCCTACAACCCGCAACAGATGATCGACCGCATCCAGGCCGCGCTGAAGACCGCCGTGCACGCCCAGGCCGATCAGCAGCAGCGTCAGAACCTGCAGGGCAAACTGGCGTTGCTGACCAGCCGTGAGCGGGAAGTGTTGATGCTGGTGATCGATGGCAAGGCCAGCAAGGTGATCGCGCGGGAGCTGAACATCAGCGTGAAGACCGTTGACGTGCACCGCACCAAGATCAAGGAAAAGATGGGCGTGACCAGCATCGCCATGCTGGTGCGCGAGGTGCTGCATTTGCCGGTGGATGAGCCGGTGCGGCACTGATCATTTTGTATTCGCCGTCGGGCCTCATCGCGAGCAAGCTCGCTCCCACAGGTTGATCCCGGCCGTACACAGATCTTGTGTTCACCGCAGATCTACTGTGGGAGCGGGCTTGCTCGCGATGAGGCCGACACATCCGAAATTGAAGGCGACTGACATGGCCTCTTCGCGGGCAAGCCCGCTCCCACAGGTTGCGTGTCGTGCCCGGATCATGTGGTCAGCACAAAACCCTGTGGGAGCGGGCTTGCCCGCGATGAGGCCAGCAAACACACCATCAATGGTGGGTGTCAGATCTGGCTATACCGCTTGCGATATGCTCCTGGAGACACACCAAAGCGCGATTTGAAGGCCGACGAGAAGTAGCTCGAATCCGAGAAGCCCCAGGCATAACACAGCGCCGACAGCTTCTGCTCGACATCGGCGCGGCGCAGGTTTTCGGCGCAGAAGTCCAGGCGACGGTGCTTGATGTACTGCGCCACCACCAACCCGCGCTTGGAGAACATCCGGTACAGGCCGCGCACGGAAATCCCGACTTCACGGGCGATCAACTCGGGGCACAGCTCCTCGTCGCTGAGGTGTGCATCAATGAACGCGATGATCTTGCGGAACTGTCGCTCATGGGGATCGGCCGCGCTGTCCCGGGCGCTGATACCCGGCAACAACAAACTGGCGAGGGCATCGAGCACGGCCTCGCTTTCCTGCATGTCCAGCCCTTCCTGCTGGCGAGTCTCCAGCACCAGCCTGTTGGCCATCGCCGCCAGGGGGTTGCTGGCCGCGATGCGCGTGGCGCAGTTGACGGCATTGAAGTGCGAACCACGCTCGACCACCTGGCGTGGAAGAATCAGCGACAGCTGTCGGCAGTCGTCGTGGTAGGTCATGTCGCTCGGACGACTGGCGTCGATCAGCGCGATGTCGCCACAACCCAGTTGCGCGCGGTTGTCGCCCTGCTCCAGCTGTGAACTGCCACGCATCTGGAACACGGCGTAGTAGTGGCCGTCGCTGCTGGTGCTGACGTCCTTGCTGGTGCGATACAAATGCACGTGCGCCATGTCGACCACACTGAGGTTGATCGCACCGCTGCGAAATTCCGCCAGTTCGCCGTAGAAATCAGTGTCCAGTGCCCGCGCGTCGAAACGCCCACAGGCCTGGTTCACCTGGCTCAACCAACTTTCGAACGCCTCGTTGCGCACCGTCGATGCTGTAATCATGTCCGCAAAGCCTCACGTTTTTGTTGTTATTTTTCGACCGCTTCATCGAGCGGTTCGTCAAAACCGTTGTTTCTGTAGCCATCACCTCCCTCGACGGCCGCCGGGCGCCCATTCAACAGGCTCCGGCGCATGCTTTCCAGCCTTCCCGAGCCTTAAATGTCCAATACCAGACGAGCGGAAAGCGCCCGTGACACACAGGCGCAGATCTGCTTGTTGGACGCCTTTTCCTTGTTCGACAGGCAGTTGTCGCGGTGCTCCGGTACGCCGTCCAGCACTTCGACGATGCAGGTACCGCAAATACCTTCGCGGCATTCGGTGTCGATGTCGCAACCGTGGGCCTGCAGCACATCGACCAGACTGGCGTCGGCCGGCACGTGCAGCACCACGCCGGAACTGGCCAGCTCCACTTCGAAACCGCCGGCCGGGGCGCTGTTGGCCGCCGGGTCCGCCGCGAAGTGTTCGAGGTGAATGGCCTCATCCGGACGACTGCGCGAAGCCACTGCCACCACTGTGTTCATGAAGGGTGCCGGGCCGCAGGTGTAGACGTGGGCGGCGCTGCCGGCGCGCTCCAGGCATGCGCTCAATGCGCCGTCCAGGTCCGCGGGCTCCACACCATAGTGAAACTCCACGTGATCGGCAAAACGGGTGGCCAGCAGCTCGGTAAACGCGGCGTACTGCGCCGAACGGGCGAAATAATGCAGGCGATACGGCTGGCCGCTTTCCGCCAGCTTGTAGGCCATGCTCAGCAGCGGCGTGACACCGATACCGGCGGCGAACAGCAGGTGTTCGCCGGCGCTTTCATCGAGTCGAAACAGGTTGCGCGGCGGCCCCATTTCCAGCTCCATGCCCTCCTCGACCTGCTCGTGCAACGCCAGCGAACCGCCGCGCGACTGCGCTTCTTTCTTCACCGCCACCAGGTAGGCACGGCGATCCTGCGGCGGGCTGCACAGCGAATACTGGCGGGTCACCCCGGTCGGCCCGGTCAGGTCGACGTGGGCACCCGGTTCATAGGTGTCGAGCGGCTGGCCGTCACTGCGCACGAGGCGAAAGGAGCGGATATCCAGCGCTTCGTCGACGATCCTTTCGATCTTCACCTTCATCATTGCATCACCTGAATATTTATTTTTTCGTTTAACACAACACCTGTAGGAGCTGCCGCAGGCTGCGATCTTTTGATCTTGATCCTGAAAAACAAAATCAAAAGATCGCAGCCTTCGGCAGCTCCTACAGGGGGGTCCGTTTAGCGCATGAACAAGCCGCCGTTGATGTCCCAGCACGCGCCCGTTACGGAGGCGGCGTTGTCGGCGATCAGCAGCAACACGCTGTCGGCGATGTACGACGGGTCGCCGAGAGTGCCGGCCGGGATCATTTTCAGGATCTGCTCCAGACGCTCCGGCGCCACGGTTTCGCGCACCACCGGCAAGTCCAGCGGACCCGGCGAGATACTGTTGACCGTCACCCCTTGCGGCGCCAGTTCACGGGCGAAAACCTTGGTCAGGGTCGCCACGCCGCCCTTGGCCGCCGCGTAGTGCGCGCCGGTGGCGGTGCCGCCGTTCTGCCCGGCCAGGGACGCGATGTTGACGATGCGCCCGAAGCCACGCTCGGCAAAGTGCGCGCCGAACACCTGGCAGGCCACGAAGGTGCCGCGCAGGTTGATCGCCATCGACTCATCGAACTCTTCCGGCGTGATGTCCATCAGCGCGGCGACTTTCGACACGCCGGCGTTGTTCACCAGAATGTCGGTGCCGCCCCACTGCCCGACGAGCAGGTCGCGGGCACGCTGGAAGTCGGCCTTGCTGCGCACATCCAGTTCGATGGCCATGGCGCTGGCGCCGCTGCCATCGAGTTGCAACGCCAGTTGCTGCACGCCGTCGAGGCGCACATCCGCCAGGGCCACGCGATAACCTGCCGCGTGCAGACGGCGGGCGATGCACTCGCCCAGCCCGCGCGAAGCACCCGTTACGAGGGCTACTCGACTCATGTGGGTGTCCTCACAAAAGGAAGCCGAGCGCGCTCAGGCTGTCGGTGGAGTTGATCAGGCGCACCACCTTGCGTTCCAGGGTCGGCACGCCGTCGGTGAAGCGGATGCGGTGGTTCAGCTCGGCCACGAATGGCGTGTGCACGCCGCGCTTGTAGGCGTACAGCAACTGCGCGGAATTCACTTCGACGATGTCACCGGCCGCTTCCACCAGACGGAAACGCGAGACGGTGCGAATGGTTTTCGCCGCGTCCACCGCCGACGGCGAGAAGCCGGCGCTCAGGCGTTCGATGCGCAGGGCACGCATGCGCGCATCGTCGTAGGCGTAGTTGAGGGTCGCTTCGAAATCTTCGGTGTCCGGGTCGATCGGCACGATGTACTTGCCGCTGTCACTCCACAGGGTCGCCCATTCGGCGTAGTTCTTGTGATCGAGCAGTTCGGCTTCGCGCCAGATGAATTCGATGGCCTGGGCCAGGGGACCTGCAAAACCGTTCAGGGTGTCGTGATTGCTCATTGGCTCATCATCCTTTTCCACATGTCGTAGGCACCGCGCATGCCGCCTTCGTCGGTGGCGTGGCTGACCTTGTCGCCGTTTGCAGCGGTGATTTCGCGGTTCAGGCCGCGGTTGACCAGGATCGGCGCGTCGACGCCGGCATACGAGCCGCGCTGCACGCGGTCCCAGGCTTCGGCATCGTCAGGGCTGCCGAAACCGAACGGACCCTGGAAGTGTTCGTGGATGCGCATGCGTTCGCGGTTGGCGATTTCCGGGCCACCGTCCATGCCGAGGGCCACGTGACGGATCTCGGTTTCGGTGACCGATACCGGGCGCAGCACGCGGAAGAACGACATCGACATCGCCACGTTGGGGAACAGGTTCAGGTTGAAACCGGCGCCGTGCAGCGAGCGCACGATGCGACGCACCTGAT
Source organism: Pseudomonas sp. PDM28 (assembly GCF_019219115.1). NCBI lineage: Bacteria > Pseudomonadati > Pseudomonadota > Gammaproteobacteria > Pseudomonadales > Pseudomonadaceae > Pseudomonas > Pseudomonas sp. PDM28. The sequence goes on from NZ_JAHUWG010000010.1 coordinate 300,151, forward strand.
CGGCCGGCAGGGTTTTCGACAGCTCTTCGGTGACGTGGGCGAAGCGTTCCTGCAACTGTTCGGTGCCGTCGTCGTGATCCAGGTCGACGTGCTCCGGCACCATCACCATCACGCTGTGGCCGTTGCCCAGGGAGTGGGTCACGGCTTGTTCGTCGGTCATGAACGAGAGCATCTCCGAGGTTTCTTCATCCACCGACGACATGAACGACTTGTGCACGATCGGGAAGTGATAACCGTCGGTGGTGTTTTCCAGCTGGATCTTCCAGTTGCCCTTGAAGCTGAACTTGTGTTCACCCTGGGTTTTGATCGGGTAGCCGGCGCCCTGCTTCATGAACAGGTCCATCCAGTGTTTGGCGCCGCCGAGGAAGTCTTCCAGCGGTTCGATCTCGTCGTTGTAGCTGGCGAAGACCATGCCGGCGTAGCTTTCGACGCGCAGGCTGGTCAGCGGCAGTTCGGACTTTTCCAGGATGCCTTCGTAACCGTCCGGATACGGCAACGCCCGCAGCTTGCCGTCCAGGCCATAGGACCAGCTGTGGTACGGGCAGGTGAAACCGGTGGCGTTGCCCTTGTGCTTCTCGCACACGGTGGCGCCACGGTGCCGGCAACGGTTTTCCAGTACGTTGATGTTATTTTTCTTGTCGCGCACGACGATCACCGGGCGACGGCCGATGGTGGCGGTCTTGAAGTCGCCGCTGTTGCGCACTTCGCTTTCGTGGGCCACCCACACCCAGGTGCGGTAGAAAATCTTTTCCAGCTCGGCTTCGAACAGCGCCGGGTCGTTGTACAGCGAGACGTCGACGCGGTCGTGACTGACCAGGTCTTCGGGGCTTTTCGACGTTGCGATCAGCCGGTATTCATGAGTGCTCATGCGGTTCTCCTCATGGCTTCTTTTTAGATTTGGGTTGTAGAGGCTTGAAGTTGCGCACCAAAGGCGCAGACCAGCTCGTCCTGACCTTTGCGGCCGACGATTTGCAGGCCGACTTTCAATCCGCCGCAATCGAGTTCCACCGGCACCGTCAGCGCCGGGTGGCCGCTGAGGTTGAAAGGCCGCACCAGCGGGGTCATGCCAGCCACGGCCTTGCTGCCGGCGCGGGCTTCGCTGAGGGTTGGCGGCAGGCTTGGCAGCGTCGGCAGCAACAGCACGGCGAACTCTTCCAGCGCTGCATCGACCTGTTGCGTGAAGCGCGTGCGCACGGCCTCTGCCTCTGCGAGCTCTTCACGCGTAATACGGCTGGCCGCCAACAGGCGTGTCTCGACATCGGCGCCGATCAGGCCTTTGCCGGTGAGATGACCGAACGCGGCCCAGTTTTCAAAATTGATCACGGTCAGGCCGGCGGCGAACGCGGCTTCGAATTCGCTCAGGTGCAGGTGGCTGCGACGCCATCCCGCGCGGTCGGCCGCGGCACCGAGACTGGCTTGCAGGTGCGCGTCACAGGCCACGTCGAGGAAGCCGACTTTCGCGCCGTCTGCGGGCAGTCCCTGCACCTCAAAGCCTGGGCAAATCACCTGCATGGCGGCGATCAGATCGTCCATGCTTTTGGCGAACGGCCCGACGCAATCGAGGCTGGATTCCAGCGGATGGGCACCGATGCGGCTGACACGGCCATAGGTCGGCTTGAGCCCGGCGATGCCGCAGCACGCCGCCGGCACCCGCACCGAACCTCCAGTGTCGGTGCCGATGGCAATGTCTGCCAGGCCGGCGGCGACGGCCGAGGCCGAGCCGCTGGAGGAACCGCCCGGCACCCGGTCCGGCGCCTGCGGGTTCACCGGTGTGCCGGTCCAGTCGTTGATGCCGGTGACGCCGAAGGCCAGTTCATGCAGATTGGTCTTGCCGACGATCTGCCAGCCCGCGTCGAGGATCGCGTCGACCACTTCGGCGTTTTTCGTTGCAGCGGGTGCATCGGCGAAAGCACGGCTGCCCGAACGGGTCGGGTGGCCGGCGATGTCGATGGAGTCCTTGATGGCGACGCGCTTGCCGTTGCCACCGAGGAGGAATTCGCTGATGAAAGTACTCATGCATTCAGCTCCGTGTTGAACAGCCGTTGCGTGCGGAAATGGGCGATCAGCCAGGTGCCGTCGACGCAGCGGAAATCGATGTTCAGGCGCGTGCCGAACAGCTCGTTGCGGCCATCGGCGTAGGTGGAGATCTGCTGCATGATCCACTGCCCTTGCGCCGTGCTGCCGTCGACGCTGATCGACTCGCTGGTGAGGTAGTGCAGGTTCAGTCGGAAGTGGTCCGACGGCGGCAGGTAACCGCCGACAAACTCGGCCACGGCATCACGCCCACGGTGCAGACCAAAGGTTTGCGCGGTCTGGCTGCCGACGCCTTCCCAGACCGCATCGATGCAGAACAGCTCAGCCAATTCGCTGACATGGGTAAGCGCCCTCGGCACATCGCACAGGTCCATGTAGCGCGCCATCAGACGACGCACCGCGCTTTCCCCTTCGAGCGTCTGAAGACGCTGCAGCAAGGCCTCGTTCATGGCTTACACCCTGGCCGCGTCAGGGATGGTCAGCGGGCGACCGATGCGCGCTTCGACCTTGGCGTAGCGCCACAGGCTGTACTCGCCCACCGGCGTGGTGCGGAACAGGTTGCAGGCGTCGATCACCGACTGGTGGCAGTCGACGTCGGCCATGATGTACACGGTCCAGGGCGAGGTGGTCGACGGGCCGACCATCAGGCGGTCGTCGTCCATGGCGCCGAGCACGGTGATGCCGGGCATGGCGCCGAGGGAGCCCATCATCTGGCTGAAGCCCTTCCACACGCTCAGGCCTTCGCCGGTGGGCAGGTCGAAAAAGTTCTGGGTAATGCCGATGCAGAAGACGACGCGCAACGGTTCCTGGGTAGCTTGGGACATGGTGTTGATCCTTGAAAAAGTAATGAAAAATCAGATGTAGCCCGGGAACGGCGGCACGCCGAGGAACACCGAGCCGGCGCCGTCGTAGAGCCCTTCGCTGAGGAAGGCGTGCTGGGTCACCACCATCGAGTCGCGCAGGTAGCGTTGCAGCGGATGACGCAGGTAAATGGCGGTGGTCCCGGCCAGGCTGTAGGCGCTCTGCACCACCTCGGCACCCGCCTGGGAGACATGGATCGCCGACAGGCGCAGCAGGCTGGTCTGCTCCGGCGTGACCGGGTTGCCGGCCAGGATCGAGTTCCACACCTGTTCGGTGGCGTTGTAGAAGAACCCCCGTGCGGCCATCAGCTTGGCTTCGGCCTTGGCGATCTCGATGCGCACGTAAGCGCGGTCGGCCATTTTCGGCGCACCGGTAATGCCGCCGGCGCCGGCCATGCGGCTGATTTCGTCCAGCGCTGCACGGGCCAGGCCGAGGTTGACCACCGCCAGCACTTGCGCGGCGTAGGCGATCGACGGGTAGCGAAACAGCGGTTCATCGATGGTTGCAGCCCCGCCACGGATGAAGGTCCAGCGGTCCTCGACGAATTTGTCGGTGACGCGCAGATCATGGCTGCCGGTGCCCTTGAGGCCGACCACGTCCCAGTTCTCGACGATCTCGACCTGGCTGGCCGGGAACACCGCCGTGCGCGGTTTGCCGCCCGCCGCACTGGCGCCGATGCCGACACCCAGCAGGTCCGCGCCTTTGCTGCCGCTGGCGAACTTCCAGGTGCCGTTAACCTGCCAGCCGCCTTCCACCGCCTCGGCTGGCTGCAGCGGGAACAACCCGCCGGCGAACACCAGGTCCGGGCTCTGGGCGTAGATTTCAGCCAGGGTTTCCGGTGGCAAGGCCGCCAGATAGACACCGGCGCTGCCGAAGCTGGCGACCCAGCCCGCCGAGCCGTCGGCTTCGGAGATGCGTTCGATCATGTGCAGGAACAACGCCGGTGCCAGGGCGTCGCCGCCGTAGCATTTCGGCGTGGCGGCGCGGTAGATGCCCAGTTGCTTGAAGCGCTCGATCATGTCCCGAGGCACGTGGGAGCCGGCGTCGAATTCCTCGCGGCGTTGGCGAACCTCATCCAGCACCTGCTCAAATAGCTGACTCTCGACCATTGGCACGACCGGGCCGGACACAGGGTCTTGTTGCCGCAGCATGGGCTAGTTCTCCGTTTTGATTATTGTTAGAGGGCTCCACCGCTCCTTGTAGGAGCGAGCTTGCTCGCGATGGTCGTCAACGATGACGCTGGAAACCTGGCACCCCGTGGCGCTCTCAGGTTCATCGCGAGCAAGCTCGCTCCTACAAGGGTCGGGTCGTTGCCCTTGCATTGGAGGCCAGTGTAAAAACCGTATCCCGGCGCAACTATTGGTGCGTGCAGCCTCCTCGCTAAAGAAAACCCCTAGGTCCACGCCGGTTACCTCTGAGCGCATCGCGCTGTGCGAGCAGGTATAAAACGCCATACTGCAAATCTCTGCCGCCAGGGGCCGTGCGATGTACCTGCCAAAACCGAACGACTTTTTTGCCCTGATCGAAGCCATGCCGCTGTGCATCATTCTTCATGACGCGCACACCAAGGAGATTCTCTGGGCCAACGCCGCTGCCCTGGCGGCGCTGGGTTTTACCCTGGAGGAACTGACGCCGCTCAAGGCCCCGGACATGACCCGCGATGCGCCGAAGTACCGACGTTCGGTCGGCTTGCGCTGGCTCGAAGGCGCCGCGCGTACCGGGCAGCGCGCCATCGAGTGGTGCTATCGCTCCAAGCAAGGGGTGGAGATTCTTTCCGAGGCGGTGGCGACCCTGGTGCACCTGGACGGTCGCGATGTGTTGATGGTGCAGTTCCGCGACATCTCCAAAGAGGACAAGGTCAAGCGCGACCTCAAACGGTTCGAAAGCCGGCTCAAGGCCTTCATGCAGGACCTGGCCGAAGGCGTGGCGGTGCTCGGCCCCGAGGGCGACATCCGCTTTATCAGCGACTCCGGCGCGCACCTGCTCAACAGCGAAGTGCACAAGCTGATGGGCAAGAACTTCCTGGCCTGGTGCGACGACGCATCCGGCCAGCGCCTGCTGCAACAATTTGCCCATGAAACGCCGGAGCACGCGCCGTTCAACGTGCATTACAAGGTGCAGCGCCGGGATGGCGAATGGCGTTGGCATGACGCGACCTGCCGCTACATCGAGATTGAAGATGATCTGGTCGGCCATCTGCTGCTGTTCCGCGACGTCACCGAGCAGGTCCAGGCCGAGGAAGCGCGGCGGGTCAGCGAGCAGAAGCTCGAGTACCTGGCGCGCTACAACGCCATGGGCGAAATGGCCGTGGCCATCGCCCACGAACTGAGCCAGCCCTTGGCCGCCACCCGCAACTTCATCGAAGGCACGATGATTCGCCTGGGCAACGCCGGCGAAACCGATCAGGACGTCGCCTGGGGTTTGCAAAACGCGGTACGGCAAATCGAGCATGCCTCGGTGATCATCAAGAGCGTGCGCGACTATGTGGTCAAGCTGGAGCAATCGGAGGAGCGGGTCGACCTTAATGAACTGCTGCGCGAAACCCGCTACTTCATCAGCCTGCGTGCCGACCCGAGCCGGGTGCGCGTGGAAATCATCGCCTCGCCAGAACCGCTGATGGTGAGTTGCGAGAAGGTGCTGATCGGCCAGGTGATCCTCAACCTGGCCTTCAACGCCATCGAAGAAATGGCCGACCTGCCGGCCGAGCGGCGCGTGTTGCGGATCCAGGCCAGCCGCGACAACGAGGTGGCGCTGGTGCGCATCGAAGACTGCGGCCGTGGCATCCAGGCCCAGGCGCAGGAGAAGCTGTTCGACGGCTTTTTCTCCTCCAAGGTCAGTGGCAACGGCATTGGCCTGGCGCTGTGCAAGAACATCATCGGTCGCCACCGGGGCGATATCTGGGCGCAAAACCTGGCGCCGTGCGGCGCGGTATTCAGCTTTTCCCTTCCACTCGCCTGACCAGCACAACTCCTCTGGTCTGACATACACAAACCCTGTGGCCTTACACAAACCCTGTGGCGAGGGGGCTTGTCGGAACGCCGCATCGCCCCGTTCGGTGGCGAAGCCGCCGCAAAACCTGCTGGCATGGTTTGACTGGAAAATACTGGGGCCGCTTCGCGACCCAACGGGGGCAAGCCCCCTCGCCACAAGTGCAGCGTCGCCCTCCCCCTCTCAGACCCTTCAACCCCCTGCTTTATCAGCTTGTGCAGCCAGTTTCACGACACTGGCACAGACACACAAACACTTGGCAGGCAGGGCAATTCTCCTGATCGCGGGGCACGGCAGAATCAAAGGGTAAAAATCTGCCAAAGCACCCGCGATCCGCGTTACCAACAATTCAGGAAGTTCCCCTTATGCGAACAAACAGGATCTCCGTACAGTCAGCGCTTGGCCTGAGCCTGCTTGTACTCGGTTTGAACAGTGCCCGCGCGGATTTGCCCGCCGGTACGATTGGCCAGACCGTTCTGGCGTTTCCACCCGAAGCTCACCGCGCGTTTGTCATCGACGTCGAGTTCGACAGTTTCGTCGCCGGCCGCGTGACCGTGGTCGACCCGGACCAGAAGCGCATCCTCGGCATGGTACCGACCGGTTTTGCCGCGCCGTCGACCCTCAGCCATGACAAGAAGACCCTCTACAGTGCGGACATCTGGTATTCGCGCGGCACCCGCGGTACCCGTACCGACGTACTGACCGCGTGGGACAGCTCGACCCTGTCGCCGGCCTGGGAAGTGCTGATCCCGAACAAGCGCGCCGAATCGCTGACCCAGCGTTATGCGCTCAAGCCGAGTGGCGACGACAAGTTCGTCTATGTCTACAACTTCACCCCGTCGACCTCGGTCACTGTGGTCGATACCCAGGCCAAGGCCGTTGCCACGGAAATCGCCATTCCCGGTTGCGTGCTCAACTACCCGATCGGCAACCGCCGCTTCGCCTCGCTGTGCGGCGACGGCAGCCTGCAAGTGGTGACCCTCAACGATCAGGGCCAGGAAAGCGCGCGCAGCCGCACGCCGTTCTTTGATCCAAATGCGGAAAAACTGGTGGAGCGCGCGGTCAACGTCGGCGACACCTACTACTTCACCACCACGACCGGCACCGTGCGCCCGGTGGATTTCGCAGGTAGCGCGCCGAAGATCCTGCCGTCCTGGTCGCTGGTTACCGACGAAGAAAAGAAGGCCGGTTGGGCACCGGGCGGCTGGCAGTTGATGGCCGTGGCACCGAAGCTGGACCGCCTGTACGTGCTGATGCACGACGCCCACGAAGCCATGAAGTGGGAAGACCCGAGCCCTCTGATCTGGGCGTTCGACCTCAAGACCCACAAGAAAGTAGCGACCCTGGAAGCCCCGGTTCCGGTGTGGAGCATGCAGGCCACCGGTGATGACAAGCCGTTATTGCTCGGCACCGATGTGGAAGGCGGTTTGCAGATTTTCGATCTGAAGACCAACAAGCTCACCGGCAGCATGCCGAAAGTCGCGAAGACCGCGACTCAGGTCCTGAGCTACTGAGAGGTTCGGCCATGCACACAGATCCGATCTTCATCATTGCCAGCGCCATCGCCATCGCGGTGTTGCTGGCCAGCGCCGCGACCCACAAGTTGCGCGCGCCGGCCCGCTTCGCCCGGCAACTGGCGGACTACCAACTGCTGCCCCAGGCGCTGGTGCGCCCGACGGCACGGCTGGTGCCGCTGCTGGAACTGGCCATCGCCTTTGCCCTGCTGGTGCCGGTCAGCCGGGGTTACGCCGCGGTGAGCGCGGCCAGCCTGTTGGCGCTGTACGCCGCCGCCATCGGCATCAACCTGTGGCGCGGTCGCGCGGACATCGACTGCGGTTGCGCCGGTCCCGACCAGGCACAACCGCTGCGCCCGGTGCTGCTGGCGCGCAACAGTGCACTGGTGCTGCTTGCGCTGGTGGCCTGCGTGGCGCCGGTCGCCCGCGACCTCAACCTGTTCGATGGTTTCGTGACCCTGGCCGTCGCCGCGGTCGCGTTGCTCATCTACGCCGCCGCCGATGGCTTGCTGGCGAATTCCCCTCTTCTGCTCAAATTGATTGGTAGGTAATCGAAATGGAAGGCTTGATTGTTTCCAACGTTCTGCTCTGGGTGCTGCTGGTGGCCGTGGCGTTTGTCGTCATGGGCCTGGTGCGGCAGATTGGCGTGCTGCACGGGCGTCTGGCCCCGGCCGGCGCGCTGATGGTCGACAAAGGCGTGGCGGTCAATGAACCCGCGCCGCAGATCACTGCCAGCGATCGCCACGGTCGCCCGGTGAACTTCGGTTATGCCGGTGAAAAATCGCAATTGCTGTTCTTCCTCTCGCCGACCTGCCCGATCTGCAAGTCGCTGCTGCCGGCGATCAAATCCATCGCCAGGGAGCAAGCGGGCAGTCTGGACGTGGTGTTCGTCAGCGATGGCGACATGGACGCCCAGCAAGCGCTGATCCGTGAACACAAACTCGAAGACGCCACCTACGTGGTCGGCCCGGAAGTGGGCATGACCTACCAGATCGGCAAGCTGCCGTACGCCGCGCTGATCGACAAGGCCGGCACCCTGCGCGCCAAGGGCCTGGTCAACTCCCGCGAGCACCTGGACAGCCTGTTCGAAGTCGAGCACCTCAAGCACGCCACGCTGCAGCAGTACCTCAATGCCCAACCCCACACCCACGACCACAGCCACGGCCATAGCCACTGATAAGGCAGGGAGACGTTTATGAAACTGCTGGATCTGTTGTTCGAGCGCTCGACCCGCCGTGTGGCCGACACCACCTCGCGCCGCAAATTGCTGTCGCGCATGGGCTCGCTGATGGTGGCCGGCGCCGCCCTGCCCTTGCTGCTGCCGCTGGACCGTACCAGCAAGGCCCTGGCCGCGGAGCCGGCGCAGGCTGGCGACCCGGGTGATCCGAACAGCTGCGACTACTGGCGCTACTGCTCCATCGACGGCTTTCTGTGCAGTTGCTGCGGCGGTTCGGTGACCTCCTGCCCGCCAGGCACCGAAGCCTCGCAAGTGACCTGGATCGGCACCTGCCGCAACCCGGCCGATGGCAAGGACTACATCATTTCCTACAACGACTGCTGCGGTAAGCAAAGCTGCGCCCAGTGCGCCTGTACCCGCAACGACAGTGAAGAACCGGCTTACCGCCCGTTCAACAACAACGATGTGAACTGGTGCCTGGCCGCCAAATCGCACATCTATCACTGCACCGTTTCGGTAATCCGCGGCGTCGCCGTCTAAACGCGCACTTTCCGCCGGTTGCTCGCGTAATCGGCGGTTTTTTTTCTGTGGCTGCTTTTCATTTTTTTACTGCTTTGTGTGGGTACCTGTAGGAGCGAGCCTGCTCGCGAAGAACTCAAGGGCGACGCGTTAAACCAGATAGCCCGCGTTATCGTTGACGTCCTTCGCGAGCAGGCTCGCTCCTACATTGAGGTGCCAAACCGGTCATCAGCGGAGGTTGGTTTTATGCGTAGGTTGATATTGCTCGGACTCGTCTGCGCCCTGAGCGCCCCGCTCGCGTTCGCCCGGGCCATTCCCGACCCGGCGCAGGGACATGCGCCGGGCAACGAAGAGATTCAAAAACCGATTGCCCAGGCCGGGTACGGCGTCGGCGTCAACTATCAGCTGCAATGCGCCGGTTGCCACCTGGGCGACGGCACGGGTTCCGCCGCCAATGACACGCCACGGATGAAAGGCTTTGTCGGCAACTTCCTGAAGGTACCGGGCGGCCGCGAATTCCTCGTGCGGGTGCCGGGCATGTCGCAGTCGGCGCTGAACAACGCGCAACTGGCGGACTTGCTCAACTGGCTGATGCGTAAAGACGGCATGGCGGGTGAAAGCCTGCCGGCCGACTATCAGCCTTACACCGCCGAAGAAGTCGCGGCGCTGCGCGCCCAGACCATGCTCAACCTGCCCGGCACCCGCAGCGAGTTGATCAAGGCCATGCGCGCCCAAGGCATCGCCATCGATGACGGGATGACCGCTGGAACGATGGACTCGCCGACGGCAAATCAGTAACGTAACCGGTGCTGCTTTCGACCCCACCAAAGCGAAAAGGGAGTTTGCATCGTGACCGAAGAGACAAAAACCAAAGGACCGGCTTCGTACTTCCCGTCAATCGAGAAGAAGTATGGGCAGCCGATCAGCCATTGGCTGGACCTGCTTAAAACCCTCAGCGACAAGAAGCACATGGAAATGGTGGCCTGGCTCAAAACCGAACACGGCATGGGTCATGGCCACGCCAACGCGTTGGTTGCCTATTATTTGGCAACTGCCACCTAGCGTCGGACAACGCCATGCCCGCCCCCGAATCCACCCTCCTCGACAGCTGGCACCACAATGCCCGGGCCTGGATCGACGCCATCCGCACGGGCACCATCGAAAGTCGTCTGAAGGTCACCGACCAGGCCATCCTGTTGGCGGTGCTGGGGCGCCAGCCTGAACGGGTGCTCGACCTGGGTTGCGGCGAAGGCTGGCTGTTGCGTGCGCTGACGGACCGGGCCATCGAGGCGGTCGGGGTGGATGGCGATGCGACGCTGGTGGAAGCGGCACGGGCGGCGGGCGCTGCACCGGTGCATCTGGCGAGCTATGAACAGTTGGCAGAGGCAGCCGTCGACATCGGTCGCGACTACAACCTGATCTGCGCCAACTTCGCCCTGCTGCATCAGGACATCATCCCCCTGCTCGGCGCCATGAACAGCCTGCTCGCCCCTGGCGGCGCGCTGGTGATCCAGACGCTGCACCCGTGGGCCGCTGCGGCGGGCGACTATCAGGATGGCTGGCGGGAAGAGACCTTTTCCGGGTTCAAGGGCCAGTGGCAGCCCATGCCGTGGTACTTCCGCACCCTGTCCAGTTGGCTCAACGCGCTGGACATGGCCGGTTTTGTACTGGCCGGCTTGCAGGAACCGCAACACCCGCAAAGCCCTGTGCCGCAGTCGTTGCTGTTGGTGGCCGAGCCGCGGCTGTAGCAGCGCGGCACAGCCAACATCATCGGCGATTGATCTACCGCTTTCGCGGGCAAGCCCGCTCCCACAGGTTTTGTGAACACTGAAGTACCTTGTGGGAGCTGGCTTGCCAGCGAAGGCGTCGGCACAGCCAACATCATCAGCGATTGATCTACCGCCTTCGCGAGCAAGCCCGCTCCCACAGGTTTTGTGAACACTGAAGAACCTTGTGGGAGCTGGCTTGCCAGCGAAGGCGTCGGCACAGCCAACATCATCGGCGATTGATCTACCGCCTTCGCGAGCAAGCCCGCTCCCACAGGTTTTGTGAACACTGAAGAACCTTGTGGGAGCTGGCTTGCCAGCGAAGGCGTCAGCACAGCCAACATCATCGGCGATTGATCTACCGCTTTCGCGGACAAGCCCGCTCCCACAGGTTTTGTGAACACTGAAGTACCTTGTGGGAGCTGGCTTGCCCGCGAAGGCGTCGGCACATCCAACATCATCGGCGATTGATCTACCGCTTTCGCGGGCAAGCCCGCTCCCACAGGTTTTGTGAACACTGAAGAACCTTGTGGAAGCTGGCTTGCCAGCGAAGGCGTCGGCACAGCCAACATCATCAGCGATTGATCTACCGCTTTCGCGGGCAAGCCCGCTCCCACAGGTTTTGTGAACACTGAAGAACCTTGTGGGAGCTGGCTTGCCAGCGAAGGCGTCGGCACAGCCAACATCATCGGCGATTGATCTACCGCTTTCGCGGACAAGCCCGCTCCCACAGGTTTTGTGAACACTGAAGAACCTTGTGGGAGCTGGCTTGCCAGCGAAGGCGTCGGCACAGCCAACATCATCAGCGATTGATCTACCGCTTTCGCGGGCAAGCCCGCTCCCACAGGTTTTGTAAACACTGAAGAACCTTGTGGGAGCTGGCTTGCCAGCGAAGGCGTCGGCACAGCCAACATCATCAGCGATTGATCTACCGCTTTCGCGGGCAAGCCCGCGCTCCCACAGGTTTTGTGAACACTGAAGTACCTTGTGGGAGCTGGCTTGCCAGCGAAGGCGTCAGCACAGCCAACATCATCAGCGATTGATCTACCGCTTTCGCGGGCAAGCCCGCTCCCACAGGTTTTGTGAACACTGAAGTACCTTGTGGGAGCTGGCTTGCCAGCGAAGGCATCGGCACATCCAACATCATCGGCGATTGATCTACCGCCTTCGCGGGCAAGCCCGCTCCCACAGGTTTTGTGAACACTGAAGTACCTTGTGGGAGCGGGCTTGCCAGCGAAGGCGTCGGCACAGCCAACATCATCGGCGATTGATCTACCGCTTTCGCGGGCAAGCCCGCTCCCACAGGTTTTGTGAACACTGAAGTACCTTGTGGGAGCTGGCTTGCCAGCGAAGGCGTCAGCACAGCCAACATCATCGGCGATTGATCTACCGCTTTCGCGGACAAGCCCGCTCCCACAGGTTTTGTGAACACTGAAGAACCTTGTGGGAGCTGGCTTGCCAGCGAAGGCGTCGGCACAGCCAACATCATCGGCGATTGATCTACCGCCTTCGCGGGCAAGCCCGCTCCCACAGGTTTTGTGAACACTGAAGAACCTTGCGGGAGCTGGCTTGCCAGCGAAGGCGTCGGCACAGCCAACATCATCGGCGATTGATCTACCGCCTTCGCGGGCAAGCCCGCTCCCACAGGTTTTGTGAACACTGAAGAACCTTGTGGGAGCTGGCTTGCCAGCGAAGGCGTCAGCACAGCCAACATCATCGGCGATTGATCTACCGCTTTCGCGGGCAAGCCCGCTCCCACAGGTTTTGTGAACACTGAAGTACCTTGTGGGAGCTGGCTTGCCAGCGAAGGCGTCGGCACAGCCAACATCATCGGCGATTGATCTACCGCCTTCGCGGGCAAGCCCGCTCCCACAGGTTTTGTGAACACTGAAGAACCTTGTGGAAGCTGGCTTGCCAGCGAAGGCGTCGGCACAGCCAACATAGAAGCCTGAGCACTGTGAAGTACTCCGGTGCGCTCATGCTGCTAACGCGTCAGGCCCATTCTTTACGCAACTGACGCGCAGCGTTGACCATGTGTACCAGCGCCGCTTCGGTTTCCGGCCAGCCGCGGGTTTTCAGGCCGCAGTCCGGGTTGACCCACAGGCGTTCGGCGGGAATGCGCCTGGCGGCCTTGCGCAACAGGTTGGCCATTTCCGAGGAGTCCGGCACCCGTGGCGAGTGGATGTCGTACACGCCGGGGCCGATGTCGTTCGGGTAGGCGAAGGCTTCGAACGCGTCCAGCAACTCCATGTCCGAGCGCGAGGTTTCGATGGTGATCACGTCGGCATCCATGGCGGCGATGGACTCGATCACATCGTTGAACTCGCTGTAGCACATGTGGGTGTGGATCTGGGTTTCGTCACGCACACCCGAGGCGCACAGTCGGAACGCTTCGGTCGCCCAGTCCAGGTAGTGTTGCCACTGCGCCTGGCGCAACGGCAAGCCTTCGCGGAACGCCGCTTCGTCGATCTGCACGATCCTGATTCCGGCGGCTTCCAGGTCCACCACTTCGTCGCGAATGGCCAGGGCCAGCTGACGGGCTTGTACTTCACGGGTCACGTCTTCGCGCGGGAACGACCACATCAGCATGGTCACAGGACCGGTCAGCATGCCCTTCATCACTTTGTCGGTGAGGCCTTGGGCGTAGCGGATCCACTCCACGGTCATGGCTTTCGGGCGGCTCAGGTCGCCGAAGATCACCGCCGGTTTCACGCAGCGCGAACCGTAGCTCTGCACCCAGCCAAAACGCGTGAACGCATAGCCGTCGAGTTGCTCGGCGAAGTATTCGACCATGTCGTTGCGCTCGGCTTCACCGTGCACCAGCACGTCCAGACCCAGGCATTCCTGCACTTGCACGGCGTGGCGGATCTCGCTGTGCATCGCTTCGGTGTATTCGGCCTCGGTCAGCTTGCCTTGCTTGAACGACTGGCGCGCCAGACGGATCGACGCGGTTTGCGGGAACGAACCAATGGTGGTGGTCGGGAACAGTGGCAGGTTCAGGCGGGCGCGTTGCCTGGCGATACGCTGGGCAAACGGCGATTGACGCTGGCTGTCCTTGGTAGTGATCGCGGCGACACGCGCCTGAACAGCCGGCTTGTGGATGCGTGGCGATGCAGCCCGGGCAGCCTGAACGGCGCGACTTTGGCTCAGCGCCTGGAGTACGTTCGGCGCCTCGGGCTCGTTGACCGCCTGAGCCAACAGAGCGACTTCTTCACACTTCTGCACGGCAAACGCCAGCCAGCTTTTCAGCTCGGCATCGAGCTTGTCTTCGCGGCCCAGATCAACCGGGCTGTGCAGCAGCGAGCAGGACGGCGCGACCCACAGGCGATCACCCAGGCGTTCGTGAGCGTGCTGCAGGGTGGCCAGGGCGTTTTCCAGGTCGCAACGCCAGACGTTACGACCGTTGACCACACCCAGCGACAGCACCTTATAGGCCGGCAGGCGGTCGAGAATGGTCGGGTACTGTTCAGGCGCACGCACCAGATCGATGTGCAGGCCATCCACCGGCAAGTTGGCGGCCAGGCCCAGGTTCTCTTCCAGGCCACCGAAGTAAGTGGCGACCAGCTTCTTCAGCGGGTCGCGCTGGATCAGGTTGTAGGCGCGTTCGAAGGCATTTTTCCAGTCCTGAGGCAGGTCGAGCACCAGGATCGGCTCGTCGATTTGCACCCATTCGACGCCCTGTGCCGCCAGGCGCTGGAAGATCTGGCCGTACAGCGGCAGCAGGCGTTCGAGCAGTTCGAGCTTGTCGAACCCGGCGCCCTTGGCCTTGCCCAGCCACAAGTAGGTCAACGGGCCGATGATCACCGGCTTGACGTTATGCCCCAGTGCGCGGGCTTCTTCGACTTCTTCGAACAGTTGATCCCAGCCAAGCTGGAACTGCTGGTCGGCGCTGAATTCCGGGACCAGGTAGTGATAGTTGGTGTCGAACCACTTGGTCATTTCCTGGGCGTGGGCACCGCCGCAACAGCTGTCGCTCACACCGCGCGCCATGCCGAACAGGGTCTGCAGGCTGGCCTTGCCATCGTGCGGGCGGAAACGCTCAGGGATCACACCGAACATCAACGAGTGGGTCAGGACCTGGTCGTACCAGGCGAAGTCGCCAACCGGCAGCAGTTCGATGCCGGCCTTTTTCTGCAAGTCCCAGTGGGTCTTGCGCAGGTCACGGCCAACGGCGCGCAGGCCGGCTTCATCGAGCTCGCCCTTCCAGAACGCCTCTTGGGCCTTTTTCAGTTCACGGTCGCGACCAATGCGCGGGAATCCAAGGGAATGGGCCACAGCCATGTCAAATAACTCCAATGCGTTCAATGGAGCCATTGTCGACAGTGCCGGCGAGTGAGACAAACTCATTTTAATCGTGATGATCACAAGTTTTTCTCATAATCCGTAGTCCTGCGCAACCGGCGCTGAATGGACACCTGGTTCAACGCGCTCGCCCCGATGTCCAACCTGCACCGTGGCGTGTGCGTAAGCCGGGCGTCGATGGCATCATCACCCGCTACGAAGTTTTTCGATGTCCGCCCTCTCTGATCGACCAAGGAATAGTCCCGATGCGTATCAAAACAAGGCTGGCCTGTGCCACGGTGCTCTACCCGGACGCCACAGCGCAGACCGCCTGGATCAACCCATGACGGCCATTTTCCGGCCGCGTCCGACCTTGATCGGTTTGCTGCTGTTGCTGCTGGTGGTGCTCTGGCTGTCCCTGGCCCTCGGGCCGGTCAGCCTGCCACTGGGCGATACCTTGCTGGCCGGCATGCGCCTGCTGGGGTTGCCGCTTGACGGGGGCGACACGCAGCAGGCGGAGCTGATCCTCGGGCAGATCCGCCTGCCGCGCAGCCTGCTCGGCATCGCCGTGGGCTCGGTACTGGCGTTGTCCGGGGTGGCGATGCAGGGGTTGTTCCGCAACCCCTTGGCGGACCCGGGCCTGGTCGGCGTGTCCGGCGGTGCCGCGCTGGGTGCCGCCCTCGCCATCGTCGGCGGCAGCCTGCTGGGTGGCGTGCCACCGGCCATCGAACCTTATCTGCTGTCGGTCAGCGCCTTCGCCGGTGGCTTGATCGTCACGGCGGTGGTGTATCGCTTCGGCCGCCGCAACGGGCAAACCGACGTTGCCACCCTGCTGTTGGCGGGTGTGGCGATGACGGCCATGGCCGGTGCCGGCGTGGGTCTGTTCACCTACCTGGCCGATGACGCGACCCTGCGCACCCTGACGTTCTGGAACCTGGGCAGCCTCAACGGCGCCAGCTATCCGCGCCTGTGGCCGTTGCTGATCGTCACCCTGGGCGTGGCGCTGTGGTTGCCACGTCGCGCGGCGGCACTCAATGCCATGCTGCTGGGCGAATCGGAGGCCCGTCACCTGGGCTTCGACATCGAGCGCATCAAGCTTGAGCTGGTGTTGTGCACGGCGCTCGGCGTCGGCGCGGCCGTCGCGGCAGCCGGCCTGATCGGTTTCATCGGCCTGGTGGTGCCGCACCTGATGCGCCTGCTGGTTGGCCCGGATCACCGGGTGTTGCTGCCCGCGTCGCTGCTCGCCGGTGCCAGCCTGCTGTTGTTGGCCGACCTGGCCGCGCGCCTGCTGTTGGCGCCGGCGGAATTGCCGATCGGCATCGTGACCGCACTGATCGGCGCGCCGTTCTTTCTTTATTTGCTGGTTCGAGGGCGTTCCTGATGCTGCGGGCAAACAACTTGCTGGTACGTCGTGGCAACCGCACGGTACTGGCGAACATCGATATCCAATTGCGCCCCGGCGAAGTGCTTGGCGTACTGGGACCGAATGGCGCCGGCAAAAGCACCCTGCTCGCCGCCTTGTGCGGCGAACTGCCAACCAGCGAAGGCAGGGTCAGTCTCGACGAGCGCCCGCTCGCCGACTGGCCGGGCCAGGAGCGGGCCAGGCGCCTGGCCGTGCTGCCGCAGAGTTCGAGCCTGAACTTTGCGTTCTCGGTCAATGAAGTCGTGGGCATGGGGCGTCTGCCTCACGCCAGCGGCCGCGTGCGCGATGGCGAAATTGTCACCGAGGCGCTTTCAGTGGCCGATGCGCTTCATCTTGCCGGGCGCAGTTATCTGGCGCTTTCCGGCGGTGAACGCCAGCGCGTGCATCTGGCGCGGGTGCTCGCTCAACTCTGGCCGGGGGCCGAAGGGCAAACCCTGCTGCTCGATGAACCGACGTCGATGCTCGATCCGTTGCACCAGCACACCATTTTGCAAGCCGTGCGCGACTTCGCCGAGCGCGGTGCAGCGGTGCTGGTGATTCTGCACGACCTCAATCTGGCGGCGCGCTACTGCGATCAACTGCTGTTGTTGCAGCAGGGCCTGCCCCACGCCTACGGTCCACCGGCACAGGTGCTGACCGCCGAGGCGCTGGCGGCGGTGTATGGCCTGGAGGTGCTGATTCACCAACACCCGGAACGCGGCCACCCGTTGATCATCGCGCGCTGATACCGTCCGCTTCTTCGTTGATCGAAGCGGCTGCTGTCTATTCAAGGAGAACCGATGCGCTTTCTGTTGCTGTGTGCGTTCAGCCTGTTGGCTGCCTGCCAAACCCATTCTGTAACGCCGCCCCCGGCGCCGATTGCCCCACAAGGGCGCGACCACGCCGATCTCGGGGTCATCCGCGAACTCGCCAGCGGTCGCACGCTGACACCGCAGGAACTGGTCGAACGCCTGGCCGTTGCGCCGCGGGTTCTGGTCGGTGAACAACACGACAACCCGGACCACCACGCCCTGCAATTGTGGTTGCTGCGCGAGCTGGCGGCACAGCGTGCCCAGGGCAGCCTGCTGATGGAGATGCTCAATCCCGATCAACAGGCCAAAGTCGATGCCGCGCAAGCTGCGACCCGCGCCGGCCAGCCGCCGGCGGACGCGTTCAAGGCGATCGCCTGGCAGGCCAATTGGGACTGGAGCGTCTATGGTGCCCTCGTCACCTATGCGCTGCGTCAACCCTATCCGCTGCTGGCGGCGAATCTGGACCGCGCGCAGATTATGCAGATCTACCGACAGCGCCCTGAGTTGAATGGCGCAGCGTCCACCACCCGACAGGTGCAGGCGACTTTGCTGGACGACATCCGCCAATCCCATTGCGGTCTGCTGCCCGAATCACAAATGCCGGCCATGCTCGCCGTGCAGCAACAGCGCGACCGGCGCATGGCCGAGCGCCTGATGGCCGCGCCGACGCCAGCGTTGCTGCTGGCCGGGGCCTTTCATGTGCGCAAGGACCTGGGGGTGCCGCTGCACTTGAAAGACCTCGGTGCCGATGAAGGCAATGCGGTGCTGATCCTCGCCGAAGCGGGCAAGACCGTGACCGCCGAGAGCGCGGATTACGTGTGGTACACGGCCGCACAGCCGGAACAGGATCATTGCGCGAAGTTGCGTCGTTAATTGTGGTGAGTGGGCTGTCTGTGGTGAGGGGGCTTGCCTGTGGCGAGGGGGCTTGCCCCCGTTCGACCGCGAAGCGGTCGCCAAACAGGTGCATGCGGTTTACCTGACATACCGCATTATCCGGGTTTGGGACTACTTCGTAGTCCAACGGGGGCAAGCCCCCTCGCCACAGGCAAGCCCCTCGCCACAGGCAAGCCCCCTCGCCACAAGAGCACTATTGCCCTCAGCCGAACATGCTACGGCGCGACACTATGTCACGCCTCTGCGCCGGTCCAATGGTCGTATCCACCCCGCCGCTACCGGCACAGTTTGTTAACATCCCCACGTTTTTTCGTCTGTACAGTCACCACGCTGTCAGTTTCAGCCTGTTCAACAGGATGCTTTTTTCCATGAGTACTTTGTATACCCGCCGAACTGTCCTGCAAGGCATGGGCCTGTTGAGCCTGGGCCTGCTCGCCGGTTGCGACGACAGCAGCAAGCTGTCGTTCAAGTACGGCAAAGACCTCAGCGACAAGATCATGGGGCGTAACTTCAAGCTCACGAACACCGAGGGCGAAACCAGGATGCTGGGCAGCTATCGCGGCCTGATGCCGATGGTGTTCTTCGGTTTCACCCAGTGCCCGGCCGTGTGCCCCACCACGCTGGCCCGCGCTGCCCAGGCCAAAAAGCTGATGGGCCGCGATGGCGAAAGGCTGCAGGTGATCTTCATCACCCTGGACCCGGAGCGCGACACGCCAGAGCTGCTCGACAAATACGTCAAGGCTTTCGACCCGAGTTTCGAAGCGCTGTACGGCACCCTGGAACAAACCGCCGCCACCGCCAAGGAATTCGGCGTGTTCTTTGAAAAAGTCCCGAGCGGCGATACCTATACCCTCTCCCATACCGCGACCAGTTATGTCTTCGACTCCCGGGGCAATCTGCGCCTGGGGCTGTCCGCGTCCCTGACGGCCAAAGAGTGCGCAGAGGACCTGCTCACCGTGATGGAGGTTTGCTGATATGAACGCCCCGCAGGCTAAGAACCGTTTCGCGCAACGCTGCAAGCAACTGGCACTGGGCTTGTCCCTGGTCGGCCTGGCCTTCCAGGTGTCGGCACAAACCCGGGTCGACGACGCCTGGGTCCGCGCCACCGTAGCCGGCCAGCCGTCGAGCGGCGCCTTCATGACCGTCACCGCGAGCAGCGACAGCAAACTGTTGAGCGTGCAAACGCCGGTGGCAGCTCTGGTGCAGATTCATGCAATGAGCATGAAAGACGACGTGATGAAAATGCAGCAGGTGGACGCCGTGGCACTGCCGGCCGGTAAAGCGGTGAGCCTGGATCCCAATGGCTACCACATCATGCTCATGAACCTTGCGGGCCAGATCAAGGAAGGCGACAAGGTGCCGCTGACCCTGACCGTCGAAGACGCCAAGGGCGAGAAAGAGTCGATCCAGGTTGAAGCCGTTGCCAAGGCGATTGGCACCATGGATCACGGCAGCATGGCGCATGATCACAGCAAGATGAATTGATGCCCGCGTAACACTGTAGGAGCCGGCTTGCCGGCGATGGGGCCATGGGAACCTGCATCGATCTTGCGGCCCTCATCGCTGGCAAGCCAGCTCCCACAGGTACGGGGTGATCAACTCAAACGAGCTTGAGCACGACGTTGATGTTGTTGCGCGTGGCTTTCGAATACGGGCAGTACTGATGCCCGGTGTCAACGATTTTCTGGGCGGTTTCACGGTCCAGCCCCGGCAGGCTGACATTGAGCCGCGCCTGGAGCAGGTAGCCGCCTTCATTAGTGCCCAGGTCGACTTCCGCATCGACCGCCACATCCTTGGGCAACGCCACTTTCATTTCCCTGGCTGCCACTTGCATGGCGCCGATAAAGCAGGCTGACCACCCGGCAGCGAACAATTGCTCGGGGTTAGTACCGCCACCGCCCGCACCTGGCGACGACAGCTTCACATCGAGGATGCCGTCGGAACTGCGGGAGGCGCCATCACGCCCGCCGGTGGTGTGGGTCTGGGCGGTGTACAACACTTTATCGATCTGGTTCATGCTGACCTCCTGATTGAGTTGTAGGAAATCGGTTTTAACACCCATCCAGTCGCCGGGATGGTCAATCAATATAGACGTCACCGGCCCGCGCCGCAGTCGATCCGACCGGCGCCCGCTTCTTCACTATTTGCGCGCCAACTTGTACCTGACGCAGTCCTCATAAAAGCTTTGCCGCACAGCCGTCGGTTTCAATCGCGAAGAACTGTCATAAGTTTGCTCTGTAATACCAAGAGCCATCATGCGCATCCATGTTTTTGAGAACTTGTAGGCCTGGATTTTCTGCCGTGCGGCGTACAGGGAAACCCCTGAGAGCTTGAGCTCCTGTGCCCTTGCAGCAGTGCCCGCGCCCCAACTGCACATGTATTGATCCTGGGTGGCCAGTTCTTTGGCTTGCGTCGAGTTGCTGATACCCGCAACAACTAGCGGAATTAACGCGATCCATACCTTGCGCATCTTGACCTATCTAACTAGTTGAAAATGAACTAATTTTGCGGGGGATTTTTTAACTTGGGGGCCAGCATCGTGCCTTTTTTGCAAATCAGTGCAAAAACGAGATGGCTGAGGTCATTTCTTGCGAGTTTTCAATCCTTTGCTATAGCTAAGACTCTCAATCGCCAACTAAGTGAGGCAACGGAATGTCAGTCGCAAAAAAAATGAGTGTGGGGCAACTGACAATGTTGACCGCCGTCAACATGTTGGGCTCAGGCATTGTGCTACTACCGACGAAACTAGCGGAAGTCGGTGCAATTTCGATTCTTTCCTGGCTGGTGACCGCCACCGGCTCCCTGGCTCTGGCCTACGCCTTTGCGCGATGCGGGATGCTCAGCCGCAAGACCGGCGGCATGGGCGGCTATGCCGAATACACGTTCGGTAAAGCCGGTAACTACATCACCAACTACACCTACGGCCTCTCACTGTTGATTGCCAACGTGGCGATCAGTATTACCGCGGTTGGCTATATACAGACGCTGTTCGGGATAAAACTTGATTCCCTGCAAGTCGGTCTCGCGACCATTGCCTTGTTGTGGATCACCACCTTCGCCAACTTTGGTGGCGCGAGCATTACCGGCCGGATCGGCTCGATCACCGTCTGGGGGGTGATTGCACCGGTGGTGCTGGTGTCCACGGTGGGCTGGTTCTATTTCGACAGCAGCGTCTACGCCGCTGGCTGGAACCCTCATGACAAAGGCTGGTTCGAAGCGGCAGGCGCCTCGGTGGCGATCACCCTGTGGGCCTTCCTTGGCCTGGAATCGGCTTGCGCCAACACCGACGCGGTGGAAAACCCTGAGCGCAACGTACCGATTGCGGTGCTGGGCGGCACCCTGGGTGCGGCGGTGATCTACATCGTCTCCACCAACGTCATCTTCGGTATCGTCGGCAACGAAGAACTGGTCGCGTCCACCGCGCCGTTCGGCCTGGTGTTCGCCAAGATGTTCACTCCGATGATCGGTGACATTGTGATGGCGGCCATGGTGCTTGCCTGCATCGGTTCGTTGCTGGGTTGGCAGTTCACGATCGCCCAGGTGTACAAAAGCTCGGCCGACACCGGTTACTTCCTGTCGATCTTCGCCAAGGCCAACAAGGCGGGCACTCCGATTGTCGGCATGCTGGTGCTGCTCGCCGCACAGACCGCGCTGGCCCTGCTCACCATCAGTCCCGACCTGAGCAAGCAGTTCGACACCCTGGTCAACCTCGCGGTAGTGACCAACCTGGTGCCGTACATCCTGTCCATGGCCGCGCTGATGACCATGCAAAAAGTCTCCAACGTGCCCGAAGGCAAGGCCCTGGCCACCAACGTCATTGCGCTGATCGCAGCGGCCTACAGCTACCTGGCGCTGTACAGTTCCGGCGAGCAGGCCCTGATGCTCGGTGGCGTCGCCACGATCTTCGGCTACACCCTGTTCGGCTTCGTCAACAACCGCCTGATCCGCCTCGAAGCACTCAACAACAGCGTACCGACGCAAACCGTCAGCGCGCAGCACCTCACTGCCGCGCCAGTGCCGGTGAACAATCTGAATAAAGCCACTCTGGAGACTCAAGCATGACGGACTATAAACATTCGCTGGGCATGCTGGCGCTACTGGTCAGCAGTCCGCCGGACAAACGAACGGTGTTTGGCCGTGCCCTGGATCATCTGGTCCACGATGTAGAGGGACGTGGCGTCAGTGTTCTGGCCTCGGAAAGCCTCTCGGATGCCGCATCGATCCTGCGTTCGGACCCTGCCGTTCAGTGCGTGCTCATCCGCTGGGAAATGGACACCAGCGAAGGCCACGCCGACTGCATCAAACTGCTGGTCAAACTGCGCGAGCGCAACACCCGCGTTCCGGTGTTCCTGATCAGTGACCGTACCACCGCGTCGAGCATTCCGTTGCTGGTCATGCAACACGCCGACGACTTCATCTGGCTGCCCGAAGACACCACCGGCTTCCTCAGCGGGCGCATCCTGGCCGCCATCGAACGCTATCGTCAGGCGGCCCTGCCACCGATGTTCGGCGCGCTGGTGAAATTTGCCCGCACCTATGAATACTCCTGGCACACCCCGGGCCATGCCGGCGGCACCGCGTTTCTCAAGAGCACTGCCGGGCGCGCCTTCTACGAGTTCTTCGGTGAAAACCTGCTGCGTTCCGACCTGTCGATCTCGGTCGGCGAACTGGGCTCCCTGCTCGATCACAGCGGCCCCATCGGCCAGGGCGAACGTTATGCCGCCAAGGTCTTCGGTGCGCACCGCACGTACTACGTGACCAACGGTTCGTCGATGTCCAACCGCGTCATTCTCATGGCCAGCGTCACGCGCAACCAGATCGCCCTGTGCGACCGCAATTGCCACAAGTCCGCCGAGCATGCGATGACCCTGTCCGGGGCGATTCCGACCTACCTGGTGCCGACCCGCAACCGCTACGGCATCATCGGCCCGATCCTGCCGCAGACCCTGAGCGCCGAAGGCGTGAAAGCCGCCATCGCCAACAACCCGCTGGTCAAGAAAGGCATCGATCCGACGCCGGTGCACGCGATTGTCACCAACTCGACCTACGACGGCCTGACCTACAACGTCACCCGCGTCGAAGAGTTGCTGGGCGAAAGCGTCGACCGCCTGCACTTCGACGAAGCCTGGTACGGTTATGCGCGCTTCAACCCGCTGTACAGCGGACGCCATGCCATGCACGGCAATCCGGCCGACCACGACAAGTCCAAGCCGACCGTGTTCGCCACCCAGTCGACCCACAAGTTGCTCGCGGCCCTGTCCCAGGCCTCGATGATCCACGTGCGCGACGGCCGTAACCCGATTGAACATGCGCGCTTCAACGAGTCGTACATGATGCACGCCTCGACCTCGCCGAACTACGCGATCATGGCGTCCTGCGACGTCAGCTCGGCCATGATGGAAGCACCGAGCGGGCAGATCCTCACCAGCGAATCGATCGAAGAAGCCATCAGCTTCCGCCAGGTTCTCTCGCGCATGCACAACGAGATGCTGAGCAAGGACGACTGGTTCTTCACCTGCTGGCAGCCGCCGACCGTACAGGTAGGCGCCGCGACCGTGCCGTTCCATGAGGTCGATCCGGTTACGCTGAAAACCGACCCGAACTGCTGGGTCCTGCACCCGAACGCGGTATGGCACGGTTTCGGCGACATCGAAGACGGCTATTGCATGCTCGACCCGATCAAGGTGTCGGTACTTGCCCCGGGCATGGGCGACGACGGCAACCTGCTCGCCTCCGGTATCCCGGCCTGCGTGATCACGGCGTACCTGGGCCGCCAGGGTATCGTGGTCGAGAAAACCACCGACTTCACCATCCTGTTCCTGTTCTCCATCGGTATCACCAAAGGCAAGTGGGGCACGCTGCTCAACGCCCTGCTCGACTTCAAGCGCGACTACGACGACAACGCCGAGCTGGAGCTGTGCCTGCCCGACCTGTACAACGCCAACCAGCGACGCTATGCCGGCATGGGCCTCAAGGATCTGGCCGACGAAATCTTCGCCGCCATGAAGAAACACAAGACCACCGCCAACATGTCCCAGGCCTTCGGCACCTTGCCAAAAGCCGAATTCAGCCCGGTGGAGGCCTACGAGAAACTGGTGCGCAACGACATCGAACTGGTCACCCTCGAGCAAGCCGCCGGACGCCTTGCCGCCACCGGTATCGTGCCGTACCCGCCAGGTATCCCGCTGCTCATGCCAGGCGAGAACGCAGGCCCCGCGGACGGTCCGCTGCTGGCGTATCTCAAGGCACTGGAAGCCTTCGACAAATCCTTCCCCGGCTTCACCCATGACACCCACGGGATCGAAGTCGAAGACGGTGTTTATCGGATGCTGGTCTTGAAGTGAGGTAAGCGAGACTCACCGTAAAACCTGTGGGAGCGAGCCTGCTCGCGAAGACGGCCTGACAGTCACCCAAGATGGCGACTGACACTCCGCTTTCGCGAGCAGGCTCGCTCCCACATTGCTTTGCATACTCCCCCAAAATCCCTATGGGCAAACTCAATCACCGCGCTCTATGATTGATCCCCATGACCACCACCGCTCCAATTCGCTCACCCTGCCCGCCCGGCGCCTGCGACTGCGGGCGTGACCCGCTGCTGGAAACACCGGGGGCGGACCTGCGCATTCTGTTTCTGACCCGCAACGAAGAAAAACGCCTGATCGAACGCCTGGAAAATCTGCAGAGCCTGAGCGATCTGGAGCACCTGCAACGGCGTATGCTCGAACAGTTGGGCATCCGCGTGGACATCGCCCCCGGCTTCAATGAGGTGCGCACCATGCGCGGCATCGGCATCCAGATCGGCGAACTGCCAGGGCTATGCCGCAAGACCCGCGCCAACATCCCGGCCGCCATTCGCCGAGCCATGGAAAAGCGCCCGGAGATTGCCTACGAGCTGCTCAATGCCAACGACCTGTTGCGTGACGCCTGATGAAGCCCATTCTCGAATTCCCCCTCACCGACGAGATCCTCACCTCATTCGCCCTGGCCATCGGCGCCGACCTGCAGGGCTACCGCAACCACATTTACCGGGTGCTGAATTTCCATGCGGCCCTCAGCGGTACCGAAGGCTTGCCCCCGGATGCCGTACAGATCGCAGCGGCGTTTCATGACCTGGGTATCTGGACCGATGACACCCTTGACTACCTGCCGCCGTCCATTGCGCTGGCCACTGAATATCTCGACAGCCGACAACGCTCGCAACTCAAAGATGAAGTCAGTGCGTTGATACTCGAGCACCACAAGCTGCGTCGGTATCGCGGCGCTTGTGCCGACAGCGTCGAACCCTTCCGCCGGGCCGATCTGGTGGATGTGTCCCTGGGCCTGGTACGCTTCGGCCTGCCTCGAAGCTTCATCAAGACCGTGCAATCGACCTTTCCCGATCACGGTTTTCACTCGATGCTGATGAAGCTTTCAGCCCGCCAATTGCTCCACTCGCCGCTACGGCCGCTGCCCATGTTTCGCTGGTGAAACAGGCGTCTGACACCCAGGCGCTTTTGCGGACGGTCACTTCTGGGCAAACGCCCTGGAACACTCACTTTCTGACTATCCACTACTGGATATTTTGTAATTCAAACCTACGCTCTTCGCGGGGACTAACGAATTTCAACGGCGGTTGGTGGCTCGTCTCGATGTACTCACGCAAGTACGCAGGAGCTCTACATGAACCGGACAACCTTATCCTCGATGTTTGCGGTACCGCTGTTGCTGTCTGCAATGGCGATTCCCGGCCTGACCCTGGCCGCCGACAAAGCCCCCAACATCCTGGTGATTATGGGCGACGATATTGGCTGGTCGAATATCGGCGTCTACAACCAGGGCATGATGGCTGGCAGAACACCCAACCTCGACCAGCTTGCCGCTGAAGGCATGCGCTTCACCGACTATTACGCCGAGGCCAGTTGCACGGCCGGGCGCGCCAATTTCATCACCGGCGAACTGCCGATTCGCACCGGCATGACCACCGTCGGCCAGGCCGGTTCGCCCGTGGGTATCCCCGCCGAAGCCGTCACCATCGCGACCGCGCTCAAGGCCATGGGGTATGCCACCGGCCAGTTCGGCAAGAACCACTTGGGCGACCTGAACGAGTTTCTGCCCACCGTACACGGTTTCGACGAATTCTTCGGTTACCTCTACCACCTCGACGCCATGGAAGACCCGGCGCACCCCAACTATCCGCAAGAACTGCTCGCCACCGTTGGCCCGCGCAACATGGTCCACAGCTGGGCCACCACCACCGATGACACGACCGTCATGCCGCGCTGGGGCAAGGTCGGCAAGCAGAAAATCGAAGATGCCGGCACGCTCTATCCGGAGCGGATGAAAACCGTCGACGACGAGATTCGCGACAAGGCCTTCTCGTTCATCGACAAGGCCAAGCAGGACAACAAACCGTTCTTCGTCTGGCTCAACCCGACCCGCATGCACATCGTCACGCACCTGTCCGACAAATACGAAGCCATGCGCAACTCGCAAAATGGCTGGTCGGAACAGGAAGCCGGCATGGCGCAGCTCGATGACGTCGTTGGCGATGTCCTGGCGAAGCTGAAAAAAGACGGCATGGACGACAACACCATCGTCATTTTCACTACCGACAATGGTGCGGAAAACTTCACCTGGCCGGACGGCGGCACCACCCCGTTCGCCATGGGCAAAGGCACGGTCATGGAAGGCGGCTTTCGGGTGCCGGCGATCATTCGCTGGCCGGGCAAGGTGCCGGCCAACCAGGTCGCCAACGGCATCATGTCCGGCCTGGACTGGTTCCCGACCCTGGTCGCAGCGGCGGGCAACCCGAACATCACGGCAGAGCTGCTCAAGGGCAAACAATTGGGTGATACAACCTACAAAGTTCACCTGGACGGCTATGATCAAACACCAATGATCACCGGAAAAGGTCCGTCGAACCGGCATGAAATCTTCTACTTTGGAGAGAGTGCCCTGGGTGCAGTGCGCATAGACGACTACAAATATCGCTTCATTGACCAGCCGGGTGGATGGATGGGGGCTAAAGTTGCTGTGGACGTGCCGATCCTGACCAATCTTCGACTCGACCCGTTCGAGCGCATGGGTTGGCCGGAGAATCAGGCCGCGCAGGGTTCGCAACAATACTTCGACTGGTTCAAGTACCAGTTCTGGCGCTTCGTATTCGTGCAGCAACAAGTCGCCAAACTGGCCGAAACCGCGATCGAGTTCCCGCCGATGCAAAAAGGCGCGAGCTTCAACCTTGACTCGGTGAAAGCCAAGATCGCAGCAGCACGGGCCGAGATGGCCAAGTAAACAGCCGAATCCACGGGTGGCCGGCACCGTCCACCCGTGTTCGAAATGGACATTTGCTGAGGTAGATACATGCCGACCAGAACACTTGCCCGATCTGCATCCGCGCTACTCGCCCTGTGCTGCCAACAGGCCTGGGCCGGCGGCATCATGCTTTACGAAATCGGCACCGATAACGCCGGCCTGGCCAACGCCGGTGCCGCTGCCCGCGCCCAAGGCCCCTCGACCATCGCCAGCAACCCGGCGGGCATGAGTTACCTGCCCGGCACGCAAATCACCGCCGGCTTGCAGGTGCTGTACGGCGACTTGAGCTTCGACCGCGACGCCGGCACCAACACCCCGGGCAGTGGCAGTGGCAACGCCCTCGACCCGATTCCCGGCGGCAGCTTCTTCATCAGCCATGAACTGGACGAACACTGGAGCGTCGGTTTCGGCCAGTACGGCGACTTCGGGTTGGCGGTCAACTACGACAACGACTGGTCCGGACGCTACTTCTCGCAAAACGCCAGCCTGCTCGGCCTGTCGTTGGTGCCGAGCGTGGCTTATCGCTTCAACGAGCAGTGGTCGGTGGGTCTGGGCGTAAAGGCCATGTACGGCATGCTGCAAGCCCAGACCGCGATTGACCGCTCGCCGTTCGGCTTTACCGACCGCACCGACGGCCAATTCAAGTACAAGGACCAGGATTGGGGTTTCGGGGCGAATGTCGGCGTGATCTACGCCCCGCAAGCCGGCACGCGGATTGGCCTGACCTACACCAGCCAGGTCGATCTGGACTTCGAGGACCGGCTGGATGTGAATGGCGATGGTCGACTACTCGAGCGCGTCAACAACACCAAGACCGAACTCGATGTGAAGGTGCCGCAAACCGTCACCCTGAGCCTGTTCCAGCAACTGGACCGGCAATGGGCCTTGCTGGCCTCGGTCAACTGGCAGGACTGGTCGGAATTCGGTGACATCGGCGTGCAGGTCGACACCACCGCGGTCGGTGCGCAATCGACAACGGTCGACGCCGGCTTCAAGGACACCTGGCACCTGTCCCTGGGGGCGCAATACCAGGCCACCGAGCAGTGGCTGTGGAACGTCGGCGTGGCGTACGACAGCAGTGCCGTGTCGGACGGTAACCGCAGCGTGATCGTGCCGATGAACGAATCCTGGCGCATTGCCACAGGAGCCACCTATGCTCTGAACAAGGACACCGATATCAACGTCAGTTGGGCCATGGTTTGGCTCGGCGACATGCCGGTTGACCAGACCAAGTCCGTATCCGGCAATCAGATTTCCGGTGAGTTCGACAATGCCTGGATTCAAGCCCTGAGCGGGAACATGACCTGGCGATTTTGATGTCTTGTAAACGAAACAACGACGATTTTATCCAAGGAGTAGACACCACTATGAATCTGTCCCGAAAACTGCTGGTCGGCGCTGCGCTGGCAAGCCTGTTGCTAGGCGGTTGCACCTCGAAAGTGACTGAGAAGGAACAGTACTCAGGCTTCCTGTCCAACTACAACAACCTGCAGGAAGTCGAAACGCCGAGCGGCGGCACCGCGATGCGCTGGGTCAGCCCTTCGTGGAACCCGAACGCCTATGACACCGTGGTGTTCAACAAGCTGGAGCTGTACCCGGCGCCCAAACCCGATGAGCGGGTCAACCAGCAGACGCTGACCGACATTCAGAACTACATGACCAACAAGGCCAAGGCCACGCTGGGTCAGCGGTACCGTGTGGTGTCGAACTCCTCAGCGGCTCCGGCGGGTTCCCGGCCCCTGATCATGCGCGCGGCGATTACCGGGGTGAACGCCGAGAACGAAGGCATGAAGTGGTATGAAGTGGTCCCCATCGCGGCCGTCGTCGGGGCCACCCAGGCAGCCACCGGTCACCGTGACCAGGACACCACCTTGTTCATCGAAGCCGAGTTCATCGACGCGAAGAGCAATCAGACCGTGGCCAAAGTGGTGCGCAAGGTGTTTGGCACTACCCTGGAAAATGAAAGCCAGAAGATTACCGCCAAGGACTTCAAGGCGGCGATCGACAAACTGGGTACCGACTTCCAGGCGTTCCTCAAGTAACACCCCACCCTTGTGGCGAGCGAGCTTGCTCCCTCGCCACATTGGTTCCTTCCTGATCCTTGCGGTCACTTCTTAATCCCCACCCGCCGGCGCATTTCGGCAGTGATCGCCTGCCGGGTCTTGCGCATGTCCGCCCAGGGTTCATCACCGACTTCAGCCAGGCGTTCAAGCGCATTGTGCAGGTTCCACTGATTGCCGCCCTTGAGTTCGGCAACCTCTTGGCGAAAGATCGGCATCGACACCGGCAGGCCCTCACGGGTACGGACGGCGTAGGCGCAGATGGTGGTCGCGCCCAGGCCGTTACGCAGGTAATCGATGAAGATCCGCCCCACCCGGTTCTTCGGTCCCGACACCGCCGAAAAACGCTCGGGCAACAGCCTGGCCATGTGGCTGACAATGGCATGGCTGAAGTCCTTGACCTCATCCCAGCCGAGCTTGCGGGTCAGCGGTACCACCACATGGATGCCCTTGCCGCCGCTGGTTTTCAGAAACGCCTTGAGCCCCAGCTCATCCAGCACCGACAGCGTCAACTCGGTGGCCTCGATCATGCGTTTCCATGGCAGCGCCGGGTCCGGGTCAAGGTCGAGGACAAAACGGTCCGGCTTGTCGAAGTTGACCGACGTGGCGTTCCAGGTATGCAACTCCACGGTACTCATCTGCACCGCGCCAATCAGCGCCTCGGCATTGTTGATCAGCATCATCGGCTGACCGGTGAGCTGCTTGTCCAGCGTGGCGATGCCGGGGATCGCCAGGTGCTCGGCATTCTTCTGGAAAAACAGCTCGCCCGCGATACCGTCCGGTGCACGCACCAGCGCCACCGGGCGGTCCTTGAGTTCGGGCAGGATCCACTCGGCGACACTCGCGTAGTACTGCGCCAGTTGCAGCTTGGTGGTGCCGCTGCCGGGGTCGATCACCCGGTCCGGGTGAGTGATGCGCACCTGCCCCGCTTCCAGGCCGGCTTGCGAGGGTGCGGGGTCGGGCTTCTTTTGTGTGGCAGCGGTTTTTTTCGCAGTGGAGGTTTTCACGGTGTTCGCGCGCTCCTCGGTGATGTCTTGTGCCGGTTTGTCATTGCGCAGGCCATGGAAAACAGCATGGCGCACTGAGCCGTCCCGGGTCATTTCAGCGAAAGCCACTTCTGCCAGCAGCTTGGGTTTGAGCCAATGCACATCCCTGGCCTCGGCACCGCCGGGTGGATTGACCACCGACGGTTTTTTCACCTGCAACGGCTTGAGCTGCTCATGAAGGCTGCGCAGCGTCGCCTCGTTGAACCCGGTGCCGACTTTGCCGACATAGCGCAACTCGCCAGTGTCGCGGTCATGCAGCCCCAGCAGCAGCGCGCCGAAGGCATGGCGCGAGCCCTTCGGCTCGGTGAATCCGACGATGACGAACTCCTGCCGATGCTGGCATTTGAGCTTGACCCAGTCACTGCTGCGCCGGGAGACATAGGGCGATCCAAGACGCTTGCCGATCAAGCCTTCCATGCGCATCTGGCAGGCGCTGTCGAGCAAGGCATGCGGCTCCTCGCCAAACGACTCGGAGAAGCGCAGCAAGGGCTGGTCATTGGCCTTGAGCACAGTCGCCAGCGCGGCCCGACGTTCTTCGACCGGCACTTCGCGCAAGTCCACGCCATTGAGGTACGGCAGGTCGAACAGGTAGTAGAGAATGCCGTCGCTGCGCTGCGCCTCGAAGGCGTTTTGCAACGCCTGAAAGTCCGGCACACCCTGGTCGTCGGCCACCACCATTTCACCATCGAGCCACGCCGATTCCAGGCCCAGCGCGGCCAGGGCCTGGGCCTGTCCTGGCAGTTTGTGGGTCCAGTCGTGGCCATTGCGGGTGATCAGCCTGACGTCACCATGGTCGATGCGGGCCATGATCCGGTAGCCATCGAACTTGATTTCGTAGCTCCACGCGCCGTCCGGGACCCTGTCCACCAGCGTCGCCAATTGCGGCTTGAGCAGGTCCGGCAACCTGGCTTTGCGGGCGCCGGTCAGTGGCGATTGCTTTTCCTTGCGTGTGCCGGCTGGTGCTTTCCTGACGGGTCTGGCGGCCGACTTCGAGGGTTTGTCGACGATGCTCCGGTCACTGAGCACACTGTCCGGTTCGGCGCTGAGCACGTCGTAGTCGCGTTGCGACCTGGCGGCGCCGTCCTGATGCTTGATCAGGAACCATTGCTCCTGCTTGCCCGGCATGTGCGTACGCACCAGGTTCCACAGGCCGCCCAGCTTCTCCCCTTGTAACTCGAACTTGAGTCGCCCCTTGGCATAGGCCTTGGCGGGATCATCCTGGGGAATCCAGATAC
Source organism: Pseudomonas sp. PDM28 (assembly GCF_019219115.1). Classification (NCBI taxonomy): domain Bacteria; kingdom Pseudomonadati; phylum Pseudomonadota; class Gammaproteobacteria; order Pseudomonadales; family Pseudomonadaceae; genus Pseudomonas; species Pseudomonas sp. PDM28. Next base: position 332,034 of record NZ_JAHUWG010000010.1, read on the forward strand.
CCCGGTCCCAGACGATGACGTCGCCGGCACCGTAATGCCCCTCGGGAATGCTGCCTTCGAACGTGGCGTACGCCAGCGGGTGGTCTTCTACATGCACCGCCAGGCGCTTGACCGACGGGTCCAGCGACGGACCTTTGGGCACGGCCCAACTCTTGAGCGCGCCGTCGAGCTCCAGGCGAAAGTCATAATGCAAGTGGGAGGCGTCGTGCTTTTGAATGCAGAACTGCAAGGCATGATCCCTGGCAGTTTTCTTGCGCGGGTGCTTGTCGGCAGCAGGCTCGGAAGTCGCCGAAAAATCACGCATGCGGTTGTAGTCATCGAGGTTGCGGGGCATGGCTCACCTGCTTCGCGCCAGGACGTCGGATGCAAACGTCTCTTAACCAAGCAGAGCCGGCGAGCGGCGCAATAATTCAATCGGCGTTGAAAAGGCCCGGACGGACGGGCTTGCGGCGCGGGGTTGCGACCGCGCTCCCCTGTAGGAGCGAGCCTGCTCGCGATGGCGGTGTGTCTGGCACCCAGGATGCGGGCTGTGCCGGCCCCAGCAAGGTAGTAAGCCAACCTTAATTAAATAACCTGTAGTGAAACTCGCTGCCAAAGAAAATAATTATTGAATACAAGAACAAGCCTGCACACAGACTGACATTCATTATTTTCTCATACACCTTTCCGTTAGAACAATTATTGACCGCAATGATAGATAAAGTACCCACCGAGAGCAGAACCAGCGACAGCGCTGGCGATGTAACCCCCAAACCGTCGAATTCCAACAACCTGGATCGCACTCGACTTCCATAAGGCAGCACGAGGTATTTAAAATAAATTGCATAACCGGCCAATGTTAAAAAAAAGACAGAAATAACGCTAAGCACAACCGTTAAGCGGAATTTTTGCACCCTCGACACAATAGCTCCCACTCGCTCATGCCTTGATTTTCTGCATCTATAGCAGAGACCGCCTTTAATTCCTCTTGAGTTTTCTTCATTTATGGCACCGCAACACCTGCATTTTCTTGCTACTGGCTTAACTTTTCCACGAGCCATCAGTCAGCGCCCTTCGTTATATATAACTTGCCGCTAGCACTTCCTTGCTGCTATAGAGGGTAAAAGCCAGGCCAGCACAAAGGTAATAAGAACGCCTTTTATTACGCACTAGAATCAAAGGACCAAAAGCCAAAAAATATACGCTACAAAAAGCAACGCTCCAGCAGAAATCCAGAGTGCCAACAACTTTCTCTTTAGACTTACTGGCAAATTCAACAACTCATCCTTTTCAATTAGACCACGCCTCTCGCAAAGTTTAGGACATAAAAACATCAATGCCACCGAACCATTTCTGACCGGCTTACCGAGCAATCCCAACCCGGATAACGCCTTACGATTACTTGCTACAAACTTACTCTTATCGAGGTAACTCTCTATCAACTCGGTAAACAGATAAGAAAACACATACATCCAGCACGAAGTCACCATTGCGAAAAAAATTATGAGAATTCCGATACTTGCCAATGCAATATCACTCATTGTTGCAATGACTCATAAACCACTTCACCTACCCATTCTCCAGCACTCTCGCCAACTTTGCCTCCCGCCCACGCACCTAGCCCACCGCCAACCACAGCACACCCCAGCATTCCAGCTCCCCCTGTAACGAATCCGATAGCCACAGCACATCCGAACGTAGACACAATACTACCAACATTGCCTCCCAAGGCTCCTAGTGCAAGACCTCCAGACAACTTACCACCCTCAACATATTTAGCTTTTCTGCATTCCGTTTCGCGCCCAGTCGTACATGCCGTGTAGATAGACGTTCCAGCTCCAGCCACACTGAGACCAACACCAAGATAAGCGCCTTTTTTCATGAGACTCGAAGCTTTCGCCACCCCATTAATAGTGTCGGCATAACCTGTTATCACCCCTGAATGTAAATAGCTTTTCGTGGAGATCCCTAGCATATTTTTTATAGAGCCTTGATTACGCAGACCCGATCCATATCTGGCAAAGTGTTTAAGTTGACCATCAAGCCTTTCAAATAGCACCTTGCGTTTTGCGTAAAAATCACTTCGAGCCTGAGTTGTACCGCTTCTGAGGTAATCGCGATGAGCTGTTTCAATTTCTTCAAGGGTTTGTTTGATGCCATCAAGGTGCTTACTCCAGGCACCACTAACGCTACCCACCCCTATCGATGAGTACCCAAGTGCTTCTGTTATGAGCGTATGATTTTCGATTAAAAATCCATCACCTTGCACTCCATTGGCCATTAATGCCAAATGAACTTCAAATGCCTTCTTCATGTAGAACGCTTCTTCAGCCGTACACGAAGGTGTTGAATTATCACCTACGATTATCAGCTCGCCTGGCAGCACTACAGCATTGACAACATGCACATTTAACACATCGAACTTCGACATTGAGTTTTTGCCAAGCTGCAATGTCGACTTCAAATATGAATAAGGCTGCATTCTTGGATTTATAAAGGTCGCTGGCATTAGTGGCGACCTCAGGAGTATTTTTTATTGTTGATGCGATCCCAACCGCCCGCTACGTTACCTCCGCCGGCACCATCCGTTCGTTTTTGCTGGGTGTAGATTGTTTTAATGCGACCGTAATTCAAGCTGAGACTTTCAGTAGGCACGCCATCATTTGCATGTTGTGAGTAGCTTGAAATGATGACTTCTTCCAACGTGATCTCAAAATACTTCTGCTTCTCGCCTCCGGCGCGATGCAATGTCAATACAACTTCCTTCAAATGGTCACCTGCACAGCTGATCTCTATGAGCTTACAACTGGCCTTGTCCAGGTTCTTGGTGAACGTGAAGTCGCTAACGGTCGTGCGCCCCGATGAGGCGCCACCTGCCGAGCTGGCTGTAGCAGAAGTGCCTTGGTGAGTGCCGAAGCTGTATCCGGTAATTTCTATCCAGTCCTTGTGTTGCTCATCAAGCGCTTCGCCTGGAATACCTTCGATTTTGATAAAAGCATCAAACGCCATGAGACCGCTCCTTGGCAGGGTGGATTGTCTGGTTTTTAAAGGACCAGGAAATCTACGCCGCTCGGAATCAGCGATGACTCATTCAGCCATTGCCAAAAAACAGAATCAGATGTTTCCGACTCTGTTTCGGCAGGCGGATGTAGGACGTTTCCCGCAGCAGGCATTGCGTCCGCACGGATTGCTCTTTTTGGTGGGTTTCACTCGCGGCGTTTACGGTGGTGGGGTATTCAGCGGGACATGTGGATGCCTTGCGTTTTTCGCGGGCAAGCCCGCTCCCACACAGGGATTTTCAGTGCTTGCAGAATCTGCGTTGTGGGAGCGAGGTTGCTCGCGAAGCTTTAGGCAGTCCCCTTGGCCTGCTGCTCCAGACGCAATTGCAACTGCGGGTCGATCTGCAATGCCGCGGCAAGATCATCCAGATAGTTGCGCTCGGCGTCCTGCTGGTCGTCCACCAGCATCACGCTGGCCAGGTACATCTCCGAGGCCATGCCGGGGTCGGTGGCCGACTGCGCCACTTCATTGGGGTCCAGCGGCTTGGCGACCTCGTCGTCCAGCCATTGCTGCAATTGCGGATCGTCGGTGTGACGGCCGATTTCAGTGCTGATCATCTGCTTTTCGGACTCATCGATCCGGCCATCGGCCTTGGCCGCGGCAATCAATGCCCGCAGGATCGCATGGCTGTGTTCCTCGGCTTCCGGGCCGGTCAGCAAGTCGACGGTGCGCGGCGCTTCCTGCGGGGCCGACGCCTGGCTGCGTTGCCAGGCCTGGTATGCCTGGAACGCCATCATGCCGAGGGACGCCAGCGCCGCATAATTGGTGCCGCCACCGGAACGGCTTTGCGGTGCACCACCCATCGGCGAACCGCCGCCCAGCAAACCACCGAGCAAACCGCCCAACCCTGAGCCACCACCACCCGCACCCGCACCGGCGCCACCACCCAACAACCCGCCGAGCAATCCGCCCAGGTCGCCGAGCCCACCCTGTGCCGACGCGCCACCGCCGCCCCGTTGCGCCATCGAACTCTGGCCGGCGCGCAATAACTGTTCGAGCAGATCGCTGGTGTTCATGACGCTTGTCCTCTTTGGAAGGGTTCTGTCCAGACAGGCAACGATAGACCTCGCAGACGAATGTGCCAGCGCCGTTGGGCTGACGCGCCCGCGTCACTGCGGATTGTCCGGGGTATTTTTTTTCAGCGCGGCTAAGATTCATAGGTGGTGAACCTTATCCGCGGATACCCGGTCGATACCTGCAACCCGACCCGGTTTGCCAGCGCCCCTCATGCGGGGCGTCAACTGGCTTGCTTCATTCACTGGAGAACGCCCCTGTGATTTCAACCCTGTACATCGCCAGACTCAAAGCATGGGGCGCCCATGGTTTTACGGCCACCGGCGTGGTCACCGCTTTCCTCGCCACACTGTCCCTGCTGGATAACCAGCCGACCCATTGCCTGCTGTGGCTGGGTGTCGCCCTGATCGTCGACGGACTGGACGGCGCACTGGCGCGCAAGGTCAACGTGCAGTCGGTGTTGCCGAGCTTCGATGGCTCGATCCTCGACCTGGTGATCGATTACCTGACGTATGTGTTTATCCCGGCGCTGTTCATCTATCGCTACATCCCGTTGCCGGACTACACCCTGCTGCTGAGCGTGTCGCTGATTCTGGTGTCGTCGCTGTTCTGTTTCTGCAACGTCAACATGAAGAGCAAGGACAACTACTTCCAGGGCTTCCCCGCCGCCTGGAACGTGGTTGCCCTGTGCCTGTACATCATCGCCCCGTCGCCGTGGATCACCTTCATGACCATCATTGGCCTGGCCCTGCTGACCGTGACCCGGATGAAATTCCTGCACCCGTTCCGCGTGCGCCGGTTCATGCCGATCAACATTGCGGTGACGGCCATCTGGTTGCTGTGCAGCTTGTCGCTGGTGCTCAACCATCCGCTGATCAACCCGATGGTGATGGGGCTGTGGCTGCTGATGTCGGCGTATTTCCTCGGTATCTGCTTCTGGCGCACGGCGCTGGAGTGGTTCGACGAATCGCGGCTCAAGTAGCCATGCCGGTCCATATCGTTCAACTGGGTTCGCCGCGTCGCCCCGACGAAGGCTTGCGCCTGGGCACGGTGCGCCGCCCTCCCCGTGGCGTATCGAAAGCCGAATTCGCCAGCCGGGATTTTTATGATGTCTGGCAGCCCTTGCTGGCACCCAGCGCGGAACTGGTGGCCGAGGCCAAGGCTGCGCAGGATGCCAAGGCCTGGGAGGTGTTCCGGCGCAAGTTCAAGGCCGAGATGAACCAGCCCGCCGCCAGCCAGATGCTGGACCTGCTGGCTGCGCTGTCTCACGGGACGTCCCTGGCCGTGGGGTGTTATTGCGAGGATGAAGCGCATTGTCATCGGTCGGTGTTGCGCGAGTTGCTGCAGGCGCGGGGGGCGAAAGTGGTTTAGCGTGTCTGAACACAGCCCCCTGTAGGAGCGAGCTTGCTCGCGATGGTCGATAACGATTACGCGTGATTTCTGGATGCACGCGGTGTTTTCGAGTCCATCGCGAGCAAGCTCGCTCCTACAGGGGTTATGCATGGCCCTTCACCGCCGCGTGATCACCACCTCCAGGTATTCACTCGGCACCACCAGCGATTTGTCGCCCGCCCGGTTCATTCGGTTGATCAGCTCGGTCAGGTCCGCTTCCAGGGCCTTGGCGCCATCCGCGGGCAGTGCGGCGAAGGCTTTGTGCACCGGTCCGTACCACTGGCGGAAGGTGTCGATGAAATGCGCTGCAGAGCGATAGCGGAAATTGAAGGTGCGGCGCGTCACCTGGAGCAGGAAGTCCCGCTCGTCGAAATGCTCGTGCAGCCAGGCTTCGGTGCCCCAGCGCGAGGGTGGATTCGCTCCCGGCGGCGGTGGCAGGTGCTGGCCCAGGGTCTTGAACATCTGGCCGACGAAACCTTCCGGTGTCCAGTTGGCCAGGCCGATCCGCCCGCCCGGGCGGCAAACTCGCGCCAGCTCCGCGGCGGCCTTGGGCTGGTCCGGCGTGAACATCACACCGAACGTGGAAAGCACGGCGTCGAAGCTGCCGTCGGCGAAGGGCAAGGCTTCGGCATCGGCGACCTGGAAGGCGACATTCAGGCGTTCTGCCCGGGTCCGTTCTGCGCCGCGCTCGAGCAAGGCGGCAACATAGTCGGTGGACGTCACCTGGCAGCCACGGCGAGCGGCAGCGAGGGTCGCGTTGCCATTGCCGGCGGCGACGTCGAGCACGCGCTCATCGCACAACAGGTCGCAGGCTTCGGCCAGTTGCTCGCCGACGATTTGCAGGGTGGTGCCGATCACGGCGTAGTCGCCGCTGGCCCAGGAGGCCATCTGGCGGTTTTTCAAGGCAGTCAGATCAATGGGTGTACTCATGGAGGCAGTCTCTGGGTTGAAACACGAATCGGGCCTGATCGCGGTTACTCCGCTGTCGTCGGGTCGATGATGTTCATGACCCGGGAAATGCGGTTGGCGGGAAAACCACTGATCCTCGCGTGTTCCTGGATCTGCTCCTCGTTCGGCGAGATGTACACGCAGTAGAGCTTGTCACCGGTGACATAGCTCTGCAGCCACTGCACCTCTGGCAATTCACGCAAAGCCTGGCAGGACTTTAGCGAAGCGGCTTTCAAATCCCTTTCCGACAGAGCTCCGGCGCCCTGGATCTCACGTTCAATGACGAACTTAGGCATGGCAACCTCTCTTTATTGTTCTGGATGGCAGGGCGCATTCACCCTGTGATCCAACTATCGTCCTGACGGGCGCTGGCGTCCTGCCCGATCGTCGCCCAAGCCTGCCCGATCGTCCGGAGATTCCACACGGCGCACCGACGCGTTCACAATCAGGAATCCTGTCACGGGGAAATCCCTATGGACGCTCTGTCACAGACCCTGCGGGTGGTGCACCTGGTCGGCGCGATCTTCATCAACGCCCGGTTCACCGCGCCCTGGTGCTACCAGTCGCCCAGCGCCGACACGGCCGCGCCGTTCCTGGAGCCCGATGCGGAACGGGTGGTGATTTTTCACCTGATCACCGAGGGCGAGTGCTACGTCGAGCTGGGCGATGACCCGCCGCTGCTGCTGAGCGCCGGCGACGTGGTGATCTTCCCTCAGGGCGACGCCCATCGCATGTGCTCCCGACCGGGGTTGCCCCCGGCCACGGGTGCGCGACTGGATGCGGTACTGGCGCGCCGGCCCCGCCAGCTGAGCTATGGCGGTGGTGGCGCGGTCACCCGCCTGGTGTGCGGCTACCTGGCGTGCGACACGCGCCTGGCGGGCATGTTGCTCAAGGGTTTGCCGCCCGTGGTACGGGTCAACGTGCGCGGTTCGAGTGCCGGTATCTGGCTGGAGTCCTCCGTGCGCTACGCCCTCGCCGAAGCCCGCTCGCCCCGCCCCGGCGGCGAAGGGGTCTTGGCCAAACTCGCCGAAGTGTTGTTCATCGAAGTGCTGCGCCTGTACATGAACGAACAGGGCGAAGGCCGCACCGGCTGGCTGGCCGGAGTACGCGACCGCATCGTCGGCGCCGCCCTCAACGCCTTGCACAAAAAGCCCTGCCACGCCTGGACGCTGGACGAACTGGCGCGCACCGCCAGCACTTCAAGATCGGTGTTGGCCGAGCGCTTCCAGCAACTGGTAGGGGTATCGCCGATGCAGTACCTGACGCAATGGCGGATGTTGCTCGCCGCCAACCTGTTGCGCAGCAGCAACAACTCATTGACGCGCATCGCCGAGGAAGTGGGTTACCAGACCGATACCGCCTTCAGCCGCGCCTTTCGGCGCGAGTTCGGTGCACCGCCGGCGGCGTGGCGGCGTGGTCAAAAAAACATGGCCCACGAGGCTATGCCCGTGAGCCATTGATCAAGCCGGTTACGCCGCTGGCGCGCTGGCCTTGGCCTCCTCCAGCAACTGCTGGATCACTTTCTCCTGCGTGTCGTAGCTGCCTTCACCGAAGTGGGTGTAACGCACCTGCCCCTTGGCATCGATGATGTAGTGCGCCGGCCAGTACTGGTTGTCGAAGTTGCGCCAGATCGCGTAGTTGTTGTCGATCGCCACCGGGTAGGTGATGCCGTATTCCTTCACCTTGTCCCGGACGTTGTCGATGATGCGTTCAAAGCCGTATTCAGGCGTGTGCACGCCGATCACCACCAGCCCGTCCTTTTCGTATTTCTTCGCCCAGTCCTTCACGTAAGGCAGGGTGTGCTTGCAGTTGATGCAGTCGAAGGTCCAGAAGTCCACCAGCACCACCTTGCCTTTGAGGGCTTCGTTGGTCAGTGCCGGTGAGTTGATCCAGTCCACCGCGCCGGACAGCGACGGCATCGCGCCCTGGGCGTTGCCCATGGTGCTGTCGGCCTGGACCTTACTGACCAGGTAATCGACGACTTTCGGCACGGTCTCCAGCACGCCTTTCTCGATACGGCTGACACCTTGAGATGAGGTGTTGGCCAGCAACAGGTCATTGGCCCCCGTTGCGATCACCACCGCACCGGCCAGCACCGCAACCCCGGCGCCCCGGCGCAGCCAGCCAGTGACCGGTATCGACGGTTTCAGGCGATTGACCAGGCCGCGACCGGCAAAGATCAGGACGCCCAGGGACAGCGCACTGCCCGCGCCATAGGCCACCAACAACAGACTGGTACCGGCGTTCGCGCCCTGCAGCATGGCGCTGGTCAGAATCACCCCGAGGATCGGCCCGGCGCAGGGTGCCCAGAGCAGCCCAGTGGCGACACCGATCATGATCGACGCCAGCGGCCCGGACATCTTGCGCGAGTCCGGGTCGATGCGATTGCCCAGCAGCACGAAGGGGCGTGCCAGCCAGTCACCGACCCGGGCGGAAATCAGCGACAGGGCGAACAGCACCATGACGAACAGGGCGACGTGGCGGCCGGTGTTGCTGGCCTGTATCACCCACTCGGTGCTGACCACGGCCAGGCTCGAGACCAGGGCGAAGGTCAGGACCATGCCGCCGAGGGTCAGCAGGATCGAGGCGCGTGTGCGATCGGCCCCGGCGAACAGGAAGGGCACGACCGGCAGGATGCACGGGCTGAGGACGGTCAGTATGCCGCCCAGGAAAGCGATGAGTAACATGGGATCACCTAATACAATTCAGAGGGCGACACACGATCATTGTGGGAGCGGGCTTGCTCCGGGCGGCGTTCCGACGAAGAGGCCGGTACATTCAATAGAGATGTCACCTGCAAGGCCGCCTTCGCTGGCAAGCCAGCTCCCACAGTGGATCGGGGTGTTTTCAAGCTGTCTGTTCATCCAGCAACTGCCCCTGAGGCGTGCGGCTGGCACCGTTCTCGGCGAGCATCTGGCCTTGCGGCGTACGGCTGGAACCGTCTTGCGCAAGGAAGCCCTGGGTGCCCTTCTCTGCCACGGGCGTCAGCTGGAAGCAGGTGTTGCTGCCGCAGGCGCTTTGCTCGACAGAGGCGTTGGCATGGGCTGCCGCACCGGCGACGGAGAAGGCGATGGCGGTGAGAAAGCGGGATACGTTGTTCATGATGTCCTTCCTGATTCAATGGGATTAAGCGGTCGTTGAGCGCAGCACTCAGTTTTCCGAGTTGCAGTGGTCGGCGAATTTGCTGTAATCCAGCACCTGGGTTCTCGACTGGGAGTCGAGGTAGGTCAGCCGTGCATTGACCACGCCGCAGGAAGGCGTAGCGTCCTCGGTCAGCGAAACCACTTTCCTGATGTCAAGATGGGTGCCGTAGGTGTAGGTTTTTGGCGCAACATCGGCTTCGGCGCGGGCCGACAGGGTGCAGATGTTCAGGGCGGCAAACAGGCAAGCGGCGTAGACGGCTTTGGTGTTCATGGCGAGTTCCTCAAGGTTTCAACAGGTCGTTGGGCCGAGGCGCTCTGGTTTGCCTCGATGGAACCTATTAAAAGCCTGCGAGGTATCTCGTCTGTGTCGGGAATCGGCGTGAATCAATCGGTACGTATCAGAACCGCGTGCAGATACAGAGCAATACAAAACCCCCGGAAATCGGCTTTTTTGCCTTCGTGTGTATCCGCAGGCGGGCCGGATACACTGCAATACAAAGGGCGGCAGGCGACCCCGCCCGGGCTCGATAGACTGTGTGGCATTCCCCATTCATCAGAGGTTTGGCCCAATGGATCACGTTGATCACATCCTCATCGTTGACGATGACCGCGAAATCCGCGAGCTGGTAGGCAACTACCTGAAGAAGAACGGCCTGCGCACCACCGTCGTGGCGGATGGACGGCAGATGCGCGCGTTTCTGGAAACCACCCCGGTGGACCTGATTGTGCTGGACATCATGATGCCGGGGGACGATGGCCTGCTGCTCTGCCGCGAACTGCGCGCCGGCAAACACAAGACCACGCCGGTGCTGATGCTCACTGCGCGCAACGATGAGACCGACCGCATCCTGGGCCTGGAAATGGGCGCCGACGACTACCTGGTCAAACCCTTCGCTGCCCGTGAACTGCTGGCGCGGATCAACGCGGTGCTGCGGCGCACCCGCATGCTGCCGCCAAACCTGGTGGTGACCGAAGCCAGTCGCCTGCTGGCCTTTGGGCGCTGGCGCCTGGACACCTCGGCCCGTCACCTGCTCGATGAAGACGGCACCATGGTCGCCCTGAGCGGCGCCGAATATCGATTGCTGCGGGTGTTTCTCGACCATCCGCAACGGGTGCTCAACCGCGATCAATTGCTCAACCTGACCCAGGGTCGCGACGCCGACCTGTTCGACCGTTCCATCGATCTTTTGGTCAGTCGCCTGCGCCAGCGCCTGCTCGACGACGCCCGCGAACCGGCCTACATCAAGACCGTGCGCAGCGAAGGCTATGTGTTTTCCCTGCCGGTGGAAATCCTGGGCGATCAATCATGACGGGGGCGTTGCATTGGCCGCGGACCCTGGCCTCGCGGCTGTCGCTGATTTTCCTGATCGGCCTGATCCTCGCCCAGGCATTGTCCTTCGGCGCGCAGTACTACGAACGCTACGAATCTTCGAAAAACACCATGCTCGGCAACCTGGAAACCGATGTGTCCACCTCCATTGCCATCCTCGACCGCTTGCCCGCCGATGAACGAGCCGCCTGGCTCAAACAACTGGAACGGCGCAACTACAGTTACCTGCTCAACGAGGGTTCGCCGGGCACGCCCATCCGCACCGACATGCCCGATGCACCCATTGCCATCGCCTCGATCAAGGACGCCATCGGCCACGATTACCCGATGACCTTTACTGAGATCCCCGGGCCGAAAAAACACTTCCAAGTGCACCTGAACCTATCGGATGGCAGCCCGCTGACCATCGACCTCCGCCCGGCGATGGTGCCGCTGTCGCCCTGGCTACCCATCGTGTTGCTCGGGCAACTGGCGCTGATGCTCGCCTGTTCCTGGCTGGCGGTCAGAATCGCCATCCGCCCCCTCACCCGTCTCGCCGACGCCGTCGAAACCCTGGACCCCAACGCCCACCCCGTGCTTCTGGACGAAAAAGGCCCGACCGAAGTCGCCCACGCCGCCAAGGCCTTCAACGCGATGCAGGCACGCATCGCGGCGTACCTGAAGGAACGCATGCAATTGCTCGCGGCGATCTCCCACGACCTGCAAACCCCGATCACCCGCATGAAACTGCGCGCCGAGTTCATGGACGACTCCAGCGAAAAAGACAAACTGTGGAACGACCTGGGCGAGATGGAACACCTGGTGCGCGAAGGCGTCGCCTACGCCCGCAGCATCCACGGCGCCACCGAAGAAAGCCGCCGCACCGACCTCGACTCGTTCCTCGACAGCCTGGTGTTCGACTACCAGGACATGGGCAAGGACGTTCAACTCACAGGCAAGAGCACCACCGTCATCGACACCCGCCCCCACGCCCTGCGCCGGGTGCTGGTCAACCTGACGGACAACGCATTGAAATTTGCCGGAGCTGCCGAGATGCACGTGGAAAAACAGGCCGACGGCAAGCTGTCGATCAAGATCCTCGACCGTGGCCCGGGGATCGCCGAGGAAGAACTCAAGCAAGTGATGGAGCCGTTCTACCGCGTGGAAAACTCCCGCAACCGCAGCACCGGCGGCACCGGGTTGGGGTTGGCGATTGCCCAGCAACTGGCGATCGCCATTGGAGGGTCGTTGACCTTGAGCAATCGTGAAGGTGGGGGGTTGTGTGCGGAGCTGAGATTGCCGGGGTAGGAAGGATTGGTTGGGAAGTAAGGATGTTGGGCCAGCTGTAGAAAATGGTCGGCTGGAAGGCCGCCATCGCTGGCAAGCCAGCTCCCACAGTGATTCGGCGTATGTCTGTGAGAGATTGGTCGGCTGGAAGGCCGCCTTCGCTGGCAAGCCAGCTCCTACCTTTGATTTTTGACAATGTCGAAAGAGCGGAAGATCAAGAGCAAAAGATCGCAGCCTTCGGCAGCTCCTACAGTGGGCTGCCGTTACCGAAGAAACGGATATGTACTCAATCAACAACCCCCAAAACCCCCTCCCCATGCATCTGCCGCAACAACCCCACCCCACCTTCCAGAAACTCCAAAGACCCCACCGCCCCAGCCTCCACCGCCAACCCCTGCAACAGCTCACGCCCGGTCAACTCGGGAAACTCGCCAACAAGCAGCAACAACCGCCACGCCAACGGACTCAACTCGGAAAACCTGACACTCCAGTCTTCGGCCCGACGCACCAGCAACAGCGTCGGCTGAGCCGGCAAAACGTCCGGCTGATAATCCGGTCCCAACAATTGCACCGGCCAGGCATACGCCAGCGGCCAGGCCAGCGGCGACACCTGCAACGGCCGATCCAGCAACAACGAAGCATCACCGGCAGCCACAGGCTCGGCGTCGGACTGTTGCAGCGCCATTTCCACCCACTCGTAATGCGCCAGCTCCACCATGAACGGCGGCCACGGCCCGTCGACCAACGCCAGAGGTTCACTGGCAAGAAACTCGACAAACTCCTGAGCGATCTCACCGAATTTCGGCGTGCGGGCGCGGTAGTCCCGCAGAAAAATCCGCACCAGCGAACGCCAGTGTTCTTCGCCCAGTATTTTCACCAGGACCGGAAAGGTTCCACTGAGCAATGAAGACAGGTTGGCGAACACCAGATCGCGGTAAACCTGTGCTCGCGCCGGGTCCATTTCGGTGGGTGGCGCGTTGTGCTCAGGGTCGCGCAGGTACAGGCCCATGGTGGTTTGTTGCTGCACAAGGCTCGACTTATCCACGGTTCACGCCCTCCTGTTGCAAGCGGCGAATGGTCTGCAATTCCGCCACCAGTTCGGCGAATGCCGGAAAATTGAAATCGCGCTCCAGCAAGGTCGGGTGAGCACCGAACCGGGCGTAGGCCTGGGCCAGCAACGACCACACCGCCGGCTTCACCGAAGCGCCATGGGTATCGATTTTCAAGGTGTCGGACTCATCGAAATGCCCGGCAATATGCATGGCCACCACCCGTCCCGCATCGATACCGGCGAGAAACGCCTGGGGGTCGAAACCGTGGTTGATCGAGTTGACGTAGACGTTGTTGACGTCCAGCAACAGGTCGCAATCAGCCTCGCGCAGCACCGCATTGGTGAACGTCACCTCGTCCATGTCCTGCTGGGGCGCGGCGTAGTAAGAAACGTTTTCCACCGCCAGGCGCCGACCGAGGATGTCCTGGGCCTGGCGGATACGCGCGGCGACGTGGTGCACCGCTTCTTCGGTGAACGGCAGCGGCAACAAGTCGTACAGGTGACCGTCATCGCTGCAATAGCTCAAATGCTCGCTGTACAGCGGCACGTGGTAGTGATCGAGAAAACCCCGGACTTCCTGCAAAAAACCGACGTCCAGCGGCGACGGCCCGCCCAGGGACAGGGACAGCCCGTGACAGGACAACGGATAACGTTCGGCCAGTGCCCGCAGCGCCGCACCATGGGCGCCGCCGATGCCGATCCAGTTTTCCGGCGCGACTTCCAGAAAGTCGAAACTGCCGACAGGAGCCGCTTGCAGGTCTTTGAGTAAACCGCGACGCAGGCCAAGCCCGGCGCTGGCCTTGGCTACGGGGGGAATGGATGTCTGCATGGTATCGATCTCGCCTGTGTCCAAGGGCGCGGGCAGGTGCCCGCCTTGAGGCACAGTTAATCGAAGGGGTGTATCGGGACTGTGTTCGGCTGGGGGCGGAATAAGAGGTCACTGTGTCAAGAAGGGGTCTGGATACAGTGGGATACACACGATCCTTGCGGGCACTACCGATACCTGTGGGAGCGGGCTTGCCCGCGAAGAGGCCGGCACATTCAAAAGAGATGCTGGCTGACCCACCGCTTTCGCGGGCAAGCCCGCTCCCACAGGGTTTTGCGTCAAGCCAAGACCTGACGCCCGGGACTTTCGTCGCGAGAAAAAGCAACACACAGCCACCGAACTAAACTTACTGCACACAGGACCCGCTTGGTGCCCTGCACATCCCCACGACCACCGCCCAGCGGCGCTTGCCTCGCCAGACAATGCCTCTGGACCGTGATCCTGCCAAAGGAGCACATGTGATGGACGAGGCCAGACTCAACGACTTCATGGGCAAACTGGTGAATGACATGGGCGGCGCGGCGATGCTCGCCAACGTCATCCTCGGCGAAGAGCTCGGCCTGTACCGGGCGATGGCCGACAGCCAGCCCATCACCCCCGAAACCCTTGCCGAGAAAACCGGCTGCAACACCCGCCTGCTGCGCGAATGGCTCAGCGCCCACGCCGCCTCCGGCTACATGGAACACCGCGACGGCCAGTTCCGCCTGCCCGAAGAGCAAGCCCTGGCCCTGGCCATCGAAGACTCTCCGGTCTATATCGCCGGGGGCATAGGCGTGGTCGCGTCGTTTTTCCACGACAAGGACAAGCTGGTCAACGCCATGCGCGGCAACGGCGCCCTGCCCTGGGGCGAGCATCACCCGTGCATGTTCAGCGGCACCGAACGTTTCTTCCGCCCCGGCTACAAAGCCCATTTGATTGCCGAATGGTTGCCGGCCCTCGACGGCGTGGTGGCCAAACTGGAAGCCGGGGCCAAAGTGGCGGACATCGGCTGCGGCCACGGCGCCTCGACGGTGATCATGGCCCAGGCATTTCCGGATTCGCGCTTCGTCGGCTTCGACTACCACGCGCCGTCCGTCACCGTCGCCACCCAAAGGGCCGAAGAAGGCGGTGTGTCCAGTCGGGCCCGGTTCTTCCAGGGCACGGCGAAAAGCTACCCCGGCAGCGACTATGACCTGGTCTGCTACTTCGACTGCCTGCACGACATGGGCGACCCGGTGGGCGCGGCCAAACATGCCTATGAATCGTTGAAGGAGGACGGCACGGTGCTGCTGGTCGAGCCCTACGCCAATGACTTGCTCGACGACAACGTCAACCCGGTCGGACGCCTGTTCTACGCCGCCTCGACCTTCATTTGCACGCCGAACTCGCTGTCCCAGGAAGTCGGCCTCGGCCTCGGCGCCCAGGCCGGTGAAGCGCGGTTGCGCAAGGTGTTCAGCGAGGCCGGGTTCAGCCGTTTTCGTCGGGCCACGGAAACGCCGTTCAACCTGATTCTGGAGGCACGTAAATAACCCCCGAGGGTTGTAGGAGCTGCCGAAGGCTGCGATCTTTTGACTTTGCTTTTGAAAAACAAGATCAAGAGATCGCAGCCTTCGGCAGCTCCTACAAAAGGCCATGCCAATCTGCGCCCCCGGAGTGCTGAACATGCTCGACAGCCTGATCCACGAACAACTCGACCGCCTCCATCAACGCATGGCCGACGCGCCGTTTGCTGTGCTGACCGGTGCCGGCATCAGCACACCGTCGGGCATCCCCGATTATCGCGACAATCAGGGTGTGCGGCGGGGCCGGCAGCCGATGATGTACCAGGAGTTTCTCTCCGCCCCGGAGTCCCGGCGCCGTTATTGGGCGCGGGCGATGCTCGGCTGGCCACGGGTGCGCCTGGCGCAGCCGAACGTGGCCCACGACACCCTGGCCCGGCTGCAGGGCACGCGACAGATCAGCGGGTTGATCACCCAGAACGTCGACACCCTGCATGACCAGGCCGGCAGCCATGACGTGATCGAACTCCACGGCAGTTTGCACCGGGTGTTGTGCCTCGATTGCGGCAGGCTTTGCGAGCGCGACTCGATCCAGCGCTTGATGGAAACCCGCAACCCTTACCTGGCCGGCGTCGACGCGGTACAGGCGCCGGACGGCGACACCTTGCTCGACCCGGCCTTCGAGACACGTTTCCAGGTCCCGCATTGCCCGCATTGCGCCGGGGAAAGGATGAAGCCGGATGTGGTGTTTTTCGGTGAAAACGTTGCACAGGCCACGGCGGCCAAGGCGATGGCGGCCGTTGAACAGGCTGCCGGCTTGTTGGTGATCGGGTCTTCGTTGATGGCCTATTCGGCGTTTCGCTTGTGCCGGGCGGTGGTGGACCAAGGCAAGCCGTTGATCGCGATCAACCTGGGCAAGACCCGGGCGGACGACATTCTGGATTTGAAGATCGAAGGGTCATGCGAGCAGCTCTTACCCTTGTTGGCCCAACGCCTATCTTCCTGATCAATCCAGAAAACTGTGGGAGCGGGCTTGCCCGCGATGGCGGTGAGACAGTCAACGTAGATGTTGAATGTGCAGGCCTCATCGCGAGCAAGCCCGCTCCCACAGGGGCCAGCGTTCATTTCAGAGGAGCTTTTCCCCAAATTTTTCCTCTTTCAGCACATCAAACAATGCCTGCGCTGCCGCCGACAGTTCGCCCCCCGGCAACGTCAACACCCCAAGCGCCCGCTCCACCACCGGATCGCGCAAGGTAATGCAGCGCGCCCCCAGCTCACGCATCTGCCCGGCACACAAGGCCGGCACCGCGCTCACGCCCAGGCCGCTGGCGACCATGCGCCCGACCGTCGCCAGTTGATGGCTTTCAAACTCCACCGACAGCTTCATGCCGCGGGCCTGCAGGTGCTCCTCAAGCATGACCCGTACGGTGGAAGGTCGCTGCAAGGTAATGAACGGCTCCTTGAGCAGGGTCTGCCAATCGATGTCATCGAGTTCGGCCAGCGCCGAATCCAGGGGCACCACCGCCACGAATCGATCGATGTACAACGGCGTGAATTGCAGCGGCGAACTCTGGGTCGGCTCGAACGCCACCCCCAGTTCAACCTGGCGGTCACGGACCATTTCCAGCACCTGCTCGTTGATCACGTCATTGACCGTCACGTTGACGTTCGGGTAACGGGCGCGGAAGGTCTTGAGGATCGGCGGCAGCAGGTTGCCGGCGAACGATGGCATCGCCGCCAGGGTCACGCGACCGCGCTGCAGGGTGAAGCGTTGGCGCAGCTCGTCTTCGACATTGTCCCAGTCGGCGATCAACCGGCGCGCCAACGGCACCAGGGATTCGCCTTCGGCGGTGAGCGCCACGTTGCGCGTGTTGCGGGTGAACAGGCGCCCGCCGAGGCCCTCCTCCAGCGCCTTGATGGTCAGGCTCAGGGCCGATTGCGACAGGTGCAGGCGTTCACAGGCCACGGCAAAGCTCAGGCTTTGGGCCACGGCGAGAAAGGCGCGGATCTGCTTGACGGTCATACTCGATCTCTCCCGGGTCTTGTAGGAGCTGCCGAAGGCTGCGATCTTTTGATTTTGATCTTGCACCCAAAAAACAGGATCAAAAGATCGCAGCCTTCGGCAGCTCCTACACATTGTTGAGTTTTATCTATTAATCAACCTTAAAAATCAACTTAACAAATGAATACTTCGGCGAGACACTCCTTCCCATTCGGCTAGCCAGCCGCCCACAAAGAATAAAAGAGGTGCATATGGCAGGTTTCGACAAGCGCGTGAGTTCCTACGAGGAAGCTCTGGCAGGTCTTGAAGACGGCATGACCGTGATCGCTGGCGGCTTCGGCCTGTGCGGGATCCCGGAAAACCTGATCGCCGAGATCAAGCGCAAGGGTACTCGCGACCTCACCGTGGTCTCCAACAACTGCGGCGTCGACGGTTTCGGCCTTGGCGTACTGCTCACCGACCGCCAGATCAGCAAAGTGGTGGCGTCCTACGTCGGCGAAAACAAGCTGTTCGAAGAGCAACTGCTCAAGGGCGAAATCGAAGTCATCCTGACCCCGCAAGGCACCCTCGCCGAGAAAATGCGCGCGGGCGGCGCCGGCATCCCTGCCTTCTTCACCGCCACCGGCGTGGGCACCCCGGTCGCCGACGGCAAGGAAGTGCGTGAATTCCATGGTCGCAAGTACCTGATGGAAGAGTCCATCACCGGCGACTTCGCCATCGTCAAAGGCTGGAAAGCCGACCATTTCGGTAACGTGATCTATCGTCACACCGCCCAGAACTTCAACCCGCTGGCCGCCACTGCCGGCAAGATCACCGTGGTCGAAGTCGAAGAAATCGTCGAACCCGGCGAGCTGGACCCGGCGCAGATCCACACCCCTGGCATCTACGTCGACCGGATCATCTGCGGCACGTTCGAGAAGCGCATCGAACAGCGCACCGTGCGTAAGTGATCCCCTGCCCCCGGACCGAATGAAGGAATAACGACAATGGCACTTTCCCGCGAACAAATGGCTCAACGCGTCGCCCGCGAAATGCAGGACGGCTTCTACGTAAACCTGGGCATCGGCATTCCGACCCTGGTCGCCAACTACATCCCCGAAGGCATGGAAGTCATGCTGCAGTCGGAAAACGGCCTGCTGGGCATGGGTCCGTTCCCGACTGAAGAAACCATCGATGCCGACATGATCAACGCCGGCAAACAAACGGTGACCGCGCGCATCGGCGCTTCGATCTTTTCCTCGGCCGAGTCCTTCGCGATGATTCGCGGTGGTCATGTCGACCTGACCGTGCTGGGCGCCTTCGAAGTGGACGTGCAAGGCAACATCGCCTCGTGGATGATCCCCGGCAAGCTGGTCAAGGGCATGGGCGGCGCGATGGACCTGGTGGCCGGCGCAGACAACATCATCGTCATCATGACCCACGCGTCCAAGGACGGTGAGTCCAAGCTGCTGTCCCAATGCAGCCTGCCGTTGACCGGCGCCGGTTGCATCAAGCGCGTGCTGACCGACCTCGCCTACCTGGAAATCGAAAATGGCGCATTTGTCCTCAAGGAACGCGCACCTGGCGTCAGTGTCGAGGAAATCGTCGCCAAGACCGCTGGTAAACTGATCGTCCCGGACCACGTTCCGGAAATGCAGTTCGCTGCCCAGTGAGGAATCATTCCATGCAAGAAGTCGTCATTGTTGCCGCCACGCGCACCGCGATCGGCAGTTTCCAGGGTTCCCTGGCCAATGTTTCTGCCGTTGACCTGGGCGCTGCGGTGATCCGTCAGTTGCTGGCGCAGACCGGCCTGGACCCGGCCGAAGTCGATGAAGTGATCATGGGCCAGGTGCTGACCGCCGGCGCCGGGCAGAACCCAGCGCGCCAGGCCGCGATCAAGGCCGGCCTGCCCTTCGCCGTACCGGCCATGACCCTGAACAAGGTCTGCGGTTCGGGCCTCAAGGCCCTGCACCTGGGCGCCCAGGCGATTCGCTGCGGCGATGCCGAGGTGATCATCGCCGGCGGCCAGGAAAACATGAGCCTGGCCAACTACGTCATGCCCGGCGCGCGCACCGGCCTGCGCATGGGCCATGCGCAGATCGTCGACACCATGATCAGCGATGGCCTGTGGGACGCGTTCAACGACTACCACATGGGCATCACCGCCGAGAACCTGGCCGAGAAATACAGCCTGACTCGCGAGCAGCAGGACGCGTTCGCTGCCGCCTCGCAACAGAAAGCCGTAGCCGCCATCGAAGCCGGGCGCTTCGTCGATGAAATCACCCCGATCCTGATCCCGCAGCGCAAGGGTGATCCGCTGTCCTTCGCCACCGACGAGCAGCCACGGGCCGGCACCACCGCCGAATCCCTGGGCAAACTCAAGGCGGCCTTCAAGAAGGACGGTTCGGTGACCGCCGGCAACGCTTCGTCGCTGAACGACGGTGCCGCCGCCGTGATCCTGATGAGCGCCGAAAAGGCCAAGGCCCTGGGCCTGCCGGTACTGGCGAAAATCGCGGCCTACGCCAACGCGGGCGTCGACCCGGCGATCATGGGCATCGGCCCCGTGTCGGCCACCCGTCGTTGCCTGGACAAGGCCGGCTGGAACATCGACCAGCTTGACCTGGTTGAAGCCAACGAAGCCTTCGCCGCGCAATCGCTGGCGGTGGCCAAGGACCTGGAATGGGACCTGGACAAGGTCAACGTCAACGGCGGCGCCATTGCCCTGGGCCACCCGATCGGTGCTTCGGGTTGCCGCGTGCTGGTGACCCTGCTGCATGAAATGCTCAAGCGTGACGCCAAAAAAGGCCTCGCCACCCTGTGCATCGGTGGCGGTCAAGGCGTGGCACTGGCGCTCGAACGGGCTTAAAGCGTTCAACAGACGGCGCGGGGACCCACGAAGATCTGTCGCCGTCTGGACAAACACCCGGTGCGATGCAAGTCGCACCGGGTTCTTTTTTGCCTGCGTTTTTTCAAGTAGACCGCGTTATCGTTCTTCGCGGGCAAGCCCGCTCCCACAATTGTCCAGACGAGCGCGGTTCACTGTGGGAGCGGGCTTGCCCGCGAAGGGGCCGGAACTATCACCCCACAAACTGCAGAATCAGCCAACTGTTCGCCCCACTGATCACCACAAACAAGCCCCACGCCAGCACCCGCGTCGGCAGCCGGTTCACCAGCGGCCCCATGAGTGAGTGATCGTTGGTCATACGAATCAACGGGTACAACGCGAACGGCAATTGCAGGCTCAACACGACCTGACTCAACACCAGCAACTTGCCGATGGCGTCATCGCCCATCAGCCACACGCCGATGAACGCCGGGATCAGCGCCAGCCCGCGCGTAATCAGGCGTCGTTGCCAGCAGGGAATGCGCAGGTTCAGGAACCCTTCCATGATCACCTGGCCGGCGATGGTACCGGTGAAGGTCGAACTCTGCCCCGAGGCCAGCAACGCCACGCCAAACAACACACTGGCCAAGGCCCCGCCCACCAGCGGGTCGAGCAAGTGGTAGGCATCCTGTATGTCCACGACATCGGTGTGCCCGGTCTGGTGGAACGCTGCCGCCGCCAGAATCAGGATCGCCGCGTTGACCAGCAACGCCAGTGCCAGGGAGCCGATGGTGTCGATGCGCGCCAGTTTGACCGCGTCCTGCTTGCTGGTCAGGTCCTTGCCGATCAACCGGGTTTGCACGATGGACGTGTGCAAGTACAGGTTATGCGGCATGACCGTGGCCCCGAGGATGCCGATGGCCAGGTAAAGCGGCGCAGCATCACCGATGGCCGCCAGCGACGGCGTGAAGCCGCCAGCGACATCGGGCCAGTAGGGTTTGATCAGCAGCAGTTCGACAAAAAAGCACGCGCCAATGGTGCCGACCAGTACCAGCATGATCGCTTCGAGCCGACGGAAGCCACGGTTCTGCAAGGCCAGCACCAACAAGGTGTCGAACGCCGTGAGGGCGATGCCGAAGGTCAGCGAGCAACCGAGCAACAAATGGAACGCCAGCGCGCAGCCAAGTACCTCGGCCAGGTCGGTGGCGATAATGGATATCTCCGCCAGAAACCACTGCGTGCGAGCAGTGCGCGTGCTGTAGCGCTCCCTGGACAATTGCGCCAGGTCACGCCCGGTGGCAATGCCCAGGCGCGAACACAGGCACTGCACCACCATCCCCGCCAGGCTTGCCAGCAACACCACGAACAACAGGCTGTAGCCGAACCGCGAGCCGGCCTCGATGGCGGTAGCCCAGTTGCCCGGATCCATGTAACCGATGGACACCAGCAACCCCGGCCCGGCAAAACGCAGGACACGCTTGAAGAACGATGCGCGCGGGTCGACGGCGACACTGCCAGCCACTTCCGGTGGGCAAAACGGCGCAGTCGCGGTTTTGGGCAAAAAACTGAATTTCACACGATGATCCATCAACAGGTGGAAAGGCTCGCAAACAGGTTGCGATCATCGCAAAGTTCAGGGGGCCATGCCCAGCAACTGCTGGCGCAACTCGGGGTTGCTGGTGCGCGGATCGAGCCAGATGGCAAAAAATGCCTGGGCGAACTGCAGGTCCTTCACATCACGCAGCATCTGCTGACCCAGAAAAAACCGTGCGCCCTGCCCCGGCAGATAGACACCGGTCAGCCGCGTACCGGCCTGCACATCGACGAACGACTGCTGCATCTGCGCCTGCCAGGACGCCAGTTTCCCCTCACTGACCGCGGTACCGGCCAGTCGCTTGATTTCCCTGACGCTGGCGTTCACCAGATCATCACGGGAAATGCTGCGCTGGTAGATCAGCTCCAGGGCGAACGGCTGATCGCTCGCCAAAGGCCGCGAAGTACTCCAGAGCCGCGCGCTGTAGACATCGAAGCCGTACTTGCGAAACTCGCCACTGCCGAGCAGTTGCGCACCGGGCAGCGCATCCTGCCAATTGGCCAGGGCCTGGCAGTTCAGCAAAACAAGTAGCCACAGACCATGGCGCAGCGGTGATCGTGGGTGGTTCATGGCAGGTTGGCCTCCTCGCAGATGCCCAGGAAACGTACGCGCAAAAGATCCTTTCGTACAAATTCCGAAGTCTGCATGTATACAAAATCCGCACACAAATAAAGCAATCTAGCCGATGCAATGTTACCGTTGCCACCTCACACAGGCCGGAGACATGCGCGTGTTGATCCTCAAACTGCTGGTAATCCCAGGCTTCCTGCTACTGATTTCCCTGGCCGGCAAACGCTGGGGACCGAGCGTGGCCGGTTGGCTGTCGGGGTTGCCGGTGGTGGTCGGACCGATCCTGTTGTTCCTTGCCCTTGAGCAAGGCCAGGCGTTTGCTGCGCAATCGGCCACTGCAGCGCTGTCGGCCATGTTTGCGATGATTGCGTTTTGCGTGACCTACGCCCAGGTCGCACAACGGGCCGGATGGCCACTGGCGTTGCTGATCTCGCTGTCGGTCTGGGCGCTGGTGGCGGTTGTCCTGTCGCTGATCCCGGGATCCCTGGTGTTTTCCCTGTGCGCCGCCGCGACCGCGCTGCTCGCCGCGCCCTATCTGTTTCCCGCCGTGCAACCGGTGCTCAGTGGCCCGGGGCCGAAATCCGACAAGCTTGTGCTGCGCATGGTGGCCGGTGCATTGCTCACCCTGGTCGTGACGCTGCTGGCCAGCACCGTCGGCGACCGCTGGAGCGGCCTGCTGGCGGTGTTCCCGGTATTGGGCAGCGTGATGGCGGTGTTCTCCCAGCAAACCCGTGGCCCGGCCTTTACCGCCGCGTTGTTGCGCGCCACCGCCACCGGCATGTATTCGTTCGCCGCGTTTTGCCTGGTATTGGCCCTGGCCCTGCCGTCGATGGGGATGAACGCCTTTGTCCTGGGCGTTGCGGTGTCGGTGGCCATGCTGGGGGTGACCAAACGCTTGCTGGCGCGGCCGGTCGGCCCGACGACGGACACTGGAGGAACAGCCATCAAACGCTAAGCTGCATGATGTCATCGGGCCAGGATGTTGCCCGCCTCTAAGCGCTGAAGGAACAGACATGACTGCATCTCGCTTGCGCACTGCCCGATCGGCGACCGCCGTGGGCGTGATTGCGATCTTCCTCTGGTCCTGCCTGGCGTTGTTGACCACCCTCACTGAAGGCATCCCGCCCTTTGAACTGCTGACCTTGAGTTTCGGCGTGGCGTTTGCCGCCAGCCTGATCACCCTCGGCCGCCATGGCATGAGCGGGTTCAGCAGCTGGCGCCAGCCCTGGGCTGTCTGGGCCACCGGTTTCGTCGGGATTTTCGTTTATCACGCGCTGTACTTTTTCGCGCTCAAGGTCGCGCCTGCCGCCGAAGCCAGCCTGATCAATTACCTGTGGCCGTTGATGCTGGTGCTGCTCTCGGCCTTCGCCGCCGGCGAAAAACTGCACAAGCGCCAGGTGCTCGGTGCGGTACTGGGCCTGGCGGGCACGGCGTTCATCATGCAGCAACGCGCCACACACACGGCGGCGACCATGCCCGTCGCCGGGTATCTGGCGGCGTTCGGCTGCGCGCTGATCTGGGCCGGCTACTCGGTGTTCAACCGTCGTTTCAGCGCCGTGCCCAGCAGCATCATCGGTGGCATCTGCGGCATGTCGGCCGCCGCCGGGCTGGTCTGCCACCTGGCCTTCGAAACCACCGTGTGGCCTGACCTCAATCAATGGGCGGCGATCGTCGTCCTCGGCCTGGGGCCGGCTGGCCTGGCGTTCTTTGCCTGGGACCACGCCACCAAACACGGCAACCTGGCGACGCTGGGGGCGCTGTCCTACCTGGCGCCCTTGATCTCGACCTTGCTGCTGATCGTCATCGGCCATGGCCATGCCAGCCCGATCCTGATCGTGCCGGCGCTGCTGATCATCGCTGGCGCGGTGATTGCCACCGCACAGGCGCCCGAAAAAGCACCCGCAACCCGTTCGATGGTTTCGCACGAGTAGAACAACGACCCCGTACGTCAATCGAACCGTTTTGCTTCAACATCAGCCTCGATGAAAGTTGCCCTGCTGCTCGAAGAACTGCAAACGCCCTACGAACTGATCGGCGTCGACACCTTCAAGGGCGAGCAAGAGTGATCAATGTGGCGAGGGAGCTTGCCTGTGGTGAGGGGGCTTGCTCCCGCTCGGCTGCGAAGCAGTCGCCAATCCTGCCTGCACAGTACATCTGAAAGAAAGCAGGGGGCCGCTTCGCTGCCCAGCGGGAGCAAGCTCCCTCGCCACATGAAAGTCGCCTCACCTCCAGATCGCCACTCGGCCAAAGTGACCACTCGGTAGGGCAGGCTGGAATGCAGCACAACCTCCGTGGGATGATCGCGCCCCACCGCGCGCCCATCCCTGGAGATTCCGATGTCTTTGTTGAGTAAAAAAGCCCTTGTCCTGCTGCTGGCAGCCGCTACCGGCCTGGGGGCTTTGAATGCGCAGGCCGCCAAGGCCACTTCCAGCGATGCGCCCGCCCAGAAAGTCTCGATGCTCGGCAGCAAGTTCACCTTCAACCTGCCCAAGGGTTTCATCGCCAACCCGCTGCCGGCCAGCCCGGACGGTGCCAGCGGCACCCTGTACAGCAATGAAACCACCAAGACCGTGGTGATCGCCGCTGAAAACACCCTGCCCAACGGCATCAGCGTCAAGGACAACGACGGCGGGTTCCTCGATGGCACCGTGGCCGACTTCGATGCGGCTCAACACAAGTCCCTGCCCGACTACAACAAGCTCAGCGAGAAAACCCTGACCCAGAAATCCGGGCTGGGCCTGCGCCAGATCGACGGCACTGCCACGCAAGGCGGTGGCATGACCCTCACCACCACGCTGATGGCCGCCTCCGGCACCCGCATGGCGGTGATCCAGGTGATTTCCCGCCCTGGCGACATGGCGGCCCATGAAACCCTGATCAAACAGATCGTCAGCGGAAAATAAGGCTCAGGGGTTAAGACGCTGCAACCAGGCGCTCAAGTCCTGGATTTCTTCGGCGCTGATGTTGTGGCCGACACCGGGGTAGCCGTGAAACTCGGGTTCGAGTGACACGCTCTGCAACAGGCTGTTGGCTTCGGTACCGTCGCTGTAGGGAAGGCGTTTATCCTGCTCGCCATGACCAATGAAAATCGCCAGCGACTGGCGCTTTTCATCCGGTTTGAGCTCGGCCTTGAGCACTGGCAGAATCCGCCCGCTCAACGCCGCGATCCCGCCGAGCGCTTCGGGGTGCCGCAAGCCCACTTCGTAAGACATGATCGCGCCCTGGCTGAAACCGACCAGGAACACCTTCTCGGGTTCGGTGTGATATTTCTTTGCGGCCTGTGCGATGAAGTCCAGCAGCACCTGGCCACTGGACTTCAGATCATCGGTCTCACCGTTGTAGGCCCCTTCGCCCTTCTTGCGGAACCACTGATAACTGCCTGCCTCCATCACCAAAGGTGCCCGCACCGAAAGGTAGGTGTAGGACGCGGGCAGGTCGTCCTTGATGCCGAACAGGTCCTGCTCGTTACTGCCGTAACCGTGAAGGAAAATCACCAGGGGTTGAGGGTTCGAATCGGTGGTGGTTTGCGCCAGGTACTTGAGTGGCAGGTCGGTTTGCAGCGGGGTTTGGGCGTGGACGGCAGTGGATGCCAACAGCGTGAGCAACGCGAGAATCTTCAACATGGGTCTTCCTTCACGGAATGCAGGATTCGCGCAAGAGCCTAACACTGTGAATCAGGCAGGAACATCTCCGGTGAGGCGAATGCCGTCATCGCGGGCAAGCCCGCTCCCACAGGTTTTGTGAACGCCACAAATCCACTGTGGGAGCGGGCTTGCCCGCGAAGAGGCCAGTACAGACAAAGAAAATTCCGGGCTCAGTCGTTGATCAGCTTCCCCACCCGAATCGGTTCACGCCCGGCGACTTTCGCCTGCCAGGTGCCAGGCTGGGTGTAGCGCCCACGATCGATGGCGAACAGCACGCCACTGGTGCCGGCCTGCACGGTGGTGACCTTGTCGTTCAACGGGTCGACCACCTCGAACAGCGCATCGCCCTTCTCTACCCATTCCCCGGCTTCACGCAGGAAACTGACCACGCCGTGATGCGGTGCGAACAGGTATTGGGTGCCTTCGAACGGCATGCCTTCACAGCAGTCAGCCGGTGCCGCCGGCCAGGTGCCGGAGATGAAACCGTGCTCGGCGAGGAAGCCGAGAATGGCCTCGCCATTGGCCCGGGCCTGGTCGACCCGAGTGTCCCCCATGCTGCCCAGCTCCAGCGTGGTCGCCAGGTTGGCCGGGGGAATCGCCGCCGCCGGAAATGCCCGGGCCAGGCGTAACCAGGGCGAAGAACAGGACTCGTCGAACGAGCTGCCGCCGGAGTCCTCACACAACAGCGCCACGCCAGCTTGCAAGCGCGCCGCCAGGGATCGCCATTGTGGCCAGTGCTGCGGCAACGCATAAATGTGGATCGCTGCTTCGAAATCGCAATGCAGGTCGAGGGTGATGTCGGCGTCGCAGGCATGGCGCAGCAACAGGCGATGCATGGCCTCCAGCTGCGATGTCGCCGCCGGCAAGTCGTCGAGGACCTGGCCCATGGTCTGGCGAATCAACGCGATGTTGGCCTGGGCATCGCTGCCGAGGCGATCACCGACCCGCTCGGCCACCGGCGCGCTGAGTTCGACGAACGAGC
The DNA here is from genome assembly GCF_019219115.1 of Pseudomonas sp. PDM28. NCBI lineage: Bacteria > Pseudomonadati > Pseudomonadota > Gammaproteobacteria > Pseudomonadales > Pseudomonadaceae > Pseudomonas > Pseudomonas sp. PDM28. The sequence goes on from NZ_JAHUWG010000010.1 coordinate 359,116, forward strand.
GGTTGAAGTTCTTGCCGCTGCCCAGTTCGAAGCGTCCCATGTGGCTGCCTTGCAGGTGTTGGTCGAGACCAATGGGATTGGCCACCGGCACCAGTTCGATCACACCGTTCAACTGTCCCTGTTGTTCAAGTTCGGTCAGGCGCTTCTTCAACTCCCAGGCCGTGCGCATGCCCGGCAATTCGTCAGCGTGCAGGCTGGCCTGGATGTACACCTTGCGCGGGCCCGCGCCATAACGAAACACGCTGAGGGTGCGCTCAGTGCCCAGGTGGCTCCAGGGAAGTGTGTGGTCGATGCGTTGCATGGAGGGACTCCGATGTTCCATGTGTAGGAGCTGCCGAAGGCTGCGATCTTTTGATCTTTTTAAACAGCTTAAAAGATCGCAGCCTTCGGCAGCTCCTACAGGGGAAATGTGTTGGCATAAAAAAAGTGGCAGTCGCGTCAACGGCTGCCACTTTCTCGAACGGCTGGATTACTCGCCGTAAACGTCAAACTTGAAGTACTTGTCCTGCACTTGCTTGTACTTGCCGTTGGCGCGGATCTCGGTGATGGCTTTGTTGAACTGCTCGGCCAGGGCGGTATCGCCCTTGCGCACGGCAATGCCGGCGCCGCCACCGAAGTATTTCGGATCGTTGTACTCAGGGCCGACGAAGGCAAAACCTTTACCGGCGTCGGTTTTCAGGAAACCGTCGTCCAGGTTGACCGAGTCGGCCAGCAGCGCGTCGATGCGGCCGGAGACCATGTCCAGGTTCGCTTCCTGCTGGGAGCCGTAGCGCACCAGGACAATCCCTGCCGGTTGCAGCACTTCAGTGGCGAAGCGGTCGTGGGTACTGGCGCGCAGTACACCGACTTTCTTGCCCTTGAGTTCGGTCAGCGGGTCCTTGACGTCGGTGCCTTCCTTCATCACGAAGCGCGCCGGGGTGTGGTAGTACTTGATGGTGAAATCGACGTTCTTCTTGCGGTCGTCAGTGATGGTCATGGACGACAGGATGGCGTCGATTTTCTTGACCTTCAGCGCAGGGATCAGGCCGTCGAACTCTTGCTCGACCCAGGTGCACTTGACCTTCATCTGCTCGCACAGGGCATCGCCGATGTCCACGTCGAAACCGGTGAGTTTGCCGTCAGGGGTTTTCATCGAAAATGGCGGGTAGCCGGCTTCGATGCCGATGCGGATCGGCTTGGCGTCGTCAGCCACGGCGGTCAGGGACAACATCGACAGTGCCAGGGCACCGAACATCACTAGCTTCTTCATTTATAACTCCTGTGTGCGGAGGCTTTTATTGGCAGCTTCGATTGGCAGCGTTCGGTCCTTGCTTTGTGAGCGGAAACCGAAGTGGCCGGCAGTCTAGAGCGGCTACAGGAGGGTAAATTACGCCAAGGCGACAAATACTTATAAAAAAGTGGCGCCGGGATCGCGTCATTGCGGTGAACGCGCCATGACGATGCAAGCTCTGTCGGACAGAACGCGTTTTCAGACCAGGACTACAGCTCTTTCGGTGCCATCCGACGCAACGGGCCGGCTGGCGATACCGGGTGTTTTACGGCACATTGGGCGCCCTTGCGTCCCATCGAGAGTAGCGCGATGCCCACGTTGAATCTGATCCAGCACCACCCCGCCGAAGGCCCGGGTGCCATCGCCTTTTGGGCCGAGTCCAGAGGGCTGACGCTGAAGGTGTTTCGCGCCGACCTGGGGCAGTTGCCGCCCGTCAGCGCCGATCCGGTGATCCTGTTGGGCGGGCCTTATGAGTCCAATGCCGGCCCGGCCTGGCTTGCGGCCGAACGGCAATGGCTCAAAGGCAGTCTGGATCTGGGCGGGGCCGTGTTCGCCATCTGCCTGGGGGCTCAGTTGCTGGCGTTAAGTCTGGGCGGCTATGTACGGCGCATGGACCGGAGCGAAACCGGATGGACCACGGTGAGCTTCATCGATGGGCAAGCGCTGAAGGTACTCGAATGGCACGAAGACGCCATCGACCTGCCGCCTGGGGCGCAACTGTTGGCCAGCAGCGAGCACTGTGTGCAACAGATGTACCGCGCCGGGCCGGCGCGGCTGGGGTTGCAGTTTCATCCGGAGTGGAACGCCGAGTCGGTGGTTATGCTCAATGCGCATTTTGGCGAGGAGTCGCCGTTGCCACGGGGGCCGCAGGACGATGCAGCCTACGCCGAGGTGTTGGCGTGGTTGCAGGCGACACTGGATGAGTGGTGGGTCGCTGCCTGTCGCTGAATCAGATCAAAGCACATTCCTGTGGCGAGGGGGCTTGCCCCCGTTGGGTTGCGCAGCAACCCCCAGAATCTCACTAATAGTCGAGAGTTTTGGGAGCGCTTCGCACTCCAACGGGGGCAAGCCCCCTCGCCACAGGCAAGCCCCCTCGCCACGGGGATCAACAGTGTTTGAAGGTCAGCATTCGCAACCGATCACTTCACGGGCCAGCCGCGGCTCAGTGACACTCAACTCAAACCCTTCATCCAGCCACCCGGTCACGCCGCCGATCATCTCCTTGACCGGATAACCCAGGGCCGCCAGCTTCACCGCCGCCTTGTTGGCGCCGTTGCAGTGAGGCCCGGCGCAGTAGACCACGAACAAACTGTGTTTCGGATAACCGGCCAAACCTTCGGCGGTCAGCAAGCGCCCGGGAATGTTGATCGCTCCCGGTACATGCCCGCGCTCGAACGCCAGCGGGCCACGCACATCCACCAGAATGAAATCGACTTCGCCAGCCTGCTGGCTGCCGTAGACGTCGGAACAATCGGTTTCGAACGTCAGACGGTTGCTGAAATGCATCAGGGCGATGGCCGATGGGGCGGCGGGAATTTCGCGAACCAGACTGGTCATGGGTTGTACTCCAAAGAGGCGGTGGGTGTGGGGAGACTTTATCCGCCAGGCACTTGCGGCTACAGTGGCGCACAAGACACCGATCGGGAATTTTCCGCCAAATGCATCCCAACCCAACCAAGGTCGCGATTCTGGCCTACGACGGCCTCTGCACATTCGAGTTCGGCATTGCCGTGGAGATCTTCGGCCTGCCACGCCCCGAGTTCGATTTCCCGTGGTACGAACATCGTATCGTCGCCGTCGATCAAGGCCCGATGCGTGCCATGGGCGGTATCCAGGTCCTGGCCGACGGCGGCATGGAATTGCTCGCCGATGCCCGCACCATCATCATTCCCGGCTGGCGCGACCGCAACGCCACGGTCCCCGCAGAGCTTATCGATGCCCTGCGCCAGGCCCATGCGCGGGGCGCACGGTTACTGTCGATCTGCTCCGGGGTATTCGTCCTCGCCGCCACCGGGTTGCTCGACGGGCACGGTGCTACCACGCACTGGCGCTACACCTCGGAACTGGCCGAGCGCTTTCCCGGCATACTGGTGGACCCGGACGTGCTGTATGTCGATTCCGGCCAATTGATCACCTCCGCCGGCAGCGCGGCCGGCATCGATGCCTGCCTGCATCTGGTGGCCCGGGATTTCGGCACGCAAGTGGCCAACTCCGTGGCGCGGCGCCTGGTCATGTCGCCACAACGCAGCGGCGGCCAGGCGCAATTCATTCCGACGCCGGTCAGTCCTACACCGCGCAGCGATCTTTCCCGCGTCATGCAGTGGGCACGTGAGCGTTTGCACGAACCGCTGGAAGTGCGCGACCTGGCCAGCGAAGCCGCCATGAGCGAACGCACCTTCCTGCGTCGCTTCACCGAAGCCAGCGGCCAGTCACCGAAAACCTGGTTGCAGCAGCAACGCCTGGGCCGCGCCCGCGAGCTGCTGGAAAGCAGCGACCAGAGCACCGAACAGATCGCCGAACGTTGCGGTTATCGCTCGGTGGAAAGTTTTCGGGTGGCCTTTCGCACTGTGGTTGGCGTGCCGCCATCGGTGTATCGGGAGCGGTTTGGGCGTGGGGGCAGTGCTGGTTTTTGAGGTGTTCTCGAGGGCCTCTTCGCGGGCAAGCCCGCTCCCACAGGGATCTGCTGCGTTACACAGATGGTGTGAAAAACACAAAAACCTGTGGGAGCGGCGGTGCGGCGATCCGACTTGCCCGCGAAGGCGTCAGCCCGGTCACCGACTGATCAAGGCTTGCGCAACAGATAGGTATCCATGATCCAGCCATTGGCCAGCCGCGCCGCCTTGCGCACCCGTTCGATTTCATCCGCCACATCCTTGAGCTTGCCGCTGATCAGGATTTCGTCCGGTGTCCCCAGATAGGCCCCCCAGTAAATCTCGGTGTCCCGGTCCGCCACCTGATGGTAGGCATCCTGAGCATCGAGCATCACCACCAGGCTGTCGGCATCGCTCACCTGCCCTGCCGCCAACCGCCGGCCCGTGGTGATTTCAACGGAGCGGCCAATCTGGTTCAGCGGCACCTTGTGTTGTGCCGCCAGGGCCTGGACGCTGGTAATACCGGGGATCACCTCGAACTCGAACTCACAGGCGCCCGAGGCCTGGATCGCCTGAAGGATACGGATTGTGCTGTCGTACAGCGCGGGGTCGCCCCACACCAGGAAACCACCACACTGGCTGTCGGACAGTTCTTCATTGATCAGCCGTTCGAAGGTCTGCTGTTTGGCCAGGTTCAAGTCGTCGACACTGCTCCTGTAGTCCACCTCACCGCGCTCGCGCTCGGGACTGTGGGCCTGGACAAAACGGTAAGCGGGGTCGGTGATGTAGCGTTCGCAGATTTCGCGCCGCAAGTCGATGAGTTTGTCTTTGCTCTCGCCCTTGTCCATGAGGAAAAAAACGTCGACCTGATTCAGCGCCTTCACCGCTTGTATCGTGATGTAGTCGGGATTGCCGGCGCCGATGCCGATGACCAGGAGTTTTTTCATCACAGCAGGTCCTCGGGGTCGGTGCCCGGCAAGCGCAACCGCCAGCGGCCATGGAACCTCAGCTCGACCGCCGACAGGGGTTCGACGTCGATCATATTGGACGCCGCTCCCTGCAACACGTGCGTCAGAGCGGCGCGGATGACAAAGGGATGGGTAATGGCAACGATGTGCCCGGGCGTCGACTGCAACGCGGTCAACCACGCCCCCACCCGCTCGCCCAATTGCACCAGCGACTCGCCACCGTGGGGAGCCGAAGCCGGATCCCCCAGCCAATGCTCGAGCATCCCGGGGTCGGTTTTTTGCAGTTCGCCGATGCGCACACCGCCCCAACGCCCGACGTCGCAGTCCTTCAACGCATCGACAATTTCCGGAGCACTGCTGAAAAGCTCAGCGGTTTGCCGGGTGCGCAGTTCCGGACCGCAGACAAGGCGCGGAGCGCCCTTGAACTGATTGCAACGGGAAAGCCTGAGCGCTTGCCAATCCATCTCCAGAGGTTCGTCCAATGGAAAACGCGCCAGTTTCTGTGCGACGGTTCGAGCGTGACAAATCAGGGTTAAACGGGTCGCCTGCACCGGCAATCACTCCAGGGATGGAAAGGAACAACGGCGTCAGGGGACTGCCATCGGGCAATTGTGCCGCAAGAAAGCAGGCCTTGGGGGTAATGCCGATCAGTTAAGCCCCGGACATTGTGGGAGCGAGCTTGCTCGCGATGGCAGACTGTCAGGCACCCCTTGTTTGACTGTCCAGCCGTCATCGCGAGCAAGCTCGCTCCCACAAGGTTTGCACTGACTGGCATCAGGCCTTGGGGGCGTTTAATTTTCCTGTTTGAAGCGGACTCCGTCAGGCATTTCCCGGCAGATTTTCTGTTATCGCTGACTGCAACCAAGGCAATTGCCTACAAGACTTTGCGACATCGGCGTAGCCCCTTGCTGCAGGCACTTCGCCCCATTTTCGGGCACGGTCGGACCACGCGAAAATTAACTAGACAGGCAGCACGCGATAATTAAATACTCTTTTCAACGGACTGTTAAAACATGTGCCACGCTCATCCAGCAGGAGCCCGGATGCCCTTTCTCCAATACCCGATCAATGTGCCAGGCCCGGCAACGCCAGCGGCCGAACCGGTCGTTCCTCGTTGAATGCAGATCCCAAGCAGCATCTGACAAGAAAAAAGTGGCGCCTGACAACGATCAGATGACCACCGAATCGATGTGTGGAAAAACCGACAGTGATAGTCAGGTTCGGCTCAAACCGCCGGATCGTTTGATACAGGAGTATCTCCATGCTGGTCTTGCGTCCAGTCGAGTTGGCTGACCTGCCAAGGTTGCAGAAGCTGGCTCGTGAAAGCCTGGTGGGCGTCACATCCCTGCCCGACGATAGCGAACGGTTGCGCGAAAAAATTCTCGATTCCTGTGCCTCGTTCGAGAAAGACGTCGAGGGTCATGGCCCGGAAAACTATTTCTTTGTCCTCGAAGACCCGGCGACGCAGCACCTGGTCGGCTGCTCGGAAATCCTCGCCACGGCGGGGTACGACGAGCCGTTCTACAGCCTGCGCAACCGGCACTTCACCAGTGCCTCGCGGGAACTGAACATCGAGCACGGTGTACCGGCCTTGTCGTTGTGTCACGACCTCAGCGGCCACACCTTGCTGCGCGGCTTCCATATCGATGCCGCACGGGTACGCACCGCCCACTCCGAACTGCTGTCCCGGGCGCGCCTGTTGTTCATCGCGGCCCATCCCGGGCGGTTTTCCGCAACGGTGATCACTGAGATCGTCGGCTACAGCAGCGATGACGGGCACTCGCCATTCTGGGATGCCGTGGGCAAGCATTTCTTCGACCTGCCCTATGTCGAGGCCGAACGGCTTTGCGGCCTGCAGAGCCGCACCTTTCTCGCCGAACTGATGCCGCAGTACCCGATTTACGTGCCCATGCTGCCGCAAGCGGCCCAGGACTGCATCGGCAGCATTCACCCCGATGGCCAGGAGGCCTTCGATATCCTCGAGCGTGAAGGCTTCGAAACCAACAGCTACATCGATCTGTTCGATGGCGGCCCGACGCTCCATGCGCGCACCTCGGGCATTCGGTCCATCGCCCACAGCCAGTGCGGCCTCACGCAGCCTGGCCCGGTGAACGATGCCCGGGGCAGCTATCTGGTGAGCAACGAGTCCTTGACGGACTATCGGGCCATCGTCGCCGATCTTGATTACATCGCCGGGCAACCTGTCACGCTGGATGCAGCCATGTGCACGGCGTTGAAGGTCACCGAAGGCAACCCGGTCAGGCTGATCGCCCTGTGAGTGCCCGCCTGGGTCAACGCCAACGCCCGAATCCCCATGAACAAGGAACAGCCGCATGATTGTCCGTCCGGTCCAGATCACCGACCTGCCCGCCTTGTTCACGCTGGTGCGTCAGGCCAGCCCCGGACTCACCAGCCTGCCGGCCGACGAAGAACGCCTGGCCTACCGGATCCGCTGGGCCCAACGCACTTTCGCCGGGCAAGTCGATCGGGCCGATGCCGATTACCTGTTCGTGCTCGAGGACGACGAGCAGCAAGTGGTGGGCGTCAGCGCCCTGACGGGTGGAATCGGTCTGCGTGAGCCCTGGTACAATTACCGGGTCGGGCTGACGGTCAGTGCTTGCGCGGACCTGGGTATCCAGCGCCAGATCCCGACCCTGTTCCTGAGCAACGAATTGACCGGGCAATCGGAAGTCTGCTCGTTGTACCTGCGCCCCGATCAGCGCCAGGGAAGCAACGGTCGTTTGCTTTCGCTCGGGCGTTTGTTGTTCGTGGCCGAGTTCACGCAGCTGTTCGGCAACCGGCTGATCGCCGAATTACGCGGCAGTACCGACGAACGCGGTGGCTCACCGTTCTGGGACAGCCTCGGCCGGCATTTTTTCAAGATGGATTTCAGCCATGCCGATCACTTGTCCGGGCTAGGCAACAAATCGTTCATCGCCGAACTCATGCCACGCCAGCCGCTGTACACCTGCCTGCTCACCGAACAGGCCCAGGCGGTGATCGGCAAGCCCCACCCGAATACCGAGCCGGCCCTGAAAATCCTCAGCGCCGAAGGTTTTGCCCACAACGGCCATATCGATATCTTCGACGGCGGACCGGTCATCGAGGCCCCGGTTTCCGGTATCCGCACCGTGTGCGACAGCCGACCGCTGCAACTGGCCATCGGCTCGCCGGACGCCAACGACCCGCTCTGGCTGATTCACAATCGGCGCCTGGAAAACTGCCGCATTACCTGCGTCCCGGCCCGACTGGCGGGCAGCAGCCTGGTGGTCGATCGCCTGACCGCCAAGCGCTTGCAACTGCAGCCTGGCGACTCGGTGCGCGCCGTACCGCTGCTCAACCAGCGGCACCAGGCCGCAGCGGCGTGACCTATCAGCTTGCTACCTCAGGCGTCAATCCGGCTTACCCAGCAAATTCGTCATCATTCTCCCCCTGCGCGCGTGATAGCCTTTTATTTCTTCGGCGTTGACACTTTTGCTCAAGCCCTTCCATTCCATTGGTGGAACTCATATGTCCAGGCTTTCCCATCAAGATTTGCGCCGCAACTTTCGCCAACTGTTCGCTTCCAACACCTGCTACCACACGGCCTCGGTGTTCGACCCGATGTCGGCGCGCATCGCCGCCGACCTGGGCTTCGAAGTCGGGATCCTGGGTGGCTCGGTCGCTTCGCTGCAGGTGCTGGGCGCCCCCGACTTTGCCCTGATCACCCTCAGCGAGTTCGCTGAACAGGCCACCCGCATCGGCCGCGTTGCCCAGTTGCCGGTGATTGCCGACGCCGACCACGGCTATGGCAACGCGCTGAACGTCATGCGCACCATCGTCGAGCTCGAACGCGCCGGCGTCGCCGCGCTGACCATTGAAGACACCCTGCTGCCCGCGCAGTTCGGCCGCAAATCCACCGACCTGATCACGGTCGCCGAAGGCGTCGGCAAGATCCGCGCGGCACTGGAAGCCCGCTGCGATAAGGAAATGGCGATCATCGCCCGCACCCACGCCGGGATTCTACCGGTGCAGGAAATCATCAGCCGCACCCGGCAATACCAGCAAGCCGGGGCCGACGGGATCTGCATGGTGGGCGTCAAGGACTTCGACCATCTGGAGCAGATCGCCGAGCACCTGAGCGTGCCGCTGATGCTGGTGACCTACGGCAACCCGCTGCTGCGCGACGACAAGCGCCTGGCCGAACTGGGCGTGCGCGTGACCATCGACGGCCATGGCGCCTACTTCGCCGCGATCAAGGCGACCTACGACAGCCTGCGCGAGCAACGCCAGATCCTCACCCAGACGTCGGACCTGAGCGCGACCGAGCTGACTCACACCTACACGCAACCTGAGGAATACATCCGCTACGCGGAAGAGTTCATGAGCGTGAAGGAGTGATGGTTTCATGCCACTGACAGTGTGACCCGACACGCCGCCATCGCGGGCAAGCCCGCTCCCACAGTTGATTTCTGTTGAACACAAATCTTGTATTCACCCAGATCCTTGTGGGAGCGGGCTTGCTCGCGAAGAGGCCATCACTGCCAACATCCCTGCTGCCTGACACTGCGCCATCGCGGGCAAGCCCGCTCCCACAGTTGGTTTTTGTTGAACACAAATCTTGTATTCACCCCAGATCCTTGTGGGAGCGGGCTTGCCCGCGATGAGGCCTTCACTGCCAACATCCCTGCTGCCTGACACTGCGCCTTCGCGAGCAAGCCCGCTCCCACAGTTGGTTTTTGTTGAACACAAATCTTGTATTCACCCCAGATCCTTGTGGGAGCGGGCTTGCCCGCGATGAGGCCTTCACTGCCAACATCCCTGCTGCCTGACACTGCGCCATCGCGGGCAAGCCCGCTCCCACAGTTGATTTCTGTTGAAC
>NZ_JAHUWG010000011.1:0-309162 GCF_019219115.1 Pseudomonas sp. PDM28
CCAGCTCCCACAATGTTTTCGGGTGCTCACAGATTTTGCGTACACCCACTTACTCTGTGGGAGCTGGCTTGCCAGCGATGAGGCCAGCCAGAACAACCGAAAACTTCGATCAGTCTCGATAGTCCGGTGCAATGCGCTCCAACATTCTCAACAACGCCGCCCAAGCCAGTTGCATCGCATCCGGATCACTCAACTCCCCCTCATCCAACGGCCGCCCCGGATCATTGAACTGCCGCTCGGTGTGCGCGCAGACCTCATGCGACGGTAGAACAACTTCACCGGCAGCTTGCGCGGCCAACTGGATTTCACAGGCCTTTTCCAGGTAATACATGCGCATGAACGCCTGCCCTACCGTCTCGCCCACCGTCAGCAATCCATGGTTGCGCAGCATCATCACCGGCTTGTCACCCATGTCCGCCACCAGCCGTTGTTGCTCGCTCAAGTCCAGCGCTACACCTTCGTAATCGTGATAAGCGACGCGGCCATAGAACTCCATGGAAATCTGATTGACCGGCAACAACCCGCACTTCAACGCCGCCACCGCGCACCCGGATTTGGTGTGGGTGTGCAGCACGCACTGCGCATCTTCCCGGGCACCGTGGATGGCGCTGTGGATCACGAAGCCGGCCGGGTTCACCGGGTACGGCGAGGGCTCTACGGCATGGCCATCGAGGTCGATCTTCACCAGGTTGGACGCGGTGATTTCGTCGAACATCAGCCCATACGGGTTGATCAGAAAGTGATGCTCCGGCCCCGGAATGCGCACCGAGATGTGGGTGAAGATCAGGTCGGTCATGCGAAAGTACGCAACCAGTCGATAGCAGGCCGCCAACTCTTCACGCAAACGTTGCTCTGTCGATGTCATACCCCGGCAACCTCTTTCACAGTGCAATCTTCCAGCCCTTGCCCCAATGCCTCCCAGCCATCGAAACCCCGGCGAGCGATGAACACCAGGCGTGTGGTGTTGGCCAGGGCGTCATCCAGCGCCGGCAGAAACTGACTGCGGGTGCCGACATGTTGCAGCCAGTGCGCCGTGCTGCCCGGCGTCAGCAGTACCAGGCCTTTGACCCGGAATACATCGCTGGGCAACGCCCTCAACCAGCCACGCAAGCACTCGACGTCGAGGGCCGCGTTGCTCTGCCACAACCAGCTGCTGAACATCTCGCCGTGATCGCCATCGGACACCCGGGTCAACGGTTTCTGTGCCCGAGGCTCAAGATCCAGATCGGTATCCAGCCACAACGCATCGGGCAACTCGGCTTGCACACTTTCATGCACACGCGTCCTGGCACCCAGTGCATCGCGCAACGCCTGCAACTGCGCCTCATCGACCAGATCGGTCTTGTTCAACAACAGCAGGTCGGCAGCGGCCACCTGCGCCCGAGCCAGGCGCGCGTATTCACCGTCGAGTTGCAGATGGCGGGTGGCGTCGACCACCGTGATCACCATGTCCAATTGCATCTGGCTGCGCAGCTGTGGATAAGCCAAGGTCTGCACGATGCGCTGCGGGTCGGACACTCCGCTGCACTCGATGACGATGCGCTCCAGCCTTGGTTCAAGCTGCGCCAGGCTGGCGAGCTGCGCCAGCAGGTCTTCCTGCACCGTGCAGCAGATGCAGCCGTTTTGCAGGCTGTACACCGCGTCGGTGACTTCGGACACGATGGCCGCATCGATGTTCAGCTCGCCGAAATCGTTGACGATCACCGCCAGCCGACTGCCTTCGGCACGGCGCACCATACGGTTGAGTAGTGTGGTTTTACCGGCGCCGAGAAAACCCGACACCACGGTCACGGCGATACGTGGGGAAGTCATTCTGCCTTGCCCTCCAGCACCGGTGGTTCGCCTTGCCAGACGGCTTTGAGGCCGAGGGTCTCCAGCGTTGAGTGGCGGTCGTAGACCAGTTGCCCTTCAACGAAGGTCAGCAGCACCTGGGTCTTGTGGATGTAGTTGCGTGCCGGTGCAGCGAACAGGTCGCGGTCGATCACGATCAGGTCCGCCGACTTGCCCACTTGCAGGCTGCCGGTGCTGTGTTCCAGGCCCATGGCCACGGCGCCGTTGCTGGTGATCACGGTCAGCGCCTGTTCGAGGCTGATGGGGTCGCCGAAGCACGCCGGGTCATCGTTCCATGGGTTCTGCCGGGTGATCATGGTTTCCAGCGCCAGCCACGGGTCGATGGACGCCACCGGCCAGTCGGTGCCCATCACCGCCGTGCCACCGGCGGCGAGCACGCCTTTGAAGTCGTAGATGCGCTTGAGGCGTTCCTGGCCGTAACCGGAACGCGCACCGCTGGCGAACGGCGTCGGGTACCAGGCGGCCGGGGAAAACTCGGCGATGACATTCAGCTCCTTGAAGCGCGGCAGGTTGCCGGGGTGCAGCAAGGTGCTGTGGGCGCATTGGTGGCGCACACCGCTGAAACCGTTGCGACGACGGGCCTCGGCCACGGCATCGAGGAACACGTCGGAGGCACCGTCGCCGGTGCAGTGGGCGATCACGCGGATGCCCTTGCGGTCCATGTCCACCACCATGTCGGTGATGTGTTCCGGGGTCAGGTTGAGCTTGCCGCGCCAGCTCGACTCCTGCGGCCACGGGGTCAGCAGGTACGAAGACTTCGGCTCCACGGTGCCGTCGAAGTGGAACTTCACCGCGTTGGCGCTCAGGCGCGCGCTACGGTAGTAGTGACGTTCGCCGGCCAGCAGCTCCCAGCGACGACGCACCGGGAAGATGTCGTCCTGCCAACTGATCGCCGCTTCGATGCGCACCGTCAGTTCGCCGCTGTCGTCGAGTTCCTTGAGGGCCTGCAAACGCTGTTCGCAGACGTGCACGTATTTGCTCGCCGTGACGCCGCGCGAGCTCTGGAAGTGCACGCCATCGCGGTAGGCACGGCGCAACACGCTGACCGGTGTCGGTGGCATGGCGGCGTGGATCATCGCGTAGGCACCGTCGATCATCAGGCCGGTGGGTTCGCCGCTCAGCTCGTCACGCTCGAAATACCCGTTACGCGGGTCGGACGTGTGGCGGTCGATGCCGGCCAGCTCCAGGGCCTTGGAGTTGACCATCATGGTGCCCCACATGCGGTCGAGCAGTGCCACCGGGCGGTCCGGCATGACGCTGTCGAGCCACTCGCGGCCCGGGGTCAGGCCGGCCTCGCGGAAGGTGTAGCGCACCCAGTACTGGCCGTAGATCCAGCCGTCGCCGGGATGGCTGTCGGCGTAGGCGAGGATGCTTTCACGCAGCTGTTCCGGGGTCGGGTCTTCGATGCCGACGTCGAGGTCATCGGCGTAGCGCGGCGCCAGCGCGAGGTCGGGGTGCGTGTGCATGTCGTGCAGGCCCGGCATGCAGAATGCGCCTTGCAGGTCGTGCACGCGGGTGTTCGGGCCCTTGAACATCTCGATCTGGCCGAGTCCGGCGACTGCGATCAACTTGCCGTCGCGGATGGCCACGGCCTCGGCCCACGGGTTGGCCGGGTCCTGGGTGTAGATACGACCGTTGGCGAGGATCAGGTCGGCGTAGGTCCCCTGCACGGAATGGGTAGAGGAAAAGTTATCGGACTCAGCCATGTAAGCCACCTTTGAGTTCAGGAGATTGAAAGGTCCGCCGGACGTTGTGCGTGTCGGCGACCTGAAAAAATTGTTGTTGTTTTAGTCAGCCAGAAACATTGCAGCGTCGACCTCGATCATCACCGGCTCATTGCTGCTGCCGAGTTGTCCCAGCAGCTCGCGCAAACCGCCCAGATCAGGTGCCCGGTGATGGCTGACGTGGCAGCTTTGCGCGAGGGCGGCGAAGTCCGGCGTGAGGATGTCCACCCCCAGCAACGGCACCGCCTTGGCGTTCATGTAGTCGCGGATTTCGGCGTAGCTGCTGTTGTTCCACAGCAGCAGGATCACGCCGACGCCGGCCTCTTTGGCGGCGATCAGTTCGGCGCTGGAAAACTGCAAGCCGCCGTCGCCGACCAACGCCACCACCGGTCGCAGGGGTTGGGCCAGCTTGGCACCGATGGCGGCGGGCAAACCGTAGCCGAGGGTGCCGTAGCCGCTGCCGGCGTTGAACCAGCTATTGGGGGTTGGCGCCCGGTAGCCGAGGGCGCCCTGATACACCGGTTGGGTCGAATCGCCGACGATCAGGGGCTGCGGCAAGTGATCGCGCAGGATATCGAGCAGCGCTTGCATACGGGATTGTCTGGCGCTCCAGCCGGCGTGCTCGAGGGCGTTGACCTTGCTCACTCGCTCAGCCGCCCAGGCTGGATCGGCCTGGCGCTGCGGCAGGCGATCGAGCAACAACAGCAAGCCTTGACCGGCATCCCCCAGCAAGCCAACCGTGGCCGCTTGTACGCCGAGTATTTGCATGGGATCGATGTCCAGGCGAATCAGCGGTGCCTTGAACTGCACAGGGCCAAGACCGAAAAAGTCGTAGTCGGTTTCCCCCAGCTCGGTGCCGACGGCCAGCACCAGGTCGGCCTCGGCAAACAGCTCGCGACCATGGGCTGAGGACTGCACACCGTCGAGCAATAAAGGATGTTCGGGGGTCAGCAAACCGCGGGCGTTGGTGGTCAGCGCCACGGGGGCCTGCAGGCGTTCGGCGAGTGCGGTCAGCGCCTCACTGGCCCGACGTGCGCCACCACCGGCGAGAATCAAGGGGCGCTTGGCGTTGTTGATCAGGGCCACGGCGTCATCGATGGCTTCCGGCGCCGGGGCCGGTGCGGCCGGCAATGAACGCGGGTGCAGGTCCAGCCCGTCGGCAGACATTTCCAGCACATCCAGCGGAATCTCGATGTGCACCGGACGCGGCCGCGTACAGCCAAACAAGGCAAAGGCCCGTGCCAGCACTTCCGGCAATTGCGACGGGTGTTGCAGCGTATGGCTGAAAGCACAGACCCCGGCGACCAGCGCGCGCTGATCCGGCAATTCATGCAGGTGGCCATGGCCCAGGCGCAGGTGTTCGCGACGGTTGCAGGTGGAAATCACCAGCATCGGCACCGAGTCGGCATAGGCCTGGCCCATGGCGGTGATGATGTTGGTCATGCCCGGTCCGGTGATGATGAAGCACACCCCGGGCTTGCCGCTGGCACGGGCATAACCGTCGGCCATGAACCCGGCGCCCTGCTCGTGGCGCGGGCTGATGTGCTTCAGGCGACTGCCGTGCAGGCCACGATACAACTCGACGGTGTGCACGCCGGGAATGCCGAAGACGGTTTCAACACCATAGCCTTCCAGCAACTGAACGAGCGCCTCGGCACAACTGGTCATGCAGCACCTCTTGGATAAAGGGCCAGCGGGGCCCAACGACGAATGGGGCTAGTATTGTTGAATCAACCGATACAACAATCGATTTTTTTTGGCCTGACTGTTCGATTTACGTCACCATATCTACCGCTCTAAACCATAACGGGATGATTTATGCGTTTTCCTTCGATGACAGCCCTTCGTGCGCTGGATGCGGTTGCCCGTCTGGGCAGCGTGTCGGTCGCGGCCCGTGAACTGAACCTGACCCGCAGCGCCATCAGCCACCAGATCAGCAAGCTCGAGGAATGTGTCGGTTTCGCCCTGACCGAGCGCATTGGCCGAGGCATCGGCCTGACGTATCAGGGCGAACGCTATGCGCGGGAAGTGCACGGGATTCTGTTGAACCTGCTCGACGCCGGACAGTTGGTCGACGACCAGGAAATCTCCGGGCGGCTATGCGTCAGTTGCGCGCCGGGGTTCGCCACCTATTGGTTGTGTCACCACATCGGTGCTTTTTTGCGGCAGTACCCGCAAGTGCAGTTGCAACTGGTTTCCCCGCGCACGCCGGACGACACCAACAACCACAACGTCGACCTGTTCATCGCCTACGGGATTGGCGACTGGCCGGAAATGATCGTCGAGGAGATCGTGGCATTGCGTTTCTTCCCGGTGTGCAGCCCGCGCCTGATCAACGCCTTGGGCGGTCTGAAAAGCCCGCAGGAACTGAGCAGCTACCCCTTGCTGCACATGACCGACTACTCCGACTGGCGCGTGTGGCTGACCGCAGCGGGGGCTTCCGCGGTCAATGCGACGAGCGGCATCCTGTTCTCCGATGCACACTGCGCCCAGTCCGCATGCATTGCCGGCCAGGGCATCGCCATCGGTGACAACCTGATCAGCGGTGACGCGTTATCCAAGGGTTTGCTGGTGCGGCCGTTCGACATCGGCATCGATTTACACCGTGGCTACTACCTGGCGGCAGACCCGCAAAAGGCCGACCGCGCCGTGGTCCAGGCCTTCGGCAACTGGGTCAAGACCCAGTTGCAATCGTCCCGCCAGACCTGGCAGGACACCCTGTAAAAGCACATCACACTCCCCTGTGGGAGCGAGCTTGCTCGCGATGAGGCCACCACAGTCACCATTGATGTCGCCTGATAAATCGCTATCGCGAGCAAGCTCGCTCCCACAGGGTAGAAGCTCTATTTCGGGGCATCTGGCCGAGGCGGAATACGCAGCTTATTTGTTCAATAAAACTAACCAATACGAGCAAAATAATTCCATTGATGTAGCGATATTTTTAACAATAATAAGCCCAAAGCCCATTTCGGATTCGCATCCGTCCTCGTACGTCTTATGGGCAATAAAAAGAGGAACCTCATTGTGTCCAGCCGTTCAGCGATCCAGCTCAGCGCTCAAGGTATCAGCCAGTATTACGGCCGTTTCGCGGCGCTGGATAACGTCGATCTCGACGTTCGCCAAGGTGAATTTCTTACCCTGCTGGGTCCGTCCGGCTCGGGCAAGACCACCTTGCTGATGATTCTGGCCGGTTTCCTCAGCCCGACCTCGGGCAAGCTGATGGAGCAAGGCGTCGACATCATCCGGCGCTCCGCCGAGAAGCGGAACTACGGCATGGTGTTCCAGGGTTATGCGCTGTTCCCGCACATGAGCGTGGCCGACAACGTGGCCTACCCGCTGCGCATCCGCAAAGTCCCCGTTGAAGAACGCAATCGCCGGGTCAAGCACATCCTCGAAGTGGTCGGCCTCGGTGCGCATATGCACAAGAAGCCCGCCGAGATGTCCGGCGGCCAGCAGCAGCGCGTGGCGATTGCCCGGGCGCTGGTGTTCGAGCCGGAACTGCTGCTGCTCGACGAACCACTGTCGGCGCTGGACAAGAACCTGCGCGAACAACTGCAAACCGAGCTGCAACGCATCCACCGTCAGGTCGGCACCAGTTTCGTGTTCGTCACCCACGACCAGAACGAAGCGTTGGCGCTGTCCTCGCGCATCGCGATCTTCAACCACGGCAAGCTGACCCAGGTCGACACCCCGGAAAACATCTACAACCGCCCCGAGAGCCGTTTCGTCGCCGAGTTCCTGGGCAAGATGAACCTGTTCCCGCTGGACAACCTGACCCGCAACGGCCAGAACGCCAGCGGCCGCTGCGGCACCAGCGTATTGCATGCCCAGGCGCCGAACGCACTGAGTGCGGCACCGATCGTGCTGGCCGTGCGCCCCGAGCACATGGAACTGCACAGCGAGTGCCCGACCCGCGACGGCTACAACGTGATGCCCGCGCAACTCACCGACAAGGTTTATCAAGGCTCCAGCACCCATCTGGCCCTCAAGGTCGGCGGCGACACACTGCCGATCAACCTGTCCGTACCCGGCAATCACCCGGGCGCGTCGATGCCCAGCGGCGCGCCGGTGTGGCTGAGCTGGCCGGTGCAGCAAAGCTTCCTGCTTCAGGCCTGAACCCCCAAAAAACTGCGTCACAAAGCTCTCTTCCAATGACAACAAAAAGGCCGGTGCCCACGCAGGCACCGGCCGACTGAGGACTTGCCCATGCGCCAGGATCACCAACAAGACTGCATCGAAGTGCTTATCGACAAGGCCCGCGACGGTCAGATCAACCGTCGCACCTTTATCCAGGCCATGGGCCTGCTGGCAGCGGTGCCCCTGGCGCTGCGCAGCGGCATCAGCTGGTCGGCGGACAAGCCGCTGGTGGTGGTCAACTGGGGCGGCGACGCCCTGAATGCATTCCGTTCGGCATGGACCGACACCTTCACCAAAAACACCGGCATCCAGGTGCGAATCGACGGTGCCGGCCCGACCGAGGGCGCCATCCGCTCGCAGCTGGCCAGCGGCCAACCGAGCTGGGACGTGGTCGACGTCGAGAGCTACAGCGCCATCGTACTGGGCCGGGAAAAGATCCTGCAGCCACTGGACTACAACACCATCAAGCGCGATCAGGTGGCCCCGGCACTCTCCTCCGATTACGGCATCGCCAGTTACCAGTTCAGCTACGTGATGGCCTGGGACAGCGAAAAATTCGGTGAAAACGGGCCCAAGACCTGGGCCGATTTCTGGGACGTGAAGAAATTCCCCGGCAAGCGCACGCTGTACAAGTGGATGAACGGCATGCTCGAAGCGGCGTTGCTGGCCGACGGCGTTCCGGCTGACCAGCTGTACCCGCTGGACGTGCCACGGGCGCTGAAGAAGATCGACGAGATCAAGCCGCACGTCCTGTCGTTCTGGAGTTCGGGTGCCGAAAGCCAGCAACTGATGGTCGACGGCGAGGTGTCGGTGGGTGCGATCTGGCACACCCGCGCCAAGCTGCTCAGCGAAGACACCGACAACCGCGTGCGCTGGAGCTTCGACAACGGCTTCATCAACTCCAGCAGTTGGGCGGTATTGAACGGCAACCCCGGCGGCACTCAACCGACCATGCAGTTCATCCAGCAAGCCTTGCAGCCTGAAGGCCAGCTCAAGCTGTTCGAACTGCTGGGCAACGGGCCTTCCAACAGCGCCACGGAGAAGCTGATGTCGGCCAAGCAACTTGAAGCCAACTGCGCCTCCGAAGAAAACCTGAAGAAGCAGATCGCTCTCAACGCCCAGTGGTACGCCGACAACTACTCCAAAGCCCTGGAAGAGTACCTGACGCGGTTGTCCAAGTGAGCCTGTGACCATGACCACCACCCTGACCTCGACCCTGACCGCCCCCAAGCCCCGCTTCAGCTCGCCGGGCCTGGAGCGCAGCCTGCTGCTGTTTCCGCTGCCGGTGTTGCTGCTGGTCTTCTACGTGCTGCCGTTCCTCGGCGTGGTCGGCTGGAGCTTCTCGCTGCCGACGCCGGGCATCGAGCAGTACCAGCGCATCGCCACGGACCCGGCGATCCACGAAATGCTCTGGCGCACCTTGCGCCTGTGCCTGACCGTCAGTGGCCTGGCCTTGATGATCGGTTACCTGCTGGCCTACTGCTGGGTGTTCAGCCCGCCGTTCTGGCAGCGCGTGGTGGAGATCTGCATCTTCATTCCGTTCTGGATTTCCGTGCTGGTGCGGGCCTTCGGCTGGTTGATCGCCCTGCGCAGCAACGGCGTGCTCAACAACGGGCTGATGGGCATGGGGTTGATCGACCAGCCGCTGCAACTGAGCCGCAATGAGATTGGCGTGGTCATCGGCATGCTCCACGTGATGATCCCGTACGCGGTGTTCCCGCTGCTGTCGACCATGCGTCAACTCGACCAGCGTGTGCTCATGGCCTCGCGGGGCCTCGGGGCCGGTGCCTTGCGCACCTTCTGGCAAGTGCTGCTGCCGCAGACCCTGCCGGGCATTCTGGGCGCGTTCATCATGGTCTTCGTGTTCTGCCTGGGCTTCTTCATCACCCCGGTGCTGTTGGGTGGCGGGCAAACGGTGATGATTGCCGAGTACGTGTTCCTGCAAATGTTCCAGACCAGCAACTGGGGCCTGGGCGCGGCACTGAGCGTGGTGTTGCTGGCCCTGGTCAGCGCGCTGATCTGGGTGCTGTTGAAAATGACCCGCGTCAACCGACTGGTAGGCTGAGATCACTATGAATACCCATCGCACAAGCCTGAGTACGCGGCTGTTGGCCGTGGTCGCCATGGCCTTCATGCTGTTCCCGCTGCTGACGGTCATTCCGGTGTCGTTCACCAGCAAGCGCTTCCTGTCGATGCCCGAAGGCAACTGGTCGCTGCGCCACTACGAAGCGCTGGTGAGCAACCCGGACTGGTTCCACGCCATCAGCCAGAGCCTGACCATCGCCTTCGCCACCAGCGTCATCGCCACCTTGCTCGCCGCGAGTTTCAGCCTCGGCATCTGGTACATGCGCTCGAAATGGGCCACGGCCCTGATCGGCCTGGTGCTGCTGCCGATGGCGATCCCGCCGGTGATTTCCGCGCTGGTGCTGTATTTCATGGAGACCAAGCTCGGTCGCTTCGCGCCGGGCATGGGCTACGACACCCTGACCGGCGTGGTGATTGCCCACGTGATCATGGTGGTGCCGTACGGCGTAGTGACCATGCTGGTGGCCCTCAGCCAGATCGACCGGCGCATCGAACTGGCCTCGCGCAACCTTGGCGCCAGCCTGATGCAGACCACGTTCATGGTGATCCTGCCGAACCTGAAACTGGGTCTGGCCTCCACCGCGCTGTTGGGTTTCGCCCTGTCCTGGGAAGAAGTGGCGGTGACGCTGTTCATCACCAGCGTCAACGTCGACACCCTGCCCAAGCGCATCTGGAGCGGCTTGCGCGATAACGTCGACCCGAGCGTCGCGGCGATTTCGGTGTTGTTGATCTCGCTGACGTTGCTGGTGCTGATCGGACGACTGGTGATGCAGCATCTGGCGGATAAACGGGCGCAGAAGCTATTGCACCCATAATCGCGTCATTTCTCTCGGTAATCAGAAAGCCCCGCTTCGTCATGGTCGCGGGGCTTTTTGTGGGAGCGAGCTTGCTCGCGATAAGGGAGTGTCAGCCAACATCAAGGGGCCTGACAGATTGCCATCGCGAGCAAGCTCGCTCCCACAGGGATCCGGGTTGGCCGAAGAATCTGTGGTCAGCCCTCTACAAAGCAAAAACATGACCAGCCGCCTGTTGATCCGTGACAACGCGGTCCCGGTCCAATAGATTAGGCGGCCTGAAAAAGCCCCCGGGCTTTCTCGCCCCTATTCAAGCTGAAAAAAGTAGTGAAATTTCAATGTCCGATTCCAACACCGCTGAATCCGTAGTCACCTTGTCGTCCAAAGCGGAATACGAAAACTCCATCAATCTTTCACAACACGTACCCCAGGCGAAAACCATCAGCGAGATGGTGCTGGACGCTTTCCAGTCCACCCGCGAAAGTGACCAGATCCGCGAACTGCGCGCCGCCATTCGTCAGGCCCACGACAGCTTCGACGACGACAAGGCCTATGAACTGATGGGCCAGCTCAAGCAACTCAAGGACGCCGAAGCCGCCGACATCGCCGCGCTGGAAGACCTGAGCAGCAAGTTCCCGATCAGCCGCATCCTCTCCAGCTTCAAGGACGACCCGGCGTTCCAGGAAATCGTCTACGGCCTGGCCCTGAAGGTGCTGAACCAGACGCACCAGGCCATCAGCAACCCGAGCGGCGGCAAGAGCAAGGCCGCCAAGGCCAAGAAAGAAGTCGAAGTGTTCACCATCAGCAAGGACGGCATCAGCGTCACCTTGCCGCTGCGTACCCCGCGCTCGCGCCTGAACGTCGACCGTGAAGCCCTGGAGTTCCTCGGTTTCAACTTCATTGGCGAAGGCGAAGAGGCGGAACTGGAAAGCGAAACGTTCCTGGACAACAGCGGCGCCGAGCAAGCGGTCAACCGCAAGAACATCATCACCGCCCTGCAACAGCAGACGGCGTTCGATGGGTATAGCATCGCCGTGCAGTAATACCTTTTGTTGTGGCGAGCGAGCTTGTCTGTGGCGAGGGGGCTTGCCCCCGTTCGGCGGCGAGGCCGTCGTAAACTCGGTGAATGCGGTTTTCCTGAAAGACTCAAATAGCTTGATTGGGGTGGCTGTGCCACCCAACGGGGGCAAGCCCCCTCGCCACAGGTCACTCACTGACTCAAATAAGAGCCCTGCCCTAGCGCAGGGCTTTTTATTGCCCGTGATTCGGGCAAAACCACGATTACTCTTCCAGTATCGACGCAGAACAACACTTCCCTTCACCCATGAGCACCACGGGTCCGCCTGCAGGGAGCGTCAACTCACTTTCCAGCCCAGACCTCGGTGGTGCAACTGCTGAGGTCATCATGAACACGACCCCTTTGTATCGCCAACTGGCCAATCACTATCTGGACGCTATCCGCAGCGGCACCTTGAAAACCGGTGAACGCTTGCCCTCGATCCGCTTGATGATGGAAAAACACGCCGTCAGCCTGTCGACCGCGGTGCAGGTGTGCCGGGAACTGGAAGACTGCGGCGTGCTGGAAGCCCGACCGCGTTCCGGCAACTACATTCGCCAGCCCGACACCCTGCCCAGACCCGCCCCGGTTGCCTCGGCGCCAGCGCTGGATACCTGCGCCTATGTCGGCATTCATCAACAGGTCTCAACGGTGCTCAAGGCCAGTCAACGCGCAACGATCAAGGTCAATTTCGCCAGCGCCTACTGCGCGCCGGAGCTTTATCCGCTGAAGACCTTGCGAGACAACATGATCAAGTCGCTGCGCTACGACGCCGGCCTGCTCGGCGCCGCGGGCTCGACCTGCGGAAACAGTGCATTGCGCCACCTCCTGGCGCGGCGGGCGCTGGCCAGCAAGACCCACCTGGCCCCCGAACGGATCGTGATCACCAACGGCGCCACCGAAGCGATCAACCTGGCCTTGCGTGCGGTCACCCGCCCCGGCGACACCGTGGCCGTGGAGTCGCCGACCTTCTACGGTCTGCTGCAAATTCTCGAAAGCCTGAGCCTGCGGGTACTGGAAGTCCCGGCCTCGGCCCACACCGGGCTCAATCTGGCGGCCCTGGAAGGGCTGCTGCAAGGCCCTGAACCGGTCAAGGCGTTGATCGTCATTCCCAACCTGCAAAACCCGCTGGGCAGCATCATGCCCGACGCCAACAAGGCACGGCTGGTGAAACTGTGCGCCGAGCACGACACCGTGCTGATCGAGGACGACACCTACGGCGACCTGGTGGACACCGAGCAACCGCTGTCCACGCTCAAACATTGGGACCGCACCGACAACGTGATCTATTGCGCCTCGTTGAACAAAACCCTGGCTCCGGGCATGCGCCTGGGTTGGATCAGCGCTGGGAAATGGCACGACCGTGTGGAGATGCTCAAGCATACGCAGTCGCGGGGGTGCGAGCTGTTATCGCAACTGGCGGTCAGCGAATTCATGCGCACACCGTCTTATGAACGTTACCTGCGCCGGTTGAGAAACACCCTGACCGTACAACGCGCGCAGATGAGCACGGCGATCACCCGCTATTTTCCCATCGGCACCAGCGTGACCCACCCGCAAGGCGGCACGTTGTTGTGGGTGGAATTGCCTCGCAGGCATTCGTCCATGGCGTTTTTTCACGAGGCGCTGAAGGTCGGCATCCAGATTTCTCCTGGGGATATCTTTTCCAACACCGAGCGCTTCAATCACTTTGTGCGCATTGGCTGCGGCGCGCCGTATTCGCCACGGATCGATGAGGCACTGCAGACGTTGGGACGTATCCTGAAAGCTCAGGGTTAACACCGGCACTGTGGGAGCGGGCTTGCTCGCGAAGGCGTCAGTACGTTCAAAATTGATGTATCTGACACACCGCTTTCGCGAGCAAGCCCGCTCCCACAGGGTTTGAGGTGATCTTCAGATCGGGGGTTGGTGCAGGCAAACGATATGCGGGTCGTCATTCCAGTGCGCGAAGCGCTCGGCGATCAGCGGGTCGTGGCCGGGGATGACGTGGTCTTCGCCATCGGCCAGGCGGTCGATCTCGGTGAAGGCTTCGAGGGTTTGCGCCAGGTCATCGAGGATCGGGAACGGACTGCGCTCACGAATGTTGACCCACAGGTGCGCGGCATCCGAGGCCAGTACAATCCAGCCGCGCTCAGTATTCACCCGCACCACCTGGCTGCCGGGCGTATGCCCGCCCACCGGGTGCAAGGTCACGCCGGGAACGACCTCGACGACTCCACCGTGCAAACGCATCCGCCCTTCGAACAGCGGCGGCAGCGCCGACATCACGTCCTCGACCTCGTAGGTTTTGTTCAGCGTGCGATGGGACATTTTCGGCCCGGTGCAAAAACGCAGTTCCGCTTCCTGCAAATGCACGGTCGCCTTCGGGAACAGCCCGAGGTTGCCGGCATGGTCCCAATGCAAATGGGTCAGGATCAGGTGTTCGACCCGGGCCGGATCGATGTCCAGCTGCCGCAGGGATTCCTCCGGCAGGCGGTACATCTGGCGATTGCGCCGGTCCGCCGTGGCCGGCTGGAAACAGGTGTCGACCACGATCACCTGCTGCTCGTTGCGGATGACCCAGAAGTAGTAATCCAGCGGCATCGGCGCATTCGGATCACCGCAACAGGCGTCGTAGAGAAAATTCTCCCGGGCGGTGCGCTGGGCGTTTGCGCCGACACGGATGGCGAACACTTCGTACACAGGCGTGGACATAGACACCTCCGGGCTCAGGCGGCCGCCGTGGTTTTGAGGGTCGGACGGAAGTCGAAATCGATCTGCTCGCTGATGCCCAGGTCCTGAGCCAGTTTATGCAGGCCGCTGTAGTCGCGCATGATGGTCGCGTTCTTGTTGCTTTCGCGGGTGTCGGCAATGATCAACGCCGCCTCCTCGACCCCGAGCTGCGTCAGAATCGCCTCCCACATCGAGTAGTCCTGAGCGATAAAGGCACTCAGCGCCACCGACAGGTTGCGTGCGAAAAATTCCCGCTGGGTCGGCTGCATGTTGGCGTACATGACCTTCGCCACTTCAGCCAGCACCTTGCTGTGCGCGTATTCGTCGCGGTTGTGCTGCTCGGCCACCTGGCGGTTCTGCGGCTGGATGGTCTGGTCATCCGCCAGCAGATCCAGATAGGCGTTGACGCTGATCTCGGCCACCACCGCAAAGGTGATCGCCGCCAGATCCCGCTGCCATGGCTCGGTCAGCTCTGCCTGCAAGGCCTTCAGGCGCAGGTAAGTGACGGACGGCGGCAGATCCAGATCCTGATCCAGCGCCCGCTCCAGCCTGGTCCGTTCGATGGCGCGAAGGTGCATCAGCGTGTGGTAGTGCTCGTCGATCAGGGTCTGTTGCATGGCCTCGCGAAAATGCCAGTCGTCCTTGCCCAGGTACTGATTGGCAATGACGCTGAGGGCCGGATTGACAATGTGTTCTTCGGCGGTGACGGTGCGCAGGTTGTAGCCGATCCAGCCCCAGGTCACCACGCTGCTTTTGAGCTCGTCACTCAAGGCCTGGAATGCCGGGTGATGGAAAAACGGCACCATGCACTCCGGGTAATCCGGGCGCAGCGGGTCGAATGCTTCAATGATCTGAGCCCTGTCCGGCGCACAAACAGAGGCGCGCCTGGTCCAGGCCTGG
Organism: Pseudomonas sp. PDM28; assembly: GCF_019219115.1. NCBI lineage: Bacteria > Pseudomonadati > Pseudomonadota > Gammaproteobacteria > Pseudomonadales > Pseudomonadaceae > Pseudomonas > Pseudomonas sp. PDM28. The sequence continues at coordinate 15,261 of NZ_JAHUWG010000011.1, forward strand.
TTGAGCCGCACGATCAGTTGATGATCGACCTGGGCGATCTCGATTGCTGTTTGCATGACGCGATACCTGTAAGGCGCGTACCCGCCAAGGGGTACGCCAAAAGAATGAAGGACGCCGGAAAAATCAGGCCAGCCAATAGCGGGTCAGGTTGCGCGCCGGATCAGTGTAACGACTGCGGGCGTGAATCATCCGCCAGTTGTCCCAAATCAGCAGGCATCCGTCGGGAATCAGCACCGGAATGTTGTGCTCGACGAAGTACGCCTCGCCGAGCGCGGCAAACCTGGCCAGCGGCGAGGTGCTGTTGGCGACCAGGGATTGTTGTAGAGCTTCCTTGGACGGGTTTACATCGCCGTAGTGAAACTGGTTGTAACTGAAACGGAAAATATCCCCGTCCTCCGTAGGCGTGAGGATGTACTCCTTGACCCGCCGTTGGCCCGGTTCGCCCGGTTTGGCGGTGGCGACAAATTCTACCGGCGTGTCATCCAGCCACTCACGCAGTTCTGGTTCACTGCGCTCCAGGGACTTGAGAAATTCGTAGCCGTCCACCAGGCCGGTGTGCCCGCCGCCACACGTCGCCTGTTTATGGCAATGCAATGCCAGATAACGCGGCGGCGGCCCGTACACGGGCGCCTCGGTGTGCGGGCCAATGCCGTTCATGCTCTGGGAATACGGCAAGTCTTCGTAGCCTGGCTTGCGAGTGATGGCAAAGGCCATCTGGCCGTTGAACTGCGGAATGATCGGACCGAACTCATGCAAGGTGCCTACGACATCATCGGAAAATTCTTCCGGGGTCAGCACGGTCCAGCCCAACGTCGACAGCTCTTCATGACGATGGCCGAGCGAAATGTAAGGTTGAGACGCAACAATCCCTTGATCTGACATGGTGAGATTCCTGGCAGGTGATCAGGCGTTTACGGTTGAGGTGTAGGCAGCAATCAAGTCGCGGCAGGCTTCGCCCGGTCGGTAGCGCTGCTCATCGATGCTCTGCACCGGGGTAATTTCGGCGGCGGTGCCGGTGAGAAAACACTCGTCGAAGTCGCCGAGCTCCGTGGGCAAAATCGTCCGTTCGACCACCTGATAATCCAGCGCCCTGGCCAGTTCGATCACGGTTTGCCGGGTGATGCCGTTGAGAAAACAATCCGGCAGCGGCGTGTGCAGCGTCCGGCCTTTGACAAAGAACACATTGGCGCTGGTGGCTTCGGCGACATGGCCGCGCCAGTCGAGCATCAGCGCATCGTGGTAACCCGTGCTCTCGGCGTCGTGCTTGCTCAGCGTGGCGATCTGGTAATGCCCGGAGGCCTTGGCCTCGAACGGACTGCTGCAGGGTGGCGGACGGCGCCAGCTCGCGGTTTTCAAGCGGATGCCGGCCATGCGCGCCGCCGGGTCGAAATAGCTCGGCCACTGCCAGCAGGCGATGGCCAGGTGCACACGGTTGAAGCGCGCCGAGGTGGAGATCATTTCACTGCCGCGCCAGGCCACCGGGCGCAGATAACCCTCGACCACCTTGTTGCGTTGCAGCAGTTCCTGCCTCGCCGCTTCCAGTTCGGCCAGCTCATAGGGGATGGCAAAATCCATCAAGTGCGCCGAGCGGTACAGCCGCTCGCTGTGCTCGCGCAGCTTGAAGATCCTGCCGTTGTAGACCCGTTCGCCTTCATACACGGTGCTCGCGTAATGCAGGCCATGGGTCAGCACATGCAACTGCGCCCGGGACCACTCGACGAACTCGCCGTCGAGCCAGATGACACCCTCGCGCTGATCAAACGGGATACTGCTCATCTCCCTATCTCCCCATTGTTCATGAATGTTCCTACGCCGTTTCCAGCAACACAGGTATCAATTCCGGCACGGCGGCGAGCTCGGTCTGAAAGAAGAACGAGCGCTCGCCGAAAGCGGGTTGCAAGTCGTCGAACCAGGTCACCTGCGGATCGAAGCGCGCGTAGAACGTGCGCAACACCCATTGCGGATTGCGTGCCTGGAGGAACTGCAAGACGAAGACTTTTTCCCCGGCGACGGTCTCGATGCCGTTGATCAACACCTTGCCGTAGAAGGTGCTCATGGACGGCCCGCGCACCGTTCGCGCAAGCCCCGACACCGTGCGGTACGCCGCCTGGAAGATCTCGAAGGCCCGGGCCAGCGGCATCGCGAAGTAATGGCTGGGGCCGGTGTCACGCTCGACGAACATGTAATAAGGCACGGCCCCGAGCCGTACGCCTTCAGTCCACAGCGCGGCCCAATCGGCAGGGTTTTCGTTGATGTGGCGGATCACCGGCGCCTGCATGCGCAGCGTCGCGCCCGTCGAGCGGATGCGCTCGATCGCCTGGCGGGCAATGGCCTGGCGGATCTCCACCGGGTGGTTGTAGTGGCCCATGATCGACAGGTTCTTACCCGCCGCGACGATGCGCCGGAACAGCGCCAGCAGCTCGGGGGCATCCTTGTCGCTGACAAAACGCTGCGGCCAGTACGCCACCGATTTGGTGCCGATGCGGATGCTCTTGAGGTGTGGCAATTGCAGCAGCGGCTCGATGTATCCGGCCAGCGAGCGGGTGTTCATGATCATCGGGTCGCCGCCGGTAATCAGCACGTCCGTGACTTCGGTATGCACCCGCAGGTAGCTGACCAGTTCCTGGGACTCGCGAGCGTTGAACTTGAGCTCTTCCTCGCCGATGAACTGCGCCCAGCGGAAACAGAAGGTGCAGTACGCATGACAGGTCTGCCCGGCACCGGGGAAAAACAGCACGGTCTCGCGGTACTTGTGCTGGATGCCCGGCAGGACTTTGCCGTTGAGGGTGACGCCGTTGTGGGTCAACTGTCCGGCCGGATGCGGGTTCATCCGCAGCCAGATCGCCTCGATCCGGCGCTTGATCGCCGCGCTGTCATCCAGTTCGATCAGTTGCTTGAGCGAGGCATATTCCTCTGGCAGCAACATGTCCTTGTGGGGGAAGGTCATGCGGAAAACCGGATCGTCCGGAATGTTGTTCCAGTCGATCAGCGTGCCCAGCACGTATTCGTTGGTGCGAAACGGCATGACCCGGGCCACGACGGTCATGGCCTCCTGCAAACCCGGCGTCAGCTTGTGCCAGTAAGGTGTGTCGCGGATGGTGCGTGAGTTATAGGGTTTGTAGCGTTCGTGCTCCGACAGTCCTTGCATGGCCGCGCTCCTGGTGGTTGCCCTGAGTGTTGTTAGGCGATGGCCGGCGCTTTGCGCTCTATGTCCATCCACGCCCGAACGCTGTCGCGGTCCCACTGGCGACGCACATAGGCCTGGAGCCGTGCCGGCACCGGATCGCCGTTGGCAACCAGGCGGTTGAGCATGATTGCCAGGTCGGTGTCGGCAATGCTCCAGGCACCGAACAGATGCTCGGCGCCCTCCTCCAGCAAATGGTCGGCGACGAACAACAGGCGCTCGACGGCGGCTTGGGCCTCGTCGGACAACGCGGTGTTTTTCTTGCCGAAGTACACCAGGTCAAACGGGCGCTCCTTGCGCACCACCAGCAAGTCACTGCGCAACCAGGCCTGCAATTGACGGGCACGGGCACGCTGCTGGAGGCCCTGCGGATAGAGTTTTTTATGCCCAGGGCAGAGTTCATCGAGGTACTCGGCAATCGCCGAGGATTCCGACAAGGCAAAATCGTCGTGAACTAAGGTTGGAATTTTGCAGGTCAGCGAAAGATCGCGATAACTCGCCCTGTAGTTTTCGCGTGATTTCAGATCAACCGTGACAAGTTCAAATGAAAGTTGCTTTTCCTTGAGCGCGACAAAAGCCGACATCGCAAAAGCGCTGACATGATCGGCGCCGACATACAGTTTGAGCTTCCTGTTTTCCATAGAGCACTCCATTCACTGACTGCAGGGATTAACGTGCATTGGAAGTGATCGTAGTTAGTTGAATGAAGGCTGAATAGATACAGAATTTGTCCGTTTCAATCGATACAGAAAGTTTGTTTACGTGGGTAAACACGCAGGCAAAAAGCGGGCTCGGGAGCGTGTTTCGACGGATACAAAAAACACAGGAGCCGGCTTGCCGGCGATGGCGATCTCAAGGTCGCTATCGCCGGCAAGCCGGCTCCTACGAAAAGCGGTGGTGGGGAAATTACGGCTGGGTGGTAATCAGGCCATGGCTGTCGGCAAAGTTCGACAGCAGTGCCATTTGTGGCATGTTGCTCATGTTCAGCATCGCCAGAGGCTCGTGTTTGCTGGTGTTGACGAAGCCATGCCGGGTCCAGGCCGGCACCAGCAGCACGTCGCCGCTGCTGACGTTGACCTCATCGGCATCGCCAAGGGTCAGCACGCCGCTGCCACACTGGATAACGAACAGATGCCACCAGGAATGGGCATGACCGTTGAGTGTCACACCGGGGTTCAGCCATTGCATGGCGATCGCCATCCCGGGCGTCACTGCACAGCCGTCAATGCTCTTGTCGTGAGCCAACGCGACAATATCAACGTCGCTGGCTTCGAGGGTCTGACGCAAACCCGCCAGTTCGGTGCCTTTCCACACCTTGGCACTTTGCTGTCGATGATGCAGGCTCTGACGAAAGTCCTTATATGAAAAAAACGCACCTTGAAAGTTATCCATTCGCACGTCCTTTCTTTTTATTTCCCACACTTTAGCGCTAAACCTTATGTTATAGGTTCAGCGCTGTAAAGTCTGGAGGTAATTTACAAAACCGATGGACGCAAGGCGGCAATCATGTCCACTTCTATCGCGGCGTTCTTCGGTAGTTGATAAACACCTACTGTAGTGCGCGTATGTTTACCGGCATCGCCCAACACGTGGCTGAACACATCCGAGGCGCCATTGGCCACTTCGCTCAAGTCGACAAAATCCGCCGTGGACTTCACATAGACCGTTACCCGGATCAATGACTTGATCTTGTCCAGCGAACCGATGGCATCGACGATCAACGCCAGCCCGCGCATCGCACTGATGCTGGCGGCCGCTTGCGCATCGGCCATGCTGAGGTCCAGCCCGACGCGGCCAGGATAAAGGATCTTGCCGTTCATGCGTGGCACCAGGCCGCTGATGTACAGCTCATCGTGATGACGGATCAGCGGCGCGTAATGCCCGCCCGCGGTGTTTTCGCCGTAGATGTCATAGCCAAACTCTTTGGCCAGGGCGATGAAGCGTTCATCGCAGGTCATGTGCTGGATCATTGATCGAACCCTCTTGATCGGTAATGCAAAAAACGGCTGCTTGCAGGCTCAGCACACGGCGCGGGTGGCCGGTGCCAGGCAAGTGACCTCGATGCGTGACTCAATCGACTCGGCCAGGCGCAACAGGTCGTGGCTCAGTTGCCCGTAGTGTTCGTTGAACAACACGATGTGGCCGATGAATGAGAAGTTGTCTTTGACCAGCGCGCTGACCGAGTCGCCGATGCGCTTGGCGTACTGCCCCTCCACCAGGTCGATGCGCAGTGCGCGGGCCAGGGCCTCGATGTCTGGCGTTGCCCGCAGGATGCCGCCGGCCGGCGCCCGGAGCAGGCGAATGCCGCAGTAGCCGCGAGCCACTGGCTCATGCTGCTCGGTCTTGCCTTCCACCGCCCAGCGCACCCAGCGTTCCCACGGATCGAAATTGACGAAAGCGTGCTTGGCCAGGTCCCAGATGTGCATGCCGCCGGGGCGCATGTTGGTTTCCACAGCGCTGGTCAGGTTGTCGCAGCGCAGGAACACTTCGTTGTGCCAGGCACCGTTGTCCCGGGACACCAGACCCGCCATATGCCGACCGGCAGCCATCAAGCGCGCCTGGGCCTCAGCCGGCAGCGGTGCGGGGACGACTTGCTGGATCTCGGCGCGGTAGGCGCCTTCGGTGGTGGTTTTTTCAGTCACCCAGGTGCTGCCGGCCACACAGTCCCAACTGTATTCGCGAGCGTTCTGCACCAGCTCTTCAAGGACGATGCCGCCTTCGCGGTAGGGCTTGAGGGCGAGCCAGGCGTCATCACACTCCGAAGGGTGATGGATCACGCGACAGCCTCGGCTCGCCCCTTCGCAGGCCGGCTTGATGAAGGCCTTGCCGCCCAGCTCAACGACGCGCTGGCGCAGTTCCGCCAGGCTTTCGACCCGCACGGAAATCACCGGCCGGTAATCTTCGGGGGAACGGCTGGCCGTGGCTTCGAGACGGCGAAAGATCTGCTTGTCCAGGCCCGCCCGCGCTTCGTCCGGGGTGATGCCCGGCAGGCCGAAGTGACTGGCCAGCGCGGCACCGAGCAGCACGCCGCGATCGGAGAACGGCAGCACGCCGATCAGCTTCCAGCTGTCGGCATTCAGGCACCCCACCACCAGTTCAAGGGACGCCGCCACGTCTTTCTCGGCCAGCGAAGTGCTACAGACGTGATCGGCCACCTGGTCGTCATGGGGCTGAATCTTCTCGACCAGCAGGATAAGCCTGGCGTTGTAGAGCGACTTGCATAGTTCGCGCAATTTCTGGATGTCGTGAACCCGATTGCCGTTGTAACCGACCACTACCACGCATGAAGTCGTATTCATAATGCCCCCGACCTGCAAAGTGAAAACCGCAACGGCGCTGACTCAGTCATGCAACGACGCATTGGATTTACGGTTGAGCCAGTACCAGGCCAGGATCCCGCCGGCGCCGATGGCGGCGAGGACCAGCGCGTTGTCCGGCGCCGGCACCACTCGCATGATCAACACGGTCAGCCCGGCCCCCACACCCAGGGACACTTCCTTGACGAACATGTTGTTTTGCTTGACCGAGAAGTAATCGAGGTAGCTGAAGGCGCATTCGGCGATCGACAGCAACGCCACCCAGATCAGCGCCCCGGCAAGGGTTTCGACGTGGAACGCGGCAGGCGAGGACAGCACGGCAAAGCCGCCGACGATGATCCCGATCACCGCCACAACCTTGAAGCGCCCGGTGCGCTCGATCAGCTTCATCACCGGCACCTGGGCGAAGACCACCACGGCGCTGTTGAGGATCAGCATCAGGCCGTACCAGGCCGGCAGCTCGCCGGTCTTGAGCAGGATCGCCTGTGGCAGGATCGAGAACACCCCGAACAGCTTGATGCCCATGATGATCCCGGCGATCACCCACGGCAGTTTGTTGCCCCAACTGCTGCCGACCTGGCTGGCTGGACGGGCCAGCACCGGTTCGGTGGTGAAGGTCGCGCCGAGGGCGATCGGCAGGCACAGCAACACGAACGCCGCCGCACCGAGGAAAAACATCGTTGGGGTGAGCAGCGGCGACAGCAGGATCAAACCGGCCACCAGGCTGCCCATGTTCATGGCCACGCGGTTGTAGGCCGCGCCTTCCTTGGTCTGGGCCGCTTCGCTCTTGATCAGGTAGCCGGCGATGGCAATGCCGTAGGCAAAGAGTGCGGCGGCAAACATCACCATGCCTTGATTGCTGGTCAGCGCCAGCAGCACCAGGCCAAGGCCGGCACACAGCAGCGTGACGCTCAGGGAACGGCGCCCAAGCACCAGTAAAGTCAGGGGCAACAACAGCAACAAGGCACGATATCCAAGGGCCAGGATGCTATTGGTGGCCGTGTCGAGCCAGACGTTGGCCTTGCCCAGCACCGCGAACAGCGAAACAGCCGTGATGATCCGGATCGTGAATAACCGCAGGTTAATGACCGGCTTGGCCACCACGACCGTTGTTTCGACACTCATGCAGCACCTCAGGAACCGGATGAACGCCCGCCAATAAAGGCCGACATTCAGAAAAGTCTGTAAGGGCATGGTAGAGAGAGAGGCTTGTCCTGATCAGGGCAAGTTCGTATAGAATCCAACGAACTTTACTGCCGGAGAGACCAGTAAAATGCAGGTTCAACGTGCAGTCATCAAAGCCATTGAATTCCAGCCCGGCGCACCGCTGGTGCAGCAGATCGTCGATCAGCTCACGCAAGCCATCAGCACCGGGGGCCTGCCCCACGGCGCCAAGCTGCCGCCGATTCGCGAACTCTCCGACTTGATGAACGTGGGCAAGTCCACGGTGGTCGATGCCCTGGACCGCATGCGCGCCAAGGGGCTGGTGGTGTCGCGCCAGGGCTCGGGACATTACGTGCATCGTTCCGAAGCTGCGCTGAAAAGTGGCACCGGCCCGGACCTGCAACCCCAGGACACCCTCAGCGTGATTCGCCGCGCACTGCTGCTGGACAACGGCGCACTGCGCCCCGGCTGCGGTTTTCTTCCGACCTCCTGGCTGCCCGCCGAAGAATTGCAGAAAGCCGTGCGCGGCACTTTGCGAGCGACATCGTTGCGCATGGGCGAGTACGGCGTGGCCGGTGGTTACTTGCCGTTGCGCCAGGCTTTGCGGGTCAAACTGGCGACCTTCGGCATCGAAGCGCCGGTGGACCAGATCATCACCACCGCCAACACCATGCAGGCCATCGACCTGCTGATGCGCCTGCTGGTCAAACCCGGCGACACCGTACTGCTCGATGATCCGTGCTACTTCAACATGCACGCCAACCTGGCGCTGCACGGGGCCAAAGTCATCACCATTGCCCGGGATTGCGACGGCATGGACCTCGACGCGCTCGAGCAACTGCTGATCGCCCACAAACCCGTGCTGTACATGACCAACAGCACACTGCATAACCCCACCGGCCACTCGTTCACCCCGGCCCAGGTCTACCGCTTGCTGGAACTGAGCCACCGCCATGGCTTCCACATCGTCGAAGACGATCTGTACTGCGACATCCAGCAACGCCGCACCCCGCGCCTGGCGGCCAGCGGGCTGGATAATGTGAGTTATGTGTCGGGCTTCTCCAAGACCCTGACCGCCAACAGCCGCGTCAGCTACACCGTGCTCTCACCACAACTGGCGGCGCGGATGGTCGCGCTGAAAATGGCCTGCGGTGGCGTGACCTCGGAACTGGCGGAGCAGATCACCTGCACCATGCTCAGCGACGGCAGCTACGCCAAGCATGCGCGGCGCACGGTGGATCGGTTGTATGAATCCAACAGCCGAGTGGCCAGTTGGTTGGCGGAGGCCGGGTGTTCGCTTTCCTCGTTGCCCGGTGAAGGCGTGTTTATCTGGGCGCGGTTGCCGGATGGATTGCATGCCGAGAACCTGGCTCGACAAGGGCTGGAGAACAACATGGTGTTGGCACCGGGGACCTTGCTGAGCAAAGGGCCGAATGCCAGTCAGTTCCTGCGTTTCAATGTGGCGCACAGCGATAGTCTGCAGGTGCGGGAGCGGTTTTTCCGGTTGCTGGATAAACCCCATAAATAACTGACTGCTCTCAATCCTGTGGGAGCGGGCTTGCTCGCGAAGAGGCCGTCACATCCAGCATCAATGTTGCCTGGCACACCGCCTTCGCGGGCAAGCCCGCTCCCACAGGAGGTCAGCGTCGTACATAAAATTGGCGGCACCACCAATCCAATGTGGGAGCGGGCTTGCCCGCGAAGAGGCCGTCACATCCAGCATCAATGTTGCCTGGCACACCGCCTTCGCGAGCAAGCCCGCTCCCACAGGGGTTGTGGTGTCCCGGCCACCCCCCGGCCAGCAGATCGCTACGATTGCCGACTCCATCCTTGCCGGATAACTTCGCCCGGTCGCTGCCAATTCAGCGACCGGGCCTGAGAACCCGAGTAAGATGCCACGCAGCTACGCCCCACGATTGTTGGCGTTTTTTTACGCCTGAATTTTCGTGCTATGGCGGCTGTGTGTGGGAGACCTTAGGGTCTGCCGGGTCCTGCATCTCCGGTTTCTCAGCCTGCGCACAGCTGCCACCCATTCGCCTGAGAACGAACGGGACAGCTTCACTTATGCAGGAGTTACAAATGAACGCTATCGATCCGTCTGCTACACCAGTCATGCCCCTCCACCCCCAGCCCAGCAGGAGGTGAAGCCCAATGACCAACCCTCAAGACCTGAAAACCATCGGCCTCACCCCCTTCTCCTACCACGCCAACGAACCGCTGTTCCGCATCAACGCCGGTGTCCCGGTGATCCAAGCCCTCTACCACGCCTCCGACCTGCTCCACCTCGCCAAACTGCTCGCCTCAGACGCCGCCATGGTTCGCGACTCCGACCGGCACGCCTGGGCCTCGCATTTTTTGCAGGACATGAGCAAGGCGATCATCGATGACGTGGTGAAGGTGCTCGATGCGCCGTGTAACAACCGCGCGTGAATGAAAAAGCCCCGCGATTCGTTTGAAACGCGGGGCTTTTCAGGTATTCGACGGTGTGATCAAACGACTGCAAGTCGATCCACCATATCCGGGAATTTCTCCACCAACCTGATCAGCAAGGCGGCCTGAGCATTGGGCTTCGACTTTTCCTGCTCCCAGTTTCTCAGGGTGCTGGGGCTGGTTCGAATTCGCTTGGCAAAAACAGCCTGGGACATGTGTAACTTTTCCCGTAGCGCAACGATCTCTTGCGCCCCCACCTCTGGTGCAGGGATGTCCTCCACAACAGTATTGCGCAATGTAATCTTGGCTCCGCGTTGAGCCGCCATCTCATCAACGCCCTGCATCAATTCTGCAAACAGGTCGCGTTTTTTCATGGGGTACCTCGTTTTTTCAACTCTGTTTCTATGGCTTTCTTGAGCACCTTCTCTTGGTCGGCGGTCAAATTCTCAAGCTCATCTTTGTCATAAATTGCAAACATCCAGAACTGGCCATCATTCATAAGCCAATAATAGATAACCCGCAAGCCACCTCGCCTACCTTTACCGCGACGTCCATCTGCCCAACGCAGCTTTCGGAAACCGCCTGTTCGAGGCATGACATCACCCGCTTGCGGGTTCAACTGCATGTGCGACTGCAACGCACGATACTCATCGTCCGTCAGATAATTACCAACGGTAGCAGTGAAAGATGTGGTTTCGAAGAATACGGTTCGCATTAGTAAACTATAAGCAAGTTGCCTATAGCCAGGCAACCATCGAAACATCTTCCCGACGAGCAGCCCTGCGACTTACCCCAACAAAAAGCCCCGCACTTCTCTCGAAGGCGGGGCTTTTCGTTACAGCATCTAAACCTTACGGCGCGTACGTCAGCAGCAACTCGGTCGGCACTTTGAAGTCCAGGGACATCATCACGCTCAACGCGGTAATGGTGAAGATCGAGAACACGAACAGCTTGCGTGCCCAGACCGTGTCATCCACTGCCTTGTAGCCGGTCCAGGCCATGTACAGCCAGTACATGCCCATGGCCGCGGCGACGGCGAGGTAGCTCATGCCGGCGTAGCCGCTGAAGGTCAGCATCAAGGTCGCCACAAGGAAGGCCAGGATGTAGATCAGGATGTGCTTCTTGGCCACTTCGATGCCGCGCTTCACTGGCAGCACCGGAATCGATGCGGCCAGGTAATCGTTGAAGCGGAAGATCGCGATGGCGTAGGAATGCGGCATCTGCCACAGGCTGAACATCACCAGCAGGGTCAGCGCGGCCATGTCGAAGGTGTTGCTCACCGCGACGTAGCCGATGACCGGCGGCATGGCACCCGACAGACTGCCCACCAGCGTGCCGTGAACCGACTTGCGCTTGAGGTACAGGCTGTAGAAGCCGACGTAGATCACGAAGCCGATGACGGCGAACAGCGCGGCCAACGGGTTGGCCACCTTGTACAACAGGGCAACGCCGGCGACGCCCAGGACGGTCGCATAGATCAGGGCCAGTTTCAGGGAGATCAAGCCCTGGACCAGCACCCGGTTCTTGGTGCGTTCCATCTTCAGGTCGATGTCGCGGTCGATGCAGTTGTTGAACACGCAACCGGAGGCAACCACCAGGGACGTGCCGATCATGGCGGCCAGGAAGATGGCCAGATCGACATGCCCTTTGGAGGCCAGGAAAAATCCGCCTGCCACAGAAAGCACGTTACCGAAAATGATCCCCGGTTTGGTGATTTGGATAAAGTGCTTAAGGGACATGCGGATCTACCTCACTTCGCCATCATGAACGTGTGGATGCTGAACATGATCCACAGCGACAAGCCAACCAGCAGGACAATCACGATCGCGGCGAAGACAAACGCAATCACGTTGTTACGCTGCGCGGCCGAACGGTCCAGGTGCAGGAAGTACACCAGGTGCACCAGCACCTGGATGACGGCGAATGCGACGACGATCATCAGGGTGATCGACTTCGGCAGCGTCGGGTACATCACCAGACCGAACGGGATCAGGGTCAGGATCACCGACAGGATGAAGCCGATGGCGTAGGACTTGACGCTGCCGTGACCGGCATCGTGGCTGTCATGGCCATTGTGGGAATGAGCTGCGTTAGCCATTTACATAGTCCCCATCAGATAAACAACGGTGAATACGCAGATCCACACGACGTCCAGGAAGTGCCAGAACAGGCTCAGGCAGCTCAGACGGGTCTTGTTGGTCGCCGTCAGGCCGTTTTTCTGCACCTGATACATCATGATCGCCATCCAGATCAGACCGCTGGTCACGTGCAGACCGTGGGTGCCGACCAGGGTGAAGAACCCGGACAGGAAGCCGGAACGGCTAGGGCCGTAGCCTTCGGAGATCAGTACGTGGAACTCGTTGATCTCCATGCCGATGAAGCCGGCACCGAACAGGAAGGTCATGGCCAGCCAGCCCAGGACCTGCTTCTTGTTGCCACGGAAGAACGCCAGCATGGCGAAGCCGTAGGTGATCGAACTGAACAGCAGCAGAGCGGTTTCGCCCAGTACGTATGGCAGTTCGAAGATGTCGTGGCCCGACGGGCCACCCGCTACGTTGTTAACCAGTACCGCGTACGCCGCGAAGATCGACGCAAACAGAATGCAGTCGGTCATCAGGTAGAGCCAGAAACCGTATACGGTCATCTCGCCCGAGTCGTGGTGATGGTCATCATGCCCATGTCCATCGACATGGGTGTGTCCAGCATTGGTCACTAAGTTCGACATGGTTTAAGCCTGTTCCAACGAGGTTTCAACACGGGTGGCGGTGGCCGGGATTTTCCCTGCCGCAACCAGACGCTTGTGCTGCTCGGCTTCGATGCGCTCGATCACGTCGACCGGCACCATATAGCCTTGATCATCACGGGCCGCGTGGATCGCGAAGTAGATCACGGTGCCAGCCAGGCTCGCGATTGCCAGCCACCAGATGTGCCAGATCATCGCGAAACCGAACACGGTCAACAGCGCGCCCATCACCACACCGGTCGCGGTGTTGTTTGGCATGTGGATCGGCTCGTACTTGGCCGGAACCTTGTACGCGGTGCCGTTTTCCTTGGCCTCGGTGAACGGGTCGACAACGTCGGCTTTAGGCAGCACGGCGAAGTTGTAGAACGGAGGTGGCGACGAGGTCGACCATTCCAGGGTGTGTGCATTCCACGGGTCGCCGTGTTCGCACATGTTTTCCGGCTTGTTGCGGTCACGCACGCTGACGTACAGCTGGATCAACTGGCAAGCGATACCCACAGCGATCATCACCGCACCGAACATGGCGACGTACAGGTACGGCACCCACTCAGGGTTGGTGGTGGCGTTCAGACGACGGGTCATGCCCATGAAGCCCAGTGCATAGAGCGGCATGAACGCGACGAAGAAGCCCGAGATCCAGAACCAGAATGCAGCCTTGCCCCAACCTTCGTGCAGCTTGAAGCCGAACGCTTTAGGGAAGTAGAACGCGAAACCTGCGATGTAACCGAATACCGCACCGCCGATGATCACGTTGTGGAAGTGCGCGATCACGAACAGGCTGTTGTGCAGAACGAAGTCAGCACCCGGGATGGCCAGCAGTACGCCGGTCATGCCGCCGATGGCGAAGGTCACCATGAAGCCCAGGGTCCACAGCACCTGGCTGGTGAAACGCAGACGGCCCTGGTAGATGGTGAACAGCCAGTTGAACAGCTTCACACCCGTCGGGATGGAAATCAGCATCGTCGCCAGACCGAAGAAGGCGTTGACGCTGGCACCCGAACCCATGGTGAAGAAGTGGTGCAGCCAAACCATGAAGCCCAGGATCGAGATCGCGCCCGATGCGTAGATCATCGAGTGGTGGCCGAACAGTTTCTTGCCGGTGAAGGTCGAGATGACTTCGGAGAAGATACCGAACGCCGGCAGGATCAGGATGTACACCTCAGGGTGACCCCAGGCCCAGAACAGGTTCACGTACATCATCGGATTGCCACCAAGTTCATTGGTGAAAATGTGGAAATCCATGTAACGGTCAAGCGTCAGCAGCGCCAGAGTAGCGGTCAGGATCGGGAACGAAGCCACGATCAGAACGTTGGCCCAGGTGCAGGTCCAGGTGAAGATCGGCATGTCCATCAGCTTCATGCCAGGGGTACGCATTTTCAGCACGGTAGCGAGGAAGTTAACCCCCGTCAGCGTTGTCCCCAAACCGGATAGCTGTAGCGCCCAGATGTAGTAGTCCATCCCCACGCCAGGGCTGTATTGCAGGCCCGACAACGGCGGATAGGCAACCCAGCCGGTCTTGGCGAATTCGCCGACGCCCAGGGACAGGTTGATCAGCACCACGCCGGAAACCAGCAGCCAGAAGCTCAGGGAGTTCAGGAACGGGAAGGCAACGTCACGCGCGCCGATCTGCAGCGGCACTGCAAGGTTCATCAGGCCGGTGAAGAATGGCATCGCCATGAAGATGATCATGATCACACCGTGAGCGGTGAAGATCTGGTCATAGTGTTCAGGTGGCAGGTAGCCAGGCGAACCCTCGGTGGCCATGGCCAGCTGGGTACGCATCATGATGGCGTCGGCAAAGCCGCGCAGCAGCATGACCATGGCGACGATGATGTACATCACGCCGATTTTCTTGTGGTCGACCGACGTCAGCCACTCGGTCCACAGGTAGGTCCACTTCTTGAAGTAGGTGATTGCAGCGAACAACGCCAGACCACCGAGCGCGATCATGGAGATGGTCACCATGACGATCGGCTCGTGGAACGGGATCGCTTCCCAACTTAATTTACCAAACATCGTTTACTCCTCTGCCCCGGCAGCTGAATGCGAGTTCATGTCCGTAGCGGCCACTTCTTTCTCTTTCTTCTCGTGGTGCACCTTAGGACCCGGTTTCATGCCTTCGTACTTGTCGACGATGGTCTGGAACAGGTTCGGTGTCACCGAGGAGTAGAGCTCGACTGGGTTGTTCTGGCTTGGCTTGGCAAGGGCTGCGTATTCAGCTTGTTCAAGCTGTTTAGGTGCCTTTTTGACTTCACTTACCCAGGCGTCGAAATCTTCCTGGGAAGTTGCGATCGCTTTGAATTTCATGCCGGTGAAACCAGCGCCGCTGTAGTTGGCGGAGATACCGTCCATTTCAGCGTTTTCGTTGGCGATCAGGTGCAGCTTGGTCTGCATGCCCGCCATCGCGTAGATCTGGCCACCCAGCGCAGGGATGAAGAACGAGTTCATCACGGCGTCAGAGGTAATGCGGAAGTTGATCGGGGTGTGCGCCGGGAACACGATCTTGTTGACCGTGGCGATGCCTTGTTCCGGGTAGATGAACAGCCATTTCCAGTCCAGCGCGACCACTTCGATGGTCACCGGCTTCACATCCGACTCCAGCGGCTTGTACGGGTCCAGAGCGTGGGTCGACTTGTAGGTGACGTAACCCAGGGCAATGATGATCAGCACTGGAACGGCCCACACCGCGATCTCGATCTTGGTGGAGTGGTTCCATTTCGGGGTGTAGGTGGCGCTGGTGTTGGACGCGCGGTATTTCCAGGCGAACAGGAAGGTCATGACGATGACCGGCACCACGACCAACAGCATCAGCAGCGTTGCGGTGATGATCAGGTTTCGCTCGTCCAGACCGACCTGGCCCTTGGGATTGAGCAAGGTCATGTTGCAGCCTGACAGCAACAACGTGCCGATCAGCGGCAATAAGCCTAGTAGTCTGGGGTACCTGTTTTTACTCATCTCACGACCTCTAAAGCAGCTTGCGCAATGCAGTTGGGTTTTGATCGCCAACACTTCACCCTGCCAAGGGTTGGCATTTTTCTTGGATTGAATAAGGGCATGCCCGTCGTGCGTCAGACGCTGTACGACAAATCCCGGGCCTGCGGTGAGTTCTTATTCGAATTCGTGGTCAAAGGCCTTGTTACAGACCAATTCCATTTGGTGCGGGTAGTTGGAGGCTCCGACACCTGGGCATCGCATGAAGCCACCAGACCTCTCGACACCCTGTTCCTGCTCACATCTGGTTAAGATTTGAGCAGCGTCGGGAATTCAGTGCGGGCGATTGTAGATATGTAGCGTTTTATAAACCATGTCTCATCCCGAAATAATTTTTATCCGAACCGGCAACAATCATTCACCATTTTCGCAAAAGTGGCGCATCTTATCGAAATTGATTCTCAACAAAAACACCAAAATAAGTAGGTCTTCCACCCACAGTTCAGACAGTATCGGGTGCCTCCCTGCTACCCTTGATCCTGCCAGAGGCCCGATATGACGGGGACTGCGGCCATTCGCCAGGCCCTGTTAAAACTGCCTGTTCGGGCTCGGAACGGGAAAAAACGGGAGCCTGCAAAACAGCCCAATTTAGTTACGATTCCATGTGCCAATCCGGCTTCCATGAACGCCCTGCGACACCAACTCTGTGACAACATGTCGCACATGTGTCGCACCCTTGGCTGTCCCACATCACGGCCTTTTTACCGGGTCTCTGGAATGCGCCGCTCACCACAAAAAAAGCCCCGTTCCTCTGTGCAAGGAACGGGGCTTTTTTGTCCGACAATGTGCGGCGGCAGATGACCTCAGCGCAGCGCTTTGCGGTTACGCGACGTCAACAGCGGCACCAGCACCACGATCAGTACGAACGCCACCAGCGCCCACTGCGCCAGCGACAAACCGAGGATCGGCGGGTATGGCGTGGAGCAGAAACCATCGACCTGGAAACCCAGCGGGAAGATCTTCGCCAGCGGCAAGTCATCGACAATCGGTTGCAACACATCGATGCCGCAGCTGACCGCCGGGTAGAACTGCGTATAGACGTGGTGCCCGGCAACGCCTGCACCCGCCAACGCGCAGATCACCACCAGGCTTTCGAACACCGTGATGCTGCGACGGTTGCGCATGGCCGCGCCGATGAAGGCGAAGATCGCGATCAGCAGCAACGCATAACGTTGCAGGATGCACAGCGGGCAAGGCGCCTCGCCCAGGACAATTTGCATGTACAGCGCGCCGCCGATCAACGCCAGGCAAATGATGCCCAACAACACCAGGTAGCGCCGTTCACGCCCCAACCGCATGGATTCATCGCTCATCGCGTTTCCCTTCAAGATTCGAGTGCCCGCCAGTCTACACGCTGGCCCGGACCTTTGAGAGTCTGGAGCATGTCCGGGGGATTCGGGGGGAATAGACGACAAGGCGGTTAAGGAGGGATTAACTTTTCAGCTTTTTTCCATTCAAGACCGCGTCGCCCTCATCGCGGGCAAGCCCGCTCCCACAGGGATTTGTGTCGATCCAGATTGATGTGAACGACACACAACCTGTGGGAGCGGGCTTGCCCGCGATGAGGGCGACGCGGTCTCCGGTACTATTTATTCCAGCGCCGCTGCCGGCCCGAAGAACTCATAGCGGCTTTGCTTCTCCGGCACACCCAGTGCCTTGAGATGGCGCTTGATGGACGCCATGAAACCTTTCGGCCCCAGGAAGTAAACATCCAGGTCACGCTGCTCCGGCAGCCACGCATTCAACTGCTGCTGGCTCAACAAACCGACCTTGTGCGCCGCCGGGCTCACGCCGTCGTCCTCGGAATAGCAGTAGAAACGCTTGAGTTGCGGATGACGTTCGGCCAGGCCATCGATCCAGTCGCGGAAGGCATGCACACTGCCGTTGCGCGCGCAGTGGATGAAATGCACCGGCCGCTGGGTCTCCAGCGCCGCTTCGAGCATCGCCAGGGTCGGGGTGATGCCGACACCGCCGCTGATCAGCACCAGCGGTTTGTCGCTGGCGGTCAGGGTGAACTCGCCCGATGGCGGGAACAACTGGATGCTGTCGCCGACATGCATCTGGTCATGCAGGTAGTTGGACGCGCGACCACCGGCTTCACGCTTGACGCTGATGCGGTACTGGCCTTTGTTCGCCAGCGCCGACAGCGAGTAGTTACGACGGATCTCTTCACCGTCGAGGATCAGTTTCATGCCGATGTACTGGCCGGGTTCTGCGGCCAGGATAGGGCCTTTGTCCGCCGGTTCGAAGTAGAACGAAGTGATCTCGGCGCTCTCCTCGACCTTGTCCACCACGATGAATTCCCGCGCCCCGCGCCAGCCGCCGTGGGCCTGTTCTTTTTGGTCGTAAACGCTGGCTTCGGCGCCGATCAGGATGTCCGCCAGTTGGCCGTAGGCCGCGCCCCAGGCCGCGATCACTTCCGGGGTGGCGATCTCTTCGCCCAGTACTTCGGCGATGGCCCGCAGCAGGCAGCTGCCGACAATCGGATAGTGCTCAGGCAGGATCTGCAGGGCTACGTGCTTGTTGATGATCTTGGCCACCAGGTCGCCCAACTGGTCGAGCTGGTCGATATGGCGCGCATACATCAATACGCCGTTGGCCAAGGCACGCGGCTGGTCACCGCTGGCCTGGTGGGCCTGGTTGAACAGCGGGCGCACTTGCGGGTATTCGGAGAGCATCATGCGGTAGAAGTGCGTGATCAGCGCCTCACCACCGCTTTCGAGCAGCGGTACGGTGGATTTGACGATGGCACGGTCTTGAGCGCTCAGCATAAGGTGACTCCTGGTCTTCTTGGATTGCTAACGGATTACCCTGTGCATATCAGCTTTCGTGCCAATTATTTAATCGTTATAAATCAATAAGTTAATAACGTAATAGTCATTTCGACACTGTCTGCTTTATAGTCATACCGACTACATGGAGTCACTATGACTGCAAAACCCCTGCTCACCGCCTTGCTGCCCCTGGTCTCCGACCTTTCCCGCGAACTGCCCGAGGGCGAGCGTTATCGCCGCCTGCTGGAAGCCATGCGCGCCCTACTCCCGTGCGATGCCGCCGCCCTGCTGCGCCTCGATGGTGAATGGCTAGTGCCACTGGCCGTCGACGGTTTGAGTACCGACACCCTCGGTCGGCGCTTCAAGGTCAGTGAGCACCCGCGCTTCGCAGCGCTGCTCAGCGGCCCCGGCCCGACCCGTTTCGCTGCCGACAGCGACTTGCCTGATCCCTATGACGGTCTGGTCGATGGCCTGGATGATCACCTGGAAGTCCACGACTGCATGGGTTGCCCCTTGTTCATCGACGAGCGCCCCTGGGGTCTGCTGACCCTCGACGCCCTCGACCCGGAACGCTTCGAGCCGATCGAACTGGATGCCCTGCAAGCCTTCGCCAGCCTCGCGGCCGCCACGGTCAACGCCGCCGAACGCATCGAGCGGTTGAACAACCGGGTCGAAGATGAGCATCAGCGCGCCGAGGTCTACCGCCAGGCCAGCGGCCAGCAGAATCGCGAGTTGATTGGCCAGAGCAAGGCCCACAAGCGTCTGGTCGAAGAAATCAGCCTGGTCGGCGGCAGCGACCTGACCGTGCTGATCACCGGCGAAACCGGGGTCGGCAAGGAGTTGGTGGCCCAAGCCATCCATGCCGCCTCGCCCCGCGCCGACAAGCCGATCATCAGCCTCAACTGCGCCGCGTTGCCCGACACCTTGGTGGAAAGCGAGTTGTTCGGCCATGTCCGCGGCGCCTTTACCGGGGCGATGAACGACCGCCGTGGCAAGTTCGAACTGGCCAATGGCGGCACGCTGTTCCTCGATGAAGTCGGTGAGTTGTCGCTGACCGTGCAGGCCAAGCTGTTGCGCGTGTTGCAGAGCGGTCAGCTGCAGCGACTGGGCTCGGATCAGGAGCATCAGGTCGACGTGCGGTTGATCGCGGCGACCAACCGCGACCTCGCCGAGGAAGTGCGCAGCGGTCGTTACCGTGCCGACTTCTACCATCGCCTCAGTGTTTATCCGCTGCTGGTGCCGGCCCTGCGCGATCGCGGGCGCGATGTGCTGCTGCTCAGCGGTTACTTCCTCGAGCAGAATCGCTCGCGCATGGGCCTCAACAGCCTGCGCCTGAACAGCGACGCCCAGGCCGCGCTATTGGCCTACGACTGGCCCGGCAATGTGCGCGAGCTTGAGCACTTGATCGGCCGCAGCGCCTTGAAAGCCCTGGGCAATTGCAAGGAACGGCCGAAGATTCTCAGCCTGAGCGCAGCCGACCTGGACTTGCCCAACGCCAGCGTTGAAACCGCTGCCGAGCAACCTGTCGCCACCGTCACCCAAGCGCCGATCGGCGATTTGCGTGAGGCCACCGAGCGATATCAGCGTCAAATGATCGGTGCCTGCCTGGAACGGCACAACAACAACTGGGCAAGCGCGGCCCGTGAGCTAGGCTTGGATCGGGCGAACCTGGGGCGAATGGCCAAGCGGTTGGGGATGAAATAAGCAAAGATCGCAGCCTGCGGCAGCTCCTACAGGGATCGCATTTCTCTGTAGGAGCTGCCGCAGGCTGCGATCTTTTGATCTGCCCTTGAGTCATTGAAACTAAAGCCTGCCCCCGACAAGTCGATAACCCGGCATCGAAGTCATGGCGATCCCGGGATTGCCCGTCACCTTTTTCCAGAGAAGGTTCATATGTCCTCCACCAAAGCCCGCGCAGACTCACTTTCGCTTCTGCTGTTTACCCTGCGCAGCGGCAAGCTGATGGCGATCAACCTGCTCAAGGTCAGTGAGATCATTCCCTGCCCGCCGTTGACCCGGTTGCCGGAGTCACACCCCCACGTCAAAGGCATCGCCACCCTGCGCGGTGCATCGCTGTCGGTGATCGACCTCAGCCGCGCCATTGGCGAGCGCCCACTGGAAGACCCGAACGGCGGCTGCCTGATCGTCACGGATGTCAGCCGCTCCAAGCAGGGATTGCACGTGCAGGCCGTGAGCAAGATCGTCCATTGCCTGACCACCGATATCCGCCCGCCGCCCTTCGGCTCCGGTGGTTTGCGCGCCTACATCACCGGCGTGACGTCGGTCGATGGCACCCTGGTGCAGGTACTGGACATCGAAAAAGTCATCCACGGCATCGCCCCGGCACAAATCGAAATGGCACCGACCGAACTGAGCATGGAAGACGCCGAACTGCTCGGCAACGCGCGCATCCTGGTAGTCGATGACAGCCAGGTTGCCTTGCAGCAATCGGTGCACACCTTGCGTAACCTTGGCCTGCAATGCCATACGGCCCGCAGCGCCAAGGAAGCCATCGACTGCCTGCTGGATCTGCAAGGCACCGCGCAGCAGATCAACCTGATCGTCTCGGACATCGAAATGTCCGAGATGGACGGCTACGCCTTCACCCGCACCCTGCGGGAAACCCCGGACTTCGCGCATCTTTATGTCTTGCTGCACACGTCGCTGGACAGTGCGATGAACGCCGAGAAAGCCCGACTGGCGGGGGCGAACGCGGTGCTGACCAAGTTCTCTTCGCCGGAATTGACCCAGTGCCTGATCACTGCGGCCAAGGCTGTCGCCGAACAGGGATATTGAGTCTTGGCCGAGGACTTTTGCTGGCTGATGCGGCGCGACCTCACTGAAGTCGTGCCGTCACCCGATTGGCCAGCCGGCCTGCAACTGAGCGAATACCATCCCGAAATCGGCGCAGCCGTGCACCGGTTGATGGAGTTCGGTTACCTCGAAGGTGGCGGTCGCGTGGCAGCGCTGGACATGTGGCAATGGCAGTTTGAAAACGACCCGGAATATGACCCGGCACTGTGCTTCATCGCCCGGGATGCCGAAGGCATTGTTGGCGTGTGCCAGTGCTGGACCAGCGCCTACATCAAGAATCTGGTGGTGCATCCACGGTTTCAGGGCCGAGGATTGGGGCGTGCCTTGTTGTTGCAGGCGTTCAAGGTGTTCCAGCAACGTCGCGAAGGATGTGTGGACTTGAAGGTGCTGGAAGACAACCACCGGGCGCGGCGATTGTATGAAAGTGTCGGGATGCGTGCCGTTCGCCGGGAGCCGGTTCCAGACTGATACGCCTCATCGCGAGCCTGCTCGCGATGAGGCGTCAAATCTTCAGGCATACTCACTTTTCGGCCACAGCCCCAAGGATGCCTGGACCATGAAAGCAGCAACACTGACTTTTCTCTGCCTCACTGCCCTCGCCTCTCAGGCCCACGCCTCCAGCCCCGACGCCTGGGCCGCCTACGACAAGGCCGTACTCGCCAGTTGCACCAAGGCCAGCGGCCTGAAGAACAGTAAACCGGTCGGCAACGCCGCGCAGTTCGACGACCGGGTTGGCTATACCGCGCTCCTGCTCCAGGGCCAGTACCCGCAAAAGCACATGAAAGGCACACAAGGCACCGAGCTGTGCCTCTACAACAAAAAGAGCAAAACCGCGTACGTCACCGAATGGGACTCCATCCGCCCGGCCGCCAAGTCCAATTGAGTGGCGCACATTTCGTTGCGGGCAGCTTGATCAAAAACTTGTGCTACCGGCAACGGCCCCATCGCGAGCAGGCTCGCTCCCACAAGGGATCTTCAGTGAACATGGAATTTGTGTACGACACAGATCCACTGTGGGAGCGAGCCTGCTCGCGATGACGGCAGGCCAGGCACTGGAATTTCAGCGCTTGCCCATCGACCGGCGAGTCCCCGGCGGTGCCATGCCCGGCGTCTTGGTGTGGCCGTTCTTGGCGCCGTTCTTGTACCACGGCTGGTTCGAGCCTTTGGCTGCCGCCAGTTCGCCCGGCTTGAACGGGAACTTGAATGCCGGGATTTCGGTTTTGGTTTCGCTGTCGGCGCTGGAGTCGACGCTGTCTGGCAGCTCTGCCTGCACGTCGCTCTGGGCGTCGGCGACCGGCGGTTGTTTCGGGGAAGTCATGAAAGCTCCGGGTGATGCGTGAAATGTCGGGCCCGGTGAGTGAGCCGCATGCCGCAGTATAAGAAGTACGGCAGTATAACGGAACGGCAGCGACACGCTTCAATCGACAAGCTTCAAGTTAAAAACCATGAGGGCGGCTTTTAGACTTGCAGCTTGCCGCGTGAAACTTGTAGCTTGCTAAGCATTCTTCACCGCCCGACGAGCCCGCCTCCCATGAAAAAGACTGTCCTGGCCTTCAGCCGCGTCACCCCGGCAATGGTCGAACGCCTGCAACAGGATTTCGACGTCATCGTGCCGAATCCGAAAAACGGCGATATCAACGCCCAGTTCAACGAAGCCCTGCCCCACGCCCACGGCCTGATCGGCGTTGGTCGCAAACTCGGCCGCGCCCAATTGGAAAACGCCGCCAGGCTGGAAGTGGTGTCCAGCGTCTCGGTGGGCTACGACAACTATGACCTGGCCTACTTCAACGAACGCGGGATCATGCTGACCAACACGCCGGACGTGCTCACCGAAAGCACCGCCGACCTGGCGTTCGCGCTATTGATGAGTAGCGCGCGCCGCGTCGCCGAACTGGATGCCTGGACCAAGGCCGGACAATGGCAGGCCACTGTCGGTGCGCAGCTATTCGGTTGCGATGTGCATGGCAAGACCCTGGGCATCGTCGGCATGGGCAACATCGGTGCGGCCATCGCCCGACGCGGTCGACTGGGATTCAACATGCCGATCATCTACAGCGGCAACAGTCGCAAGACCGGACTGGAGCAGGAACTCGGCGCGCAGTTTCGCAGCCTCGATCAATTGCTGGCCGAAGCTGATTTCGTCTGCCTGGTGGTGCCGCTCAGCGAGAAAACCAGACACTTGATCAGCCATCGCGAACTGGCGCTGATGAAGCCGAGCGCGATACTGGTGAACATCGCCCGTGGCCCGGTGGTGGATGAACCGGCGCTGATCGAAGCGCTGCAAAACAAGCGCATTCGTGGAGCCGGGCTGGACGTGTACGAAAAAGAACCGCTGGCCGAGTCGCCGCTGTTCCAACTGAACAATGCCGTGACCTTGCCGCACATCGGCTCGGCCACCCATGAGACCCGCGATGCCATGGCCAACCGTGCCTTGGCCAACTTGCGCAGCGCCCTGTTGGGCGAGCGCCCGCAGGACCTGGTCAACCCGCAAGTCTGGAAGGGTTGAACTAAACGGGCAGGCGTTACACGC
This sequence comes from Pseudomonas sp. PDM28, assembly GCF_019219115.1. Taxonomy (NCBI): domain Bacteria; kingdom Pseudomonadati; phylum Pseudomonadota; class Gammaproteobacteria; order Pseudomonadales; family Pseudomonadaceae; genus Pseudomonas; species Pseudomonas sp. PDM28. The sequence goes on from NZ_JAHUWG010000011.1 coordinate 39,208, forward strand.
GCCTGCCCGCTTAATAAATAAAGCACGCTCAAACAATCAAACAACTTTCTGAATACACACTCTGCAACTCAGTCAGCAGCCAAATAACAAAACTGCGAGATAGACTCTCCTTGTTTACCCTGGAACTACGGGATCAACAACGGAGATCACCAACTTGAACCCACTCACAACCAATCACGTCATTCGACTCAGCAAAGTCTTACTGACGCTGTTTATAAGCCTCTTCGGACTACTGATGCTGTATAACAATTTCACGGACTACTCTACCAACTATGAATACATTAGCCACATCCTGAGCATGGACACTACCAATGATCAAAACAAATACAGACACAGGGCTATTACTTCCACCCTACTTCACCACCGCATTTACTGGCTGATCATCACACTGGAAGTGGTCTACACCCTAAGCTGCCTCCTCGGAACCTATTATCTTTACAAAAACATCAACGCCAGCCAGGAACAGTTTCACGAAGCTAAAAAACCTGCACTCATTGGATTATTGATTGCCATATTTCTTTATTACTTCGGCTTTCAAACAATCGGCACCGAATGGTTCAACATGGATGAGTCGAAAACCTGGAACTACAATGACAGGGCTGGGTACATTGTTGATTTCATCTTTCCGCTATTGATATACATCGCGATAAAAATCGAGCACTGAATTACTCAGCACTCGATGCGCCCTCAGGCCAGCTTGCCGTTGCCCAATACCTGCGGCACTTTCGGTTTGCGAAACACCAGTACGTTCCCCGACATCACCAACACCAGCCCCAACAACGCCGGTACTGTCCATTGATAGCCCTCGGCAAACGCCGACACGTTGAGCGCCACCACCGGAAACAGCACGGTGCAGTACGCCGCCCGTTCAGGCCCCATGCGGCCGACCAGTGTGAGATAGGCGGTGAAACCGATCACCGACCCGGGAATCACCAGGTACAACAGTGAGCCGATGTAACGCGCGCTCATTTCAATATCGAAGGGAATACCTTTGACCAGGCACCACACCGAGAGCATCGCCGCCCCGTAGGCCATGCCCCAGGCATTGGTGGTCAGCGGCTTGAGACCGGCCTTCTGTTGCAGGCTTGAGAGCATGTTGCCCGCCGAGAAACACAAGGTGCCGCACAGGGCCAGACCAAGGCCGAGCAAGGTTTCCGGGCTGGCGGTATGCCCGGCCAGCTCCGGCCAGAACAGCAAGCCCAGCCCAAGCAAACCCAGCGCACCGCCCATCAGCACGTTGCGGGCGATTCTCTGGCCGAAGAACACTCGCGCGTTGAGGGCATTCCACAGGGTGGCGGTGGAAAACACGACGGCCACCAGACCGCTGGGGATCCACTGGCTCGCGGTAAGGAAGCACATGAAGTTGACGCAGAACAGGCACAGGCCCTGAGCCAGGCAAATCAAGTGCCCACGACGGTTCATCACTTGCAGGCGCCGACTGAGCAACAGGATCACGAACAGCACCAGCGCGGCGAGGCCGAAGCGATAGACGATCGACACGGGAATCGCCACCACGCCCAGTTGCCATTTCAAGGCAATCCAGGTGGTGCCCCAGATCAGCACGGTCAGCAGGTACAAAGAAAGGTTCATGACAAAGGCTCCTCGATAGGCGCCCAGTGTCCGGCGTCACGCCTTGGGGCACTTGCATAAACTTGCGCTTTTGTCTCGCGATGGGCTGGCAGGCGCACGTCTACGGAGTAGCATGCAGGGCGTTGGATGCTGGTGTTAGAGAGCAACGATCATGGCTGCACTGGATACCCTACAAGTCTTTCAAGCCCTCAACAGCTCGCCGAATGCTCGTCTGGAGCACAGCGCCGAACTGGGTGACGGCATGTCTGCCGCTTTGTGGAGCAATCACCACGACGCCCGGGAATACGAGGCGCCCAGCCACCACACATTGTCCTGTTACATAGCCGGCGGCACCGGCACCTTCCGTCGCGGTCAGCCCGGCAACAAGGGCGGCCCGGACAAACTGTGCATCCTGCCGGCCGACCACCAGTCAGGCTGGGTGATCAACGGCGACATCCGTCTGGCACACCTGTACTTCAGCCCCGAACAATTTGCCCTCGGCTGCGTCACCCTGCTTGATCGCGAACCACGGGAAATGCAGCTGCGCGAGCAGACCTTTCTCGATGACCCGCAGCAGGCGCTGCGCTTTCGGCAGTTGATCCGCTTGAACTGGGACGAGCCGGGCGAGCGTCTGCTGACCAGCAGCCTGGCCCACGAACTGCTCAGCCATGCCCTGCTCAGCCAGGTCAACGCCCGGCAAGGCCTGCGCCTCAAAGGTGGATTGGCCGCGCATCAGCGCCGGCATCTGGTGGAATACATCGACAGCCATCTGGACCAGGCCATCAGCCTTGGTCAGTTGGCGGCGTTGTGCGCGTTGTCGGAGTACCACTTCGCGCGGATGTTCCGCGAGAGCCTCGGCTTGCCGCCCCACCAGTACCTGCTGGCGCGGCGCCTGAACCGGGCGCGGGAATTGCTGCGCACGACCTCGCAGCCACTGGGGGAGATTGCGCTGGCTTGCGGCTTCTCCAGTGCCAGCCACTTCACCAACCGCTTTCGCCAGGCTTTGGGCGCAACACCCGGGGAGTATCGACAGGCGTTTTTGCGCTAAGTCCGATTATTTATCGCCTGTACTGCCGCCATCGCGGGCAAGCCCGCTCCCACAGGTTCAGTGACTGTCGTCAGAACTCCAGGGTGCTGGACAGCGTCACCTGCCGCGAATCGCCCATGGACACAAAGAACCGGCTCGCCGCCGAGGTGTAGTAGGTGCGGTCGAACAGGTTCTTCACGTTGAGCTGGAACTTGACCCTCTGCCCGTCGACCTGGGTGTCGTAGGTGGCGAACGCATCGGCCACGGTGTAGCTCGGCAAGTCGAAATCGTTCACCGCGTTGCCCGCGCGCTCCCCCACATAACGCGCCCCGGCGCCGACCCGCAGCTGATCACCGCCAATGACGGTGCCGAAGTCATAGACCGCCGACAACGAGCCGCTGTTCTTCGCCACATTTTGCAGTTGATTACCCTTGTAAACCGGGTCTTCGGTGACTTCGGCATCGGTGTAGGCGTAACTGCCGATCATGCTCCAGCGATCGGTGAGCTGCCCGCTCAAGTCCACTTCCAGGCCACGGGAGCGCACTTCGCCGGCGGCGCTGTAGATCGTGGTCGGGCCTTCGGCGTTGGCCACCAGCACATTGCGCTTCTTGATGTCGAACAACGCGATGTTGCCGGTGACGCGGCCCGGCAGATCAAGCTTGGCCCCCAACTCCCAGGACTTGGCTTCTTCCGGCGCGATGCCGCCGTCAAGCACGGTACTGCTGCCGCTCAACGGTGCGATGGTCGAGTTGGGTTTGAACGATTCTGTGTAGCTGCCGTAGAACGACAAGGTATCGGTGTACTTGTACACAAGGCCCGCGCGCGGCACCCATTTCTGCCCGTTGCTGTCGGTGTTGGCGTGGAACGGCACGCCTTTGCCGGCGTACTGGTCGTACATCTGGAAACGCGCGCCGGCCACCAGAATCCATTGCTCGTTGAGGTGGATGGAATCCTGCAGGAAGGCCGAATCGCTGCGCAGCTCATCGGTCTGCGCGCTGTCGGGAGCGCTGACAGTGGTGCCCGCTACTTCCTGGCCATAGATCGGGTTCACGTAGCTGAAGTTGGTACGGCTTTTCTGGCGGATCAGGTCTTCGCGATAGATCTTGCGGTATTCGTCGTCGATGCCGAACAGCAGGTCGTGCTGCAGGCCGAGCACATTCACATTGCCTTCGAGGCTGACGGTGGTGAATCGGTCGGTGCTGATCGCGTTCTGCGTGCCGTCCATGCTGCGGGTCAGGGTGCCTTTTTTGGTGTCGATGGCGGTCACGCGCACCTGGCTGGCGTCGTAGGTTTCGCGGTTCCAGCTGTAGCCGAAATGGGCTTTCCAGTTGTCATTGAGTTCGTGATCGGCCTCGAAATGATAGAGATCCGAACGCCCTTCCATGTTGTTGAACGGCTCGTCGAGACGCTCGTTGCGCGAGATGTCCAGCGGGTGGTTGGTCCGTGGGTCGATCAGCGTGCCACGGTCGAACGGCGTGAGGAATTCGCGGTGCTCATAGGCGAACAGCAGCTTGGTGCTTTCGCCGTACCAGGCCAGCGACGGCGCAATCAGGCTTTCACGATGCACGCCGAAGTTGCGCCAGTAATCTTCGTCTTCGTAGTCCAGCACCATGCGGTAGGCCAGCCCGGAATCGCCGAGGGCGCCGGTGCTGTCGAAAGTGCCGCCGCTGCCGTTCTTGCCGTCGCCATAGCTCGAACCGCGCGCGGTCAGTGCGTTGAATTGCTCAAGTTCGGGCTTCTTGCTGACCATGTTGACCACGCCACCCGGATCCTGGATGCCGTAGAGCAACGACGCCGGCCCCTTGAGCACTTCGACCCGATCCACACTGGCGTTGAGGCCACGGCCCTGCACGATCGGCATGCCGTCGCGCATAATCGAGCCGTTACGGTTGTCGCCAAAACCGCGAACCATCACCGAGTCCTGGGTGCTGCCCAGGGTATTGGCCTGGGTGATGCCGCTGACGTTGGCCAGGGCGTCATCGAGATTGCGCGGTGCCTGATCGCGGATCACCTGGGCGGGGACGACATTGATGGTCTGCGGGATGTCCTGAATCGGGGCCGAAGAGCGCATCACCGAAGAGGTCGGTGGCGGCTGGTAGCTCATGGACTCATCCATCACCGAGGTGATAGTGGTCGCGCCCAGTGTCAACGCACCTTCAGTCAGCCGCGGTTCCAGCGCCATGGTATGGCCGTCGGTGCGGCGGAACGTCAATCCCGAGCCGGTGAGCAGACGTTGCAGGGCTTGTTCGGCGCTCATCTGGCCATTGACCGCCGGCGCATTGAGGCCGTACGGCGCTTCATCGGTATAGACGACGCTGATGCCGGTTACCCGGCTGAAATCACTCAGTGCCTGGGGCAACGGTTTGGCGGCCAGCGAGAAACTGAACTGCGCACGCGGCTGAGTGCTGCCCGTCTCTGCGGCCAGCACCAGGCCAAGCGGCAACAACGCCGATGCTGAAAAGCTCAACGCAGACACACCCAACCATTGTTTGACCGAACCCGATTTTGCCCTGGACTTCATGACTCATGACCTGTGTAGAACCGCAACGGATGCGAATGACTCGCAGTTTCAGTCACTACACGGATGACGATCGGGTTTACCTCACAACAATTTGAAAATATTTTTTATTCAGGGTGATGTGGTGTTTGAACTGGCCTCTTCGCGAGCAGGCTCGCTCCCACAGGGTTGTGTGTTGTCCTAATAGTGTGACCGACTCAGTACCTGTGGGAGCGGGCTTGCCCGCGAAGAGGCCGCAAGCTTCAACGCAAAATAATCAGATGCCCCAACACCTGATGCTGCTCAAACCCCAACACCCCCTGCAAAGAACTCAACACCGCCTGCGGGTTCCTGCTCGGGAAGCTACCACTGACCCGGCGTGCCGCCAGTTCATCGTTGAGCAACACGATCCGTCCGGGGTAATAGCGCCCCAGATCCCGCACCACATCGGCCAGCGTCGCCTTGTAGTAATTGAGCCAGCCCTGGCGCCAGGCCAACTGCGCTTCGCTGTCCACCGCGTGGAGCTTTTGCGCCGTGCCATCGCCGTAGGCAACTTGCTGGCCGGCGGTGAGGATTTGCTGTTCGGCATCCTGGTCCGCCGTCACGCCGACTCGCCCGGACAGCACCGTGACCTGTGCACCGTGGGGTTGCAAACGGACTTCGAACTGCGTGCCCAGGACGCGCGCCCGGCCTTTCTCGGCGTCCACCACAAACGGCTCACCGGTGTGTGTAACACTGAAAAACCCGGCGCCGCGACGCAGTTGCACATGCCGCTCGCCGCGACTGAAATCCACGGCGATGGCACTGTCGGCATCCAGTGTCACCTGTGACTGATCGGCCAGAGTGACGGTGCGGATTTCCCCCGGTGCCGAGACGAAGTCCGCACCCAAGTCATCGATCCAGCGCGAGGGCTGCCAGCCTGTACCGAGACTGACCATCAACAGCAGACACGCCGCCATCGCCAGCGCACCGGACCAGCGCCCGACCGTGCTGCGACGAGACTTGTCCATGGCGTCGAGATAGCTCTGCAAGGCCGGGGCATCTTCATCGGCCAGCGTGCGCGCCGGTCCTTCGCTCAGCTCCCACAAGACCTGCGCCCGGGCATAGGCCTCGGCATGGGCGGGATCGGCCTGCAACCAATGACTGAAAGTCGCCTGATCAGCACTGCTGGGCTGGTTATGCAACAGACTTAGCCAGGCCAGCGCTGCCTGTTCCTGAGCGGGGGTCGGGGTGACGCGTTCGAAGTGGTTCACGGTGCTTTCCCTGCCGTACGCGGTTCGGGTTCCCGAAGGCTGGCCTTGCAGGCTTCGAGGGCGCGCATCATATGTTTTTCCACGGCACTTTGGGACAAGCCCATGGCCTTGGCGATCTCGGCGTATTTACGGCCATGAATGCGATTGAGCAAAAAGATCTGCCGCGTGCGCTGCGGTAACGCGCGCAATGCGCTTTCGACGTGGCGCAGATCGTTGCCCGCCTCCAGCGCCGCTTGTGGTCCGCTGCCATGGCTGTCCGAAGATTCCACCAGCATGCCTTCGCTGGCCCGCACCCGGGTGCCTTCACTGCGCAAATGATCAATGGCGATGTTGCCGGCGCAGCGCAACAGGTAGGTACTGAGTTCCTCGACTTGCACCAACGGCCGCCGCCAGAAACGCAGGAACAAGTCCTGAACGAGGTCCGCCGCCGTCGCGCTGCAGCCGACACGCCGATTTACCAGCGCTTCCATTTGCGAACGCTGGGAGAGAAACACCTGGAGAAAATGCGCACGGTCGCCGCGCTGTTGATCACGCTCGATATCGTGGGGGTCGGGTGGGAGAGTCATCATTGTTCAAGTTTCGACCTGGAGACCGGGGAGACCACAACAGCGTCAGGGGGGCCGGCAAGGTCGCAATATTAATGATAAATATTCTCATATGCAAAAGAACGGGTGCTGCCCCTATCTCGCCCGTTGGTTCACCGCAAACCTGGCTGTCCCCACAGCCCATGCCAACGACCATGGAATCCAAAAGCCACCGAAACGAAAACGGGCCTGCAATGCAGGCCCGTTCTCATGGGAAGGTAAAAAGTGAATCAGGTCAGCCGTTAAGCGCCGCCTGTTCGTTTTCCAGAAACTCTTCTTCCAGCAGCTGGTCGGCATGGGCGCCACTCTCGATGGGCACCACATTTGCTCGTTTGCCGCGTAATTTACCGAACATATGCTCCAGCGCATGTTCAAGTTTGGTGGCTGCTCCGTCGATCGCCTGCTCCATGGTGGAGGCCTTATGGGTGACGGAAACCGGTTGATGGCCTTTTGGCCGCGCCTCCAGCTGGCAGCGCATGTCGTGGGGACCCGGCTTGTCGCCGTTCTCGTCCCGCAGGTGAACCTCGACGCGTGTCAGGTCCTCTTCGTAGCGTTCGAGCGTGCTCTCAATGGTCGTACGTACCCACTCCTCCAGTCGTTTACTGCCTTGAATATGGTTATCGCTATTGACTTGGATTTGCATAGTTCATCCCTTATTTCAGCTAGCTCGCGAGAGGCCGGTCAGCTAAGCCCTTGGGCGTCATCACCGTGACCTCTTGGTTACACAATCGGTCTGTACGCTGAACAATTCAACCCCTAAAAAAAGATAAATGTTCAATCGCAAAAAAAGCCGGACAACCGGTAAAAGCGCTGTTAAGGTCGGGAGTTGGGTCGCCCTGCTCTTGCGTAACAATTGCTCACATTTGCTGCTCCCCCAACGGGTGCAGGCTGCGAAAAACCCCCGCTTCCTCCACCAACCAATCGTGCACCGCGCGCACACCCGGATGGCTCAATGCCCCCGGCGCGTAAAGCAGCATGTAGCGCTTGTGATTGGGCACCGCCAGGCCAAACGGCACGATCAGCGCCCCACGTTCCAGCTCATCATTGAGCAGCGTTCGTCGGGCAATCGCCACGCCCATCCCGGCGATGGCCGCTTCGATGGTCAGGTGATTGCGATTGAAGGTATGCCCGCGTCGCACATCGGCCCCTTCGAAGCCGATGGCGTTGAGGTAAAACTCCCATTCCGCATATTCGTAGCTGCCGCGCCAGGCGGTGATGTCGTGCAACAACGGAAAGTGCATCAGGTCTGCCGGACCGTGCAGCGGCGGCCGCCCCCGTAGCAGGCTCGGCGCGCACACCGGAAAAATCTGTTCATCCAGCAAGGCTGTGGATAACAGGCCCGGGTAGCTGCCGTCGTTCAGGTCGATCGCCAGGTCGAAGTCGCCTTCATGCAACGGCACGCTGCTGTCCTCGGCCACCAGGCGCAACTGAATGTCCGGAAAACGCTGCTGCAAACGCGGCAGGCGCGGCGTCAGCCATTTGCTCAGGAACGACGGAATCGAACGCACCCGCAGAATCCCGCTAATCATGCCCGCATCCAGTCGCCGCAATTCCGCGTCGATACTGCCAAAGGCCTCGTTGACGGTAATGGCCAGGCGCTGGCCCTCGGCGCTCAGTTCCACGCCACGGGCACGGCGGTGAAACAGGCGAAAGCCCAGGCGCTCTTCCAACTGGCGGATCTGCTGGCTGACCGCCCCCGGCGTGATGTGCAGTTCTTCAGCGCAACGGGTAAACGACAGGTGCCGCGCGGCACAGGCAAACACGTTCAGCCAGACATAGGTCTGGGCATGTAATTGACGGCTCATCGTTTAGTCCTGCTAAAGGATGTCTTAGGAAATTTCGTTGGTCACGTAGGACCGTGGCGGGCAGTATCGCCGATATAGCGCTTGTCCTACAAAAATGGCGGCGATTCCTCTTCCATTGCTTGCATAGGCTTTAGCATGGCTATCAGTGTTTTCGATCTCTTCAAAGTCGGCATCGGCCCGTCCAGCTCCCATACCGTCGGTCCGATGCGCGCCGCCGCGACCTTCGCTCAACAACTGCTCGAACAGGGTTTTCTGACGGACGTGCGACGCGTGGAGATTCGCCTTTACGGCTCTCTGTCGGCGACCGGTGTCGGTCACGCGACGGACCGCGCCTGCATCATGGGCCTGATGGGCGAATGGCCCGACAGCATCGATCCCACCACCATCGACAGTCGCATTCACACCCTGCGCGAAACCGGGAAATTGCGTCTGGCAGGCGTTGCGGACATTGCCTTCGACTGGCGACGCGATCTCCTGCTGCTTGACGAGAGCCTGCCCTACCACCCCAATGCCATGTCCCTGACGGCATTCAGTGAAACCGGCGAGCTGTTCGAGCAAACCTATTACTCGGTGGGCGGCGGTTTCATCATCGAAGCGGCCGAAGCCGAGTCCGGGATCGCACCGGCCGGCGATGTGGTGCTGCCTTACGATTTCTCCAGCGCCGCCGAACTGCTCAAGCTGTGCAACAAACACGGGCTGCGGGTCAGTGAACTGATGATGGCCAACGAACGGGCATGGCGTGGGGATGCCGAGATCCGCGAGGGCCTGTTGCACATCTGGTCGGTGATGCGCGAATGCGTCGAGCAGGGCTTGCGTCACGAAGGCATCCTGCCCGGCGGCCTGAATGTTCCACGTCGAGCAGCGAAACTGCATCGCAGCCTGCAGGAAATCGGCAGGCCGAATGTCATCACCTCCACCTTGTCGGCGATGGAATGGGTCAACCTGTACGCCCTTGCCGTGAACGAAGAAAACGCGGCAGGCGGGCGCATGGTCACGGCGCCGACCAACGGCGCAGCGGGCATCATCCCGGCGGTGCTGCACTACTACATGAAATTCAATGCCGATGCGTCTGACGACGACGTGGTCGCGTTCTTCCTGGGTGCAGCCGCTGTTGGCATCCTGTGCAAGAAAAACGCATCGATCTCGGGGGCCGAAGTCGGTTGCCAGGGCGAAGTCGGTTCCGCCTGCGCCATGGCCGCCGCAGGCCTGGCAGAGGTACTGGGCGCCAGCCCGGAACAGTTGGAAAACGCCGCTGAAATCGGTCTGGAACACAACCTCGGCCTCACCTGCGACCCGGTGGGCGGACTGGTACAAGTGCCATGCATCGAACGCAATGCAATCGCCGCCGTGAAAGCCATCAACGCCACGCAAATGGCCCTGCGCGGCGACGGCAAACACTTCATTTCCCTGGACCGGGTGATCCGCACCATGCGCGATACCGGAGCCGACATGCACGACAAATACAAAGAGACGTCACGAGGCGGTCTGGCGGTGAACTGGGTGGAGTGCTGACCGTTTTGGTTGCACGCCCGCCGTTATTGCCCTGAAACGTGCAGAAAACGCGGTTCCCTGTAGGAGCGAGCTTGCTCGCGAAAAACCAGAAGGCACCGTGGGGTGTCTGGGTTTACGCGTTATCGTTGACGACCATCGCGAGCAGGCTCGCTCCTACAGAACCTGTTTTTTGTCCGACAATTTTTCCGGCATGGGCCTTGCTACTTCCCAGTTGGAACAATGATGGCGAGATGGCCGATGGTCTGGCGTTGCGAACCAACCTGATCACGGCCGGTCAACAACTGCACGTTCAATCAGGCGGTGACGCATCATGGACAACCCTTTCCAGCTCATTACCGATGCCTTTGCAGCGGATTACCAGATCAACCTGAGCATTCAGGGCCTGGACGGCAGCATCATGCTGACCCTTTCCAACAGTGGACGCGTGGTGGCCAAACGCATGATCAGCGCCGAACAACGCAATGACCCCCAACGCCTCAAGCGCCTGGTTCAAAGCATTCAATTCGGCATTGCCATCGAACAGGGCCACAGCGCCGTGGCCATCCTCGAAGCCATGACCACCGGCAGCGGACCGGCGTTGCCGCCCCCTCCTCTCAAAGGGCGGCTGCGTCCCACGCTCGGGCTCTAGATTTCGCCTTTCTCGACCTCTGGATGCTCACTGGAACCCGCGCCGGTCTTGCGTTGCGGGTTTTCGATCTTCACTGAGGGAAATTGCGACGAAGCGTAACGCACCACCAGAATCGCAAACGCCAACAGCAGGATCCCCCCGCACAGGTAAATGATCCCCAGGTCCGGCGGGTTGTGGTGCGAAACATTGGAAATCAGCAGCCGCGTCAGCGCGGTGATCGCCACGTAGATCAGGAAGCGCACGGGCATATGGTTGGTCTTGAAGTAAATCCCGACCATCGCCCCCAGCTCCAGGTAGATGAACAGCAGCAGGATGTCATCGATCTTGATGTGCCCCTCTTCGATCATCCCGAGAAACTCCATCACCGCTGCCCACGCGGTCACCGCACCGATGGCGAACAGCGCCAGGTAATGAAAGGTCTCGACGAACAGATTGCCCAGGGACTCGGCCAGTTCATGCACGCTCTGCCGCAGTTTTTCGGCCCAGTTGATTTTCACGATGATGCTTCCTTAGGTCGGCTCGACCGGATGATGCGGGTTGGACGTGACGGTTTTTCTGCATGCAGAAAAAAGGCCAGCCCATGATGGCGAGCTGCTCTGGATTGCGCGCCGTGGCGTTTGGTCGCACCTGTGCAGGACCTCGCCTGACAAATGCCGAAACCGGTCTACATTAAAAAGCCACTACCCAAAAGACAGGGTTTCGCTTATCCTTTAGCTGTATATAGATACAGTAGTCGAAACCGACAACCAATGTGAAGGCATGTGAGGTGGTGAATGGCCGTCGAAGTGGTATACCGCAGCAGCCGAGATCTGGAGCGCTTGTTCATGGATAAAGCCGAAGCTGACCGTCATGACAAAATGCTCGAACTGGCCGAATTGCTGGCTGAAGTGTTGCAAAAAGCCGTTCCGTCGCTGACCGAGCAGCAAGTGGAAGAAGCCGGGATCTACATGGCGAAGAATCGCGATGTGTTCGCCAAGGCGTTCAAGAGCCAGCCGGACGCCCTGTCCGAACTGCTTGCGGCACCTGTTGAAGTCGCCGAGCCGGTTGCAGTGCCCGCTCCTGTGGAAGAGGCAAACGCTGAGCCGGTTGCCCCGGCCAAGCCTGCCAAGGCCCCCAAAGCCGCCAAGTAAGCAAGGCCCAAATTGAACAGGCCCTGATTCCGATGGAGTCAGGGCCTTTTTCATGTCCGATCTTTTTATCGATAGAGCACCTTTTCCGCCAACTCGTCCGCCACCCGTGCCGGCGAACGTTTTTCCGCCTGGGCGTGGGCAAACACCTCGGTCAGGCGCGAGCTGATTTTCGACAGGTGTGCGGTGATGGTCGACAGTTCTTCGCCACGGTGCTTGAGCGACACATAGATCAGACCGCCGGCGTTGATCACGTAGTCCGGCGCATACAGGATGCCGCGACGTTCCAGTTGGTCGGCGACATCCAGATGCGTCAGTTGATTGTTCGCCGAGCCGGCCACTGCCGAGCAGCGCAGTTGCGTCACGCTGTGGCTGTTCAGCACCCCGCCCAACCCGCATGGCGCCAGAATATCGCAAGGCGTGCTGAGAAGTGCGTCGTTGGCAATGGGGTGAGCCCCGAGTTGTTCCATCGCCAGTTGTACCTTGCCGTGATCGATATCGCTGACCAGTAGTTCGGCCCCGGCGGCGTGCAGCTGTTCTGCCAGGGCATAACCGACGTTGCCCAGGCCTTGAATGGCGACGCGCAGGCCTTCAAGGTTATCGCTGCCCAGTCTCGCCATCGCAGTGGCGCGAATGCCGGTGAATACGCCCATCGCCGCGTGCGGCGCCGGGTCACCTGCCGAGGTGGTGCTGGTGACGTGTTGGGTCTGTTGGGCGATGCAATCCATGTCCGCCACTGAGGTGCCGCTGTCGATGGCCGTGATGTAGCGCCCGTCCAGTTGATTGATACAGCGCCCAAAGGCTTCGAACAGTGCGGCGCGGTTGGCCACATGAACGGGGCGAATGATCACCGCCACGCCGCCACCCTGGGCCAGGCCGGCCAGTGCCGCCTTGTAACTCATGCCTTGGGCAAGGCGCACCGCATCCTCGACCGCAGACTCGTCGCTGGGATAGGCAAGATAACGACAACCACCCAGGGCAGGCCCCAGTCGGCTGTTATGAATGGCAATGACCGCCTTCAACCCGGTGACCGGGTCAACGCTCAGATGCAGCGATTCAAGGCGAGTACTTTGCATGAGAGCGAACATCGTAAGGCTCCCGAATCACTTCTTGTAGACGCCAGTATAGGCTTGCGCCCGAAAATTGCAGAAGCGCACCGGAATAAGCGCGGCCGCGATGCAGGCTTTCGGAAATAACCGGAATTCGCGCTTGTACAGCACTGGACGAATGCCGGAGAGGGGACTAAAACGAGGCATTGCCCGGAGATTTTGATGACCCCGCGCCAATCGTTTTTCGCCTGCCTGCAACGTTCACCGCCCGCGCTGTTCGAGGCCGCGCTATGGATTGCGGTCGAGCATGACGGTGACGTGAAGCCCCAAGCGGTACTGGCCGATTTCCAGGAGTTGCAGCAACGGGTCAGCGGTGGCTTGCCGATGTTGCCGGTCAGTGAACTGGCCCAACCGCTATTGCGGCGCATGAACGACCTGGGCTTTGCCCAGGACGACTTCACACCTTTGCGCCCGCAAGTGGCACTGCTCGACAAGGTACTGGAACGCCGACGAGGGCAACCCTTGACGCTGGGGTTGATTGCGCTGGAGTTGGCCAGGGGCCTGGAGATCCCCATGGTCGGGGTCAACTTTCCCGGGCATTTCCTGCTGCGGGTGCCGGGCGCCGATCATTTGCTCGATCCCTGCGGCGGCCGCCGCCTTTATCCGAACGATTGCCGAGAGTTGTTGCAGCGCCAGTATGGCCCGAACATGAAGCTCAGCGCCGACCATCTGGTCACCGCCGAGCCGGTGCAGATGCTGCAACGGCTGTCGCGCAACCTGCGCCAGTTGTACCTCTCCCACGACGACTTCATCAATGCCCTGATCGACGCCGGGCGCGTCCTGGAACTGGGCAATGCCAGCACCGCCGACTATCTGGCCCGAGCCAGTCTGTACCAACGGCTGGACTGCCCGAACGCCGAGCGTTTTGACCTGGAGCACGCACTGCTGCTCACCGACGATCCCATCCAGCGGATTCGCCTCACGGAACGGCTGGGGCACCTGCCGCCGAATGCCATCGTTCATTGATCAAAAATCATTGTGGGAGCGAGCCTGCTCGCGAAGAGGGAGTGTCAGTCAAATCAATATGACTGACATACCGCTATCGCGAGCAAGCTCGCTCCCACATTGGGTCGGTGTGAACCGTTATGGCGTATCTGGCTGATTCGCCGGATGCGCCTGGATGAACGCCGGATGCGTCGCCGCCAATGCCGCCACTCGACGAATCCGAGGATAAGCCTCAAGAGAAACATTGAAACGCTCGGCCGCGTACAGCTGCGGGATCAAATAGACGTCCGCCAGCCCCGGCTCGGGGCCGAAGCAGTAACCGTCATCACCGATCAACTGCTCTACCGTGGCCAGGCCCTGACCGATCCAGTGCCCGATCCACTCCACCACCTGCGGTTCGTCGTGGCCCGACTGGCGCAGCCGATTGAGCACACTGACGTTGTGCAGCGGGTGCACATCGCAGCCGATCACTGCCGCCACGCCACGCTCATGTGCGCGGGTGGCGAGGTCCTTGGACAGCAGTGGCACCTGTGGATAACGTTCCTCCAGGTATTCGATGATCGCGGGAGACTGGATCAGCAACTCGCCCTCATTGGTACGCAAGGCCGGCACACGGCCCTGCGGGTTGATGCCCAGATAAGGTGGCTGTCGATGCTCGCCGCCCTGGGGTGCGATCAGGTTGACGGGCAGGGATTGATAATCCAGGCCCTTGAGCGCCAACGCGATACGCACCCGGTACGACGACGTCGAACGGTAGTAAGTATAGAGATCCATGCCCCGCTCCTCTCAGCGCGCCGGCAGTACTTTGCCGCGGCACTCACCGAAACCGATGGACGCGAAACCGTCACGACGGCAACGGCCGCGCAGGATGATTTCGTCACCGTCCTCAAGGAATTTACGCACCTCGCCCGAGGCCAGTTCGATCGGTTTTTTACCGCCCTCGGTGATTTCCAGCAGGCTGCCGAACTGACCGTTCTCCGGCCCCGACAAGGTGCCCGAACCGAACAGGTCACCGGCCTGCAATTGGCAGCCGTTGACGCTGTGGTGCGCAACCATTTGCGCCACGGTCCAGTACATGTGCTGTGTGTTGCTCAGGGTCAGGCGATGAGCCGGCAGGTTCTGCTCGCGCATGGCCTCGGTGAGCAGCAGCACTTCCAGTTCGATGTCGAACCCGCCAGCGGCCTGATCGCGTTTGTCGAGCAGGTACGGCAGTGGCTGCGGATCGCCTTGCGGACGCGCAGGCTGGGCACGACGGAACGGCTCCAGCGCTTCGGCGGTGACGACCCACGGCGAGATGCTGGTGATGAAGCTTTTCGACAGGAACGGCCCCAGTGGCTGGTATTCCCAGGCCTGGATGTCCCGTGCCGACCAGTCGTTGAGCAGGCAGAAACCGGCGATGTGATCGGCGGCGTCGCCGATGGCAATCGAGTCACCCATGTCGTTGCCCTGGCCGATCCAGATGCCCAGCTCCAGTTCGTAGTCCAGGCGCGCACAAGGGCCGAACGTCGGCTCGCTCTGACCGGCCGGCAACGTCTGGCCTTTCGGGCGGCGGACGTCGGTACCGGACGGGCGAATGGTCGACGCACGACCGTGGTAGCCGATCGGCACGTATTTGTAGTTCGGCAGCAAGGGGTTGTCGGGACGGAACAGTTTGCCGACGTTCTGCGCGTGCTCGATGCCGACGTAGAAGTCGGTGTAATCATTGATTTTTGCCGGCAGGTGCATTTCGCAATCCACCGCCAGAGGCAGCAGTTTTGCGCCCTGGGCTTCGATCTTGCCGCGCAGGGTGCTGCCCTCGGCGAACAGTTCCAGCAAACGCTCGCGCAACGCGACGCGAGCTTCACGCCCCAGTTCGAAGAAGGCATTCAACTGACCGCCAAGGGTCGCTTCGACCGCTGCTTTCGCAGCGCCATCGAACAACCCGGCCTCCAGGGCCGCCTGCAAATCAAAGATGTGTGAACCGATGGCCACGCCACTGCGCGGCGCCGAGCCGTTGAGGCTGAACACACCCAGCGGCAGGTTTTGCAGGGGGAAGTCCGCATGGTCGTTGGCGGATGCAACCCAGCTGCGAGTGATGGAAGTCTGCGTCATGGGTTATCTCCGGGTCGGGTCGAAAGTGGCGGGCAGCGTAGCCCAGCAGGCATCGTAAGTGTTTTGCAGTTGCGGGCAATCGAGGGCGAAACGGCTCGGGCGCAACACCTGGCTGGTCTCGAACATGAAGGCCATGGTGTTGTCGATTTTCGCCGGTTTGAGGTCCGCGTTGATCGCTTTGGTGCAAGTCTCTCCGTCGGGGCCATGGGCGCTCATGCAACTGTGCAAGGACGCACCGCCGGGCACAAAGCCTTCGGCCTTGGCGTCGTATTCGCCCTGGATCAAACCCATGAATTCGTTCATCAGGTTGCGATGGAACCAAGGTGGACGGAAGGTTTTCTCGGCCACCATCCAGCGCGGCGGAAAAATCACGAAGTCGAGGTTGGCCAGGCCATGGACGCTGGTCGGTGAGGTCAGCACGGTAAAGATCGACGGATCGGGGTGATCGAAACTGACGGTGCCGATGGTGTTGAAACGGCGCAGGTCATATTTGTACGGCACGTTGTTACCGTGCCAGGCGACCACGTTGAGCGGCGAATGATTGAGCTCGCACGCCCACAACTGGCCGAGGAATTTCTGCACCAGCGTGGTGGGTTGTTGCAGGTTCTCGTAGGCCGCCACCGGGGTCAAGAAGTCCCGCGGATTGGCCAGACCATTGCTGCCAATCGGCCCCAGGTCCGGCAGACGCAACGGCGCGCCATGGTTTTCGGCGACATAACCACGGGCCTGCGGATCGAGCAGCTCGATGCGGAATTTAAGACCGCGTGGCAGCACGGCGATTTCCAACGGTTCCAGTTCAAGCGCGCCCAGTTCGGTGGCAATGCGCAGGCGCCCCAGTTCAGGCACCAGCAACATCTCGCCGTCGGCGTTGAAGAACACCCGCTCCATGGAACGGTTCGCACGGTAGTTGTAGATGCTGATACCGGCCGGCTTTTCCGCGCCCGAGTTGGCGGCCATGCTCACCAGGCCGTCGATGAAGTCGGTCGGCTCGGCGGGAATGTCCAGCGGGTTCCAGCGCAGGCGGTTTGGGGTCACCTCACCCAGTGGGCCGCCAGCCAGTTGCCGGTCCAGCTTGACGAATGCCGGGTGATTGGCCGACGGCTGAATGCGGTACATCCACGTCCGCCGCGCCTCGCTGCGCGGCATGGTGAACGCCGTGCCGGAGAACAGCTCGGTGTATAGACCGTAAGGGGCTGTTTGCGGGGAGTTCTGGCCGACAGGCAGTGCGCCGGGCAAGGCTTCGCTGCTGAATTCGTTGCCGAAGCCTGACAGGTAGGCCAGCGCTGGCATCGTTGAATCGGGGTTCATGGAGCCTCCTGAACAGGGAGTCGGCAGTGGCCGCTCGCTCTGTTGCAGAGGTAGAGGCACGCCTGGGTTATTTTTATCGTAATCTGATTACGCATAACGTAATTTGATTGGTATTGACCGTCAAGCTATAAAGACGCCCATTCGTCCCGGGATCCCAGCCACCATGGAAAAAACCAGCGACAACAACGGTAAACAGAAAGTCCGCTCGGCCGAGGTGGGTACTGACATCCTCAAGGCTCTGGCCGAGTTGTCGCCTTCGACTTCTCTGTCGCGCCTGGCCGAACACGTGCAAATGCCAGCGAGCAAGGTCCACCGCTATTTGCAGGCGCTGATCGCCAGCGGGTTTGCCGAACAGAACGCAGCGACCAACCATTACGGCCTGGGCCGTGAAGCCTTGCGCGTGGGCTTGGCAGCACTCAACAGTATGGACGTGCTGAAAGTCGCCGCCCTGCCCCTGGCTGAGCTGCGCGATGACTTGAACGAAACCTGCTTTCTGGCGGTATGGGGCAATCAGGGCGCGACCGTGGTGCACATCGAACCGGCAGTGCGTGCGGTGACGGTGGTGACACAGCTGGGCTCGGTGCTGCCGCTGCTCAGCTCTTCGACGGGATTGGTTTTTGGTGCCTACCTGCCGAAACGCGAGACTGAGGATCTGCGCGTGCAGGAGTTGCAGTCCCACGCAGCCCATGTGCTGGCAGACGATCAGGCCTACGCGGCCCAGTGCGAACAGATCCGCGCACGCGGTTTGCACCATGTACATGGTTTGCTGCTGCCAGGGGTGGATGCCTTGTCGGCACCGGTGTTCAACGCGATGGGCAGAGTGGTTGCCGTGCTGACGGTGGTGGGGCCGACATCCTTGTTCCATGCCGATGAAAACGGGCCGGCGGCGCAACGCCTGTTATCCGCCAGCCGTGCGGTCAGTTGGCGCATGGGGTATGAAGCCGCCACCTCCGCAACCTGACTGCCACAGCTGTGCCAACCAAGCGGGGGGTTGGCACAACTGCTTTTATGAAAACACCAATCAGCTCAAAAAGTCCCGGGCAATGGCTGCACCCATTTCATTGAGCTCATCAATTTTTACACCATCGAATCGATATTCCTGGTCAAACGTATACGGTTCGGAAAAGATCCCCAAATCCTCACTGTCAAACTTTGGAACTTCCCCATCCTGCAACTTAAGATAAAACGCCGACACCAGTGACTCAGAGTAAATAACCGTCAAATCCTCAGCTGACACAACGGCATTTATATAGACCTTATCGACATCAATACCGCGACCACTGAGCCTTGCGTGCAGCTTGGCCCGAACCAATTCTTTTGTCAGTTGTTCCATATTCTAAAACTCCATAATTAATAATTATAACTTTTTTGCCATAGCCAGCGCTTTTACCAAATACTCAGACCAGAAAGTCCGGGGCGATTTCGATCACCAGGTCACTGACATCCTTGATTGTAAGCTGCGGATGCAAATCAGATTCCTGGGCACTGTAAGCGATCGTATAAACACCAATTCCCTCACCGTGATAGTAAGGAATTTCATTCTGTTGAAAACGAGCAAAGACATCTTCGGCCAGGCTTCGGGATTGAAGTATCTTTCTCTCGCCCGCTTCCGCGACAAAATGGGTCAAGTACAGGTTATCGATATTGATTTCCGGGAGTTGATACTTCAAGGCTGCGTGGACCGCTTCGATGCCGGATACTTTGATCGAACGTTTTGAAAGGTTGATTGAGGGTGCCTCGGTCAACCAACGGACAACATCAATTACGATGCGCTCAAACGCTATCAGGTCCAACCCTTCAACCCGGTGCTCCGATTCGAAAGAATACTGCCGATTGAAAATCCCGGTGATACCCTGGATATAATTAGGCAGTGTCTCTTTCTCAACCCACTCCAGTGTCTCATCGAATAACGTCCTTGATTCGCTGACGTCAGTGCCAACAATATCAACCAGCGTATTCAAATAGGTCTTGAACGGGTTAATCCCGAGTTCCCCCAAGCGCGAAACCAACAGCACTTCGACTGCGAAATCCGCGCGAATGCGCTTCAAAAGCGAAATCTTGCTGTAAGAAAAAAAACTGTCGTCCATACAGACTTCCTGTCTTGAATAGCCGAACATCCTGCTCGGCGAATCGAATCAATGTACTGACAGCACAACTAAATCCCAACCTGTCAGCGCCGACAATCATACTAATCAACACGATTATTTATGCACGCGACAGTATGTTTTAATTCATGTCCAGACTAAAAACCAACCCTTACAAAACTTGCATTATCAATCCCAACTTCTTCGCCATGGCAACTGCCTGCGTGCGTCGCTCCACACCCAACTTGTTGTGAATGCGCCGGGCATGGGTTTTCACCGTATGCAACGAAATGAACAGTTGTTCGGCGATTTGCTGATTGGAGTTGCCTTGGGCAATCAGGTCCAGTACTTCAAGCTCTCGCCCACTCAGCAAACTGACATCGGTGTCCCTGGCGACCACTGCCGCCGCTCCCTGTAGACGAGAGATCAGACTTGGCTGGCGCAAACTCAAATCACGCAATGCCTGTTGCCCATGACAACGCTTCACCAAGGCCAGGCCGGCCTCCAGTGCGGCATGAGCCATGTCCGGCTCGCCCGTCAGGTCCGCCACTTCGCAGATTGCCAATTGCAACTCCGTTTCCAGCGCCAGCATGGCCTGTTGTTGCGCCTGCTTGAGTAACACCTTGAGACGATCCAATGGATTTTGCGCCAATTGAAGTTGAGTCTCGGCCAACACCAACTGGTATTCGATACGCGCAATCAGTTGCAGCGTGGCGGGTGGTGCCTGGCGTGCATGGGCCCCGCGATAATGACGCAAGACTCGGGTCAGCGCTTCCCGGACCAACTCCGGGCGCCCTTGCTGCAGCCAGAAATGACTGCTGATTTGCAGCAGTACGCTGCGATACACCGTGTCGGGGATCTGCCGTTGCTGCATCAACCGTTCGGCTTCGCGCAGACGATCGAACGCATGGGCATAATCGCGCTGGTTGGCGGCCATCTGCGCTTGCCCGAGAAAGCCATACAGCACGTGCTTGTCCTGGCTTTGCAGGCAGTCCTCCAGGCCGGACTGGAAGAAACCGGCGGCCAGCTCATCTTGTCCCTGACAGAGGGCCAACCGTCCTCGCCGCAGGGCAATTCGCCCCAATAGCGGCGTCGGTCGATCAGCCTCTTGAGACAACAGCGCAACAGTATCAGCCAACAAGCTCTCGGCACGTCGGGGCGCTCCGCGCATCTCCAGCAACTGTGCGTGATCGAGTTCAAGCAGTCCTTCGAACAATAGCGAACCTTGGGCGCGCGCCAGGCACAACGCCTCACGATTGAACGCCTGTGCCACATCGAGTTCGGCGTTGAGCAACGCCTGCTGGGTCAGCCCTGACAAGCACAACACTCGCGCCGGCCAGGCATCGACGCCCAGCTCGGCCAGCGCATCGAGAAAGTGCGTCCGGGCCGCCTCCATACGGCCTTGCAAATGCAGCAGCCAGCCCTGTTGCGCCTGCCAGCGTGCCAGCAGTTGCCGTTGCTGCGCCTGCGTAGGCTGCGGGGCAAATCGTGCCAGTTGCTCAATGCACGCGGCGGCAGGATCGAAACGTCCGGCAAACAACAACGCCGCACTGACCAGCCCCACCACTTGCGGTGTAACAAGGGTCAGCTCAGCCTGTTGACGCTCGTGGAGTTTCAACAACAGACAGATATTTTCACGCCGGAACAAATGTTCGAGGCTGAAGTGCTGCAACAGACTGACCGCCACTTCGAACTCCTGCGCCAACAGCGCCTGCTCGAACGCACCTTGCCAGTCCTCTTCAGCGCTGAACCATTGGCACGCGCGGCGATGCCAGGATCGCCCGGCCGGGGTCGGCTCTTCAGCCATTGCCCGGGCCAGTGGCTCGAAGATCCGCAACCACTCGACGGAATCTTCCCAAGGCTCAATGAAGCAGCCCATGTCCTGCAACGCGTGCAGCCACTGCGCGCCCTCTCCCGCACCGAAAAGATGCTCGCACAAGCTGGCGTTGAAGCGTGGCAGATGAACCAACACCTGCCAGACCTCAACCAACTCCGGCGGCAAGGTGTTGAACAACTCGTGCTGCAGATAATCAAGCAACGTTGCCGAACGCCCCTGCTCACTCGACCACGGACAACCATTGAGTAACGCAATCCGCGCACCGGCGCACCAGCCACCGCTGCGCTCAACTACCCTCTTGGCAGTCTGGGTCGCCAGGGTCGGCTCGACATGACCGAGCAACTGCCCGACCTCGGCCTCGGTAAACGCCAGCGCCCGGCCTTCGCACTCGTACACTTCATCATCGAGCAGCAGCCGCGGCCAGTTGCAGGATGGTCGACGACGGGTACCCAGCCACCAGGTCAGCACCGGGTTGGCGACGGCCAACAGGCGATCGAGCATGCGGTCGAGTTCCGGGTTGGGTGCGCGGCAGTAATCATCCAGAAACAGCCAGGTCGGGGCCTGTAGTCGGGCCAGATGCGCCAGCAGCCCGGACTCATCCGCCGAGGGCAGATCCAGCGCTTGCGTCAGGCGCAACAGAAAATCGGCAGCACTCAACGACGCCCCCGCCAGCGGCAGCCAACAGACCCGACAGTGCTCCGGCGCCCGCAACAGGCACTCGGTGAGCAACGCGCTCTTGCCACTGCCAGGCGGTGCGCAAAGCAACTTCACCCTCGCGGTCGATACCAGCATGGGCTCGATCAACCGCTCGCGGGACAGATGATGGGACGACAGGCGGGGCACAAGGCCTGGGCGGTCCGGACAGTGCGTCATTGCAGTCATTGTGATGCGCCTTTTTTTATAATTCTGGCGCCACCCTAGACCCCTCCCGAGCGCTTGTTGAAGAAGTATTCAACACACTGATCGCCCCCTATAAAAAAGGTGACCGCAAAGTCACCCTTTTGTGTAGGAGCCTGTAGGAAACCTACCTGACCCCCGTGCTGCGCAAGGCAGCTGGCGTGTAGTCCCCTGCTTTTGCATCGATGTTGAACTCGAAGCTGCGTTTTTCTTCGTTCTTCATGCCCAATGCGATGTAGCGACCGGCAATCAGGTCATACAGCGCTTCGACGGTATAGGCCGGCACCTGGTGATCGTAGTAGAACTGGGCATGCCCTTCGGCGACGCGCCAAAGCTGTCCACGCCCGTCGTAGTGGTCGGCCAGCGCCACTTGCCAGCTGTCTTCGTCGATGTACATGTGGCGCTTGGCGTACACGTGCCGTTCGCTCGGCTTGACCGTGGCGACGACTTCCCAGACCCGGTGCAGCTCATAGCGAGTCAGGTCCTGGTTGATGTGCCCGGCCTTGATCACATCCGTGTACTTGAGGTCTGGCGAGTCGAGCTTGTAGCTGTTGTAGGGAATGTACATCTCCTTCTTGCCAATGAGCTTCCAGTCGTAGCGATCCGGCGCGCCGGAAAACATGTCGAAGTTGTCGGTGGTGCGCAGGCCATCGGATGAGGTGCCGACACCGTCATAGGCGACCTGTGGCGCACGCCGTACCCGACGCTGACCGGCGTTGTAGATCCAGGCCTTGCGCGGTTCCTTGACCTGATCGAGCGTCTCGTGAACCAGCAGCACGTTGCCCGCCAGCCGCGCCGGTGCGGTGACTTCCTGCTTGAAGTAGTTGAGGACGTTATCGTCGCTGCCCGGTTTCAGATCACTGAGCAACGACGGCACGGCGACTTCGTCCTTGAAGCGGATCACCGTGAAATCACCATTGGATTGCGGTGTCGCCTGGGTGATGGTGCGACGCAGATTGCCGCCGTGGTAACGGGTGACGTGGTTCCAGATCACTTCCACGCCATTCTTCGGAATCGGGAACGCGTAATAGCGATTGCCGGTGAAGTTGGCCAGACCGTTACCGTCGTTTATCGGTGTTACGTTCAGTGCACTGCGCTTGGCCGACTCATAGATTTCTGCCGGTAACGCCACGGTACGATGGCTAGGATAGACCGGAATCCTGTAAGTCTCGGGGTAGCGCTTGAACATCGCTATCTGGCCGTCGGAAAGCTTGTCCTTGTACTTGTCGACGGTCGCTGCGGTGATCACGAACAAGGGCTTTTCGTTGGCGAACGGGTCGGCCAGGAAACCCTTGCTGTCCACCGCGCCGGCGTTTTTCGGGATGCCACCGGTCCAGGCCGGAATCGAACCATCGGCATTGCCGGCCTTCTCGGCACCGAGTGGGGTCAGGCTGCTGCCAAGCTTGTTGGCTTCCTCCGGCGACACCGCGGCCATCACGTTGGCGGCCAGCAGACTCAGAGCCAGAACGGTGCCCAATTGCAGAATCATCTTGCGCATTGAATTCATCCTTTTCAGCCAGATCAGAAGTTCACACCAAAGCTCAACGCCACAAAGTCACGGTCGGTGAGGACGTTGTAGTCCCCGCCGAAAAAGTCGGTGTAGCTGAGGCTCGCGGTATAGGTGTTGCGATAGTCCGCATCGACACCGAGGCTGATGGCCTTGGCGCCTTCGTTGAACAGGCCGTTGGGGCCATAGCCGGAGACGTCGTGGGACCACGAGAGATTGGGCCTGACGTTGATCCCGGCGATGAGGTTGTTGTAGTCGAGGATGGCCCGAGCGCGATAACCCCACGAAGTCGAGGTCACGAAGCCGTCGGTATCGCCGTGGAAACCATACTGGCCATACACCGAGTCGCGGCCGTAGCGCAGTTTGCTGCGTGCTTCCAAACCACCGACCCGAACCACCGCCGCCTCACCCACCAACGTCAGGCGATCCGCACCGGCGACCTGATCGATGAAGTGCGTCAGGGTGCTCTGGATCTGCGTCACTTCCTTGCGGCGGTAACCTTTGTTGTCAGCCCCCGGTGACGTGGCGATCGGTGATGCCGCACCGCCTGCTATCGGATTGAGCATGGCCAGGGTCAGGTCATTGGTGTTGACTTGCACCGGGAGGTTGGGGCGGTAGCTGATTTCCCCGCTCCACGCAGTGCCGGTCGATAAGGTGGTGGCGAAGCTGGCGCCGTAGAGGCGGATGTCCTCCGGGTATTCGAGGTAATACTGGCCGCGACCGAGCATCACACTCTGGGCCAGGCCTGAACCGCTGCCGGGGGCGATTCGGTTGGCGGTGGCGACGATTCCCGGAAGGCTTGCCAGCGTACTGAGCCCGGCGGTGGTGGTCCCGACGTTGGGGCTGCGGCTGTGGTAGTTCATGAAGTACAGGCCGTACTCGGTGTCATCCCCCAGCCAGCGCAACGCCGTACCCCACTGTCCGGAGTCCCGGGCATCACGGTCACCGCCTCGGGGAACGATCACCCCCTCTTTGCTGACCTCGAAGCCCTGGCCAAAGGCAGCCGCAATCGGCTGCAAGGGTGCAATGGCCGGGCTGGCGACGGTGTAGCCCTTGTTGCAGCCATCGGCCACCACATCGACACCAAAGAAGGTGCCGCAGTTATCGACGACCGTCTGGTCCCATTCCAGTTGATAGAAGCCTTCCACGGTCAACTTTTCCGTCAGGCCCTGGGAGGCGAACAGCATGTTGACCGGGATCAGGCCCTCCTTGATCTCCGCTCCAGGGCGACGGAACGCGGACACGTCGACCGGATTGATGCTGTTGATCGAGTTGCCGATGAAGGTGCTCTCGCCCCAACTGACCACCTGCTTGCCGGCACGCACCGTGCCCGGTAAATCGGCGAGGGAGTAGTTGTGATAGACGAATGCGTCGAGGATTTGTCCGCCTGATGACTTGGCGCCTTCTTTGCGATTGTGATCGCTGATGTCCTTGAATGGGCGGCTCTCATCCTTGAGCTCGAAGTCGTACCAGTACTTGCCACGCACAAACGCGCCGGTGTCGCCGTACTTCAGTTCGAGGTCATGAATACCCTTGAAGATCTTCGAAAAGGTTTCGCCCTTCTTGAAGTTCAGGCGCCCGTCGTCACCGGTCGAAGACTGACCGGAACCGCCATTGACGGTGCCTACCAGGGCATCATCCGCATCCCGCATGCCCCAACTCGCGCCGACCGACAATGAGGAGTCGAACGTCCCCTCGATTTCCCCGATGCTGAACGAAATGGCCTGAGCCTGGGCACAGCAGCCCAATGCGACCGCGGCCGCCAGCGCCTGCGGTGTGAAGATGGCGCGCATTGTTGTTTTTGTCATGCGTCTTCCCCGGTGAGTGACAGAAGGCGTCACCCTACTGCCGGGGCACCGGGATCGATAAGCGCACCAAAGAGGTATTCGTGGTGTACCTCTAAAGGATGACTGGCACAGGGTCATCACCCGGACGTCGAGCAGCCGAATCCTCACTGTTGCCCGGGCTGCAACAGTGCATGTCGGGAATTGGTATTTTTCCTACAGCGCAGAGGGCTTATTCTTACCTGACTGCCACGGAGCCTGCACCGTGACTGAAAGATTTCAGATGCATCGAGGATTCGGTTCATCGCCCCCGTGTTCACTGACGTTGATTTGTAGCTCCTGATCCAACGTCTTACTTTGGCCGCTGCGTTTGCAGCGGCCTTTTTTATGGGCCTCATTTTCAGCGTGGGCAAGGTCCGCTGCAGGATCTGGCTTGTCGGGTCGCCGCATCGCAGCGATGGTCGCTAACGATAACGCGTATGAACCGGATAAACGCGGCGCACTTGAGTCCATCGCCAGCGAGCTGACTCCTACATTTCTTTCAGAAAGCACCTACAAACATAGGTAAACACCTATCGCACTCGGGCCATTAAGTTGACCAGCAAGTCGGCGAACAACCTTGAACTTCGTCCGGCTTCAAACTTACTTATTGCGAGTGCAACCATGAAGCCCATCAACTACAACCAGTATCGCTCAGCCAGAAGCTTCAACAGCCGAATACGCTTTCTGGTTCTTCACTACACCGCCACTAACTTTTCAAGTTCTGTCAGTGCCCTGACCGGCCCGAATGTCAGCGCGCACTATCTGATTCCGGATATCACTGACCCCAGTTACCTGAATGCCGGTTATTCCGGGCAGGAAGTGTTCAACCTGGTGGATGAAGGCCAACGCGCGTGGCACGCGGGCGTCAGTCAGTGGGGCAACCGCGGCAATTTGAATGACACGTCAATCGGCATTGAGGTGGTCAACCTGGCGACTGACAACAACGGCGAATTCACCTTCCCGCCGTATCACCCCGAGCAGATTGCTGCGATTGAACAACTGGCGCTGAACATCCTCCAGCGCTACCCGGATATCACGCCGACGCAGGTGTTGGGCCACTCCGATATTTCAATCGGCCGCAAAAGCGACCCGGGGCCGATGTTTCCCTGGCAGGCGCTGTACTTGAAAGGCGTCGGCGCCTGGTTCGATGAAGCCACTCGGGACCAGTATCTGAGCCAATACACCACATCAGGCGTTCCAGGCCGAAGCGAATTGCTGGGGCTGTTCAAGTCCTATGGATACGATGTTTCGGGCACCTCGACGGAGGGTGGTTTTCAACAGTTGGTGCGGGCATTCCAGATGCACTTTCGCCCGGAGAAATTCGACGGAAAAATGGATGCGCAGACAGCCGCCAATCTGAAGGCACTGGTATTCAAATACTTTTCCGGCTGATCGAGGGCAAACGATTTTCCAACCGATAAATGCAGCCACCGGCAAGGTCAGTCAATGTGACCTTGCCGGCAAGGTCAGAGCGAATACTTCTGCAAATTCCCCATCATTTCCTTCAGCGCTTCGATGTTGTCCTTCGGATGCGCCGCGCCTTCGAAGTCACAAATCTGCTGCCAGTTCGCCGCCACGTCTTCCGGTGAGAAGCCGGCCCGTGGATCGAACCCGACACCGAGGCTGCGCTCCCAGCGGACCTTGCCCATCCAGCCACCGCCGACCTCGAACAGACCGGAGGTTTCCTGGCAGTTCTCGCTGGCCAGGTACACCACCAGCGGGCTGACCAGTTCCGGCTTGAGCTGTTCGAAGACTTGCGGCGGGATCAGGCCTTCGGTCATGCGCGTGCCCCCGGTGGGGGCGATAGCGTTGACCAGGATGTTGTTCTTGCGGCCTTCGATGGCCAGGGTGCGGGTCAGGCCATAGAGGCCGAGCTTGGCCATGCCGTAGTTGGACTGGCCGAAATTGCCATAGATACCCGAGGTCGACGCGGTGAAAATCACCCGGCCGTAGTTCTGCTCGCGCATGTGCGGCCAGGCGGCACGGGTGACTTTGTAGGCACCTTCGACGTGGACGCGGTAAACCAGATCCCAGTCGGCGTCTTCCATTTTGTGGAAAGTCTTGTCACGCAGGATCCCGGCGTTGTTGACCACCACGTCGACGCGACCGAAGACGTCCAGGGCGTGCTGGACCAGTTTGTCACCGTCAGTGACCGAATCGTGGTTGGCCTCGGCGATGCCGCCGGCCTCGCGAATGTCCGCTACCACGCGGGCGGCGGCCGAAGCGTTGGCGCCTTCGCCCTGGGTCGAGCCGCCCAGGTCGTTGACCAGAAGCCTGGCGCCCTGTTTGGCGAACAGCAGTGCATGCGCCCGCCCCAGGCCGCCACCGGCGCCGGTGATGATCACGACTTTATCTTCGAAGCGCACAGACTCATTCATGGGGGACTCCAGTAGGCCAAGGGACGATGAGTCGCAGTGTCCGGCACGGCGCAGCGGGTCACAATCAACACGGGGAAGGCTGAATGGTGCGCGATAAGGCTGGGGGATGATTGATAGAGATACGGACACGAACCCTGTGGCGAGGGGGCTTGCCCCCGTTGGGCTGCGAAGCGGCCCCAAACCATACAGCGCAGTGATTCAGATATAACGCGTTCAGCAGGTTTACGACTGCTTCGCAGCCGAACGGGGGCAAGCCCCCTCGCCACAGAAGCAGAGCAGGTTCACGCTGCAAATCAGGAGCAGGCGACTTTGCGCGGTGGGGAAAGCAACTGATCGCGAAACGCCAGGTAATGCCTGAGGACCTCGCAGGGTGCCTCGATCTGCGGGTAGTGGCCGATGTCGGGCAATACCACGGTGTCCGCATCCGGGATCAGTTCCCGGTAACGCTCGACCATATGCGCACCGGAGATCGGATCGACCCCGCCATCGATCACTCGCAGCGGCACTTCACCGCGCTGCATCGCACTCACCCAGCGGTTGCGCCAGACCCGTCGCTCCGGAATGTAGGCGATCAATTTGTGCATGATTCGTGGCCCGCGATGGCTTTCGACCAGGCTCCAGAAGTCATCCATCTGGCTTTCACTGGGACGGGTTTGCGGGCCGAAAATCTGCCGAAAGCTTCTCACCAGGCCATCACGGCTGAAGGCGCGGCCAATCATCCAGCCCAAAGGGCTGAGCAAGAGTTTTTGCATCAATACCGGGCGGTGGGTTTCCGGAAACAGCCCGCCGTTGAGAAACACACAACTGGCCAGCTCCGCCCGCGACTCGTAATGCCGGGCCAGCAGTTCCTGGGCCACGCTGTCGCCATAGTCGTGGGCGAACAGGTGCACCGGCTGCGCGACATTCAGGTGCTCAAGCAGTGCCTGTTGCAGATCCGCTTGCTCCAGCAGGCTGTATTCGTGATTCGCCGGTTTGGCCGAATCGCCGAAGCCGAGCATGTCGCAAGCGATCACGCGAAAGCGCTGGGTCAATGGCTGCCACAGGTAATGCCAGTCCCAACTGGCGGACGGAAAACCGTGAATCAGCAACAGCGGCTCACCCTGCCCCGCCGTCCAGTAACGGATGCTGTGGCCACGGAAAACGAACGTCTGGCTGCGTTTGCGCCAGACACACAGAGGAATCTCGGCGAGTGCCATTAGAGTTTATAACCCGGGTCCAGTTTATCGAGCTTGCGCAGCAGCGCCGGCCACGCCAGCGCTCCGCCCATTCCTTGAGCACTTCTGGTGACACCCGCGATCATGGCTTTGGCGCCGGCCAGAATCTGCGGTTCGATGGCAATCAGTTCAGCCGCACCGTTTTGCGCCATGACTTGAATGTCGCAGGCACGTTGAAAGGTAAACATCATCAGGAACGTATCGGCGATGGTGCTGCCACAGGTCAGCAGACCGTGGTTATGCAGCATCAGGAAATTGTTTTCACCGAGGTCCGCCTGCAGCCTCACTTTCTCTTCATGGTTGAGCGCCACACCTTCGTAGGCGTGGTAGGCCAGGCTGGAAAGCACGAACAACGATTGTTGGCTGATCGGCAGAACGCCCTGCTTCTGGGCCGAGACCGCCACCCCTGAAGCCGTGTGGGTGTGCAGCACACAAACCACATCGTGACGCACTTCATGCACGGCGCTGTGGATGGTGTAACCCGCCGGATTGATCTCGTAAGGACTGTCCATCAGCTTGTTGCCGGCCTGGTCCACCTTGACCAGGCTCGACGCGGTCATTTCGTGAAACATCAACCCGAACGGATTGATCAGGAAATCTTCGGTGCCGGGTACCTTGGCGGAGATGTGGGTAAAGATCAGGTCATCCCAACCGTGTTGGGCAACCAGGCGATAACAGGCCGCCAGGTCAACGCGAGTCTGCCACTCGGCAGCACTGACCTGGTCTTTGACACTGTGTGGCGATTGGACGGGAGCGACAGTCACGGCAAGGAGCCTCGATGTTTTTTATTATGGAGTGTTTCCTATGTTTACCGAGTCTAGTCAGCCCTTGAGGTTCGTGTAGTTGCATTGGCAGCCAGCTTGATGTCTCAGCGAGTCAGTCGCCCTGCTGCCCTGGATCCATGTCAAACGACCGGCGCAAGCAAGGGGCTGACAGGCCGCTTTTACCGCACTGTCAGAACCCTGACTGGCGTTGATGGCGGGTTATCCGTCACTCGCGCAGTGCACTGATCAGCTCCGCCAGCCAAGGCTCGGCGTCTGTTTCGGGGGTCACGCTTTCGCTGGCATCCAGGCGCAGCATTGGCAGCACTTCGCGAATGCCCAGTTCACCGAACAATTCACGCATCTGCTCGCCGCCGCCACAAAAAGTATCGCCATAACTCGCATCGCCCAATCCGATCACCGCCCCCGGCAAACCGCGCCAGGCCGCTGGCAATTGATCACGAATGGTCGAATACAGCGGTTGCAGGTTGTCCGGCAATTCGCCCATGCCGGTGGTCGAGGTCACCGCCAGAAAGGCTTCGGGGCCAAACGCCTGGATATCGGCGAGGGTCGCACGCGGGTTGTGCCAGGTTTCGAAACCGGCGGCTTTCAACAGGCTGGCGGCGTGGCGGGCAACTTCTTCGGCCGTGCCGTACACCGAGCCGGAAATGATGGCGACTTTCATCAATCTGATCCTGAATCCGAGTAAAAAACCCGGATATTAACAGCACAGTCGTG
Source organism: Pseudomonas sp. PDM28 (assembly GCF_019219115.1). Classification (NCBI taxonomy): domain Bacteria; kingdom Pseudomonadati; phylum Pseudomonadota; class Gammaproteobacteria; order Pseudomonadales; family Pseudomonadaceae; genus Pseudomonas; species Pseudomonas sp. PDM28. The sequence goes on from NZ_JAHUWG010000011.1 coordinate 69,905, forward strand.
ATTGTTCTTTTAGAATGCAATCGACAATCAATCAGGAAAGGATACTCCGATGATTAATGCTCAACTGCTGCAAATGGTGATCAACGCGTCCAACGACGGCATCGTGATTGCCGAAAAGGAAGGCGAACAGGACAAAATCCTCATTTATGTCAACCCCGCGTTCGAACGCCTGACGGGGTACTCCAGCGAAGAGATTCTCTATCAGGATTGTCGTTTCCTGCAGTCGGGGGATCGCGACCAGGACGCCCTGCCGTTGATTCGCGACGCCTTGAACCGAGAGGGTTCCTGCCGGGAAATACTGCGCAACTACCGCAAGGACGGCACACCGTTCTGGAATGAGCTGTCCCTTTCAACGGTGAAAAATCCAGCGGACGGGCAAACCTACTTTGTCGGTGTGCAGAAAGACGTCACCGTGCAAGTCAAGGCGCAACAGCGCGTGGCTCAACTGGAGGGGCAAGTCGCTGAACTCCAGGCCGAGCTTGCCGCACTCAAGGCGACGAACGGCGCAAACGAAACTCAGAATTAATGGTCAGTAACTACAATCACCAATAACTTTGTAACTATACCTTTCGAGCTGGCCATGCAACGCGACGCGCTCCTGACCCAGGATGAGCTGGATTTCATCCAGACCATGCAACACAACCCGCAACTCAATGTGCGGGATGCGACGTCGAGCCTGCTCGTCAACGGTGGATCGCAAATTCGTGACCTGCTCACCCGCCTGGCGGCCCATGAGCAGGTCACCATTCAAGCCAGCTTCGAAAACCAGCAAATAACCTTCCCCCTGCACCTGGTGGAAGACGAGTTCCATGCGATGCATTTGCGTCTCGGCGTGCCGAGCATCTATGAAGACGGGCCCATGGTCCGGCCTTGGCGCCTGGTACTGGACGAGCCGGTAGCGCTGGAAAACGCCCAGGGTCAACCCGGGACCCTGTGGGTACACGAAGTCTCGTGCAAAGGGGTTTTGCTGGAGGTTCGCAACAAGACCAAGCCACCGAAGCATTTCGCCTTGTGGTTCAGCCCTTCAGGCTATGAGCGGATTGCCTTGCGCGGCACCTTCGAGAAAGAAAACGAACAGGGCTTCTACGCCTATCAACTGAACCAGAGCGATACGGACGAAGCCGAACGTCTGCGCCAGTTCATCCTGCAACAGCATCGTTTGACCCACCCAACGCTGCATCTCTGAACCTCAAGTATCCAGATTTCCCGCCAGGAACTGCTTCAGACGCTGGCTCATGTCCTTCCCTTCATTGCCCAGGCAACCGATCGATGACCCGGCCAGGCTTTCCTGCGCCAGGTCAGAAGCATCTCCAGCCAACAACAATCGACACTCCAGGCCCAAGGCCAGGCGATTCAAGCGCCGTGGTAACTCGGCATTCGGCACCTGATTGGAAAACAATACCAGTGCCATGGGTTTGATCCTTTCACACATCAGCGCCAGTTCGTCGAATGGCTGGCCTATGTTCAATACGCGAATGGCTGATGGCCCGGAACTCAGGAACAGGGCGGCAACCAACAGCTCCAGCTCCCGGCAGTGACCATCCAAGGCACAGATGACCACGCGACGCGGCTGCTTCTCGCGCGTCAACAGCAAGCGCTGCACGACCCGCGAACGCAGAAAACCATCCAGGAACAGCCACTCGCTGGTTACGCCGAACTGGTCCTGGCGCTGCAGCAACTGCTTCCAGACGGGGATCAAAATGTCCTGAAATACCACCGGCAGGGCGTAACTGGAAAAGATTTGCCCGTAGACCTGCTCCAGCTGAAGGTCGTCAAACCCGTTGACCGCAGCAAGAACCTGCTGCTGCCACTGTGCGTAATCGGCTTCCACGAGGCTGCTGGGAATGATGTGCGACAACGTCTGGAGCGGCTCGGTCCTGGCCAGGATCTTGCCGACCCTGCTGACCGCAACACCGCGCTCTATCCAGCCGAGGATGCTGCGGACGCGCTCAATATCGGCCATCGAATACAGTCGATGCCCGCTATCGGTGCGTGTTGGAACAATGAGGCCATAACGTCGCTCCCAGGCGCGAAGCGTGACCGGGTTGACACCTGTCAGTCGCGCCACCTCGCGAATGGGAAAGAGCTCTTCCTGTTCGAGCACGACGGCCTGCGTGGATCCTGAAGCGACGTCTGTAAGTATGGGCATCCTGTTGAAACATCCCTGTATCGTCCGTCCGATATTCTAACGCCCCCGCCCCGTAAAGTTTCCGTAAAAAATCAATACTGCGAAGGAGCGGGTAAACGTCACAGACGCCACGGGCAGAATCAGGAATAATCCTTGCTTGTTTCAAGTCGCAGCCCACCACCCCGGCGCTGCGCCTGGCGAAGCGCCTATCCGGAGCGACGCAAATGCCTTATGGAGATACACAATGTCTACCCCACCCGTCACGCTGATGGTTGCGCGCCGCGTTGCCAATGGACGTTATCAGGACCTGATCGCCTGGCTGCGCGAAGGCGAGCAATTGGCCACCGACTTTCCCGGCTACCTCGGCTCCGGCGTACTCGCACCGCCGCCCGACGATGACGAATTCCAGATCATTTTCCGCTTCGCCGACGAACAGACTCTGCACGCCTGGGAACATTCCGTCTCTCGCAGCGCCTGGCTCGGACGCGGCAGCGACCTGTTCGCCCACCCGACAGAACACCGGGTCAGCGGTATCGAAGGCTGGTTTGGCGTCGCCGGTCAACGCCCGCCGCGCTGGAAACAGGCCGTGGCGATCTGGCTGGCGTTCTTTCCGGTCTCGCTGCTGTTCAACTTTGTGCTGGGGCCGCTGATCAGTGACATGAGCCTGCTGCCGCGGGTGTTCATCAGCACGCTGTGCCTGACGCCACTGATGGTTTATTTGTTCATTCCGTTGTCGACCCGTTTGCTGGCCAATTGGCTGAACAGTGCGCCAGCTCGACCGCTGCCCGCAGAACCCACCGTCCAAAATCGCTGATCCCCCTGTGGGAGCGAGCTTGCTCGCGATGAGGGCGTGTCAGTCAACATATGTGTCGTCTGACAGTCCGCAATCGCGAGCGAGCTCGCTCCCACAGTTGTTTCCCCCCGCAATAGGTAGAGCGCTGCGGTCGCTGGTATAGTTTTACTCTCACCGCGACGCGAGCCGTTCATGACTTCTTCCGCAGCCCCTATCCTGATTACCGGCGCCGGCCAGCGTGTCGGCCTGCACTGCGCCCGGCGATTGCTGGAAGACGGCCATCGCGTGATTTTCAGCTACCGCAGCGAGCGGCCCGGCGTACAAACCCTGCGCGACCTGGGGGCCAGCGCCGTGTTCGCGGACTTCGCCAGCGAGGCCGGGATCCTCGCCTTCATCAGTGAACTGAAAACCCACACCGACTGTTTGCGGGCGATTGTCCACAACGCCTCCGAATGGCTGGCGGAAACACCGGACACTGACGCTGCAGCATTCACCCGCATGTTCAGCGTGCACATGCTGGCGCCCTACCTGATCAACCTGCATTGCGCCGATCTGCTGCAACACTCAAGCCCCGCAGACATCGTGCACATCAGCGATGACGTGACCCGCAAGGGCAGCAGCAAGCACATTGGCTATTGCGCCAGCAAAGCCGGACTCGACAGCCTGACCCTGTCCTTCGCCGCCAGGTACGCGCCGGGCATCAAGGTCAACGGGATTGCGCCGGCCCTGCTACTGTTCAACCCTGAAGACGACGCGGCCTACCGCGCCAAGGCACTGGCCAAGTCCGCGCTGGGCATCGAACCCGGCTGCGAAGTGATCTACCAGAGCCTGCGCTATCTGCTCGACAACCCTTATGTCACCGGCACCACCCTGACCGTCAACGGCGGAAGGCACATCAAATAAGTGTCCCGCGAGGATTTTCCATGACGTTATCCCTGCCCCAGAATTATCGAGAGATCCTCATCGGCCTTGGTGAGAATCCAGACCGCGAAGGCCTGCTCGACACCCCGGTGCGCGCAGCCAAAGCCATGCAGTACCTTTGCCATGGTTACGAACAAAGTGTCGAAGAGATCGTCAATGGCGCGCTGTTCTCTTCCGACAACGATGAAATGGTGATCGTCGACAACATCGAGCTGTATTCACTTTGCGAACACCACATGCTGCCCTTCATCGGCAAGGCGCATGTGGCTTATATTCCAACCGGCAAGGTGCTGGGGCTGTCGAAGATTGCGCGGCTGGTGGACATGTTCGCCCGGCGCCTGCAGATCCAGGAAAACCTCACCCGGCAAATCGCCGACGCCGTGCAACAGGTGACCGGTGCGGCAGGCGTCGCAGTGGTCATCGAAGCGCAGCACATGTGCATGATGATGCGCGGCGTCGAGAAACAGAATTCGACCATGAACACCTCCGTGATGCTCGGCGCCTTCCGCGAGTCGAGCAACACCCGCCAGGAGTTCCTGCAATTGATTGGACGGAGCAAGTAGCAATGCCACAACTTCAGCCAGGCATGGCACGTATCCGGGTCAAAGACCTGTGCCTGCGTACCTTTATCGGCATCAATGAGGATGAAATCCTCAACAAGCAGGATGTGCTGATCAACCTCACCATTCTGTACGCGGCCCAGGAAGCGGTACGTGACAACGACATCGATCACGCGCTGAACTACCGCACGATCACCAAGGCGATCATCGCCCACGTGGAAGGCAACCGCTTTGCGCTGCTCGAACGCCTGACCCAGGAAATTCTCGACCTGGTGATGGCCAACGCATCGGTGCTCTACGCCGAAGTCGAGGTCGACAAGCCCCACGCGCTGCGATTCGCCGAGTCGGTGTCGATAACGCTTGCAGCGAGCCGCTAGCTACAAGCTTCAAGCGCCAAGCTGTAAACTTGGACTCAACGCCAATCATCTGGCAGCTTCAAGCTTGCCGCTTGCAGCTGTCTCGCAGAGACCCCCATGACCGATCAACAACGCCTGGAACTCGAAGCCGCCGCCTTTCGTCGGCTGGTGGCCCACCTGGACAGCCGCAAGGATGTGCAGAACATCGACCTGATGAACCTCTCGGGCTTCTGCCGCAACTGCCTGTCCAAGTGGTACAAGGCGGCGGCGGATGAGCGCCAGATCGAGGTCAGCCTCGACGAAGCCCGCGAAGTGGTTTACGGCATGCCGTACGCCGAATGGAAAGCCCAATATCAGCAAGAAGCCAGCGCCGAACAACAGGCGGCGTTCGCCAAAGGAAAACCCAATGAGTGATTTGAACACCCTGCGCGCCAGCCTCAACAGCGGCGAACACGCCTTCGCCGACACCCTGGCGTTCATTGCTGGCGGTTACGACTACCAGCCTCAGGCCTTCAACAACGGTGGTGTGGAAAACGCGGCCGGGCAGAACGAAGGCTCGTGCAAGACCCTGGGGCTCGCGCTGCTCGAAGGCTTGAGCGATGAAGAAGCCCTGCTGGCTTTCGGCGAGCATTACCGCTCGGTGCTGGCAACGCCAGAAGGCAGCGACCACGGCAACATCCGCGCGTTGATTGCCCACGGCCTGGCGGGTGTGAAGTTCGTCCAACAGCCGCTGACACGCCGCTGATTTGATTTGTAGGAGCGAGCCCGCTCGCGATGGACTGAAGAACGCTACGGGGTGTCAGGCTCCCAGCGTGATCGTTCACCACCATCGCGAGCAAGCTCGCTCCTACAGGTTTTGCGTTCATGGCGCGGAATTGATCACAAGCACAACCCGACTTTTAAGATTGACCCGGCAACTTTATTTCGTTTGCCCCGTAGCACCGCTCACGGCTTAGATAAAAAGAAGTCCTCCTTCTTCCGAGCCGGTCATTCATGCGCAGCGAAACCATCAGCCAGTCGATCAACATCGTTCACCCTGTCACGCTCAGCCACGGCAAGAATGCCGAGGTCTGGGACACCGATGGCAAACGCTACATCGACTTTGTCGGCGGCATCGGCGTGTTGAACCTCGGCCATTGCCATCCGCGTATCGTCGAGGCCATTCGCGAACAAGCCACGCGGCTGACCCACTATGCGTTCAACGCGGCGCCCCATGTGCCTTACCTCGAACTGATGGATCGCCTCAGTGCGTTCATGCCCGTGGGTTACCCGGTCAGCGGCATGCTCACCAACAGCGGCGCGGAAGCGGCGGAAAACGCCCTGAAGATTGTCCGTGGCGCCACAGGCCGCAGCGCGGTCATCGCCTTCGACGGCGCATTCCACGGCCGCACACTGGCCACGCTCAACCTCAATGGCAAAGTGGCGCCCTACAAACAGAAAATCGGCGTGCTGCCGGGGCCGGTGTATCACCTGCCCTTTCCCGGCCCGGACAACGGCGTGACCTGCGCCGAAGCCCTCAAAGCCATGGAGCGTCTGTTCAGCGTCGAGATCGATGTCGAAGACGTCGCCTGCTTTATCGTTGAACCGGTGCAGGGCGAAGCGGGCTTCCTGGCCATGGACGTCGAGTTCGCCCAGGCGCTGCGCAAGTTCTGCGACGACAAGGGCATTGTGCTGATCGCCGATGAAATCCAGTCCGGTTTCGGCCGTACCGGCCAGCGCTTCGCGTTCTCACGGCTGGGCATCGAGCCGGATCTGATCCTGCTCGGCAAAAGCATCGCCGGCGGCGTGCCGCTGGGGGCGGTGGTCGGGCGCAAATCGCTGCTGGATAACCTGCCCAAGGGCGGACTGGGTGGCACTTACTCGGGCAATCCCATCGCCTGCGCCGCCGCGCTGGCGACGCTGGATGAAATGACCGATGCCAACCTGCACGCCTGGGGCACACAACAGGAAGAAGCGATTGTCGGCCGCTATGAAACCTGGCGCTTGAACAACCTGACGCCGTATCTGGGCCGTCTGACCGGCGTCGGTGCGATGCGCGGCATCGAGCTGATCAACGCCGATGGCTCGCCCGCACCGGCACAATTGACCCAACTGCTGGCTTTGGCGCGGGATGCGGGACTGCTGCTGATGCCCAGTGGCAAATCGCGGCACATCATTCGCTTGCTGGCGCCGCTGACCATCGAGGCTGCGGTGCTGGAAGAAGGGCTGGATATTCTTGAAGCCTGCCTGGCAAAACTGACCTGAACACTATCCCTGTGGGAGCGGGCTTGCTCGCGAAAGCGGTGGATCAGCCAGCATCAATGTTGAATGACACACCGCCTTCGCGAGCAAGCCCGCTCCCACACCGGAGTGTTATCAAGCATTAAATCGTGGGCATAAAAAAACCGGCCGAGGCCGGTTTTTTTACCAAAACAGAATCAAGCGTTCTGCAGATTGTCGAGGTAACGCTCGGCATCCAGTGCCGCCATGCAACCGGCACCAGCCGAGGTGATGGCCTGACGATACACGTGGTCGGCCACGTCACCGGCGGCGAAGATGCCTTCGAGGTTGGTGGCGGTGGCGTTGCCGTCACGGCCACCCTGCACGACCAGGTAACCGTCTTTCAACGTCAGTTGGCCTTCGAACAGCGAAGTGTTCGGAGTATGGCCGATGGCGATGAACACACCGTCGACTTTCACTTCGTCGAAGCTGCCGTCGTTGTTCTTCAAGCGGGCACCAGTCACGCCCATGTTGTCGCCCAGTACTTCGTCCAGGGTCGCGTTCAGCTTCAGCTCGATCTTGCCTTCGGCAACACGGGCGTTCAGCTTGTCGATCAGGATCTTCTCGGCGCGGAAGGTTTCGCGACGGTGGATCAGGGTGACTTTGCTGGCGATGTTGGCCAGGTACAGGGCTTCTTCGACAGCGGTGTTGCCACCGCCGACCACAGCCACCGGCTTGTTGCGATAGAAGAAACCGTCGCAGGTTGCGCAGGCGGAGACGCCTTTGCCCATGAACGCTTCTTCGGACGGCAGGCCCAGGTAACGAGCACTGGCGCCGGTGGCGATGATCAGGGCATCGCAGGTGTAGGTCGCGCTGTCACCAGTCAGGGTGTACGGCTTGGCAGCGAAGTCCACGGCATTGATGTGATCGAAAACGATCTCGGTTTCAAAGCGTTCGGCGTGCTCGCGCATCCGCTCCATCAGCGCCGGGCCGGTCAGGCCGTGGACGTCGCCCGGCCAGTTGTCGACTTCGGTGGTGGTGGTCAATTGACCGCCGGCCTGCATGCCAGTGATCAGCAGTGGCTTGAGGTTGGCACGGGCGGCATAGACCGCAGCGCTGTAACCGGCAGGGCCGGAACCGAGAATAATCACTCGCGAATGACGGACTTCAGACATGACCTGCTCCTGTTGACCGGCCCGGAACACCTGGCGCGGAACGCCGGATTGCCGGCTGGAATAAAAAAGAACGGTTGAAAGCACTTGGGGAAGGCTTGAACCCGACCGTCCTGTAAAAAGATTGGGTGCAGCGTATCGAGGGGGCGAAGATTAAGGAAATACGGATTAACAATCCAGCTCATAGGTGGTCTCTATGCAATCTGCCCGACGACATCGACGTCTTTGTTACAGTGAATGTCGATACCGCCACCGCGCTTTCGCCTGTGAAGCAAAGCCGGTAAGGTCGGCGCGTTTTCCCTCTGCCCGGAGCAACTTATGCCCGCCCCTGTTCTGTCCGGCCCGCAATACCTGCGTGAAGGCCTCAAGCTGGTGCTGAGCCCCAGCCTGCGTTTGTTTGTGTTGTTGCCGCTGGCGATCAACCTGGTGCTGTTCGTCGGATTGATCTACCTGGCCGGCCATCAATTCAGCCTGTGGGTCGACACGCTGATGCCGTCCCTGCCCGACTGGCTGAGTTTTCTCAGCTACATCCTCTGGCCGCTGTTCGTGGTGCTCGTCGTGCTGATGGTGTTCTTCTCCTTCACCATGCTCGCCAACGTCATTGCTGCGCCATTCAACGGCTTCCTCGCAGAGAAAGTCGAAGTGGTGGTGCGCGGCACCGATGATTTTCCGGCCTTCAGCTGGGGCGAACTGATTGCGATGATCCCGCGCACCCTGGCCCGGGAAATGCGCAAGCTCGGCTACTTCCTGCCGCGGGCGATCGGGCTGTTCATCCTCTCGTTCATCCCGGTGGTGAACATCATTGCCGCGCCGCTGTGGCTATTGTTCGGCGTGTGGATGATGGCGATCCAGTACATCGACTACCCGGCGGACAACCACAAGCTGGGCTGGAACGAGATGCTTCGCTGGCTGCGCGAGAAGCGCTGGCAGAGCATGAGTTTTGGCGGGATTGTTTATCTGGTGTTGCTGATTCCGGTGGTCAACATCCTGATGATGCCGGCGGCAGTGGCCGGGGCTACGTTGTTCTGGGTGCGTGAGCGGGGTGCCGAGGCGCGGGGGATTCCTGCCCGATGACAGACGTCATGCAGGCAGCAAACTGGCAGAACCAGTTGAAGACCCTTCATCAGCGGACCTGATTCTCCCAGAGACGTTTGGTAAAAAACCTGCGGTAAGGACGCTTGATCCTTGCCGCAGATTCCTCAGGAGGGGCCGTACTCCGTCACCTTCGAATTTGACCGCCTGCAGCGGGGAGATGAAAACAGTTTCGCGAATTGCCCTCTCCGACTCGATTATTCAACTTGAAACATAATCATCCCGCTAGGCGAAGACATGCCGTTCACAAACGCCACCGCTTTGACGCCCTTGAGACCGCGGTCCCACGAACGGGTGAAACGCCAAAGACCAGGCATTAATTTTGTGGCCTCGCCCAGGAAACTACCGTCATAGTTCTGTATCTGAACAGCGCTCGCTGCAGGGTCACAGCCCACGACAATTGGCACAGGGCCTTGCCGGTATCGGCTATCGTCCACGGGTGCCGCAATCAATGGCGCATCGCTTTTTACGGACACAGTGAACCTTCGCTCTACGCTTGGATAGGAGGGCACTCCATTCACAATCTGTCCAGTCCTGACGGACCACTGACCCTCGACCCACTTATGGAGGTATCGCCACTTTTTGCCTTCAACGATAGCCTCGGCCCAGATGGTGTTATCCGGATTCAAAATGTGAACCTTGGCGCCTTGTAAACAGTCCCCCGCTAACATCACGTATCCAGGGGCATGTTGACTGTTTTGTGGGGGGTAAAGAGTCGTTGGCGGATCCACCGCGACTGCGTCAGTTCCTTCTGCCACCTCTGACGAAAGTAGTAATTGATATGGATTTTTTGTCTGGTCGGTCATGATATTAGTGCTCCAGTTCGCGGCGGAATTGCCGGTAAGCGGAACCTTTTTAGCGCTGCGACAGCGTGCAAACAACCTCTCAAAACTGACAGTCCAGGCGAACGGCGCGCTGTTTCCTGAATCGGATTCTGCGTAACCGGCCTCGGTTTCAACTGCCCAGGCTTGATGAACACAAGTTTGCATCGTCACAAATCCATCATCCCGACGTCACACTGACGACATGGCCCCAGCCGACACTGGGTTCATGACGACAGCTCTGCATATCACCCTGATCACCGAAACCTTCCCTCCGGAAATCAACGGCGTGGCCAACACCCTGGGTCGCTTGTGCGACGGTTTGCGCGCGCGCGGGCATCAGGTGGAACTGGTACGCCCACGCCAAGGCTGCGACCAGCAGTTGAGCAGCGACGATGAGTTGCTGCTGTGCCGCGGCTGGCCGCTACCGGGCTATCCCGGTCTGCAATGGGGTCAGTCGTCGATGCACAAGCTGCTGCGGCGTTGGACGCGTCACCGCCCGGACGTGCTCTACATTGCCACCGAGGGCCCGCTGGGCCTGTCGGCCTTGCGTGCGGCACGGCGTCTGGGGATTTCCGTGGTCAGCGGTTTCCACACCAATTTCCAGCAGTACTCCAACCAGTACGGCCTTGGTTTGCTCACGCGCCTGCTGACTCACTACCTGCGCTGGTTCCACAACCGCTCGACCATGACCCTGGTGCCCAGCGTCAGTCAGCGAATGGAACTGGAACGACGGCATTTCGAACGTCTGGCGTTGCTCTCCCGAGGGGTCGACAGTGAGTTGTTTCACCCGGCCAAACGACTCAGTGCCCTGCGCGAGCAATGGGGACTGACCGAGGAAGACATCGCCGTCATTCACGTCGGACGCCTGGCCCCGGAAAAGAATCTTGGCTTGCTCAAACGCACCTTCAATACCCTCAAGGCCAGTTATCCCCAGCGCACCCTGAAACTGATCGTGGTCGGCGACGGTCCGCAGCGCCAGGAACTGCAAAACGAAATGCCCGAGGCGATTTTCTGCGGCACCCAGCGGGGTGAGGCCCTGGCTTGTCACTACGCGTCGGGCGACGTATTTCTGTTTCCGAGCCTGACTGAAACCTTCGGCAATGTGGTGCTTGAAGCGCTGGCCTCAGGGCTCGGCGTGGTGGCCTACGACCAGGCGGCGGCGGCCCAGCATATTCGTCATGGCTACAACGGTGTGTTGGCGATGCCGGGGGATGAAGAAGCGTTCTGCGATGCAGCGGCATGGCTGCTGGAGGACGGGGAAGCCTTGCGCAATGTGCGGCTCAATGCGCGCCAGCATGCCAGTCGCCAGGGTTGGGCGACGATCATCGAGCAGTTCGAGGGACAGTTGCGCGGGGCGTGTGCCCGAGAGATGGTGGTGCCGAATGCACCGATTGTTCCCTGATTTTGTAGTGCTCTTTAGTCAGCCATCGCGAGCAAGCTCGCTCCCACAGGGGGTTTGTGTACGACACAGAACCAATGTGGGAGCGAGCTTGCTCGCGATGAGGCCTTCCCGGTCGCCGCTTAAACCAGCGTCATCAACGCTTCACGGCTGAACGGCAGGATGTCTTCCTCACGACCATCGCGCACTTTCTGTGCCCAGTCCGGGTCCACCAGCAACGCACGACCGACCGCCACCAGGTCGAACTCGTCGTTGTTCAGGCGCTCCAGCAGTTTTTCCAGGCTGGCCGGTTGTGCCACTTTGTCGGTGTTGACCATGAACTGCAGGAACTCGCCATCCAGGCCGACGCTGCCCACGGTGATGGTCGGCTTGCCGGTGAGTTGGCGGGTCCAGCCAGCCAGGTTCAGCTCGGAACCGTCGAACTCCGGCTCCCAGAAGCGGCGGGTCGAGCAGTGGAAAATATCCACGCCGGCATCGGCCAACGGCTTGAGGAACTCGCCCAGCGCCTCCGGGGTTTGCACCAGACGCGCGGTGTAGTCCTGCTGCTTCCACTGGGAGAAACGGAAGATGATCGGGAAGCCTTCACCGACCGCGGCACGCACGGCCTGAATCAATTCAATGGCGAAGCGCGAACGGTTGGCCAGGCTGCCGCCGTATTCGTCGGTACGCTGGTTGCTGCCTTCCCAGAAGAACTGGTCGACCAGGTAACCGTGGGCACCGTGGATTTCCACGCCGTCCATGCCGATGCTCTGGGCGTCCTTGGCAGCCTGGGCAAACGCGGTGATCACGTCCTGGATATCCTGCTGGGTCATGCCGTGCACAACGACCTGTCCGTCCTTGTTTTTTTCCGACGGGCCATAGCCCGGCACGCTGGCGTCCGGCTCGGTGCCGATACGACGTACGCTGCCCACATGCCACAACTGCGGAACGATCTTGCCGCCTTCGGCGTGAACGGCGTCGACGACTTTCTTCCAGCCGGCCAGCGCCGCGTCACCATAGAAGTGCGGAACGTTCGGGTAGCCGTTAGAAGCTTTGTGACCGACGGTGGTGCCTTCGGTGATGATCAGGCCGACGCCTGCAGCGGCGCGGCGACGGTAGTATTCGATCACTTTGGAATTCGGCACGCCGCCCGGAGAAAAGGAGCGGGTCATCGGCGCCATGACGACGCGGGTCGGCAATTCGAGGGTGCCGAGGTGGAACGGTTTGAACAGGGCTTTTACGGGCATGGGACGCTCCACGGAAGAATGACTTTATGACGGTGATAATATGGAGAGTCCAACACATTGAACAGCATTATTGATCAGCGTGATTAAGGGTCAAAAGGTAGGGAGTACTGTAGGAGCGAGCCCGCTCGCGATGGTCGTCAACGATGACGCTGTAATCCAGACACAGCGCGGCGTTCTCAGGTTCATCGCGAGCAAGCTCGCTCCTGCAGGGGAGGGGAATCAGCTCAGCGCTTTTTCAATCGCATGAACAATGGTCGGATCATCCGGCGCCGTACGTGGCGAGAACCGCGCCAGTACGCGACCGTCCTTGCCCAGCAGGAACTTCTCGAAGTTCCAGGTGATATCGCCGGGGAATTCCGCACCCTCGCCCGCCAGCAAGCGGTACAGCTGATGACGGTCATGCCCGTTGACTTCCAGCTTGCTGGACAACGGGAAGGTCACACCATAGTTGAGGCTGCAGAAATCCTTGATCTCCTGCTCGGTCCCCGGTTCCTGCCCGGCAAACTGGTTGCACGGCAGGCCCAACACGCTGAAGCCTTTGGCCTTGTATTGTTGGTAGAGGTTTTCCAGCGCCGCGTACTGCGGGGTCAGGCCGCATTTGGAGGCAACGTTGACCACCAATACGACTTGGCCTTTGAAAGGCGCCAGAGGTAGCTCCTGTCCATCCAGGGCTGTCAATTTAAGGTCGTGAAAAGCACTCATGGCGTACTCCAGATTCCCGTGTTCTTCTCGAAACAGCCACTTGGCGGTGTCGTCAGGGACAGCCGCAGACTAAAAAGGCGCCCTCGGGGCGCCTCTCCAGTTATCTGAGCTTAGCGCAGAAATCAGTGGTGATGGCCACCTTCGCCATGGACGTGGCCATGAGCGATTTCTTCCTGGCTGGCGTCACGGATGGCAACGATCTTGACCTGGAAATTCAGGCGCTGACCGGCCAATGGGTGGTTGCCGTCAACGGTCACGTCGTCGCCGTCCAGATCACGGATGGTCACGATCTGCATCTGGCCGTCCGGAGCGGAAGCGTGGAACTGCATGCCCACTTCCAGCTCGTCGACGCCTTCGAACATGCTGCGGCTCAGGGTGCTGACCAGTTCGGCGGCGTATTCGCCGTAAGCGTCTTCCGGTTCAACGGCTACGGTCAGCTCGTCGCCGACGGCCTTGCCTTCCAGAGCCTTTTCCAGGCCCGGGATGATGTTGCCTGCGCCTTGCAGGTAGACCAGCGGCGCGCCGCCGGCGGAGCTGTCGATGACCTCACCAGCGTCGTTGGTCAGGGTATAGTCGATGGAGACAGCCTTATTGGCGGCGATCAGCATGGGGCGAAACCTTTTGTATAGGAATATAGAAAGGCCCAGTTTAGCGAAGCAATCGACCGAAAGCGAACACAACCCGGACAAACGGGATTCGACGGTCACAGGCTTCCATCAGGACGAGGACGGCCACTGGGTGGCCGAGCTTTCCTGCGGCCACACCCAACACCTGCGGCACCAGCCGCCCTGGCAATCCCGCGCCTGGGTCATGGACCCTGTGCAGCGCCAGGAAAAAATAGGCCAGCCCTTTGATTGCGGTTGGTGCGCACAAGGCACGGTTAGCGATAACCTTGGCGACTGAATTTCGGTAATCGACCAGCCATAGGTCGTGACCATTGCCATGCACCTTCCAGAGAATCCGCATGCAAACTTTTTTTATCGCGCCCACCGATTTTGGTGTGGGTCTGACCTCCATCAGCCTCGGGCTGGTGCGTACCCTTGAGCGCGCCGGGCTCAAGGTCGGCTTTTTCAAACCGATTGCCCAGCCGCATCCGGGCGACACGGGCCCGGAACGTTCCACCGAACTGGTGGCGCGTACCCACGGCTTGAAACCGCCTCAGCCACTGGGCCTGGCGCATGTCGAGCGCATGCTCGGCGACGGCCAGCTCGATGAGCTGCTCGAGGAAATCATCACCCTGTATCAGCAGGCGGCCATTGGCAAGGACGTGCTGATCGTCGAGGGCATGGTGCCGACCCGTAGCGCCAGTTACGCCGCGCGGGTCAACCTGCACCTGGCCAAAAGCCTCGACGCCGAGGTGATCCTGGTCTCGGCACCGGAAAACGAAGTGCTGACCGAACTCTCCGGTCGCGTCGAGTTGCAGGCGCAATTGTTCGGCGGCCCGAAAGACCCGAAAGTCCTCGGCGTGATCCTCAACAAGGTCAAGACCGAGGAAAGCATGGAGGCCTTCGCCACGCGCCTGAAGGAGCATTCGCCGTTGCTGCGCAGTGGTGATTTCCGCTTGCTCGGCTGCATTCCGTTCCAACCGGAACTGAACGCCCCGCGCACCCGCGACGTCGCCGACCTGATGGGCGCGCAAGTGCTCAACGCCGGTGATTATGAAACCAGGCGCATGACCAAGATCATCATTTGCGCCCGCACCATGCGCAACACCGTGGAGTTGCTCAAGCCCGGCGTGCTGGTGGTGACCCCCGGCGACCGCGACGACATCATCCTCGCCGTCAGCCTCGCGGCCTTGAACGGCGTGCCACTGGCCGGCCTGCTGCTGACCAGCGACACCCTGCCCGACCCGCGCATCATGGACCTGTGTCGAGGTGCCCTGCAGGCCGGGCTGCCGGTGCTGTCGGTGAGTACCGGCTCCTATGACACCGCCAACCTGCTCAATGGCCTGAACAAGGAAATCCCCATCGACGACCGCGAGCGCGCCGAAATCATCACCGATTTCATCGCTGGCCATCTCGATGCCAACTGGTTGCACCAGCGCTGCGGTACACCGCGCGAGATGCGCCTGTCGCCAGCGGTGTTCCGCTATCAATTGATCCAGCGCGCCCAGGCGGCCAACAAGCGCATCGTGCTGCCCGAAGGCAGCGAGCCGCTGACCGTGCAGGCCGCAGCGATCTGCCAGGCCCGTGGCATCGCTCGCTGCGTGCTGCTGGCCAAGCCCGAGGACGTGCAGGCCGTCGCCCGCGCCCAGGGCATCGAGCTGCCGCCTGGTCTGGAAATCATCGATCCGGATTTGATCCGCGAGCGCTACGTCGAGCCAATGGTCGCGCTGCGCAAAAGCAAAAGCCTCAACGCGCCGATGGCCGAGCAACAACTCGAAGACACCGTGGTGATCGGCACCATGATGCTGGCCCTCGATGAAGTCGACGGCCTCGTATCGGGCGTGATCAACACCACCGCCAACACCATCCGCCCGGCCCTGCAGCTGATTAAAACAGCACCGGGCTGCACCCTGGTGTCTTCGGTGTTCTTCATGCTGTTCCCCGAAGAAGTGCTGGTCTACGGCGACTGCGTGATGAACCCGCACCCGAGCGCCAGCGAACTGGCCGAGATCGCCCTGCAAAGCGCCGACTCGGCCGCCGCATTCGGCATCACCCCGCGGGTGGCGATGATCAGCTACTCCAGCGGCGAATCGGACAGCGGCGAGGAAGTCGAAAAGGTCCGCGAGGCCACTCTGCTCGCCCACGAACAACAGCACTCGCTGCTGATCGACGGCCCCTTGCAGTACGACGCCGCGGCCAACGAAAGCGTCGCCCGGCAGCTGGCGCCGAACAGCCAGGTGGCCGGTCGTGCCACGGTGTACGTGTTCCCCGACCTCAACACCGGCAACACCACCCACAAAGCCGTGCAGCGCAGCGCCGACTGCGTCAGCCTCGGGCCGATGCTGCAAGGCCTGCGTAAACCGGTGAACGATTTGCCGCGCGGCGCGCAGGTCGACGACATCGTCTACACCATCGCCCTGACCGCGATTCAAGCCGCCAACCGACCTATGGATGTGTAAATGCTGGACTTCCTACCCGCCCCGTTGCGCGGCGTGATCGCCTCGCTGCTGCTGGCATTGAACACGATTTTGCTCTGCTCGTTCCTGTTCTGCGTGGCGCTCGTCAAGGCATTGCCGTTCGCCCTCACCCAACGCATCGCGGGCTGGCTGATGAGCCATACCCATGAAGCCTGGATCAGCCTCAACAAAGGCTGGATGAACCTGGTGCGCCGCACGCGCTGGCACATCAGCGGCCTGCAAGGCCTCGACTACCGGCACTCGTACCTGATCACCAGC
The DNA here is from genome assembly GCF_019219115.1 of Pseudomonas sp. PDM28. Taxonomy (NCBI): domain Bacteria; kingdom Pseudomonadati; phylum Pseudomonadota; class Gammaproteobacteria; order Pseudomonadales; family Pseudomonadaceae; genus Pseudomonas; species Pseudomonas sp. PDM28. The sequence continues at coordinate 86,617 of NZ_JAHUWG010000011.1, forward strand.
AACCACCAGAGCTGGGTCGACATCCTGGTGCTGCAATACGTGCTCAACCGACGCATTCAACCGTTGAAGTTCTTTCTCAAACAAGAGCTGATCTGGGTCCCGGTGATTGGTCTGGCCTGGTGGGCGCTGGGCTTTCCGTTCATGAAGCGCTACTCCAAGGCCTATCTGGAGAAGCACCCGGAGAAAAAAGGCAAGGACCTGGAAACCACCCGCAAGACCTGCGCGAAATTCCGCGACAACCCGGTGGGTATTTTCAACTTCGTCGAAGGCACGCGCTTCACCGAGGGCAAGCACAAGCAACAGCAATCACCCTTCAAGTACCTGCTCAGGCCCAAGGCCGGTGGCATTGCCTTTGTGCTGGATGCGATGGGCGAACAACTGGAGTCGATCGTCAACGTGACCATCCACTACCCGGCCGGGCGCCCTGGTTTCTGGGACTTGTTGTGCGGGAACATCGCGGATGTGGTGGTGCACTTTGAAGAGCTGAAGATTCCGCCGCAGTTCATCGGCAAGAACTACGACCAGGATGGTGAGTATCGCTTGCAGTTCCAGGGCTGGATCAATCAGATGTGGCAGGACAAGGATGCGTTGCTTGCGCAGATGCATCGCGAGTATCCAGCGAAGTCTTGAGGTGCCTGTACTGGCCTCTTCGCTGGCAAGCCAGCTCCTACAGGAATCGCGCCGTACACAAAAAACGTGAACACCTCAAACACTGTGGGAGCTGGCTTGCCAGCGATGGCGATTTCAAGGACACAAAAAAACCCGCCGATGATCACTCATCGGCGGGTTTTTCATTTCTGCCTAGCGCTTAAATCGCACCACGCTCGCGCAGCAGACCCAGCACTTGCTTGACGCCTTCTTCCAGCGACACGGACTGGGTGTCGATCACCAGGTCGGCATCCAGCGGCACGTCGTACGGGAAGGACTCACCCGGGATGTTATCCCCGGCCGCCGCGTACAGGCCTTGCGGATCACGCTCGGCGCAGACGGTCGGCGAAGCCTGGACGTAGACCGTCAGCAGACGTTCCTTGCCGATCAGTTCCCGAGCCTGTTCACGACCTTCGGCGCTCGGCGCAACAAACGCCGCCAGTGTCAGCAGACCGGCTTCGTTGAACTGACGCGCAACGTGAGCGGCACGACGCCAGTTTTCGGTACGCCCGGCGCGATCCTGTGGCAGACCCTTGTTCAGGTCGTGACGCAGGTTCTGGCCATCGAGCACGAACACCGCACGGCCAAGGTCGAACAGCTTGCGTTCAACGGCATACGCCAGAGTGCTCTTGCCCGCGCCCGACAGGCCGCTGAACAACACGGTGGCCGGTTGCTGGCCGAAGCGCTGTGCGCGCTCTTCGGTGGCGACGTGGGCCAGCTTGCCGTGGTGGGTGCTGGTGCCATGGGCCAAAGGCTGGGCGACGATCATGCCGGCGCCGACGGTGCCATTGGTCAGGCGGTCGATGATGATGAAGGCACCGGTGGTGCGGTTGCTGTCGTAACCGTCGAGGGCAATCGGCGCGTCGAGCGCGATCTTGACCTTGCCGATTTCGTTCAACTGCAACGCGCTGGCCGGACCTTCTTCCAGGGTGTTCACGTCGACCTTGTTGACGATGCTGGCGATGGAGCCCGGCACGTAACTGGTGGCGCGCTTGATGTCGTATTTTTTGCCCGGCAGCATCGGTTCTTCAGCCATCCACACCAGCATGGCTTCGAAGCTGTCGGTCACCGGCGGCACGTTGTCGGCGTGAACCAACAGGTCACCACGGGAGATGTCGATTTCGTCTTCCATGGTCAGCGTGACGGCCTGACCTGGACCTGCGTGTTCCAGCTCACCTTCGAAGGTGACGATGGACTTCACGCGGCTGCTCTTGCCCGACGGCAGCACCACGACTTCGTCGCCTTTCTTGACGATGCCGCTGGCCAGCGTACCGGCGAAGCCACGGAAGTTCAGGTTCGGACGGTTGACGTACTGCACCGGGAAACGCAGGTCGGTGAAGTTGCGGTCGCCCGCCACTTCCACGGTCTCGAGGATTTCCATCAGCGACTGGCCGGTGTACCACGGCGAGCGCTCGGACTTGTTCACCACGTTGTCGCCCTTCAATGCCGACATCGGCACGAAGTGCATGCTGGTGGGCTTCATCTTCAGGCCTTCGGCGAACTGCAGGTAGTCGGCCTTGATCGACTCGAACACGCCTTGATCGAAGTCCTTGAGGTCCATCTTGTTGATGGCCACGACTATGTGCTTGATGCCCAGCAACGAGGCGATGAAGCTGTGGCGACGGGTCTGGGTCTGCACGCCGTAGCGGGCGTCGACCAGGATGATCGCCAGGTCACAGGTGGACGCACCGGTGGCCATGTTGCGGGTGTACTGCTCATGGCCGGGGGTGTCGGCGATGATGAATTTGCGCTTGGCGGTGGAGAAATAGCGGTACGCGACATCGATGGTGATGCCTTGCTCACGCTCGGCCTGCAGACCGTCGACCAGCAACGCCAGGTCGATGTCTTCGCCGGTGGTGCCGACTTTTTTCGAGTCGCGGGTGATCGCTTCCAGGTGATCTTCGTAGATCATCTTGGAGTCGTGCAGCAGGCGCCCGATCAGGGTGCTCTTGCCGTCGTCGACGTTACCGCAGGTCAGAAAGCGCAGCAGCTCTTTACGTTCGTGCTGGCCCAGGTAGGCGAGGATGTCCTCGCTGATCAAATCAGATTGATGCGACATGACAGCCCCTTAGAAATAACCTTGACGTTTTTTGTCTTCCATCGAGCCTGCGCCATCGTGGTCGATGACACGGCCCTGGCGCTCGGAAGTTCGCGTCAGGAGCATTTCCTGAATGATGTCCGTAAGGCTTTCGGCCTCGGACTCCACCGCGCCCGTCAACGGGTAGCAACCAAGGGTACGGAAACGCACTTTCTTTTTGACGATGCGCGCTTTGTCTTCATCGCTCAGGTGCTCGAGGATGCGCTCGTCGTCGATCATGATCAGCGTGCCGTTCTTCTCGATGACTTCACGCTCGGCGGCGAAGTACAGCGGGACGATCGGGATGCCTTCAAGGTAGATGTACTGCCAGATGTCCAGTTCGGTCCAGTTCGACAGCGGGAAAACGCGGATCGATTCGCCCTTGTTGACCTTGCCGTTGTAGACGTTCCACAGCTCGGGACGCTGGTTCTTCGGATCCCAGCGGTGCTTGCTGTCGCGGAACGAGTACACGCGTTCCTTGGCGCGAGACTTCTCTTCATCACGACGGGCGCCGCCGAACGCTGCGTCGAAACCATGCTTGTCGAGTGCCTGCTTCAGGCCCTCGGTCTTCATGATGTCGGTGTGCTTGGCGCTGCCGTGGGTGAACGGGTTGATGTTCTGCGCCACGCCGTCCGGGTTGACGTGGGTGATCAGGTCGAGGCCCAGCTCGGCGACCATCTTGTCACGGAAGGCGTACATCTCCTGGAATTTCCAGCGAGTGTCGACGTGCATCACCGGAAACGGCAGCTTGCCCGGGAAGAACGCCTTGCGTGCCAGATGCAGCATCACGGCGGAGTCTTTACCGATGGAGTACAGCATCACCGGGTTGTCGAACTCGGCGGCCACCTCGCGGATGATGTGGATGCTTTCCGCCTCCAGCTGTTTCAGATGCGTCAGTTTGTCGACCATGGCTACTCACGAAAGCTTTCTTATGAACGGCCAGCGGGCCGTGTTCGAGCGGGGATCCTAGCACAGCGACCTCTTCTAATCAGGACGCCAACTAGATCGAAAGAGCATATGAATATGCCCCGCTGTTTGGGCACATCGCCCCTCTGTAGGAGCGAGCTTGCTCGCGATGAACCTGAGACCACCGCGGGGTGTCAGGCTTCCAGCGTTATCGTTGACGACCATCGCGAGCAAGCTCGCTCCTACAGGGGATCCCGGATTCAGATCGGATTCGGGCAATCGATGAATATGTGCTCCAGCGCAAAGCGTCGCGCCAGGTAGTCGCCCAAGGCCTGCACGCCGTAGCGCTCGGTCGCATGGTGACCGGCGGCGATGAAGCTGATGTCGTTTTCCCGTGCACTGTGGAAGGTCTGCTCGGAAGCCTCGCCGCTGAGGTACAGGTCGACGCCGGCAGAAATGGCCTGATCGATGTATCCCTGGCCGCCACCGGTGCACCAGCCGACGCGGCGGATCATGGCGCTGCCTTCGATCAACAGCGGCTCACGGCCCATGACTTCCTGTACGCGGCGGGCGAAATCCCGGGGCATCATCGGCTCGTTCAACGAGCCGACCAGCCCGACAATCTTCAGGTTGTCCGGGTCCAGCGGACCTTCGACGGTGATGTCGAGCTGCCGCGCAAGCTGCACGTTATTGCCGACATCCGGGTGCAGATCCAGCGGCAGGTGATAGGCCAGGAGGCTGATATCGTGCTTGAGCAGGGTCTTCAAACGGCGCTGCTTCATGCCGGTGATGCACGGGTTTTCACCCTTCCAGAAGTAGCCGTGGTGCACCAGTACCAGATCGGCATTGGCCTCTACCGCGGCATCCAGCAACGCCTGGCTGGCAGTGACGCCACTGACAATGCGCATCACTTGCGGACGGCCTTCGACTTGCAAGCCATTGGGGCAGTAATCGGCGATTTTGGCGCTGTTGAGGTAACGGTCGGCTTCTTCGACCAGGGTGCTCAGGGCGACGGCCATGAAAGACTCCTAAATATCCCGTTCAGAGGCGCGTGCGGCCTCGTATAATGCGCGTCATTATGAGCGGTCTCTTACCGCCTGCAACTCTCTCAGGAACTGCTTAATGCTCAAGGCGCTGCGTTTTTCCGGCTGGCCGCTGTTGGCCGGCGTGCTTGTCGCTCTTTTGATAATCCAGCGTTACCCGCAGTGGGTCGGGCTCCCGAGCCTCGACGTCAATCTGCAGCAAGCGCCGCAAACCACCAGCATGCAACAGGGCCCGGTGTCTTATGCCGACGCGGTCACCACCGCAGCGCCGTCGGTGGTGAACCTGTACACCACCAAGGTCATCAACAAACCCAATCATCCGTTGTTCGAAGATCCGCAGTTCCGCCGTTTCTTCGGCGATAACTCGCCCAAGCAGAAACGCATGGAGTCGAGCCTCGGTTCCGGCGTGATCATGAGCCCGGAAGGCTACATCCTGACCAACAACCACGTGACCAGCGGCGCCGACCAGATCGTCGTGGCGCTCAAGGACGGCCGCGAGACCCTGGCCCGGGTGATCGGCAGCGACCCGGAGACTGATCTCGCGGTGCTGAAAATCGACCTGAAAAACCTGCCGTCGATCACCGTGGGGCGCTCCGACAACATCCGCATCGGCGATGTCGCGCTGGCCATCGGCAACCCGTTCGGCGTCGGCCAGACCGTGACCATGGGCATCATCAGTGCCACCGGGCGCAATCAACTGGGCCTGAACAACTACGAAGACTTCATCCAGACCGATGCCGCGATCAACCCCGGCAACTCGGGCGGCGCACTGGTGGACGCCATTGGCAACCTGACCGGCATCAACACGGCGATCTTCTCCAAGTCCGGCGGCTCCCAGGGTATCGGCTTCGCGATCCCGGTAAAACTGGCGATGGAAGTGATGAAGTCGATCATCGAGCACGGCCAGGTGATTCGTGGCTGGCTGGGTATCGAAGTGCAGCCGTTGACCCAGGAACTGGCCGAATCCTTCGGCTTGTCCGGGCGTCCGGGCATTGTCGTGGCGGGGATTTTCCGCGATGGTCCGGCACAGAAGGCCGGTCTGCAACTGGGTGACGTGATTCTTGCCATCGATGGCGAACCGGCCGGTGACGGGCGTCGCTCGATGAATCAGGTAGCGCGGATCAAGCCGACCGACAAGGTCACGATCCAGGTGATGCGCAACGGCAAGGAACTCAAGCTGACCGCGGAAATCGGTTTGCGTCCGCCGCCGGCACCGGTCAAAGAGAAAGAAGAAGAGTAAGCAACCAACACAACTCCCTGTGGGAGCGTGGCTTGCCCGCGATGGGGACACCGCGGTGCAACAGGTACACCGCGTTATCGTTCATCGCGGGCAAGCCACGCTCCCACAGGGTTAGCGGCGTTTTAGAGGTCGCCCAGACCGTCGATCAGCGCCTGGTTCTGCTCTGGCGTGCCGATGGAGATCCGCAGGAACTGGGCAATCCGCTCCTGCTTGAAGTGCCGGACGATCACCCCCTGTTCACGCAACTTCGCCGCCAACCCCGCCGCATCGTGCTGGGGATGACGGGCGAAAATGAAGTTCGCCGCTGACGGCAGCACTTCAAATCCCTTGGCCTGCAATTGGCCGACGACCTTCTCGCGATTCTCGATCACCAACCGGCAGGTCTTGTCGAAATACTCGCGATCCTCGAACGCGGCAGCGGCGCCGACATTCGCCATGCGATCCAGCGGATAGGAGTTGAAGCTGTTCTTGATCCGCTCCAGCGCCTCGATCAGGTCCGGATGCCCCACCGCCAGGCCAACCCGCAGACCGGCCAGGGAGCGGGACTTGGACAGGGTCTGGGTCACCAGCAGGTTGGGATAACGATCGACCAGAGTGATTGCCGTCTCGCCGCCGAAATCGATGTAGGCCTCGTCCACCACGACCACCGAATCCGGGCTGGCCTTGAGAATCTGCTCCACCGCTTCCAGCGCCAGCAGGCAGCCGGTCGGTGCGTTCGGGTTGGGGAAGATGATCCCGCCGTTCGGCCTGGCGTAGTCCGCCGGGTTGATCCGGAATTGCTCGTCCAGCGGCACCGCGTCGAAGTTGATGCCATACAGTCCGCAGTAGACCGGATAGAAGCTGTAGCTGATGTCCGGGAACAGCAGCGGCTGATCGTGCTGCAGCAAACCGTGGAAGATGTGCGCCAGGACTTCGTCGGAACCGTTGCCGAGGAACACCTGATTGCCTTGCACGCCGTAGTACCTGGCGACCGCATTCTTCAGCAGGTCGCTGTTCGGGTCCGGGTACAGGCGCAGGTTGTCGTTCAGTTCGGTCTGCATCGCGGCCAAGGCCTTGGGCGATGGACCGTACGGGTTTTCATTGGTGTTGAGCTTCACCAGCTTTGCCAGTTTCGGCTGCTCGCCCGGCACGTAAGGCACCAGATTCTTGACGAACGGGCTCCAGAATTTACTCATGTTCAGTTCCCCTGCTTGTCGTCAACGATGCGATATTCGGCGCTACGCGCGTGCGCGGTCAGCGACTCGCCACGGGCCAGCACGGATGCGGTCTTGCCCAGTTCCGATGCGCCCTGCTCGGAGCAGAAGATGATCGACGAGCGTTTCTGGAAATCGTACACACCCAGCGGCGAGGAGAAACGCGCGGTGCCGGAGGTCGGCAACACGTGGTTCGGGCCTGCGCAGTAGTCGCCCAGGGCTTCGGAGGTGTGACGGCCCATGAAGATCGCGCCGGCGTGGCGGATCTGCGGGAGCCAGGCTTGCGGATCGGCAACGGACAACTCGAGGTGCTCCGGCGCGATGCGGTTGGCCACTTCGATGGCCTGTTCCATGTCACGAACCTTGATCAGTGCACCACGGCCATTGATCGAGGTTTCGATGATTGCGGCACGCTCCATGGTCGGCATCAATTTGGCGATGCTGGCGGCGACCTTGTCGAGGAACCCGGCATCGGGGCTGACCAGAATGGCCTGGGCGTCTTCGTCGTGCTCGGCCTGGGAGAACAGGTCCATGGCGATCCAGTCCGGATCGGTCTGGCCGTCGCACACCACGAGGATTTCCGAAGGGCCGGCGATCATGTCGATGCCGACCTGGCCAAACACGTGGCGCTTGGCGGTAGCCACATAGATGTTGCCCGGGCCGACGACCTTGTCGACCTTCGGCACGCTTTCGGTGCCGTAAGCCAGCGCCGCTACGGCCTGGGCACCGCCGATGGTGAACACGCGGTCGACACCGGCGATGCAGGCCGCAGCCAGCACAAGCTCGTTGATTTCACCGCGCGGGGTCGGCACGACCATGACCACTTCGGTAACGCCGGCCACCTTTGCCGGAATCGCGTTCATCAACACCGACGACGGGTACGACGCCTTGCCGCCCGGCACGTACAGACCGGCACGATCCAGCGGCGTGACTTTCTGGCCCAGTACGGTGCCGTCCGCCTCGGTGTAACTCCAGGAGTCCTGCTTCTGCTTCTCGTGGTAGCTGCGCACGCGGGCTGCGGCGACTTCCAGTGCTTCGCGCTGGGCCACGGAGATGCGGGTCAGCGCCAACTCCAGACGCTCGCGCGGCAGGATCAGGTCGGCCATGGTCTTCACGTCCAGGCCGTCGAACTGACGGGTGAAGTCCACCAGCGCCGCGTCACCGCGCTCGCGCACGGCCTTGATGATGTCCAGCACTCGCTGATTGACCGAGTCGTCAGACACACTTTCCCAGCTCAGCAGATGATCCAGATGATGCGCGAAATCCGGGTCAGCAGCGTTGAGTCGGCGAATTGCAGTCAGTGCGGTCATAGCGAGAGCCTCATAGGAATGGCAAAAAACTCAGGCGCCCGAAGCTAACATTCGATCCGCTTGGGCACCTGAGAATTCTGGCTATGAGGCGGATAGACGGCGCGCCTTGCGGTCGCGCAGGTGAATCAGCCGCGGTGTCGAGACTCCACTGCCTTGCGCAGGGTGTCGATCAACGCCTGGATACGGGCGTGCTGCATTTTCATCGAAGCCTTGTTGACGATCAGGCGGGAGCTGATGGCCGCGATGAAATCCTGTGGCTCCAGGCCGTTGGCCCGTAGCGTGTTACCGGTGTCGACCACGTCGATGATCTTGTCCGCCAGACCGATCAGCGGCGCCAGCTCCATCGAACCGTAAAGCTTGATGATGTCGACCTGACGACCCTGTTCGGCGTAGTAGCGCTTGGCAACATTGACGAACTTGGTGGCGATACGCAGACGGCCCTTGGGCTCGACTGCACCGACTTTACCGGCGGTCATCAGCTTGCACTGGGCAATTTGCAGGTCCAGCGGCTCGTACAGGCCCTGGCCGCCGTATTCCATCAGCACATCTTTACCGGCGACGCCGAGGTCGGCAGCACCATGTTCGACATAGGTCGGCACATCGGTGGCACGCACGATCAGCAGACGGACATCGTCCTGGGTCGTGGGGATGATCAGCTTGCGGCTCTTGTCCGGATTCTCGGTCGGCACGATGCCCGCTTCAGCCAGAAGCGGCAATGTGTCGTCAAGGATGCGGCCCTTGGACAGTGCGATAGTCAGCATGGGAAACGTCAGCCCTTAATCAGGAATCTTATGCCCGGTCGCAATCGGCGCCGGACACGCGTCGAGCCGGAAACCGGCTCGACCTACAACAATCCAACGGGCACCTCCCTGTGCCCATGCAGCAGTACTAGCCCGGGACGCGACGGATCTTGGCGCCCAGCATCTGCAGTTTTTCCTCGATGCACTCGTAGCCACGGTCTATGTGGTAGATGCGGTCGATCAGGGTGTCGCCCTCGGCGACCAGGGCCGAGATCACCAGGCTGGCCGAAGCACGCAGGTCGGTGGCCATCACTGGCGCGCCCTTGAGCTTCTCGGTGCCGGTGACGATGGCAGTGTTGCCCTCGACCTGGATCTTGGCGCCCATGCGGTGCAGTTCGTAGACGTGCATGAAGCGGTTTTCGAAGATCGTTTCGATCACAGCGCCCGTGCCTTCGGCAATGGCGTTGAGGGAGATGAACTGCGCTTGCATGTCGGTCGGGAACGCCGGGTACGGAGCGGTCCGCACGTTGACGGCTTTCGGACGCTTGCCGTGCATGTTCAGCTCGATCCAGTCTTCGCCGCAGGTGATTTCGGCACCGGACTCCCGGAGTTTTTCCAGAACGGCTTCGAGGATGGTCGGATCCGTGTCCTTGACCTTCACGCGGCCGCCGGTCACGGCAGCGGCAACCAGGTAGGTACCGGTTTCGATACGGTCCGGCATCACCTTGTAAGTGGTGGTGTGCAGACGCTCGACGCCATCGATGGTGATGGTGTCGGTGCCGGCGCCGGAAACCTTGGCGCCCATGGCGTTGAGGAAGTTCGCCAGGTCGACCACTTCAGGTTCGCGCGCGGCGTTGGCCAGAACGCTACGGCCCTTGGCCAGTGCAGCGGCCATCATGATGTTTTCGGTACCGGTCACACTGACGGTATCGAAGAAGAAGTGCGCACCGCGCAAGCCGCCCTCAGGCGCCTTGGCCTTGATGTAGCCGCCTTCGACGTCGATGACCGCGCCCATGGCTTCCAGGCCACGGATGTGCAGGTCAACCGGACGCGAACCGATGGCGCAACCGCCAGGCAGCGCGACTTCGGCTTCGCCGAAACGGGCAACCATCGGGCCCAGCACCAGGATCGACGCACGCATGGTTTTAACCAGTTCGTACGGTGCGACCAGGGTCTTGATGGTGCGCGGGTCGATTTCGACGGCGAGTTTTTCGTCGATCACCGGCTCGATCCCCATGCGACCGAACAGTTCGATCATGGTGGTGATGTCGTGCAGGTGCGGCAGGTTGGCAACGGTCACCGGACCATCGCACAGCAGCGTGGCAGCCAGGATCGGCAGGGCAGAGTTCTTTGCCCCGGAGATGCGGATTTCGCCATCAAGACGAGCACCGCCAGTAATAATCAATTTATCCATAAGAATCTCGACGCCCTTGGGCTCAGGTGCGCTCGGCCCAGGCCGCGCTGCTGAAAAATTTCATTGTGACCGCATGGATGCTGCCATCGGTGATCCATGGGTTCAAATGGGCATAGATCTGCTGCTGACGCTTCACCGGGCTCATCGCCGCCAGTTCATCGCTAATCACATTCAGCTGGAAATTGCAGCCTTCGCCCTCGACTTCTACCAACGTTCCGGGCAGCTTTCCTTCAAGGAAGCTCTTCACTTCTACGGCCTGCATGCTCAACCTCAATCGGCGCCCTGTGCGCGCGGGTCGGACATCATACAAAAAAGCCCCGCGCCTGCGAACCCCGCGAAGCAGGACTCTGACGGGGGGCTTCTTTATAGATGCGGGTTAGGGATGCGCCAACAGCTCGGTCAGCTCGCTGACCTGAGCGATTTCACGCATGTCTTCCGGCATTCCACGGATGCTCAACGCCTTGCCGGCCGCCTGAGCATCGCGGATGAAGCACAGCAGCAATGACAAACCGACACTGCTGGACTTGGTCACCGCCGAACAATCGACCACCAGCGCCGCAGCCTTGCTGGCCTTGATCAGCGCCCTGCCCTGCTCACGCAGGCCGGGGCCGGTGCGATAATCCAGCACGCCACTGAGTCGCAGCTCACCCGCTTCGTCCATCAGGACTGCCGACTCACTCATTGGGTCTGCTTCTCGGTGGATTCCTTGGCCTTGGCGACTTCCCCGGCCCAACCATTGATGGTCTTGTCCAGGTCGTTGCCATTGCGCTGCATCGCATCGGCGAACTGATCGCGGAACAGCTTGCCGATATTGATGCCATTGATGATGACGTTACGCAGCTTCCACTCGCCGTTGATCTTTTCCAGCGTGTAGGACACCGGATAGATCGCGCCGCTGCTGCCTTTGACAGTCATGCCAACGCTGGTACGGTCGCCCGACTCGTCCTTGGCCGGTTCAACGGTGATGCCCTGGTTGTTGTACTCCAGCAAGGCATTGCCATAGAACTGGAACAGGCCCTTCTTGAAGTTTTCTTCGAAGGTCTTCATCTGCTCAGGCGTAGCTTTGCGCGAGTACTTGACCGTCATGATGCTCTTGGAAATACCCTCGGCATCCACGACCGGCCCGACGATGGTGTTCAGCGCCGCATAAAAATCTTGCGGATCCTGCTTGTACTTCTCTTTGTTTGCCGCCAGGTCCGCGAGCATACGGTTGGTTGTGTCCTGCACCAGATCGTGCGCCGAAGGTGCCGCTACGGCGTGGGACACCAACGGAAACACCGCGAGCATTACCAACAGGCCACGTCGCAAGGTAGAGATCATTTAACAGTTCCTCATTTAGCTTCTTTGCTAACGGTATTGAGCAGGAATTTACCGATCAGGTCCTCGAGTACCAGCGATGACTGCGTGTCATGGATGGTTCCACCATCCTTGAGCAGGGTGTCTTCCCCGCCCACGCTGATACCGATGTACTTCTCACCCAACAACCCAGCGGTCAGGATAGATGCAGTGGAGTCCGCCGGCAGATTATCGATGCGTTTTTCCAGCTGCATGGTCACCCGACCCGTAAAGCTGTCGCGATCCAGATCGATGGCCGTGACCTTGCCGATGGTCACACCGGCCATGGTCACCTTTGCTCTGACAGTCAAACCGGCGATATTGTCAAAGTATGCGTAAAGTTTATAAGTGTCGGTGCTCGGAGTCGGGGACAGCCCACTGACCCGCAACGCCAACAAGAGCAAAGCCAGGATGCCAGCCAGCAAGAAAAGGCCGACACCGATTTCCAGGGTGCGGTTTTGCATCAGAAATCTCCAAACATCAAGGCGGTCAGAATAAAGTCCAGGCCGAGTACTGCCAACGAGGCATAGACAACGGTCTTGGTAGTGGCACGACTGATCCCCTCGGAAGTGGGTTCGCAGTCATAGCCTTGGAATACGGCGATCCAGGTCACGACAAAGGCAAAGACGATGCTTTTGATGATCCCGTTGAGCACATCCTCAGTGAACGTCACGCTGTTCTGCATGTTCGACCAGTAGGAACCTTCATAGACCCCCAGCCAGTCGACAGCGACCCACGAGCCGCCCCAGATGCCCACCACACTGAAAATCATCGCCAGCACCGGCAGGGAAATGAAGCCGGCCCACAAGCGTGGCGCGATGATGTACTTGAGCGGGTCAACCCCGATCATTTCCAGGCTGGACAACTGCTCGGTGGACTTCATGTTGCCGATTTCCGCGGTCAACGCCGAACCGGCGCGCCCGGCGAACAGCAAGGCGGTCACCACCGGCCCCAGTTCTCGCAGCAGCGTCAGCGCAACCATCTGCCCGACAGCCTGCTCCGAACCATAGCTGGAAAGGATGTTGAAGCCCTGCAGCGCCAGCACCATGCCGATGAACACCCCGGAGACCACGATGATCACCAGGGACATCACGCCCACCGAATGCAGCTGCTTGACCAGCAGCCCGAAGCCGCCACCGATACCACCGCGACCAAGCAAGGCATGAAACAGGAACAAAGCCGAACGCCCGAACACCGCCAGCACATCGATGCCGGCCTGGCCGAAGCGGCGAACGCGCTCCATCAATGAAATTCTGCGCATCAGCGCTTCCCCAGAATATCTGCGCGGTAATCCGTCGCTGGAAAGTGGTACGGAACCGGGCCATCGGGTTCGCCGGTCATGAACTGACGAATGCGCGGTTCATCCGAGTTCATCAATTCGTCCGGGGTCCCCTGCCCCAACACCTGGCCATCGCCCACCACATAAATGTAATCGGCAATGCTCGCGGTCTCGGCCAGGTCGTGGGAAACCACGATGCTGGTGATGCCCAGCGCATCGTTGAGCAAGCGAATCAGACGCACCAGAACGCCCATGGCGATGGGGTCCTGGCCGACAAAGGGTTCGTCGTACATGAGGATCTGTGGATCGAGCGCAATCGCCCGGGCCAGTGCAACACGGCGCTTCATGCCGCCGGACAGCTCGTCGGGCATCAGGTCGATGGCTCCGCGCAAACCAACGGCCTGCAATTTGAGCAGGACGATGTCACGGATCATTTCTTCCGGCAGTTGCGTATGAACCCGCAACGGAAACGCGACGTTCTCGAAGACATCGAGGTCGGTAAACAGCGCACCACTCTGAAACAGCACGCCCATATGCTTGCGCGCATCGAACAGGTCGCTGCGCGACAGTTCTGGCAGGTTCTGACCGTTGACCCAGACTTCGCCCTTGGTGGGGCGCAACTGGGCGCCCATCAGACGCAAAAGCGTGGTCTTGCCGCACCCGGAAGGCCCCATGATGCCGGTGACCTTGCCACGCGGGATACGGATATCGACATTATTGAAAATGCTGCGCGCACCGCGCTTGAAGGACAGTCCCTTCAGCTCGACCGCGTAGGCGTTATCGGCACTCATCTAAACTCCTTGCGATGCAGCCTCTCACTCGGACGCCTGACTTTCTGACGAAAGCACATACCTCCCGGGCAGGCCGAACTGGCGGCGAACTATATCACTGCAAAGGCCGCGCGCCCAAGGCCAAAGCCGAGTCATCTGCAACTGCAGGAGTGGTTCAAAGCCCCGTCTAGAGGGTTTCAGGTAACAAGGAATGACAATGCGCGACGAACTTGCGTGAGGGATTCAATCATAACCGCTATAATCGCCGCCTTTTCATCAGGCTATACGATTTCTGACATGAGCCAATCCAGCGACCTGATTCAATCAGCACAACGCACCATCCGCCTCGAAGTAGAAGCCGTACAAGGCCTGCTACCGCAAATCGACGCAGATTTCGTACGCGCTTGCGAGATGATTCTGGCCAGCAAAGGCCGCGTGGTCGTGGTCGGCATGGGCAAGTCGGGGCACATCGGCAACAAAATCGCCGCGACCCTGGCCAGCACCGGCACCACGGCATTTTTTGTGCACCCGGCGGAAGCCAGCCATGGTGACATGGGCATGATTACCCGCGACGACATCATTCTGGCGCTCTCGAATTCCGGCTCCACCAATGAAATCGTTACCCTGCTGCCACTGATCAAGCGCCTGGGCATACAGTTGATCAGCATGACCGGCAACCCTGATTCGCCGCTGGCCAAGGCCGCCGAGGTCAACCTGAATGTTCACGTCGAACACGAAGCCTGCCCGCTGAACCTGGCACCTACCTCGTCGACCACCGCTGCACTGGTCATGGGCGACGCCCTGGCGGTCGCGCTGCTGGAAGCCCGTGGTTTCACCGCCGAAGACTTCGCCTTTTCCCACCCCGGTGGCGCCCTGGGCCGACGCCTGCTGCTGAAAGTGGAAAATGTCATGCACGCCGGCCAGGAACTTCCGCAGGTCCAGCGCGGCACCCTGCTCAAGGATGCCTTGATGGAAATGACCCACAAGGGCCTGGGCATGACTGTCATCCTCGAGGCCGACGGCAAGCTGGCCGGAATCTTCACCGACGGTGATTTGCGCCGCACACTGGACCGCAGCATCGACATCCACAGCGTGGTCATCGACCAGGTCATGACGGCCCATGGCAAGACCGCCCGCGCCGAAATGCTGGCCGCCGAAGCACTGAAAATCATGGAAGACCATAAAATCAGCGCGCTGGTCGTGGTCGACAGCGAAGACCGCCCGGTCGGCGCCTTGAACATGCACGACTTGCTGCGTGCAGGAGTAATGTAATGAGTGCGGACCTGCTGCAACGCGGCAAACAGATCAAACTGGCGGTGTTCGATGTCGACGGCGTGCTGACCGATGGACGCCTGTACTTCCTCGAAGACGGCAGCGAATTCAAGACGTTCAACACGCTCGACGGCCAAGGCATCAAGATGCTGATGGCCGCTGGCGTGCAGACTGCGATCATCAGTGGCCGCAAGACCCCGGTGGTCGAGCGGCGGGCCAAAAACCTCGGCATCCCGCACCTGTATCAGGGCCGCGAAGACAAACTGGTGGTACTCGACGAACTGCTGGCCCAACTGAATTTGAGCTACGAACAGGTGGCCTACCTCGGCGACGACCTGCCGGACCTGCCGGTGATTCGCCGCGTAGGCCTGGGCATGGCGGTGGCCAATGCCGCCAGCTTCGTGCGCGAACATGCTCACGGCATCACCCTCGCCCGCGGCGGCGAAGGTGCCGCTCGCGAGTTCTGCGAATTGATCCTGCGCGCCCAGGACCGCCTCGATGCGGCCAATGCGGCGTACCTGTGAGTCCGATATGCTGAGCAAAAAGTTTCGCAACACCCTGCTGTACAGTTGCATCGCGGCGATATTCGCCGCGGTTGGCTACTGGAACATCAGCCCGGAACGCTTCCTCGACAAGCCGGTAACGCCGGTCGACGAAAGCGCGATCGACTATTACGCCATCAACGCCCACAGCGTGCAGTACCTGCCGGACGGCAAGCTGCAATATGATCTGGTGTCCGACAAGGTCGAGCACCTGAAGGCGACCGAGGTGACGCTGCTGACCAATCCCGACCTGAACGTGTTCCGCGGCACCGAATTCCCGTGGCACGTCCAGAGCCTGCACGGTGAGGTCAACCCTGACGGCACGCAGGTCGAACTTATCGATGACGTGCGCATCACGCGCTTCGACGAGAAAAACCGCAAGACCCTGATCACCAGCACCCGCATGACCGTGTTCCCGCAGCAGCAATATGCGCAGACCGAGCAAGACGTTAGAATCGACGGCGCTGGCGGTGTATCGACTGGCAAGGGAATGAAAGCGTATTTGAAAGAAAGCAGGATACACCTGCTATCGAACGTAAGAGGACAGTATGAGGCTCGTTAAAACCCTCCCGATTTTGCTCAGTCTGGGCGCAGCACTGGGAAGCGTGAGCGCCTGGGCTCTGCCGGAAGACCAACAGCAGCCTATCCGCATTCAGGCCGACGATGCCCAACTGGACGACAAGCAAGGTATTGCTACCTACAAGGGTGACGTGATCATCACCCAAGGCTCGATGAAGGTGACAGGCAACACCGTTACCATCACCCGCACCCCGACTGGCGATATTGACGTAGTGACCTCGGTGGGCAACCTGGCGTACTTCGAGCAATTGCAGACGGCTGGCGATACCAAGCCTGTTCAGGGTTGGGGCGTGACCATCCAGTATCACGCCACGCAAAATCGCGTCGTGTTGATCGACAAGGCCAAGGTTGTCGACAAGGACAACAACGTCACCCAAGGCGAGAAAATCGTCTACGACACCGAGAAGAAGCTGGCCAGCGCCGGGCGCGCCACCGGCAGCAAGGTGACCGAGTCGCGTCCGCGCATCGACATGGTGATCCAGCCGAAGAAGAAAACCGACGAGAAAAAGGCCCAGTAATGGCAACTCTGAAAGCTCAGCATCTGGCCAAGAGCTACAAGAGCCGCCAGGTCGTGCGTGATGTCAGCCTGTCCATCGACAGCGGTCAGATCGTCGGCCTGCTTGGCCCGAACGGCGCCGGCAAGACCACCTGCTTCTACATGATCGTGGGCCTGGTGCAAGCCGACCAGGGCCGCGTTCTGATCGATGACCTGGACGTCAGCCACCAGCCGATGCACGGCCGCGCAAAAGCCGGTATCGGCTATTTGCCGCAAGAAGCATCGATCTTCCGCAAATTGTCGGTGGCCGACAACATCATGGCCATCCTCGAGACCCGTAAGGAGCTCGACAAGGCCGGTCGTCGCAAGGAGCTGGAAAGCCTGCTGCAGGAATTCCACATCAGCCACATCCGCGACAACCTCGGCATGAGCCTGTCCGGTGGTGAGCGCCGCCGCGTGGAAATCGCCCGCGCCCTGGCCACCAACCCGAAATTCATCCTCCTCGATGAACCGTTCGCCGGCGTGGACCCGATTTCGGTCGGCGACATCAAACAGATCATTTACCACCTCAAGGCCAAAGGCATTGGCGTGCTGATCACGGACCACAACGTTCGTGAAACCCTGGATATCTGTGAAACCGCCTATATCGTCAATGACGGCCAACTGATTGCCGAAGGTGACGCAGAGACTATCCTGGCCAATGATCTGGTGAAGGAAGTGTACCTGGGCCATGAGTTCCGCCTGTAAACGCTGAGCTGTGCCCAGGCAGTCGCCCGGGCACCGAACTCGCGATTCATCGGCGCTTCATGCAAAGCAGGATGTTCAGCCCCCAACAAGGGCAGCACCGCAACACAAATTTATAGTTTTTTATTGTTACAGCGCTCTAGGCAAATCCTTCAGTTTCAGGCATATAATTTGCTTATGTTTGGCGCCCCGGCGCCCTGTAGTGGATGGCGCATGTGCGCCGGCGAATAAGGTGTTAAGCCCCTGCCATGAAACCATCGCTAGTCTTGAGAATGGGCCAGCAGCTGACGATGACACCTCAGCTGCAACAGGCCATCCGCCTGCTCCAATTGTCGACCCTGGACCTGCAACAGGAAATCCAGGAAGCCCTGGAGTCCAATCCGATGCTCGAACGCCAGGAAGAAGGCGACGACTTCGACAATTCCGACCCCTTGGCCGACAACGCCGAACAAAAGCCCAACTCCGATATCCAGGAACCTTCCTACCAGGAAAGCGCCCCGACGGTTGATAACCTCGAAGAGGGTGACTGGAACGAGCGTATCCCCAATGAACTCCCCGTCGACACCGCGTGGGAAGACGTCTACCAGACCAGCGCCAGCAGCCTGCCCAGCAATGACGATGACGAGTGGGACTTCACCACCCGCACCTCTGCCGGTGAAAGCCTGCAAAGCCACTTGCTGTGGCAACTGAACCTGGCCCCGATGTCCGATACCGATCGCCTGATCGCCGTGACCCTGATCGACTGCATCAACAATCAGGGCTATCTGGACGAAACCCTCGAGGAAATCCTCGAAGCCTTCGACCCGGAACTGGACATCGAACTGGACGAAATCGAAGCCGTCCTGCACCGCATCCAGCAATTCGAGCCTGCGGGCATCGGCGCACGCAACCTGGGCGAATGCCTGTTGCTGCAATTGCGCCAGTTGCCCGCCAAAACCCCTTGGCTGACCGAAGCCAAGCGCCTTGTCACCGATTACATCGACCTGCTTGGCAGCCGCGACTACAGCCAGTTGATGCGCCGCATGAAGCTCAAGGAAGATGAGCTGCGCCAGGTCATAGAGCTGGTCCAGAGCCTCAACCCGCGCCCGGGCTCGCAAATTGAGTCCACCGAAGCCGAGTACGTCGTTCCCGACGTTATCGTCCGCAAGGACAACGAGCGCTGGCTGGTGGAGCTGAATCAGGAGTCGGTGCCACGGCTGCGGGTCAACGCCCAGTACGCCGGTTTTGTGCGCCGCGCCGATACCAGCGCCGACAACACGTTCATGCGCAATCAGTTGCAGGAGGCCCGCTGGTTCATCAAGAGCCTGCAGAGCCGCAATGAAACCCTGATGAAGGTTGCCACCCAGATCGTGGAGCATCAGCGCGGGTTCCTCGAATATGGCGACGAAGCCATGAAGCCGCTGGTCCTGCATGACATCGCCGAAGCGGTCGGCATGCATGAGTCGACGATTTCACGGGTGACTACCCAGAAGTTCATGCACACCCCCCGGGGCATCTATGAACTGAAATACTTTTTCTCCAGTCACGTAAGCACCTCAGAAGGCGGCGAATGCTCGTCCACGGCGATCCGGGCGATCATCAAAAAACTGGTTGCCGCGGAAAATCAGAAAAAGCCGTTGAGTGACAGCAAGATCGCTGGTTTACTGGAGGCACAAGGCATTCAGGTGGCTCGCCGCACCGTCGCCAAGTACCGCGAATCCCTCGGGATCGCGCCTTCGAGCGAACGCAAGCGGTTGATGTAGAGCCACGCCACAGCGTTCCAGTGGTAGATCATCTGATCTACCGCTTTATGCACTGGCAACGAAGGAGAAGCTGTATGCAAGTCAACATCAGTGGACACCAACTGGAAGTGACCGAACCTCTTCGCACCTACATCGGCGAAAAACTCGAACGATTGGAGCGACATTTCGACAAGATCACTAACGTGCAGGTCACGATGACCGTCGAGAAGCTGAAGCAGAAAATCGAAGCCACGCTGCATATTCCCGGGAATGAAGTGGTCGCCAATGCGGAACATACCGATATGTACGCTGCGATCGATGCACTCACCGACAAGCTGGATAAACAACTCAAAAAGCATAAGGAAAAGACCCAGAGCCTCCTTCAGGGCGCAACCGGTCGTTAACACTCCCAACCCATGATCCGACTTGAAAGTATCCTGACCCCCGGCCGTTCACTCGTGAACGTGCCGGGCGGCAGTAAAAAGAAAGCCCTCGAACAAATTGCCAATCTGATCGCCCGCGAAGTGCCGGCTCTGGAGATGCAAGATGTCTTCGAGGCGCTGATTGCCCGTGAAAAACTCGGTTCCACCGGTTTTGGCAACGGCATCGCTATTCCACACTGCCGTCTCAAGGGTTGTGTATCGCCCATCAGTGCATTGATGCACCTGGACGCCCCAATCGATTTCGACGCCATCGACGGCGCGCCGGTTGACCTGCTGTTCGTTCTGCTGGTCCCGCAAGCCGCTACCGATGCGCACCTTGAGCTGCTGCGACAGATCGCCAGCATGCTCGACCGCAAGGACGTTCGCGAAAAACTGCGTAATGCCGCAAGCAACGAAGCCCTGTATCAGGTTGTCCTGGACGAGCAAAACGGTCAGTAATCATGCGCTTGATCATCGTCAGTGGCCGTTCCGGCTCGGGTAAAAGCACCGCCCTCAATGTTCTTGAGGACAACGGCTACTACTGCATCGACAATCTGCCTGCCGGCCTGCTGCCGGAACTGGCCGAACGGGCGTTGATTCATACCGAGCTGATGCAGCCACTGGTGGCCGTATCCATTGACGCCCGCAACCTGCCCAGCCACCTGTCACGCTTTCCCGACCTGCTCGAAGAAGTCCGCAGCCGCCACATCCAGTGCGATGTCCTGTACCTGGATGCCGACGAAGAAACCTTGCTCAAGCGCTTCTCGGAAACCCGTCGACGTCACCCCCTGAGCAACGCCAACCGCTCGCTGGCCGAAGCCATCAACGTCGAAAGCGTCCTGCTCGGGCCGATTGCAGACCTCGCCGATCTCAAGATCAACACCACCAGCCTGAACCTCTATCAACTGCGCGACACCATCAAGTTGCGCCTGTTGAACCAGCCAGAACCCGGCACTGCGTTCCTGGTGGAATCCTTCGGATTCAAGCGCGGCATGCCAGTGGACGCCGACCTGGTATTCGATGTGCGCTGCCTGCCCAATCCTTACTGGAAACCGGAATTGCGCGAGCAGTCCGGGCTCGATCTACCGGTTGCCGAGTACCTGGCGGCACAGCCGGATGTCGAAGAGATGTTCCAGGACATTTCCACATACCTGCTAAAGTGGCTGCCTCGTTTTGCCGCCAGCAACCGCGCCTACGTCACCATTGCCATTGGCTGCACGGGCGGACATCACCGCTCCGTCTACCTGACCGAGCGTCTGGGGCAGGCGCTGCAAAAAACCCTGAAGAACGTCCAGGTTCGCCACCGCGACCTCAGCTAAAGGATTCACATCGCGATGCCTGCTCTGGAAATCGAAATCATCAATAAACTGGGCCTGCACGCCCGCGCTTCTGCAAAATTCGTTGGGGTCGCAGGTCAGTTCCCGTGCCAGATCCGGGCCGGTCGCACACCAGAGTCCATGGTCGATGGCAAAAGCATCATGGCGATGATGATGCTGGCCGCCGGCAAAGGCACCACGATCCACTTGAGCACAGAAGGCGAGCAGGAACAGGAAGCCCTGGATGCGCTGGTGGCGTTGATCAATAATTTCTTCGACGAAGGCGAATAAAGATCAAAAGATCGCAGCCTTCGGCAGCTCCTACAGTGGTTTGCGCCGAAGGCTGCGATCTTTTCGTGTAACGGAGAGGTTTAGCTACCCGCTACGGTCATCCGCTCGATCAGCACCGAGCCTGTACGAATGTTGCTACGCAACTCAAGATCATTACCCACGGCCACGATCTGCTTGAACATGTCGCGCATGTTGCCGGCGATAGTCACTTCCTGGACCGCGAACTGGATTTCGCCGTTCTCGACCCAGTAACCCGCCGCGCCGCGGGAATAGTCACCGGTCACCATGTTCAGGCCCTGCCCCATCAGTTCAGTCACCAACAGCCCGCGCCCCATGCGTCGCAGCAAGGCCGCCTGATCTTCATCGCCATGGGTGACAAACAGGTTGTGCACGCCGCCGGCATTGGCGGTGCTCGGCATGCCGAGCTTGCGGCCTGAGTAGGTGCCGAGGATGTACGACACCAACTCGCCTTTTTCGACGAACGGTTTGGCGTAGGTTGCCAGACCATCTCCATCGAAAGCCGCGCTACCCATGGCACGCATCAAGTGTGGGCGCTCGTCGATGGTCAGCCACTCCGGAAACAGCTTCTGCCCCAGCGTGCCTTCAAGGAACGATGACTTGCGATACAGGCTGCCACCGGAAATCGCCGACAGGAAACTGCCGAACAGACCGCCCGCCAACTCTGCTGAAAACAGCACAGGTACCTCGCAGGTCGGCACCGGACGCGCGCCCAGACGGCTCGCCGCCCGTTGCGCGGCACGCTGGCCGATGCTCACCGGATCGGCCAGCAAGTTGCCCTGACGATTCACGTCGTACCAGTAATCACGCTGCATCTGGCCGTCTGCTTCGGCAATCATCACGCAGCTGAGGCTGTGGCGAGTCGACGCATAACCACCGATAAACCCGTGACTGTTGCCATAAACGCGGCAGCCCTGATGGGTGCTGAGGGTGGTACCGTCGGCGTTCTTGATCCGGTTGTCGGCGGCAAACGCCGCGGCTTCGCAGGCCAGGGCCTGCTCGATGGCTTGCTCCGGCGTAATGTCCCACTGGTGAAACAGGTCGAAATCCTGAAGATCCCGCGCCATCAACGCGGCATCCGCCAAGCCCGAGGCCTCGTCTTCCGAGGTGTGTTTGGCGATAGCCAGAGCAGCGGCCACCGTTTCGCGAATCGCTTCCGGACCGCTGGCCGACGTGCTGGCCGAGCCCTTGCGTTGACCTACGTACAGGGTGATGCCAAAACCCTGATCGCGGTTGAACTCGACCGTTTCGACTTCACGCTGGCGCACCGACGTCGAAAGGCCCTGCTCCAGGGAGACGGCCACTTCACAGGCGCTGGCACCCTGGCGCCTGGCTTCAGCGATGATCTGCTCGACCTGTTCCTGCAGTGCCGGCAATGCTTGTGGGCCGACGCTTTCAACTGCACTCATGCTGTTCTCCACTCAAATTCTGCTTTCGGTAACGGTCATCGAGCGACCGGGCCGGACAAGCGGCCCCCGACTGGTTATCATGGCGGCGTTTCTTTGCGGACTGCCACCATGGTTGATTCTTACGACGACTCCCTCGATACGGGAGAAAAAAGCAAATCCCAGGTCAAACGCGAGCTGCATGCTCTGGTTGACCTCGGCGAGCGCCTTACAACGCTCAAGCCTGACTTGCTCAACAAACTGCCATTGACCGACGGATTGCGCCGGGCCCTGGCCGATGCGCCCAAGCACACCGCGAATATCGCGCGTAAACGGCACCTTCAGTTCATCGGCAAACTGATGCGCGATCAGGACACTGACGCGATTCTGGTTCTGCTCGATCAACTCGATGCCTCCACCCGTCAATACAACGAACGCTTCCATAACCTGGAACGCTGGCGCGATCGTCTGATTGCCGGTGACGACGCCGTACTGGAAAAATTCGTCGTCGAATACCCCGACGCGGATCGCCAGCAACTGCGCTCCCTGATCCGTCAGGCCCAGCATGAGGTTGCGCAAAACAAGCCTCCTGCTTCCAGCCGTAAAATCTTCAAGTACATCCGTGAGCTGGACGAGACTCAACGCGGACTGCGTTGAGTCATCGCAGCCCTTGTAGGAGCTGCCGAAGGCTGCGATCTTTTGATCTTTGAAAAGCAAAGATCGCAGCCTGCGGCAGCTCCTACAAAGGCGGTGTATCTCCTTACGACCCCGTGCCACCCACGGTGATCGCATCAATCTTAAGCGTTGGCTGGCCGACACCCACCGGCACCGACTGCCCATCCTTGCCACATGTGCCCACGCCGCTGTCCAGCGACAGATCATTACCGACCATCGACACCTTGCTCATGGCTTCCGGCCCGTTGCCGATCAGGGTCGCGCCCTTGACTGGAGCTGTGATCTTGCCGTCTTCGATCAGGTACGCCTCGCTGGTGGAGAACACGAACTTGCCACTGGTGATGTCCACCTGACCGCCGCCGAGGTTGGCGCAATAGATGCCGCGTTTCACCGAGGCGATGATTTCTTGCGGATCACTTTCGCCGGCGAGCATGTAGGTGTTGGTCATGCGCGGCATCGGCAGGTGCGCGTAAGACTCGCGACGACCGTTGCCGGTGCGCGCCACACCCATCAGACGGGCGTTGAGCTTGTCCTGCATGTAGCCCTTGAGTACGCCGTTTTCGATCAACGTGGTGCACTCGGTCGGCGTGCCTTCGTCATCGACGCTCAACGAACCGCGACGACCGGCCAGGGTGCCGTCATCGACGATGGTGCACAGCTTGGAGGCAACCATCTCGCCCATGCGCCCGCTATAAGCCGAGCTGCCCTTGCGGTTGAAGTCGCCTTCCAGACCATGCCCGACGGCTTCGTGCAGCAGCACGCCCGACCAGCCGGAGCCGAGCACCACCGGCAAGGTACCGGCAGGCGCCGGAATGGCTTCAAGGTTGACCAGCGCCTGGCGCAACGCTTCACGGGCATAGCCCATGGCGCGGTCTTCGCCGAGGAAATAGCGGTAATCGGTCCGGCCGCCACCGCCATGACCGCCGCGCTCGCGGCGACCGTTCTGCTCGACGATCACGCTGACGTTGAAGCGCACCAGCGGACGTACATCCGCCGCCAGTCCACCGTCGGTGGACGCCACCAGGATCCGCTCCCAGACACCGGCCATGCTCACGGTAACCTGCTGGATGCGCGGGTCAAGTGCACGGGTCGCGGCGTCGACGCGCTTGAGCAAATCAACCTTTTCGGCACGGGTCAGCACTTCCAGGGGGTTGTCCGGCGCATACAACTGCGCGACATCCTGGCTGGTGAATGCCTGCACCGTACCGTGTTGCCCGGCCCGGGAAATCGAACGGGCGGCACGCGCCGCCGCACCCAGGGCTTCAAGGGTGATGGCATTGCTGTAGGCAAAACCGGTTTTCTCACCCGATTGCGCCCGCACGCCGACACCCTGGTCAAGGTTGAAGCTGCCTTCCTTGACGATGCCGTCTTCCAGCGCCCAGGACTCGGAGATCTGCCCCTGGAAATACAGGTCGGCGGCATCGATGCCCGGCCCGGCCAGATCGCCGAGCACGCCTTGCAGGCTCTCGATCGTGACGCCACCGGGCGCCAGCAGGTGTTCACTGACTGAGGACAACAACTCGCTCATATGCTTTACGCCTTAAATTCGTGTTTCTGATGCAGGTCGCTGGGCGCCCTGCGAGAAAAAGCGCCGGTGACTGGACACCGGCATCCGCGCCCGGATGGACGCCTGTTCGCTGCTGTCGCGTTCGGCCAGCAGCACGGCCTCGCCTTGATCCTGTTGTGCCAGCACGCGCCCCCACGGGTCGACGATGGCGGCATGTCCGAAGGTTTCCCGCGGCCCCGGATGCGTGCCGCCCTGGGCAGCCGCGAGCACATAACATTGGGTCTCGATGGCCCGCGCACGAATCAACACATCCCAATGCGCCGCGCCGGTCACCGCCGTGAAGGCCGAGGGAGCGGTAATCAGTTCCGCGCCGGCAGCGCGCAGTTCGCTGTACAGTTCGGGAAAGCGCAGGTCATAGCAAACCGTCAGGCCGACCCGACCGACCGGGGTGTCCGCCACGACCACTCCACTGCCATAAGCATAGTCATCGGATTCACGGTAACGGCCACGATTGTCCGCCACATCCACATCGAACAGGTGCAGCTTGTCGTAGCGCGCCACCGTTTCGCCCTGGTCATCGACCAGCAACGAACAGGCATGCGCCTTCCCCGTCGGCTGATCCACCGGCGGCAACGGCAACGTGCCGGCCACTATCCATAACTTGAGGTCGCGTGCGGTCTGTTTCAACCAAGGCAGGATCGGGCCTTCGCCCAGGGCTTCGGCGCGCCCGATGTCGGCAACGTCGCGCCGGCCCATGGCGGCGAAGTTTTCTGGCAATACCGCGAGTTTCGCGCCGCCGGCGGCCGCTTGCTCCAGCAGTCGACGGGCCTGGGCCAGATTGGCCAGCACATCGCTCTGGCTGACCATTTGAATCACCGCTACAGACATGGCCTTTTCCCTATTGAAACAATGCGTTCCTGTAGGAGCTGCCGCAGGCTGCGATCTTTTGATCTTGAAAAATAAGGGTAAAAAGATCGCAGCCTGCGGCAGCTCCTACAGGTGAACCGTACAGCCATGCTACTCCATAGGTCTGGAAAATGGTTTTTCAAAAAGCCTTGTCGAAGGTGATTTTCGGTTCTTTCCACGGCCCTTTGACGCTGTACTTCACACTGGCGAAACGGGAGACCCGGTCACCGATCAGCTTGTCGATCAGGAACAGCGCCCCGCCAACCGCCGGGGCGCCGACGATCAGCGCGGCAATCGGCAGGTTATTGGTCACCGGCAAGGTCACCATCAGTTTCGCATCGATCTGATCGGCCACCATGTTCAGCGTGCCGTCGAGTTCGATGGTGCTCGATGGCCCCGTCAGCTGGATCGGCTGACGGGTGACATACACACCATTCGTCCCGACCAGCAGCCCCTTGACCCGGTCGTAGCTCAGGCCTTTGCCGAACAGGTCGGAGAAGTCCAGGCGCAGGCGCCGGCCGATGGAGTTGAAGTTGAGCAAACCAAATACCCGCAGCGCCTGGGCACTGCCTTCGACTTCGACGAACTGGCCCTGATTGAGTGTCGCATCCAGCGAACCGGAGAAACGCTTGGTCGCCACCCATGCCGGCGAGCCGGGCCAACGGCCATCGACATCCATATAAAAGTCCCGGCTGGTGACGCTCGGCGCAAATCCCCAGCCCTTGAGCACATCGGCAAGGTTCTTGCCGCTGATGCGGCCCTTGTACCAGCTGTTGCTGGCACCAGGTACGCCTTCCCAGCCACCATTGCCCACCAGCAACATGCCCTTGAGTCCCAGATCCAGCGAGTTGAACACAATACCCCTGGCCGTCGGGCGAACCTTCAGCGACCAGGTACCGACCAGATCCTGGCCCTGGAATAGCTGATTGATCATGATGTCCATCGCGGGGATTTTCGTCGGGTCCACCGACGCCAGCGGATCCGGCGAGTTCTCATCGGCCAGTACGGTCGGGTCCGGTGCCGGCAGGCGCACGGTTTGCAGATTGATCGCGATTGGCGTGGCCTTCGAGTCGGGCAGGTTGGCGCTGCCCTTGATCTGCTGGCTGTCGAGTTGCAGCGCCCAGGCGGAGGGTTTGCGCGCCAGCTGGATCGAAGCCTGATCAAGCGTGGTGCCGATACCGCTGAGCTTGCCCACCTTGAAATCCGCACCGCTGAGCAATTGCTTGGCGCTGCCGCCGGGGTCCTGCCCGGCGTATTTATCCACCAGATCCTTCCACGGGCCTACGTCCAGTTCCGACAACACGCCCCGTACCCGCAGGCCTTTGGTGCCCGGCAACACGGCCTCGCCGCCACCGAGGAACAAATCCCCGCGACCGTCGACGAAATTGCTGGCCGGGGCCGCAAACGTGAAACTCGCCAGATCCCCGTAGTTGACCCAATAGCGCCGCTCGTCGCCCTGTAACGTCATGCGAAACGTCGTGTCGCGCCCGGCATCGGCGGCCATGCCGAAGGGCGCAGGCAAATCGACCGCCACGCCCTTGAGGTTGGAGTTGACCAGCAATTGGCTGTCGGGGCCAGCGAGGGTCAGTTGCAGGTGATAAGGGATCACGCCACTCACCGGCAGAGGCTGGGTCACCTTCAGCCATTCGGTCAATTTCTTCACCTCGACCTGGCCCGACGCGGTCACCCGGGTATTGAGCTTACCGGGGCTGCCATCGGCAAAAATCTGTGCGGTGACCGGCTTGTCGAATGCCCGGGCGCCGATGTTCTGCCCGCTCAGGCCTTTGTTGCTGTCAAAACGGAAGTCACCTTTGAGCTGGGTCAGCTCCAGCACCGGCTCGGCGAGTTTCAAGCGTGCCCTGGCGGTCTTGAAATCGACGAGGATCTTCGGTTCCTCACCTTTTGCCAGCGGAATATCCAGCTTCAACTTGCCGGTCAGCTCACCCTCGCCTTCCCAGCCGGCAAAGGTCGCCCCGGTGCCGATCGGCGCCTCCTGGAGGATTTTCAGGCCATCGCCCAAACCACCGGCAAATCCACCATCGAGGAACAAATGAACGTTCTGCCCGGCAGGCACATGGGGAATGTTGACGTAAACATCCCTGACCTGGGTGTCGAGTAATTGGCCTTTGCTGGCCAGGATCCGCACGCCGCTGTCTTCGACAAACACATCGCCGCTGACCTTGCTGACATGGGGCCAGCCCGGCTGGAAGGCCAGTTCGGCATCGTGAACCTTGAAGTACAGGCTGATGCTGCGATCGACGTCTGCGGCACCGTGGCTGAGCGACCCTTGATACTGGAAGAAGCCCTGGTCCACCGCGCCCTTGAGAATCGCCGTACGCAGCCATTCATCCAGCGCCGGGCTGAGGACCGTCGGCAGGTATTTGGCGGTGTAGCGACCGTCACCGTCCACCAGGCCAACCCGCAGGTCCATGTAGTCTTCCTCGGAGTCATCGAAATGCAGGCGAATCAGGAAGTCGCCGGCAATCTTGCCCTCCTCGCCCAGCACCTTCAGATAGGGCGCAATCAGGGTGAAGCCTTCTTTATCGAGTTTCCAGGTCAGCCGCGCGTTGGCCTGAATGTACTGCCATGGCTTGGCGAAAATCGGGTCCAGGTGCAGCATGAAATCCTTGCTGTCCATACGCAGCTCGCCGTGCCCCAGGTCACCGCTGATGCTGCCGCTGACATTTCGCGCCGCCGGCGCACCGTGATAGGCATCGAAACCCACCTGGTCGAGGTTGGCGGCAAAGCTGAACTTGCTGTCGTCGGTGGCATTGGGTCGCACGTCGATCAATACATTGCGCAGTCCGCCCTTCACCTTGAGCCGCTCGACAACGGTGGCAAAGCCTTGCGGAAACGGCGCCAGGGCATTGAGCAGTGGCGTGAGCGGGGTCAGGTCGACCCGGTCGGCCTGTAGATGCCAGAGTTCTTCGGTCTTGTCGGTGGCGGCGCTTTGCTTGAGCTGCAAATGCGTTTCCCAGCGGACGTCGTCCAGGTTCATTGCCAGGGAGTCCAGGGTCACCTGCATGCCTTCGGCACTGCGCTCGAAGTATCCATTGAGTGCCAGGTTGTTGATCTGGATCGGCTTGCGTTCGGCGTAGGCGCCCTTGAGTTGTGGCGCGTTCAAGCGCACTGCAGCGCTTTGCAAGAGGCCTTTGCCCCAGGTCAGCCACAGCTCGCCGCCGGCCTTGATCTCGGAGAAATTCCATTGCTGGCTGACGCGCTCGGGCAGCCACTTCGACCAGTCGCTTTGCGGCAGGCTCAGGTAGAACTCGGCTTCACCATCCTGCCATTGGCTGGCTCGAATGCGGGTACGCAGGCTCATGGCCACAGGCTGGCCGTCGGGCAGGGTCAGGCGGGCGTCGAGACGCTGCCGCGACGCACCGGTTTTCAGATTCAGGCCGACGTAGGTCAGGGTCAGCGGCGACTGTGCAAAGGGCTGCAAGGTCACCTGGCTGTCGAGCACCGACAGTTGCTGGATCATCTGCATGCGATTGAGCAACTGTTCCGGATCGGTCGGTTGATCCTGTTGCACCGGCAAACCTTCCAGCGCCCATTGACCGTCGTCGCCCTCCTTGACGCTGATCTTCAGGCCGCTGAGTTCCAGATGAGCAATGCGTACCTCACGCGCCAGCAGACTGGCCCAAAGGTCTGGCACCGCGCGCACCTGATCCAGGTGCAGGGCATTGGCGCCCTCGCCGACGGTCACGTCGTGCGCCAACAATATGGGGGCGAATCCACTCCAGTTGCCTTCCAGTTCGCCGATTTGCAGCGGCATGCCCAAGGCATCGCTGGCTTTGGTTTCGATATCGGCACGGTACTCGGCGACTAGCGGAGTCAGTTCCCGGCCAAGGCTGACGTAGAGCGCCATCAACACCAAAACCAACGCGCACAGGCCCAGACCCCAGCGGGTCAGTGCGGCCAAAATGCGTGTCAGACGGTCCATGTCAGATGGCCCCCATGGAAAAAGTTTTGCAAAAAGCTGAGGCCAGCCGTTCTCGAATAATCAAAACGAAACGCTTCAGAGCAGCACCACGTCGTATTGTTCCTGGGAATACATGGTTTCGACCTGGAAACGGATGGTGCGCCCGATAAACCCTTCCAGCTCGGCGACGTTGCCCGACTCTTCATCGAGCAGGCGGTCGACAACTTTCTGGTTTGCCAATACACGATAGCCCTCCGCCTGATAGGCGCGAGCCTCACGCAGGATTTCGCGAAAGATTTCGTAGCACACTGTTTCCGGCGTCTTGAGCTTGCCGCGCCCCTGACAGGCATTGCACGGCTCGCACAAGACTTGTTCAAGGCTTTCGCGGGTGCGTTTGCGGGTCATCTGCACCAGGCCCAACTCGGTGATACCGATGATGTTGGTCTTGGCGTGATCGCGCTCCAGCTGCTTCTCGAGCGTGCGCAGCACCTGGCGCTGGTGCTCTTCATCTTCCATGTCGATGAAGTCGATGATGATGATGCCGCCGAGGTTGCGCAGGCGCAATTGACGGGCGATGGCCGTCGCGGCTTCGAGGTTGGTCTTGAAGATGGTTTCTTCGAGGTTGCGATGGCCGACGAACGCCCCGGTATTGACGTCGATGGTGCTCATGGCTTCCGCAGGGTCGACCACCAGATATCCGCCGGACTTGAGCGGGACCTTGCGTTCGAGGGCCTTCTGGATTTCGTCTTCGACGCCATACAGGTCGAAAATCGGCCGCTCGCCCGGGTAATGCTCCAGACGGTCGGCAATCTCCGGCATCAATTCGGCGACGAATTGCGTGGTCTTCTGGAAGGTTTCCCGGGAGTCGATGCGGATCTTCTCGATTTTAGGGCTCACCAGGTCACGCAGGGTGCGCAGCGCCAGACCGAGGTCTTCGTAGATCACGCTGGGCGCGCTGATGGTTTTGATCTGGGCGCTGATCTGATCCCAGAGCCTGCGCAGGTAACGGATGTCCATGAGGATTTCATCGGCGCCGGCGCCTTCGGCTGCCGTACGCAGGATGAAACCGCCGGCCTCCTTGATACCTTCCTTGGCCACGCAATCGGTGACCACTTGCTTGAGACGTTCGCGCTCGGCTTCGTCTTCGATCTTCAGGGAAATCCCGACATGGGCCGTGCGCGGCATGTACACCAGGTAGCGTGAAGGGATCGACAGCTGGGTGGTCAGGCGTGCGCCTTTGGAACCGATCGGGTCCTTGGTCACCTGCACCACCAGGCTCTGGCCTTCGTGCACCAGTGCGCTGATGCTCTCGACCGCCGGGCCTTCGCGCAGGGAAATTTCCGAGGCGTGAATGAACGCCGCGCGATCCAGGCCGATATCGACGAATGCCGCCTGCATCCCCGGCAATACCCGCACGACTTTGCCTTTATAGATGTTGCCGACGATTCCGCGCTTTTGCGTACGCTCGACGTGGACCTCTTGCAGGACACCGTTTTCGACCACCGCCACGCGCGACTCCATCGGCGTGATGTTGATCAGGATCTCTTCACTCATGGCAGGGTCTCGTTCAGGCATGTTCACGATAATGGCCGCATCTGTTCAGAACGTTGCTTAGCGTGCGTTCCGGGTTTGCCAACAGGGTATGCCGAAATGGCCGAGCAGTTCCGCGGTTTCGCAAAGCGGCAGTCCGACCACCGCTGAATAACTTCCATTGAGCCCGGCGACAAACACCGCACCCAGTCCTTGAATGCCATAACCGCCCGCCTTGTCCTGTGGTTCACCGCTGGCCCAATAGGCCACGGCTTCATCACGACTGATATCCCGAAAACGCACGCGACTGGTGACAACCCGGGATTCGCAACGCTCGCCATCAAGCACGGCAATCGCGGTCAGGACTTCATGCTCACACCCTGACAACATCATCAGCATGGCGCAGGCATCCGCTTGATCAACCGGTTTGCCGAGAATTTTTCCATCGAGCACCACGGCGGTATCGGCTCCGAG
The DNA here is from genome assembly GCF_019219115.1 of Pseudomonas sp. PDM28. Lineage (NCBI taxonomy): Bacteria > Pseudomonadati > Pseudomonadota > Gammaproteobacteria > Pseudomonadales > Pseudomonadaceae > Pseudomonas > Pseudomonas sp. PDM28. Next base: position 118,372 of record NZ_JAHUWG010000011.1, read on the forward strand.
CACGCAGAACGGCTCGTCAGACACGACGCTGCCGCGCCCGGCCTCGGCCTTGCCACGTGCCAGACGCTCGACATAGGCCGACGGGGACTCTTGATCTATAGGAGTTTCATCGATATCCGCACTGACGGCGGAGAACGGAACGCCGATCTGCGTGAGCAATTCACGCCGGCGTGGCGAGCCAGAGGCGAGGTACAACCGTTTCATCAAGACCTCTCCCTGTCTAATGCCTGAGCGAATTAATTGATTTTGTAGCGTCGACGCAGTCCGCGCAAACCGAAACTGATCCAGGGCCAGAGCAACGCACTGACCAGTGCCGGCAACACCAGCGCCAGCGTCGGCTGACGATTGCCGGTCAAGGCACTGAGCCAGAGTTGCACCAGCTGGGCGAGGCCGAAGATCACCAGGATCACCAGGCTCTGCTGCCACATCGGGAACATCCGCAGACGCTGCTGCAGCGCCAGTACCAGATAGGTGATGAGGGTCAGGATCAAGGCATTCTGCCCCAGCAAGGTACCGTAGAGTACGTCTTCAGCCAGCCCCAGGCAGAACGCCGTCACCATCCCGACGGTCTGCGGCAGGTTCAACGCCCAGAATGCCAGCAACAAGGCCAGCCACAGCGGGCGCAGGATTTCCATGAATTGCGGCAAAGGCGACACGCTGAGGAGTAGACCGACGGCGAACGTCAGCCAGACTATCCAGCCGTTTCGGGATGCTTTTACACCGCCCATTATTCTCTCCCCACTGGAGTGGCTGGCGCGGAGACTGGCGGTTTGGCGGCAGGCTTCGCGGCAGCGGGTTGCGCCGCCGGCGGTTTAGCCGCCGCTGGATGCGTGGCCGCGGGCTTGGCTGGCGTGGTGGCTGGCTTGACGGGTGCGGTGGCCGCAGGCGCCGCCGTGGCAGGTATCGCCGGTGCGGCGGCCGGTGCCGCGGGAACTGCGGGGTTGACCAGCTTCGGAACGGTCGCCGGAATCATCGGGCCACCGCCCTGTGCATCCAGGCTTTCCTGGGCCTGGGCGGCAGCGTTGGCGCGCTCTTCCGGGGTACGGGTGTCGCTGAACACCAGCAGCAGGTAACGGCTGCGGTTCAAGGCGGCGGTCGGAATGGCGCGGACAATGGCAAACGGCTGGCCGGAATCGTGAATCACTTCCTTGACCGTCGCCACCGGATAACCGGCCGGGAAACGTTGGCCGAGACCAGAGCTGACCAGCAAGTCGCCTTCCTTGATGTCGGCGGTATCGGCCACATGACGCAATTCGAGGCGCTCCGGGTTGCCGGTGCCGCTGGCAATCGCCCGCAATCCGTTACGGTTCACCTGCACCGGAATGCTGTGGGTGGTGTCGGTCAGCAGCAGGACGCGGGAGGTGTAGGGCATCAACTCGACCACCTGGCCCATCAGGCCGCGGGCATCGAGTACCGGCTGACCGAGGACCACACCGTCGCGCTCACCTTTATTGATGATGATGCGATGGGTGAAGGGGTTGGGGTCCATGCCGATCAACTCGGCCACTTCGACCTTCTCGTTGACCAGTGCCGAAGAGTTGAGCAGCTCGCGCAGCCGAACGTTCTGCTCGGTCAGGGCGGCAAGCTTCTGCATGCGCCCCTGCAACAGCAGGTTCTCGGTCTTGAGTTTTTCGTTTTCGGCGACGAGTTCGGTCCGGCTGCCAAACTGACTGGCAACGCCTTCCCAGAGGCGTCCGGGCAGGTCGGTGATCCAGTAGGCGTCCATCAGCACCAGCGACATCTGGCTGCGTGCAGGCTTGAGCAGACTGAAACGGGCATCGACCACCATCAGCGCGACCGATAGCACGACCAGCACCAACAGGCGCACGCCCAGTGAAGGGCCCTTGGTGAAAAGCGGTTTAATAAGCCGCTCCTCCCAGGCAAATGTTCTGTTTATTCATACGGCAGCAATCCGGCCTGGATGCAGACTGACAGAAGATAAACGCGAACAGGCAGCACTGCAAAGTGCCGCCTGCGCGCTCAACAGCATAGAAGCGATCCGGCGACTTATTCGCTGGAAAGCAGGTCCATGGTGTGTTTATCCATCATTTCCAATGCACGGCCACCGCCGCGAGCAACGCAGGTCAGCGGGTCTTCGGCAACGATCACCGGCAGACCGGTTTCCTGGGCCAGCAACTTGTCCAGGTCACGCAGCAAGGCGCCACCACCGGTCAGCACCAGGCCGCGCTCGGCGATGTCGGAAGCCAGTTCCGGAGGCGATTGCTCCAGGGCGCTTTTCACGGCCTGAACGATGGTTGCCAGGGACTCTTGCAGAGCTTCCAGCACTTCATTGGAGTTCAGGGTGAATGCGCGTGGAACGCCTTCGGCCAGGTTACGGCCACGAACGTCGACTTCGCGAACTTCGCCGCCCGGGTAGGCCGTGCCGATTTCCTGCTTGATGCGCTCGGCGGTGGATTCACCGATCAGGCTGCCGTAGTTGCGACGCACGTAGGTGATGATCGCTTCGTCGAAGCGGTCGCCGCCAACACGGACGGATTCGGCGTAAACCACACCGTTCAGGGAGATCAGCGCGATTTCGGTGGTACCGCCACCGATATCCACGACCATCGAGCCGCGAGCTTCTTCAACCGGCAGGCCGGCACCGATCGCAGCGGCCATTGGCTCTTCGATCAGGAACACTTCACGGGCACCGGCACCGAGGGCCGATTCACGGATGGCGCGACGCTCAACCTGGGTGGATTTGCATGGAACGCAGATCAACACGCGCGGGCTAGGCTGCAGAAAGCTGTTTTCGTGAACCTTGTTGATAAAATACTGCAGCATTTTTTCGCACACGCTGAAGTCGGCGATCACACCGTCCTTCATCGGACGAATGGCAGCAATGTTGCCCGGAGTACGGCCGAGCATGCGCTTGGCTTCGGTGCCGACAGCAACGACACTTTTCTGGTTACCGTGTGTCCGAATGGCCACAACGGAGGGCTCATTCAGGACGATACCGCGCTCGCGCACGTAAATAAGGGTGTTGGCAGTGCCCAGGTCAATGGAAAGATCGCTGGAAAACATGCCACGCAGTTTCTTGAACATGGGAAAGGGACCCTAGGCAACGCGTGGGTAAAAAAGTGCGGCAAACTCTAACAACGACAGGGATTTTGGGCAAGGCGCCAATATGTTAAATTGGACGCTTTTCTGTGCACCAAGCCCCACAATCGCGGCCTTATGACCGTAGAAGTGCGGTAGTGTTCCGACAATCTAACACACGGACGCGGTCCGTTTTGTTTTCCACTGGAGAATCCCAATGGCGCTAGAACGCTCCGACGTGGAAAAAATCGCTCATCTGGCCTGTCTGGGCCTCAATGATGCCGATCTTCCACACATCACTTCGGCCCTCAACAGCATTCTCGGGCTGGTCGACGAAATGCAGGCGGTCAATACCGACGGTATCGAACCGCTGGCCCACCCGCTGGAAGCCAGCCAGCGCCTGCGCGCGGACGTCGTGACCGAGACCAATAACCGCGAGGCCTACCAGTCCATCGCACCAGCGGTCGAAAACGGCCTGTACCTGGTTCCGAAAGTCATCGACTAAAGGGAAAGAGCCTGCAATGCATCAATTGACTCTGGCCGAGATCGCCCGCGGACTCGCCGATAAAAAGTTTTCCTCCGAAGAGCTGACCAAAGTCCTGCTGGCGCGCATCGCCCAGCTCGATCCACAGCTCAACAGTTTCATCAGCCTCACCGAAGACCTGGCGCTGACGCAGGCGAAAGCCGCTGACGCCCGCCGGGCCAATGGTGAGAGCGGCGCCCTGCTCGGCGCGCCGATCGCCCACAAGGACCTGTTCTGCACCCAAGGCATTCGCACCAGTTGCGGCTCGAAGATGCTCGACAACTTTAAAGCACCGTACGACGCCACTGTCGTCGCCAAGCTGGCTGCCGCCGGGGCCGTGACCCTGGGCAAGACCAACATGGACGAATTCGCCATGGGTTCGGCCAACGAGTCGAGCTACTACGGCGCGGTGAAAAACCCGTGGAACCTGGAACACGTGCCGGGCGGTTCGTCCGGTGGTTCGGCGGCGGCGGTGGCCGCTCGTCTGTTGCCGGCTGCCACCGGCACCGACACCGGCGGTTCGATCCGCCAGCCGGCGGCCCTGACCAACCTCACAGGCCTGAAACCGACGTACGGTCGCGTTTCACGCTGGGGCATGATCGCCTATGCCTCCAGTCTCGATCAGGGCGGCCCGTTGGCGCGCACGGCCGAAGACTGCGCGATTTTGTTGCAAGGTATGGCCGGCTTCGATCAGAACGACTCCACCAGTATCGACGAACCCGTACCGGACTACAGCGCCAGCCTCAACGGCTCGCTGCAAGGCCTGCGCATCGGTGTGCCGAAGGAATACTTCAGCGCCGGTCTCGACCCGCGCATTGCCGAACTGATCCACAACAGCATCAAGGAGCTGGAAAAGCTCGGCGCCGTGATCAAGGAAATCAGCCTGCCGAACATGCAGCACGCGATTCCTGCGTACTACGTGATCGCCCCGGCGGAAGCCTCTTCCAACCTGTCGCGTTTCGACGGCGTGCGCTTCGGCTATCGCTGCGAAGACCCGAAAAACCTGGAAGACCTGTACAAGCGCTCCCGTGGCGAAGGCTTCGGTACGGAAGTGCAGCGCCGGATCATGGTCGGTGCCTACGCGCTGTCCGCCGGTTACTACGATGCCTACTACCTCAAGGCGCAGAAGATCCGTCGCTTGATCAAGAACGACTTCATGGCGGCCTTCAATGAGGTCGACATCATCCTCGGCCCAACCACGCCAAACCCGGCCTGGAAGCTCGGCGCCAAGAACAGCGACCCGGTCGCTGCGTACCTGGAAGACGTCTACACCATCACCGCCAACCTCGCCGGCCTGCCGGGCCTGTCGATGCCGGCCGGTTTTGTCGACGGCCTGCCGGTTGGCGTGCAACTGCTCGCCCCGTATTTCCAGGAAGGCCGCTTGCTCAACGTTGCGCACCAGTACCAGTTGAACACTGACTGGCACACCCGCACCCCAACCGGCTTCTGAGGAGACACACATGCAATGGGAAGTCGTGATCGGGCTGGAGATTCACACTCAGCTCACTACCCGGTCGAAAATCTTTTCCGGTAGTTCCACCCAGTTCGGCTCCGAGCCGAACACCCAGGCCAGCCTGATCGACCTGGGCATGCCCGGCGTATTGCCGGTGCTGAACCAGGAAGCGGTGCGCATGGCCGTGATGTTCGGTCTGGCGATTGACGCCGAGATCGGTCAGCACAACGTGTTCGCCCGTAAAAACTACTTCTACCCGGACCTGCCCAAGGGCTACCAGATCAGCCAGATGGAATTGCCGATCGTCGGCAAGGGCCACCTGGACATCGCCCTGGAAGACGGCACGGTCAAACGTGTCGGCATCACCCGCGCGCACCTTGAAGAAGACGCCGGCAAGAGCCTGCACGAAGAATTCAGCGGCGCCAGCGGCATCGACCTGAACCGTGCCGGTACGCCGTTGCTGGAAATCGTTTCCGAACCGGACATGCGCAGCGCCAAGGAAGCCGTGGCTTACGTCAAGGCGATCCACGCGCTGGTGCGCTACTTAGGGATTTGCGACGGCAACATGGCCGAAGGCTCGCTGCGTTGCGACTGCAACGTATCGATCCGTCCGAAAGGCCAGGTCGAGTTCGGCACCCGCTGCGAGATCAAGAACGTCAACTCGTTCCGCTTCATCGAAAAAGCGATCAACAGCGAAATCCAGCGTCAGATCGAGCTGATCGAAGACGGCGGCAAGGTGATCCAGCAGACCCGCCTGTACGATCCGAACAAGGACGAAACCCGTCCGATGCGCAGCAAAGAGGAAGCCAACGACTACCGTTACTTCCCTGATCCGGACCTGCTGCCAGTCGTGATCGAAAACACCTTCCTCGACGACGTGCGCGCCACCCTGCCGGAATTGCCGCCGCAGAAGCGCGAGCGCTTCCAGGCGCAGTTCGGTCTGTCGGCGTACGACGCCAACGTGCTGGCCACTAGCCGTGAGCAGGCGGACTACTTCGAGAAGGTCGCGAGCATCAGCGGCGACGCCAAGCTGGCGGCGAACTGGGTGATGGTCGAGTTGGGCAGCCTGCTCAACAAGCAAGGCCTGGATATCGAACAGTCGCCGGTTTCTGCCGAGCTTCTGGGCGGCATGCTGCTGCGCATCAAGGACAACACCATCTCCGGCAAAATCGCCAAGGTGGTGTTTGAAGCGATGGCGAACGGCGAAGGCAGCGCGGACGAGATCATCGACAAACGCGGCCTCAAGCAAGTGACCGACACTGGCGCGATCTCGGCAGTGCTGGACGAAATGCTCGCGGCCAACGCCGAGCAGGTCGAACAATACCGCGCGGCAGACGAAGCCAAGCGCGGCAAGATGTTCGGCTTCTTCGTCGGCCAGGCCATGAAAGCTTCCAAAGGCAAGGCTAACCCGCAACAAGTTAACGAACTGCTGAAAAGCAAGCTCGAAGGCTGATGAGAATGGAGCCAGCCCGGCAATCTGGCTCCATTCCCCTGTGGGAGCGGCGGTGCGACGATTCGACTTGCTCGCGAATGCTGTTCGGCACTCAACACAAAGTTGACTGTCAGAATGCATTCGTCGGAACGCCGCCCGGAGCAAGCCCGCTCCCACATTTGTTTTCGGAAGCTTTCAAATGAAGCGTCTACTTGGACTATGCGCCCTCCTCTCGCTCCTGGCCGGTTGCGCCAGCACCGACACCGTCGACCCGCATGGCTACGACAAAACCGGCGTGGCGTCGTACTACGGCTCCAAACACCAAGGCAAACGCACCGCCAGCGGCGAGCGTTTCAACATGAATTCCATGACCGCCGCCCATCGCCAGCTACCCTTCGGTACACGGGTGAAGGTCACCAATCTGAATAACGACAAGTCCTGCGTGGTGCGCATCAATGATCGCGGGCCGCACACCCGGGGCCGCCTGATCGACCTGTCCAAGGAAGCCGCCGAGCGCCTGGGCATGCTGCGCAGCGGCACCGCGCGGGTTCGCGTGCAAGCCCTCGACGACTGACCGATGGAGCCCCGACCATTTTCGGACTAGCCGACTTACCCCTGATCAGCGTGATCGAATTGCTCAGCGGATTGTTCCTGCTGATTGTCGGCGCCGAATTGATGGTGCGCGCCGCCGTACGCATTGCCGCACGGTTGCACATACGCCCGCTGATCATCGGCCTGACCATCGTCGCCCTCGGCAGCAGCGCACCGCAAATGGCGGTCAGCCTGCAGGCGACCCTGGCGCACAATGCCGACATCGCCGTCGGCAGTGTGATCGGCAGCAGCATCTTCAACATCCTCGTCACCCTAGGGCTGTCCGCCCTGATCATTCCTTTGCGGGTTTCCCGGCAATTGGTGCGCCTGGATATTCCACTGATGATCGGTGCCAGCCTGCTGGTGTTCGTACTCGCCTGGAATGAAGAACTGACCCGTGTCGACGGCGTGATGCTGCTGACGGCACTGGCGATTTACCTAGCCTTGCTGCTGCGTCAGTCACGGCATTCGGCGCGCCCGGTATCGAGCCATGACCATCATGCGCAAGCGCCATGGCTGAGCAGCCTGCTGATGATCGTCGCCGGGCTGGCGATGCTGGTGTACGCCGGGCACTTGCTGCTGGGCGCCGCGGTTGCAGTCGCCACCGATCTCGGGTTGTCGGAGCGGATCATCGGCCTGACCATCGTCGCCGTCAGCACCTCACTGCCTGAGCTCGCCACTTCGTTGATCGCGGCGATGCGCGGCGAACGTGATATTGCCGTGGGCAACGTGATTGGCAGCAACCTGTTCAACCTCCTGGGCGTGCTCGGCTTTACTGCCCTGGTGGCGCCATCGCCACTGTCGGTGTCGCCCAATGCCCTGGATTTCGACCTGCCGGTGATGCTCGGCGTCGCGGCGCTGTGCCTGCCGGTGTTCTACTCCGGTTACCGGGTGACCCGCGCCGAAGGCCTGCTGTTTCTGGGTTTGTACCTGGCGTACGGGCTGCACGTGGTGTCGTTCACCACCGGCATGCCACTGGCCGGCAAGCTGGAACACCTGATGCTGTTTTTCGTCCTGCCGGCGCTGGTGGCGTTTTTGCTGTTCACGTCGCTACGCGCCTGGCATCGCCAACACCATAAGAAGGAAGTCCCATGACCGAGAATAAAAAAACCGGCGTTGAAGTTCGTCGCCAAGTAATGGGCGACGCCTTCGTCGACCGCGCACTGGGCAATGCCACCGAGTTCACCCAGCCGCTGCAGGACTTTGTCAATGAACACGCCTGGGGCGGCGTGTGGAATCGCGAAGGCCTACCGCTGAAAACCCGCAGCCTGATCACCCTCGCCGCCCTGACCGCGCTCAAGTGCCCGCAGGAATTGAAAGGTCACGTGCGCGGGGCCTTGAACAACGGCTGCACCGTGGAGGAAATTCGCGAGGCGTTGCTGCATTGCGCGGTGTATGCCGGCGTACCGGCGGCGATTGATGCGTTTCGCGCGGCGCAGGAAGTGATCGACAGCTATCAGAAGCCGGAGTGATCACCCCGCTCGGAAACGCTTGTGGTTGAACGGTTCAACCACATATTTCGACAATAAAAGCCCCCCTGCCAAACCTGTTCCCGCACGCCTCTTTTCGACACACTGCGCCGACAAAAAACCTGCCGGGGAACAGTCGGTGCAGCTTCGCTGTACTCAGGATCAGAACCTTTCCCCGTATCACAAGGAAGGTTCCCATGGGATTGAACGCCAGGTTCGCATTGTCAAAATTGATGTTATCCAGCCTGCTCGTCAGCAGTTCGATACAGGCCTCGACCCAAGCGTGTTTCGACGCCAGCAACCCAGACTTCAGCGAAGTACTTGCTTGCTACAAGAAAGCCGAAGACGCCAACCCACTGGTTTACTCAGTCAAAGGCAATACGCCATTTCCCGGTGTGGAAAAGCGCAGTTTCGACCTGTCCTCCCAACAATGGTCGCCACAAGGACTGGTTAGCCCCATCCAGTGGAAACACACTGTGGACATCTATATCCCGGACAATGCCCTGCACGGCCAGTCGCTGCTGGTGGCCAACAACGGAACCCCCAACGCCGGGCCAGACAACGCCGACGAACCGACGGACTTTACCGAAGCCATGGCCCTTGAAGTGGCGCGCAGAACACGCACGATTGTCATTTCCGTCAGCAACGTCCCGAACCAGTACCTGACCTATGCCGATGACGGCATAGCCCGCACGGAAGATGCCAGCGTCGCCCACAGCTGGAAGCTCTTTCTCGACGCTCCGCTCCAGCGCCCGTACATGTCGGTGCGCCTGCCGATGGTGGTGTCGATGGTCAAGGCCATGGACCTCGCGCAAAGGGAACTGCAGCCTTGGGGGATAGAGCGTTTCATCGCCAGCGGCGCCTCAAAACGTGGCTGGACCACCTGGCTGGCAGCCATCGCCGATGACCGGATCACAGCCATCGTGCCATTTGTCATCGACGTGCTGGGCATGGATAACGTGCTTGAGCATACCTATCAAAGCTATGGCAAGAACTGGCCACTGGCGTTCTTTGACTACCATCACGAGGGCATCACCCAACAGATCAAGACTGAAAATTTCGCCCGATTGATGAAAATCGAAGATCCGCTCAGCTACCTGCAGACCCGCTATGCCGATCGCCTGGCAATCCCGAAATACATCGTCAACGCCAGCAGCGACGACTTCTTCCTGCCAGACAATTCACAGTTTTTCTTCGATCAGCTACCCGTCCCGAAAGCCTTGCGAGTCGCTCCCAATGCGAGCCACTACGGCATCAACCGGTTCGTCGAGAACTCGCTGATACCGGTGATCAATCGCTGGCAACAGGACAAGCCTTTGCCGGTCATTTCCATGCGCGCCAACCCGCACGTTTCAACACAAAAGGTGGGGCTGCACTTTTCCGAAGCACCGGTGCGAGTGGTTCAGTGGACCGCGATAAATCCGGTCGCGCGGGACTTTCGTCACCCCTGCGGCATCCAATATGTGCCCGAAGACGTAAAGCTCACGGACCCGCTCAACGCCGACATGCAGATCGAATCACCGGAAATTGGCTGGAAAGCGACCTTTGTCGAAACGACCTTTGCCGATGGCTTCGTCGTGACAACCCCGGTGCAGGTCATGCCCACGCACTATCCGACCCAGGCACCTCCGGTGATCGAACCGGTGTGCAAAACCCTCGCAGATGAACAAGGGCGCTAAATCCACCCACCCCACTGCAAAAAGAAGATCCCCACATTGGTGGTGACCGCCGCCATCAGCGTGGTGATCACGATAATCGCCGCCGCCAGTTCATGATTGCCCTCGGCCGCTCGCGCCATCACAAAACTGGCAGCGGCGGTCGGGCTGCCGAAGTACAGAAACAGAATCCCCAATTCCGCGCCGCGAAAACCCCATAACCACGCACCCAGCGTCGCCAGTACCGGCAAGCCGATCATCTTCACCAGGCTTGAACTCAGCGCCATGTTGCCGCTTTTACGCAGCGCCGCCATGGACAAGGTGCCGCCGATGCAGATCAGCGCCAATGGCAAGGTGGTTTGTGCCAGATACTGACCGGAGGTCTCCATCCACCCCGGCAAGCCGATCTTGAAATAGGCGAAGGGCGCCGCCGCCATCACGCTGAGGATCAGCGGATTGCTGAACACGCTTTTGCAGATGCTCCACGGGTCGGACTTGATCACCGGGCTGTACACCGCCAGGACAATGGTAGATAGCGTGTTGTAGAACAGGATCACCAGCGCCGCGAGGATCGCCCCGAGGGAAATCCCGTAGTCGCCGTACATGCTGGCCGCCAGCGCCAGGCCGATCACCCCGTTGTTACCGCGAAAGGCGCCTTGGGTGTAGATCCCTCGATCTTCCCGCGGACACCTCCAGATCGCCCAGCCCCAGGCAATGGCAAAGCCCACCAGGGTCGCGAGGGAGAAATAGATCAGCAGCGCCGGCTGCAACGCCGCGTGCAGGTCGGCATGCAGGATGCCCAGAAACAGCAGCGCCGGCATGGTGACGTTGAACACCAGGGACGACGCCGTGTGGATGAAGTTGTCGTTGATCCAGTCGATGCGCTTGAGCAGCACACCCAGAAACAGCATGGCGAATACCGGCGCGGTGATGTTCAGGGTTTCGAGGAATATTGCCAGCATGCCGGAGAGGACCTTGGGGTGGGCGTCGTTAGGAGGCTAATGATAAGCCACCAAGTCCTTCGGTGTCTGGTCGACCGCCTTCGCGAGCAAGCCCGCTCCCACAGGTTGAGCGCAATCCTTGTGGGAGCGGGCTTGCTCGCGAAGAACGATAACGCGGTCTTACGTGATCGGCGCCGGGTTGAACAAGGTGATGTCGTTATGCAGCTTGTGCTGCTCCGCCCACGTCTGCTTCTTGCCGCTGGCCACGTCCAGATAGTAGTGGAACAACTCCCAGCCGAGATCTTCAATGGAAGCGCGGCCGGTGGCAATGCGCCCGGCGTCGATGTCGATCAGGTCCGGCCAGCGTTGCGCCAATTCGGTCCGGGTCGACACCTTCACCACCGGTGCCATGGCCAGCCCGTAAGGCGTGCCGCGACCAGTGGTGAACACGTGCAGGTTCATCCCCGCCGCCAGTTGCAGCGTCCCGCAGACAAAGTCGCTGGCCGGGGTCGCGCAGAAGATCAGGCCCTTGCGCTTGAAACGCTCGCCAGGGCCGAGCACGCCGTTGATCGCGCTGCTGCCGGACTTGACGATCGAGCCCAGGGACTTCTCGACAATGTTCGACAGTCCGCCCTTCTTGTTGCCCGGCGTGGTGTTGGCGCTGCGGTCCGCTTCGCCCTTGGCCAGGTAACGGTCGTACCAGTCCATTTCCCGCACCAGCTCCTGGGCGACGTCCTGGTTTTCCGCGCGAGAGGTGAGCAGATAGATGGCATCGCGCACTTCGGTGACTTCGGAAAACATCACCGTCGCACCGGCCCGCAGCAACAGGTCCGAGGCATAACCGAGCGCCGGGTTGGCGGTGATGCCGGAGAACGCATCACTGCCGCCACACTGCATGCCGAGAATCAGCTCGGACGCCGGCACGGTTTCCCGGCGACGTTGATCGAGCTTCTTCAAACGGGTTTCGGCCAGTTCCATGATCTGCTCGATCATCTCGGTGAAGCCGTGGCTGGAGTCCTGCAAGCGGTACAGCCATGGCTCGCTCAAATCCACCGAACTGTCGTTCTCGTGCATCACTTGCCCGGCCTGCAATTTCTCGCAGCCCAGGCTGATCACCAGCGCCTCTCCGCCCAGGTTCGGGTTGCGCGCCAGGTTGCGTACCGTGCGAATCGGGATGTACGCGTCGGTGGCGGTGATCGCCACGCCGCAGCCATAGCTGTGGGTCAGGGCGACCACGTCATCGACGTGCGGGTACTTGGGCAGCAACTCGGCCTTGATGCGTTTGACCGCATGGTCCAACACCCCTGTCACACATTGCACGGTGGTGGTGATGCCAAGAATGTTGCGCGTGCCGACGGTGCCGTCGGCGTTGCGATAACCCTCGAAGGTGAAGCCTTCCAGCGGTGCTTGCGCGGCGGGCACGTCGGTGGACAGCGGCAGGCTGTCCAGCGGTGGCGCGGTCGGCATGCGCAGTTGATCTTCCTTGACCCAGCTACCGCGAGGAATCGGCTGCAAGGCGTAGCCAATGACCTGGCCGTAACGAATCACCTGGCCGCCCTCGGGAATGTCTTCCAGGGTGACCTTGTGGCTCTGTGGCACGAAGTCCACGGTGACCAGGCCGTCCGCAAATTCGGTACCGGCCGGTACGCCCTGATCGTTGACCACGATCACTACGTTATCCCGCTCGTGCAGGCGGATGTAGCGCGGCGAATCGGAATGTTCAATCAACTGCATGACGCCGCTCCTCAGGAATGCGCTTGAGACAATTTGCCAGGGGCTTCAGTACCATTCGCAGGAGGCTCTTTGAGCACCACACGCTTGATCGGGCCTACGATTACCAGGTAGCTGAACACCGCGACCAGCGCGTTGCAACCAACGAACACCAGCGCCCACTTGAATGAACCGGTGGAGCTGATGATGTAGCCGATGACGATCGGAGTGGTAATCGAAGCCAGGTTACCGAAGGTGTTGAACAGGCCACCGCTCAGACCGGCGATCTGCTTGGGCGAAGTATCGGACACCACGGCCCAGCCCAGTGCGCCAACGCCTTTGCCGAAGAACGCCAGGGCCATGAAGCCGACGACCATCCATTCTACGTCGACGTAGTTGCACGCCACGATGCTGCTGGAAACCAGCAGGCCGGCAATGATCGGCGCCTTGCGGGCGAAGGTCAGGGAATGGCCCTTGCGCAGCAGGTAATCGGAGATCACTCCGCCGAGCACGCCACCAATGAAGCCGCAGATCGCCGGCAAGGACGCGATGAAACCGGCCTTGAGGATGGTCATGCCACGCTCCTGCACCAGGTACACCGGGAACCAGGTCAGGAAGAAGTAAGTGATGCCGTTGATGCAGTACTGGCCCAGGTACACGCCGAGCATCATGCGATTGGTCAGCAACTGACGGATGTAGTCCCACTTCGGGCCGTCGGTCTTCTTGCCTTTGCCCTTGTCCTGGTCCATGTCGACCATGCCGCCGTTGTCGGCGATGTGCTTGAACTCGGCGTCATTGATCATCGGATGCTGGCGCGGGCTGTAGATCACTTTCAGCCAGATCCCGGAGAAGATGATGCCAATCACGCCCATGACGATGAACACGTGCTGCCAGCCGAAGCTGTAGACGATCCAGCCCATCAGCGGTGCGAACAACACGGTGGCAAAGTATTGCGCCGAGTTGAAGATCGCCGAAGCGGTGCCGCGTTCAGCGGTCGGAAACCAGGCCGCGACGATGCGCGCGTTGCCGGGGAAAGATGGCGCTTCGGCCAGGCCGACCAAAAAGCGCAGCATGAACAGCGCAACCACCGCCGTGGACATGCCGAACTCGCCGACATAGCCCTGCAGCACGGTGAACAGCGACCAGGTGAAGATGCTCAGTGCATAGATTTTTTTCGAACCGAAACGGTCCAGCAACCAGCCACCGGGGATTTGCCCGGCCACGTAGGCCCAACCGAATGCGGAGAAGATATAACCGAGGGTGACCGCGTCGATGCCGAGGTCTTTTTGCAGGCTCGAGCCGGCGATTGCGATGGTAGCCCGGTCAGCGTAGTTGATCGTGGTCACCAGAAACAGCATGAGCAGGATCAGATAGCGGACGTGAGTCGGCTTGGTCGATTGCATGTAGATGTACTCCCACTGATTATTTTTATGCGCGGGTGAATCTTGTGTCCTGTAGGAGCTGCCGCAGGCTGCGATCTTTTGATCTTTGGCGTCTTCGAGGCCGCCGAAAATCAGGATCAAAAGATCGCAGCCTTCGGCAGCTCCTACAGGGTGTTGCGTTTACGAACCGATGTAGCTGGTTTTCACGACCGTGTAGAACTCTTGCGCATAGCGACCTTGCTCACGTGATCCATAGGATGAACCTTTACGCCCACCGAACGGAACGTGGTAATCCACACCGGCGGTCGGCAGGTTGACCATCACCATCCCGGCCTGGGAGTGGCGCTTGAAGTGGTTGGCGTATTTCAGCGAGGTAGTGGCAATACCCGCCGACAGCCCGAACTCGGTGTCGTTGGCCATGGCCAGCGCGGCTTCGTAATCGGCGACGCGGACGATGTTGGCCACCGGGCCGAAGATCTCTTCGCGGCTGATGCGCATCGACGCTTCGCTGTCGGCAAACAGGGTCGGCGCGAGGAAGTAGCCCTCGGTGTCGCAGGTCACCAGACCACCCCCGCTGACCAGACGTGCACCTTCGGACTGGCCGATGTCGATGTACTTCATGTCCTGTTCAAGTTGCGCTTGCGAGACCACCGGACCGATATCGGTGCCAGCCTTCAACGCATGGCCGACCTTGATCGACTTCATGCGCTCGGCCATGGCTTCGACGAACTTGTCGTGGATGCCGGCGGTGACGATGAAGCGGCTGGATGCGGTGCAACGCTGGCCGGTGGAGTAGAACGCGCTCTGTACCGAGAGCTCGACCGCTTGTTTGAGGTCGGCATCGTCGAGAATGATCTGCGGGTTCTTGCCACCCATTTCCAGTTGGACCTTGGCCTGACGCGACACGCAGTTCACAGCGATTTGACGACCCACGCCCACCGAACCGGTGAAGCTGATGCCATCGACTTTCGGGCTGTTGACCAGCGCTTCGCCGACTACTCGACCGCTGCCCATCACCAGGTTGAACACGCCGGCCGGGAAACCGGCGCGGGAGATGATTTCCGCCAGGGCCCAGGCGCAACCCGGTACCAGATCCGCCGGTTTGAGCACGACGCAGTTACCGTAGGCCAGGGCCGGGGCGATTTTCCAGGATGGGATCGCGATCGGGAAGTTCCACGGGGTGATCAGACCGACCACGCCCAAGGCTTCGCGAGTGACTTCAACGTTGACGCCCGGACGTACCGACGGCAGGTAGTCGCCGGACAGACGCAAGCACTCGCCGGCGAAGAACTTGAAAATGTTGCCGGCGCGGGTCACTTCACCGATGGCTTCGGGCAGGGTCTTGCCCTCTTCCCGGGCCAGCAGGGTGCCGAGTTCTTCGCGACGGGCGAGGATTTCAGTGCCGACTTTATCCAGGGAATCGTGGCGCGCCTGGATGCCGGAAATGGACCACGCCGGGAACGCGGCACGGGCGGCGTCGATGGCGGCGTTGACCTGGGCCAGGTCAGCCTTGGCGTAATCGCCGATGGCGTCGCTCAACTCGGACGGGTTGATGTTGGTCGAGTAATCGCTGGCCGCGACCCATTCGCCATTGATGTAGTTATCGAAACGCTTTGCATCTGCCACGAGATGTTCTCCTCACGCAAAAAGCCGCTGATTGCTCAGCGGCCCTGGTTTATCGAGTGTTACTGCGCGCCCTGCTTGTCGATCAGCGCGGCGAGCATTTCGTACTCTTCGCCGGTCAGATCGGTCAGCGGTGCACGCACGGGACCGGCGTCGTAGCCGGCAATTTTTGCCCCGGCCTTGACGATGCTCACGGCATAACCGGCCTTGCGGTTACGGATGTCCAGGTACGGCAGGAAGAAGTCGTCGATGATCTTGCCGACGGTGGCGTGATCTTCGCGAGCGATCGCGTGGTAGAAGTCCATCGCGGTTTTCGGGATGAAGTTGAACACCGCCGAGGAGTAGACCGGCACGCCCAGTGCCTTGTAGGCCGCGGCGTAGACTTCGGCGGTCGGCAAGCCACCCAGGTAGCTGAAGCGATCACCGAGGCGACGACGGATCGACACCATCAACTCGATATCACCCAGGCCATCCTTGTAGCCGATCAGGTTCGGGCAGCGCTCGGCCAGACGTTCCAGCAGCGGCGCGGTCAGGCGGCAGACGTTACGGTTGTAGACCACCACGCCGATGTTGACCGATTTGCACACGGCTTCAACGTGGGCGGCAACGCCGTCCTGGCTGGCTTCAGTCAGGTAGTGCGGCAGCAGCAACAGGCCCTTGGCACCCAGACGCTCGGCTTCCTGTGCGTATTCGATGGCCTGGCGGGTCGAACCGCCCACGCCGGCCAGGATTGGCACGCTGGTGGCGCACGTGTCGACCGCCGTCTTGATGATTTCCGAATATTCGCTGGCCGCCAGAGAGAAGAACTCACCGGTGCCGCCCGCGGCGAACAGCGCCGAGGCGCCGTATGGGGCCAGCCATTCGAGACGCTTGATATAACCCGCGCGATTGAAGTCGCCCTGAGCATTGAAATCGGTGACCGGGAAAGACAGCAGACCGGAAGAGAGGATGGACTTCAGTTCTTGTGGATTCATTATTCGAACACCCTGGATAGCGACGTTGTGTGAGAAAACCGTTCAGCCTGCGCCGAAGTTGTAGGTCATCGTACAACTTAAAATACAACCGTCAACTGCATTTCATCGCTGGGGGTGGAAATTGTTCGACACGAATATGCAAAATCCTTGTTTTAAAGGGCTTACGCGGAAGGGAACAGGGATGATCACACCTCGAAAAACAGGTGCTCAGGAGATACGTTGTCGGAAGATTGTGGTGAGGGATAGAGGCTGACTGTAGGTTTTGTGGGATGGCTTACGGCCTCTTCGCGAGCAAGCCCGCTCCCACACTTGATCGGTGTCGTTCACAAATTGTGAGCTCGCAGAAATTCAAATGTGGGAGCGGGCTTGCTCGCGAAGGCAATCTGTCAGCCAATACAGGGTTGGATCAAAACACTCAGCCCCGCTGCGCCTCAGCCTCTTCATGGGCATGGCGCAACCGTTCACGACTGTTGGTCAGGTGCAAACGCATGGCGGCCCGGGCCGCATCGGAATCCTGACGGGCAATGGCGTCGTAGATTTCCTCGTGCTCACGGCTCAGGCGCCCCATGTAGTGCTGCTGGTCGTCATGGGCCAGGCGCGCGGAATTCAACCGTGTGCGCGGGATAATGCTGGTGCCCAGGTGGGTCATGATGTCGGTGAAATAACGGTTGCCTGTGGACAATGCTATTTCGAGGTGGAAGGCGAAGTCCGAAGCCACGGCATCACTGGCGTGGGCGGCGCTTTCATTCAACGCATCGAGGGCGGCGCGCATGTTGGCCAGTTGTTCCGGACTGCGGCGTTGCGCCGCCAGCCCGGCAGACTCCACTTCGAGACTGATACGCAACTCCAGGATCGCCAGCACATCGCGCAAGGTCACCACGGTCGCCGGGTCGATACGAAAGCCACTCGGGCTCGGCGTGTCGAGCACGAAGGTGCCGATGCCATGGCGGGTTTCCACCTGGCCGGCCGCCTGCAGACGGGATATCGCTTCGCGCACCACCGTGCGGCTGACACCATGGGCATCCATGATGGCCGACTCGGTGGGCAACTTGTCGCCACGCTTGAGATGACCGTCGCGGATCTGCTCGGACAGCACCGTCACCAGTTCCTGAGCGAGGCTGCGGCGCTTGCGTGGGAGGCGTGGTGTGTCGATCGGGTTTTCCATGGTGTACGTCGGTCTCGAAAAGTTCGGCGGCTGAAAGCGCATCATAGCGCAACGCGGTTGTACGATCACCACCGCCCCATGTAGGAGCGAGGTGTTTATGCGGTCACGGCCTGGTCCACCAGATGACCATTCTCGATACGAACATGCCGCGGATGGAAGCGCTTGAGGCTGCTGCGATGGCCGACGCTGACAATGCTCAGCCCCGGCAATTCATCGATCAGCGCCTGATACAGCGTGGCCTCGTCTTCCTCGTCCATCGCCGAGGTCGCTTCGTCCATGTACAGCCATTGAGGTGCATAAAGCAGCGCACGGGCAAAGGCCAGGCGTTGCTGCTCACCCGGAGACAACATGCGCTGCCAGTGGTTGGCTTCGTCGAGACGGGCAATCAGGTGCGGCAAACGACAGGTTTCCAGCACCTGCACGTAGCGCTCGTTCGGATAGGTATCGCCGGGCTGTGGATAACTGAGGACATCACGCAGCGTACCAATCGGCAGGTACGGTTTTTGCGGCAGGAACAGGTAACGTGCCGATGGCAGGCGAATACTGCCGTGGCCGGCCGGCCACAGATGTCCCATTGCCCGCAACAGGGTCGACTTGCCGCTGCCGGAGCGACCGCTGAGCATCACACGCTCGCCCTCCTCTACAGTCATGTCGGCGTTGGTCAGCAGGTGACGACCGTCCGCCAGGTCGAGGCCAAGGTTGTGCACCTTCAGGACGGAGCCCGAATTCTGCACGTCGATGGCGGGCGCACGCTCTTCGTTGTCACGCATGGCCTGGTGGAAGCTCAGTAGACGATCGCAGGTGGCGCGCCAGGAAGCGAGGCTCTGGTAGGCGCTGATGAACCAGCTGAAGCTTTCCTGCACATTGCCGAACGCCGAGCTGATCTGCATCAGTTCGCCCAGTTCGATCTTGCCTGAGAGGTAACGCGGCGAGGCAACGATGAACGGGAAGATGATGGCTGCCTGGCTGTAACCGGCGGTGAAAAACGTCAGGCGCTTGGACACCTTCATGATGTCCCAGAAGTTATGCCAGACCATCCCGAAGCGACTGCTCAACCGACGATTTTCGTTCGGTTCGCCGTTGTACAACGCAATACTTTCGGCATTCTCGCGAATCCGCACCATGGAGAAACGCAGGTCGGCTTCGAAGCGTTGTTGTTGGTTGTTCAGACCGATCAGGCGACGACCGATCAAATGCGTCAGCCAACTGCCCACCACGGCGTAGACCAGCACGCACCAGAACATGTAGCCGGGAATGGTGACGCCGAACACTTCGATACTGCCCGACACGCCCCACAGAATGATCGAGAACGACACCAGGCTGACGATATTGCGCAGCAGCCCGATACCCAGTTCAAGGGTGTTGGAGGTGAAGTTGTTGAGGTCTTCGGAAATCCGCTGGTCCGGGTTATCGGTGTAACCGCCCTGCTCCAGCTGGTAGTAGTTTTTGTCCGCCAGCCAACGGCTGAAATGCTTTTCGGTGAGCCACGCCCGCCAGCGGATCGTCAACATCTGCGTCAGGTAGAGCCGATACACCGCGCCGACGATCGCCACCGCCGCAATCGCACAGAAATACAGGATCAGTTGCCAGAACGCTGCCTCGTCCTTCTTTTGCAGGGCGTTGTAGAAGTCCTTGTACCAGGTGTTGAACCACACCGAGATCCCCACGCTGATCAGCGACAGCGCAATCACCGCGATCAGCAGTGTCCAGGCCTTGACCTTCTCTTCACTGCGCCAGTAAGGCGTGATCATTGCCCACACTTTGCGAAAAAACTGCCCGCGCACGGCGTCGTTGACCGCGGAATACTCAGCGTTCTGATTCATGGATAAGGCTCGATAAAGAAAAGAACACGCACGAACCGATCATAGATGATCGGTCCGGTTTGTCGCGAGATACGGCCCGCATTCGTTCAGCGCAGGTTCAGCGGCGAACGGGGCGCTTCTGCAGTTTGCGCTGCAGGGTGCGGCGGTGCATGCCCAGGGCGCGGGCAGTGGCGGAGATGTTGCCTTCGTGCTCGGTCAGCACGCGCTGGATGTGCTCCCACTGCAGGCGGTCCACGGACATCGGGTTCTCCGGCACCAGGCTGTCGAGGTCGGCGTGTTCGGACAGCAGCGCCGCCAGCACGTCGTCGGCGTCAGCCGGTTTGCACAGGTAGTTGCAGGCACCGCGCTTGATCGCCTCGACAGCGGTGGCAATGCTCGAATAACCGGTGAGGATCACCACGCGCATTTCCGGGTCCATTTCCAGCAACTTGGGCAGCAGCACCAGGCCCGAATCGCCGTCCATTTTCAGGTCCAGGGCGGCGTAATCCGGCAGATCGGCCTTGGCCAGTTCCAGGCCTTCTTCGGCGGAACCGGCGGTGCTGACGCGAAAACCGCGGCGGGCCATGGCGCGGGCCATGACGCGGGTGAATGTGGCGTCGTCATCGACCAGCAACAAATGCGGCAGTTCTTCGCCTTCGACTTGGATCTCTTCACTCATGTTCGTCTCCTCGGGCGACACGGGGAAGGCGCAGCTCGGTGAGCGTGCCGCCTTCCTCATGACTGTAGAGTTTCACTGAGCCGCCGGCGCGTGTCACGCTGGCCTTGCTCAAAAACAGGCCCAGGCCGAAACCTTTGCCCTTGGTGGTAAAAAACGGCTTGCCGATTTGCTCGGCGATAGCCAGCGGCACACCGGCGCCATGGTCACGGATGCTGATGGTGAGGTTTTCCCAATCCCAGTCCAGCGTCACCTGCAGTCCTTCGGGGCAGGCATCGGCAGCGTTGTTCAACAGATTGAGCAACGCCTGGGTCAAGTCCGGCGGCGGCGCCATACGGGGTACCGGGCCCTGGCCGAGGCGCTGGAAGCGATAGCTGGCTTCCGGGCGCATCAGGTGCCAACGATTGAGGGCTTCATCAAGCCAGTCGGTGACGTCCTGCATCTCCACCGCCAACCGGCGATTGGCCTCTGCGGCGCGCACCAGATGCTGCAAGGTCTCTTTACACAGCTTGACCTGATCCTGCAGCACGCTCAGGTCATCCTGCAACATCGGGTCAGGGTGGTCCTGACGCATTTCCTTGAGTAACACGCTCATGGTCGCAAGCGGCGTGCCCAGTTCATGGGCGGCGCCAGCGGCCTGGGTGGCGACGGCCAACAGTTGCTGATCGCGCAAGCCTTCTTCGCGACGAATGGCGCGCAGTTCTTCCTGACGACGCAGTTCCTCGGCCATGCGCGCGGCGAAGAACGTGATGACTGCAGCCGCGAGGGCAAAGCTCAACCACATCCCGTACACCTGCAGGTTTTCCCGGGCGATGGGGAAGGTTTGCAGCGGATAGAACTGCGCCAGCAGCAGTGTGTACATCGTCAGCGCGATCCCCGAGAGAATCACCGAATAACGCCACGGCAACGTCACGGCGGCAATGGTCAACGGCACCAGGTAATAGGAGACGAAGGGGTTGGTCGAGCCACCGGAGAAATACAGCAATGCGCTGTGGATAAACAGGTCGCAAGCCAGTTGCACGGCGTATTCGAGCTCGGTCACCGGCCACGAGGTGCGCAGGCGAATCGCTGTGAACACACACAGCAGCATCGAACAGGCGAGGGTCGCAGCCAGTTGAAACCAGGGCAGAGGTAACAGTTCGAGCCAGTAGGCCAGGCCCACGGAACCGGCCTGGGCGGCCAGCACCAATGTGCGGATGAATGTCAGCCGCCAGAGGTTCTGGCGAGTGGCGGAAGTGATTTGAACGGGGGCGAGCATGAGCTCTCCTGATGAGCGCTCCAGGCGGATCGCAGGGAGTATAACCAAGCGCGGGGGCTGACAGGCAAAAGTGCGGCAAACGGCCACAGTCATTGGCGTGGAACTGCGTGCAATGAACTCTGTGGCGAGGGGGCTTGCCCCCGTTGGACTGCGAAGCAGTCCTAAAACCTGCCGCCGCATTTTATCGGTTGAACCAAGTGAGGCAATCGGCGACTGCTTCGCAGCCGAACGGGGCGGTGCGGCGGTCCGACAAGCTCCCTCGCCATAGCAAGCTCGCTCCTGCAAAAGGCCGCATGCATCTGTATAGAAGTTGTAACTGTGCGAACCAGAGCATAAAAGCTAGAGTCTGATGGTTTCACGCAGGTCCGGACCATACCCCTGCGCACCTCTCAAGGAGCCTTCATGCACACATTCCGCCGCAGCGCCGCCCTCCTCGCCCTGAGTCTCGGCACCGTCGCCAGCCTCCCGGCCCTGGCCGCCGACGAGTTGCATTACAACCAGATTTCCCTGCGCGCCGAAGTCAGTCAGGAAGTGGCCCGCGATCTGATGATCGTGACGCTCTACACCGAAGAACAGAACAGCGACCCGGCCAAACTCGCCGCCGACGTCAGCACCACCATGAACAAGGCGCTGGCCCAGGCCAAGCAGGTCAAGGACATCACCCTGCGCCAGGGCAGTCGCAACAGCTACCCGATCTACGACACCAAGGGCCAGAAAATCACCGGCTGGCGCGAGCGCGCCGAATTGCGCCTGGAAAGCTCGGACTTCGCCGCGCTGTCGAAGCTGACCGGCGAACTGCTCACCGACCTGAAAATGGGTGGCATGGACTTCGCCATCGCCACCCCGACCCGTAAAGCCAGCGAAGACGCCCTGCTCAAGGACGCCGTGGCCGCCTTCAAGGCCCGCGCCCAACTGGCCACCGATGCCCTCGGCGGCAAAAGCTACAAAATCGTCAACCTGAACCTCAACAGCAACGGTTATCCACAGCCTTACCTGCGCGCGCCGATGATGATGAAAGCGGCCGCCATGGACGCCGCCCCCGTGACACCGGATGTCGAAGCCGGCACCAGCCAGGTCGGCATGACCGCCGATGGTTCGATTGAAGTGCTGATGCCTTGAATCGATAGCCCGTAAACCAAAACGGCGATCATCAAAATGATCGCCGTTTTTTTTGGCAGTTTTCAGGCATGAGCTATAACTGGATAGGTCAACCCGAGAAATGCCGTCGATTGGCCACTATCGGTGCAACAATAACCACTCTTATTCACGCCATGCCCACCCCACAATCCGGGGTATGAATAAGTAACACCCCCGCCCCACGCGGGAGCAACCCGAGTCAGGCGCGCACTGTAAAAGTGCGTCACTTGCACCGTAAAAACGCCGCGCAAACGGTCAAATGCGTCAGGAATTATACAAATGCGACATTAAGGTACGTTCGTGCCACCGTTTAAGGCTTGTAGTCACTCTGGATCTTGCATTGGGTATGGCCCCTGCATAAGTATCCGCAGGCACGACTCACGAGGTCGTCCTCTAATTCCAAAAATGACAACAAATCATGAGGCCACCATGCTTAAACAAGCGGTCATTCCGTTTTTAGTCGGCGCCAGCCTGTTGGCTAGTGCACCGTTCGCTCAAGCTGCGACTAACCTGGTGTTCTGCTCCGAAGGGAGCCCGGCCGGTTTCGATCCAGGTCAATACACCACCGGAACCGACTTCGACGCCTCTGCAGAAACCATGTTCAACCGCCTCACCCAGTTCGAGCGCGGCGGCACCGCTGTCATTCCAGGTCTGGCGACCAGCTGGGACGTCTCCGATGACGGCCTGACCTACACCTTCCATCTGCGTGAAGGTGTGAAGTTCCACACGACCCCGTACTTCAAGCCGACTCGTGAGTTCAACGCCGACGACGTGCTGTTCACCTTCAATCGCATGATTAACAAGGATGACCCGTTCCGCAAAGCGTACCCGACCGAATTCCCGTACTTCACCGACATGGGGATGGACACCAACATCACCAAGATCGATAAAGTCGACGACAAAACTGTCAAGTTCACCCTCAAGGACGTTGATGCCGCGTTCATCCAGAACATGGCCATGAGCTTCGCCTCGATCCAGTCCGCCGAGTACGCTGCCCAGCTGCTCAAGGAAGGCAAGGCCGCCGACATCAACCAGAAACCGGTCGGCACCGGCCCGTTCGTGTTCAAGAGCTACCAGAAAGACTCCAACATCCGCTACACCGGGAACAAGGACTACTGGAAGCCTGACGACGTGAAGATCGACAACCTGATCTTCGCCATCACCACCGACCCTTCGGTACGTATCCAGAAGCTGAAGAAGAACGAGTGCCAGGTCACCCTGTTCCCTCGTCCGGCCGACCTGAAGGCGCTGAAAGAAGACAAGGACCTGAAACTGCCTGACCAGGCCGGTTTCAACCTGGGTTACATCGCCTACAACGTGATGCCCAAGGTCAAGGGTCAAACCGATGCCAACCCGCTGGCCGAGCTGAAGGTTCGCCAGGCATTGGACATGGCGGTCAACAAGCAACAGATCATCGACTCCGTGTACCAGGGCGCGGGCCAACTGGCCGTCAACGCCATGCCGCCGACCCAGTGGTCCTACGACACCACCATCAAGGATGCGCCGTACAACCCTGAGAAAGCCAAAGAGCTGCTCAAGGAAGCTGGCGTGAAAGATGGCACCGAAATCGTGCTCTGGGCGATGCCGGTACAGCGTCCATACAACCCGAACGCCAAACTGATGGCAGAAATGCTGCAGTCCGACTGGTCCAAGATCGGCCTCAAGGTCAAGATCCAGAGCTACGAGTGGGGCGAGTACATCAAGCGCTCCAAAGGTGGCGAGAACCAGGCGATGCTGATTGGCTGGAGCGGTGACAATGGTGATCCGGACAACTGGCTGAACGTGCTGTTCGGCTGCGACTCGCTGGAAGGCAACAACTTCTCCAAGTGGTGCGACAAGAAGTTCGACGACATCGTCAAGCAAGCCAAGCGCACTTCCGACCAGGCCAAGCGCACCGAACTGTACAAGCAGGCGCAACACGTCCTCAAAGATGCAGTCCCAATGACACCTATCGCTCACTCGACGGTGTTCCAACCTATGCGCGCCAACGTGCAGGACTTCAAGATCAGCCCATTTGGCTTGAACTCCTTCTACGGCGTCAGCGTCAGCAAATAAGGTTTTGCAACGGCGACGTTTCTGACGTCGCCGTTGCTTTATCTACCGAGCAAGCAGGAATTTGCCTACATCCAAATCCGCAGCTGACTACAGCATCGGGTGAGGACGCGTCGCCATTTCCTACGAGTCTTTAGGACTCTACGCATTTACTGCCGGACCCGTGGCTCATACCGTCGGGATCCGACCAGTACACGCGTGGGTCATCGGTTACTGCTGCGTGCATGGCTTGAAATCAGTGATGCCTCCACGTCTACGGACGGAGCGACGGCTCATTGACAACACTTTGAGAGAAAAGGGAGCGTTATGCGCCATACCTTGGTTTTATCCGCATTGCTGGGCACCGGCCTGTTGGCCGCCACCTCCATCAGCCAGGCCGCCAACAACAGCCTGGTGTTCTGCTCCGAGGGCAGCCCCGCCGGTTTCGACACGGCGCAGTACACCACTGCGACCGACAACGACGCCGCCGAACCGTTGTACAACCGGCTGGCAGAGTTTGAAAAAGGCGCGACCAACGTCGTACCGGGCCTGGCCACGAGCTGGGACATCTCCGAGGACGGCCTCAAATATACGTTTCACCTGCGCGAAGGAGTGAAGTTTCATACCACCAAATACTTCACGCCAACCCGCGACTTCAACGCCGACGACGTGCTGTTCACCTTCAATCGCATGCTCGATCCGCAACAACCATTTCGTAAGGCTTATCCGACAGAGTTTCCGTACTTCAACGGCATGAGTCTGAACAAGAACATCGCCAAGGTCGAAAAGACCGGGCCACTGACCGTGGTCTTTACGCTCAACAGCGTGGACGCCGCGTTCATCCAGAACATCGCCATGAGCTTCGCCGCCATCCTGTCGGCCGAATACGCCGACAAGCTATTGGCCGAAGGCAAGCCGAGCGACATCAACCAGAAGCCGGTCGGCACCGGGCCGTTCGTGTTCAAGAGCTATCAGAAAGACTCGAACATCCGCTACACCGGCAACAAGCATTACTGGGCTCCTGACCGGGTCAAGCTCGACAACCTGATTTTCGCCATCAACACCGACGCCTCGGTGCGCGTGCAGAAGCTCAAGGCCGGCGAGTGCCAGATCACCCTGCATCCGCGCCCTGCCGATGTGCCCGCACTGAAGAACGACACGGCCCTGCAACTGATCGAGAAGCCTGGCTTCAACCTCGGCTACATCGCCTACAACGTGCGCCACAAGCCGTTCGACCAGCTCGAAGTGCGCCAGGCGCTGGACATGGCGGTGAACAAACAGGGCATTCTCAACGCCGTTTACCAAGGTGCGGGGCAACTGGCGGTCAACGCCATGCCGCCGACCCAATGGTCCTACGACGACACGATCAAGGACGCCGCCTACAACCCGGAGAAAGCCAGGGAACTGCTCAAGGCTGCCGGCGTCAAGGAAGGCACTGAAATCACCCTCTGGGCCATGCCGGTCCAGCGACCGTACAACCCCAACGCCAAGTTGATGGCCGAAATGCTCCAGGCTGACTGGGCGAAGATCGGTCTCAAGGTCAAGATCGTCAGCTATGAGTGGGGCGAGTACATCAAGCGCACCAAAAATGGCGAGCACGACATCAGCCTGATCGGCTGGACCGGTGACAATGGGGATCCGGACAACTGGCTGGGCACGCTCTATAGCTGCGACGCCATTGGCGGCAACAACTATTCGATGTGGTGCGATCCGGCCTACGACAAGCTGATCAAGCAAGCCAAGGTCGTCACCGACCGTGACCAGCGCACCCTGCTCTACAAACAGGCGCAGCAGTACCTCAAGCAGCAGGTTCCGATCACGCCAGTCGCCCACTCAACGGTCAACCAGCCGCTGAGCGCCAAAATCGAAGGGTTCAAGGTGAGCCCGTTCGGCCGCAATGTGTTTTCGGGTGTCAGCATAGAAAAATAACCGATTAGCCAGAAATGCCGGGGGGCGGATTTTCCGCCCTCACGCAGACGCTTTGCCGTCTTTTGCCAATTTGGCCGATAGCAAACGTTTGCGATGCCATGAATGAGTTCTAAACCAATAGCCGGATCACAAAAAAAGACCGGTATAAAAAAAGAAAGTAAGGAGCTTTACCCATGAAACTGAGCAGCAGCGCGTTATTGGCCTTGGCCATAAGCAGCGTAACCGCCACGGCTTACGCAGAAACCCAAAGCCAGGCTTTCACCCCGGTTACCGTGAACGAGAAGAACGCCCAAAGCGAAGCTACCGGTTTTGTCGAAGGCCAGTCGATCACCGGCACCACGCGTAACTGGTACGCCAACGAGCAACTGAAACGTGGTGCAAAATTCAAATACAACGATCACGGCACGCTGACCAATACCGATCGTCGTATCAACTGGGTCCAGGGCACTATCGTCAAATACAACTCGGGCTTCACCGAAGGGACTGTCGGTTTCAGCACCGAAGTGGCGGCCTACAACGCCATCGCACTGGACCGGGACCGCAAAGACCTGGCCTCCGGCAACGGTGGCGCACCGGGCTCTCGTCCAAACGCGGGCAACAACCGTACCCTGACCAAAGAGGGCGGCGACGCTCAAGGCCAGTGGAGCAAAGTGGGCCTGGCCAACGTCAAGGCCCGTGTCTCCAACACCACCCTGACCGCCGGCCGCATGAACTTCAGCAGCCCGATGGTCGACGTGATCGGTAACCGCGCACTGCCTTCGAGTTTCGAAGGTGTGGCCATCCACAGCGAAGAGCTGAACAACCTGGCCTTCGACCTGGCCACCTTCGACCGCAACTCTCCGCGTACCGAAGAAAGCCAGCGCAAATTCCGCACCGAATACGCCAACGGCATCGTCGAGACCGATCACGTCTACACCGGCGGCCTGACCTACACCCCATTTGCCAGCCTGACCACCAGCCTCTGGGCGACCCAGGCTGAAGACATCTGGAACCAGTACTACTTCGGCGCTTCCCACGTACTGGGCGACAGCCAGGTACTGAGCCTGACCACCGGCCTGAACTACTACAAAACCCAGGACACCGGTAAGGCCCTGATCGGCACTATCGACAACGACACCTACTCCCTGTCGTTCGGCCTGACCCACCAGGCCCACACCCTGACCCTCTCGTACCAGGAAGTGAACGGCAACGAGTACTTCGACTACCTGCACGAAACCAACGGCATCTACCTGGCCAACTCCCTGCTGTCGGACTTCAACGGCCCGAACGAAAAATCGTTCCAGGTGGCCTACGGCCTGAACATGGCCGAATACGGCGTGCCAGGCCTGAAGTTCAACATCTACCAGGCGCGCGGCTGGGGTATCGACGGCAC
The DNA here is from genome assembly GCF_019219115.1 of Pseudomonas sp. PDM28. Lineage (NCBI taxonomy): Bacteria > Pseudomonadati > Pseudomonadota > Gammaproteobacteria > Pseudomonadales > Pseudomonadaceae > Pseudomonas > Pseudomonas sp. PDM28. Next base: position 146,534 of record NZ_JAHUWG010000011.1, read on the forward strand.
TCACTACACCGGCAACGGCGGCGTGCCTGGCAAGGGTTACGACGGCATCCAGTCCCAGGATGGCGAACACCACTATGAATACGGCATCGGCGCGACCTACGCCGTGCAGAGCGGCCCACTCAAGGCCACCACGATCCGCGGCACCTACACGGCTCACCGTGCCAGCGAAAACCAGGCTGACGGCAGCATCAACGAGTTCCGCCTCGTGACCACGGTTCCGTTCAACATCCTGTAATGCTCGCGCCTGACGGCTGATTCAATGACGAATCGGCCGTTCGGCTTTTGTCCTTTAACTGATTGCAGAGGGTTCTTGATGAAAATGCTTCCCCTACGTGCGGCCATCGCGGCTGCTTTGCTCTGTGTCGCTGTCGGCGCTTCGGCCAAGCCCCTGGTGGTTTGCACCGAAGCCAGCCCCGAAGGCTTCGACATGGTCCAGTACACCACTGCAGTCACCGCCGATGCCGTGGCCGAAACCATCTTCAATCGCCTGGCGGACTTCAAGCCCGGCACCACCGAGGTGATTCCGGCACTGGCCGACTCCTGGGACATCAGTGAAGACGGCCTGAGCTATACGTTCCATCTGCGCAAAGGCGTCAAGTTCCACACCACCGAATACTTCAAGCCGACCCGCGACATGAATGCCGACGACGTGGTCTGGAGCTTCCAGCGCCAGCTGGACCCGAATCATCCGTGGCACAAACTGTCGAGCGTGGGCTTCCCGTACTTTGAAAGCATGGGCTTCAAGGAACTGCTGAAAAGCGTCGAGAAAGTCGACGACAACACGGTCAAGTTCACCCTGACCCGTCGCGAAGCGCCGTTCCTGGCCGACATTGCCATGGCCTTCTCGTCGATCTACTCCGCCGAGTACGCCGATCAGTTGCTCAAGGCCAACAAGGCCGGCGACCTGAACAACAAGCCCGTCGGCACCGGCCCGTTCGTCTTCCAGCGCTACAACAAGGACGCCCAGGTTCGCTTCAAGGCCAACCCGGATTACTTCCGTGGCAAGCCACCGGCTGATGCGCTGATCCTGGCCATCGCCATCGACAACAACGTACGCCTGCAGAAGCTCAAGGCCAACGAGTGCCAGGTCGCGCTGTATCCGAAGCCGGATGACATCCCGAGCATCAAGAAAGACGACAAGCTGAAAATCGATGAACTGAATGCGATGACCGTCTCGTACGTCGCCATGAACACCACGCACAAGTACATGAGTGACGTGCGGGTGCGCAAAGCCATCGACATCGCCTTCGACAAAGAGGCGTACGTCAATGCGTTGTTCGGCAAGGGTAATGCAACCGCTGCGGTCAACCCGTACCCGGACACCCTGCTGGGCTACAACCACGACCTGAAGAACCCGGCCCGTGACCTGGACAAAGCGCGCGCCTTGCTCAAGGAAGCCGGCGTACCGGAAGGCACCACCTTCACCCTGTTCACCCGCAACGGTGGCGGTCCGACCAACCCGAACCCGATGCTCGGCGCGCAGATGATGCAAGCCGACCTGGCCAAGGTCGGGATCAAGATCGACATCCGCGTGATGGAATGGGGCGAAATGCTCAAACGCGCCAAAAACGGCGAGCACGACATGGTTTCCGCCGGATGGGCGGGCGATAACGGCGACCCGGATAACTTCCTGACGCCTATGCTCAGTTGTGAAGCGGCCAAGAACGGAGAAAACTACGCCCGCTGGTGCAATGACAAGTTCCAGGCGCTGATTGACCAGGCCCGGGAAAAAACCGATCCGGCCGAACGTGCAGCGCTCTACGAGCAGGCCCAGGTTATTTTTAACCAGGACCAGCCATGGATCAGCATGGCGCACACTAGAATGTTTACCGCAATGCGCAACAACGTAGAGGGCTATCACATTAGCCCCCTCACCACGAACAACTTCGCCACCACCCAGGTGAAGTAGATAAGAAAACTCCCGGCATTCCTGACGCAGGGATGCCGGGCACGCCTAACCGGCTGATGAGGTACACCTTACGATGTTTAGTTTTATTGCCCGCCGACTGGGGTTACTGATCCCCACGTTTTTCGGCATCACCTTGCTGACATTCGCGTTGATTCGCATGATCCCTGGCGACCCCGTGGAAGTCATGATGGGCGAACGCAGAGTCGACCCGGAAATGCACGCTCAGGCAATGGAACGCCTAGGTCTGAACAAACCCCTGTATGCCCAGTACCTGGATTACATCGGCAAACTGGCCCACGGCGACCTCGGAGAATCCCTGCGTACCCGTGAAAGCGTCTGGAACGAATTCACTTCCCTGTTCCCCGCGACCCTGGAGCTGTCCATGGCCGCCCTGTTGTTCGCCGGCATCCTGGGTCTTCTGGCCGGGGTGATCGCGGCACTCAAGCGAGGGTCCCTGTTCGACCATGGGGTGATGGGTGTCTCCCTGGCGGGATACTCGATGCCGATCTTCTGGTGGGGCCTGATCCTGATCATGTTCTTCTCGGTAAGCCTGGGCTGGACCCCGGTATCCGGACGGATCGACCTGCTCTACGACATCGAGCCACGCACCGGCTTCATGCTGATCGATACGCTGCTGGCCAACGAGCCGGACGCCTTCTTCGACGCCCTGCACCACCTGATCCTGCCGGCCATCGTGCTGGGCACCATCCCGCTGGCGGTGATCGCGCGGATGACCCGCTCCTCGATGCTCGAAGTACTGCGTGAAGACTATATCCGTACCGCCAAGGCCAAGGGCCTGTCGCCGTCGCGCGTGGTGTTCGTGCACGGTCTGCGTAACGCGCTGATTCCGGTACTGACCGTGGTCGGCCTGCAAGTCGGCACCCTGCTGGCCGGTGCAGTCCTGACCGAAACCATCTTCTCGTGGCCCGGCATCGGCAAATGGCTGATCGAAGCCATTGGCGCCCGAGACTATCCCGTCGTGCAAAACGGCATCCTGTTAATCGCCTGCCTGGTGATTCTGGTCAACTTCGTAGTGGACATCCTCTACGGCTTTGCCAACCCACGCATCCGTCATCAGCGCTGAGATCATGACCATGACCACTCCAATTCCATCGGTAGCAGTCGATCAAAGCCTGCTGTACCCGTCTCCGTACAAAGAATTCTGGCAAGCGTTCTCCAAGAACAAAGGCGCCGTCGCCGGCCTGATGTTCATGCTGCTGGTGATTTTCTGCGCCATCTTCGCCCCGTGGGTCGCCCCCCACAACCCGAGCGAGCAGTACCGTGATTTCCTGCTGACCCCGCCGGCCTGGCTGGAAGGTGGGCAACTGCAGTTCCTGCTCGGTACCGATGAACTGGGTCGCGACCTGCTGTCGCGCCTGATTACCGGCTCGCGCCTGTCGCTGCTTATCGGTTTGTCGTCGGTGGTGATGTCGCTGATCCCGGGGATCCTGCTGGGTCTGTTCGCCGGGTTCTTCCCGCGCGTGCTCGGCCCGACCATCATGCGCCTGATGGACATCATGCTGGCCCTGCCGTCCCTGCTGCTGGCCGTGGCGATCGTCGCCATCCTCGGCCCTGGCCTGATCAACACCGTGATCGCTATCGCCGTGGTATCCCTGCCGTCCTACGTTCGTCTGACCCGTGCTGCGGTGATGGGCGAACTGAACCGCGACTACGTGACCGCCGCGCGCCTGGCCGGTGCCGGCCTGCCGCGCCTGATGTTCGTCACCGTGCTGCCCAACTGCATGGCGCCGCTGATCGTTCAGGCCACCCTGAGCTTCTCTTCGGCGATCCTCGATGCCGCCGCACTGGGCTTCCTCGGCCTTGGCGTACAACCGCCAACCCCTGAGTGGGGCACCATGCTGGCTTCGGCCCGCGACTACATCGAACGCGCCTGGTGGGTGGTGAGCCTGCCTGGTTTGACCATTTTGCTCAGCGTGCTGGCAATCAACTTGATGGGTGACGGCCTGCGCGACGCGCTGGACCCGAAACTCAAGAACGCCGCCTGAGGAGATTCCCATGTCACTGTTAGAAATCAAGAATCTCAACGTTCGCTTCGGCGACAAGAACGCCACGCCAGTGGTCGACGGCCTCGACCTGAAAGTGGACAAGGGCGAAGTGCTGGCCATCGTTGGCGAGTCCGGTTCCGGCAAGTCCGTGACCATGATGGCGCTGATGGGCCTGATCGAGCACCCCGGCATCGTTACCGCCGACTCGCTCAGCTTTGACGGCAAGGACATGCTCAAGCTGAACAATCGCCAGCGGCGGCAGATTGTCGGTAAAGACCTGTCCATGGTCTTCCAGGATCCGATGACCGCGCTGAACCCGAGCTACACCGTGGGCTTCCAGATCGAGGAAGTGCTGCGCCTGCACCTGAAAATGTCCGGCAAGGCGGCCCGCAAGCGTGCGATCGAACTGCTGGAAAAAGTTGAAATCCCGGGCGCAGCCAGTCGTATGGACGCCTACCCGCATCAATTGTCCGGCGGTATGAGCCAGCGTGTCGCGATTGCCATGGCGATTGCCGGCGAACCGAAACTGCTGATCGCCGACGAACCGACCACGGCACTCGACGTGACGATTCAGGCGCAGATCATGGACCTGCTGCTGGCGCTGCAGAAAGAGCAGAACATGGGCCTGGTGCTGATCACCCACGACCTCGCGGTCGTGGCCGAAACCGCCCAGCGCGTGTGCGTGATGTACGCCGGCCAGGCGGTCGAAGTCGGTCAGGTGCCGCAACTGTTCGACATTCCGGCACACCCGTACAGCGAAGCGCTGCTCAAGGCGATTCCGGAACACAGCCTGGGTGCCTCGCGCCTGTCGACCCTGCCGGGCATCGTTCCCGGTCGCTACGACCGTCCGCAGGGTTGCCTGCTGTCGCCACGCTGCCCGTACGTGAAAGACAACTGCCGTCAACAACGTCCGGCCCTTGACCAGAAAAGCAACAGCCTCGCTCGCTGCTTCTACCCGCTGAACCAGGAGGTGGCGTAATGGCCGTCGTTCTTACCGCCCGCGACCTGACCCGTCACTACGAGGTGTCCCGAGGCCTGTTCAAGGGTCACGCCACCGTGCGCGCCCTCAACGGCGTGTCGTTCGAACTGGAAGCCGGCAAGACCCTCGCTGTCGTCGGTGAATCCGGTTGCGGCAAATCCACCCTGGCCCGCGCCCTGACCCTGATCGAAGAGCCGTCCTCAGGCTCCCTGAAAATCGCCGGCCAGGAAGTCGCCGGTGCCGACAAGGCTCAGCGCAAGCAACTGCGCAAAGACGTGCAGATGGTGTTCCAGAGCCCGTACGCCTCGTTGAACCCACGGCAGAAGGTCGGCGATCAGCTGGCCGAGCCGCTGTTGATCAACACCAACCTGAGTGCCGCGGAACGTCGCGAGAAAGTCCAGGCGATGATGAAGCAGGTGGGTTTGCGTCCCGAGCACTACCAGCGTTATCCGCACATGTTTTCCGGCGGTCAGCGCCAGCGGATCGCCCTGGCTCGCGCGATGATGCTGCAACCGAAAGTGCTGGTGGCAGACGAACCGACCTCGGCGCTGGACGTGTCGATTCAGGCACAGGTGCTCAACCTGTTCATGGATCTGCAGCAAGAGTTCAACACCGCCTACGTGTTCATCTCCCACAACCTGGCAGTGGTTCGCCACGTGGCCGACCATGTGATGGTGATGTACCTGGGCCGCCCGGTGGAAATGGGCACGAAAGAGGACATCTACTCCCGTCCCCTGCACCCCTACACCCAGGCCCTGTTGTCGGCGACGCCAGCCATCCACCCGGATCCGGACAAGCCGAAAATCAAGATCGTCGGCGAGTTGCCCAACCCGCTGAACCCGCCACCGGGCTGCGCCTTCCACAAGCGCTGCCCGTACGCGACCGAGCGCTGCAGTACTGAAGAGCCGGCCCTGCGCCTGCTCGACAACCGCCAGGTGGCTTGCCACTACGCCGAGCAATTCCTCGACGGCGCGGCATAAAAAAACGCCTCGGTCATTGGGGCGCGCTTGAATCAGGCAAACCCCTTCTCTTGCGATTGCGCATCAATCGACGGAGGAGGGGTTTTCTTTTGTTTGCACAAACGCACGGCCATTTCTGACAGTTACGCACGCCCAGCTGCTTTGTTTGAATCCTGTCGGAGAGTCATGTGTCACGTGACACAAGGCGTAGACCCGAAAACATTCAAACTACAGGGACAGGTGCAAGCATCATGGAAATTCAAGCAACAGACGAAAACGCTGGTCAACTAGACCCGGCATTTGGTGTTGTTGGCCAGATCCGGCCCAATTTTCTGGCCGGCTCGGTCAGGGCCGTTGTGTTATCGGGTGGAGGTGAACTGACCTACGCCACTCGGCAGGGAGAGGGTTTCACTGTGTACCGCACCGATTCTGACGGTATCAAGGACAAGGCGTTTGGCAATGACGGGAACACCGGTGAGTGGCAGTTCGTCAGCGGTAAAAAGGCAAGTCCGGCGCGTTTGCTACTGCAAGAGGATCGCAAGATCCTGGTAATCGGTGATACCCGAGAACCCGACGGTATTGGCCGGGCAGCACTGAGACGTTTTCATGCCAACGGCAGCCCTGACCTGGACTTCGGCAGTGTCGTCATTCCTGTAGCACAGCATGATTATTCCCAAGTGGCGTTGATCGACGGTTGCCTGCAGGGGGATGGAAAAGTGCTTGTGGCGTTCAGCTATTTCATCAGTGAGTCCGAAGGGTCACTGCTGGTTCGCCTGCACAGTAACGGCGAACTCGATACCGGTTTCGGCGATCGCGGTTTTCTCGAGATCGAAACCGCGGGCGATTTCATCCGGCTTTGCAGCGTTGTGATTCAAGAGGGAAAAATCGTTGTTGGCGGAACCACCACATCCGGTCAGCTCGTTCTTGCACGATTTGATCTGGAGGGGCGGGTCGATAGCCAATTTGGTGTCGATGGTTTTACTTTCCTGGCATCAACGGATGGCTCACTCAAAATGAGTCAACTCATCGCACAGGCTGATGGCAAGCTGGCATGTGCCGGCGGTCTCCAGGAGAGCATGGGCATGGCGATGAGGTTTACCGCAGACGGTCACCCCGATAAGGAGTGGAATGGCGGGCTTCCTGTATTCACCAACACCGGTCCTGAAACCTTCTGGCGATCCCTGGCCCAGCAGCCGGACGGCAAGATTGTCGTGGTTGGTTACAACCGGGCACTCCATATCATCGCTGGCAGGTTGTTGCCCAATGGAGACTATGACACCCAATTCGGAGGGACTGGGGCCGGGTGGGTTTCTTTTGGTCCGTCAGGAGGATTGCCGTGGGATGTGAAGGTCCAGGGCGGTGCTCGCATTATCGTTGGCGGCGAGGCTTTCATTGAAGCAGGGAATCGCGGCCCGGTAGTCTACGGGCTCCGGGCCTGATCCCGTTCTCGACGGCGCGGCATAAAACAGTGGGAGCGGGCTTGCTCCCACAGGGTTGGAGTTGTAACCCAACCCCTTCTACCGCTCGCCATCGAGCGATTACGTCTGGCTATCACCCTCTTCTTCATCGGAGTCCGGCTCGTCGGTGGTCTCATCATCGTCGTTGTCAGCACCACCCTGCCCCAGATCTCCCGGTTCCGATTCGGATTTGGCGAGCATCAACCCCGCGTATCCCGCTTGCCCGCTCGAAGCCTGTTCCCCGTGATCGATGCACTCGGCCCACGCCGTCGACGTCCCGAGCGATAGCATCACCAACACCTTCAACAGCAGTAAAACGCGAAACAACCTGTTCATAGCCGATTCCTTCCTTTCGTGGAGTGCCTGTCTGGCGCTGAGTGAAATCTAGTTCCGATCAGCCGGGTTCTCCAGATTGGACGCTGACGAGCGAGCAGAAATGCGCTCGGTAGAAAGACTGGTTTCAAATAAACCCAATAGCCGGATCAACTAAGCGAAATAGTTCGGCTAGGCTGCCCCTCCAGCTTGTCTGGAGCGCGAGGGCGGGTAGCCTGATAAATCATGGGTATGGACAGCAGCGCCAATACCGCACTGACCAGCCACACACTGTGCCCGCCAAAATGACCGTACAACTGACCGCCAAGCATCGGCGACAACAGTGCACTTGCACTCCAGCTCATGAAAAACACGCCAAAGTACTGTCCGCTTTTTCCACGTTGCGCATGCTGCATGACCAGCGCATTCAGTGGCGGCATGAACAGCGCCTCGCCCAATGTCCAGACCACCGTCGACAGACAGGCATAGAACAGCCCGGAACCCAAAGGCAACATACCGAGCCCACAGGCCAGCAACAGACTGCCCGCCACCAGTTGGCGACGCGTGCCCCAGCGTTCGCCCCAATGGGTCAACGGAATCTGTAACGACACCACCAATACGGCATTCAATGCGAACTGCCAGCCGATCGCTTCGGTGCTCAGGCGATAGTAATCACGCAGATAGTTACCCAGCGTGCTGTAGACCGTGTCGAATGCCATCCCGAGCAGGACCGTCGTCGCCAATAACCAGAGAAAGGGTTTGTCGCGATACGGCACGCATGAGCCTGAACCGGTATCAGGTTTCTCGTCAGGCACCAGCACCGCTCGGCGCCATGTCGTGCGGACAAACCAGAGCAAGGCCAACAGGGTCATGGCTGCGCTGGCGAAGAACACCCAGCGAAAATCGGTCTGCGCCAAAACACCGCCCGCCACCCCGGCAGCGGCCATTCCGAGGTTCCGGGCTACCCGGCTCAAGGCCTGTGCCCGGGAACGCTGCGCAACCTCGCAATACTCCATGATCAGCCGCTGATGCAGCGTACGGATCGCCCCGTCGACGGCCCCGCTGAGCAACAGCAGCCCGGCCAGCAACGGCACGTGCGTGACCAGCCCGAGCAGGATCAGCACCCACATCGACACAAAGAACAGCGCCACGGTGAGCCGTGCCGTGCGCACATGGTCACTGAGCAAACCACCGAGCATCGAGCCGACCAGCAATCCAGCGCCGTATGCCGACAGCAGCCAGCCAACGGTTTCAATAGCCAGCCCCAGTTCCTGACGCAGGTACAGCGCCATGAACAACTTGACCATGCTGCTCAGTCGATTGATGAACAACAGCGCCGCGAGCACCCAGGCCATCACGCTGAAATAGCCGTCCAGCCTCAGCCGATGAGTCAGCCGATGCGTCATTCCCTTGATCATCAAGATGGCCGCTGTTTGCGAAATGTGTCTTGAACACTAAACGCCAACGACTGACTTGTCGCGGGCAAATCTCCCACACGGGGCAAAAGCAGAGGCAGGCTACAAACGCAAAGGAAAAGACCTACACAATCGCCTCCAGCGCAAAATCAATCCAAAAAAAAAGCCCACTGTTTTCACAGCGGGCTTTCGGGTGTCGCCATTGAGCGCTTAGTGATGCTCGCGGGTCGCACGGAATTTCACGTCCGGCCAGCGCTCTTCCATCAGTGCCAGGTTGACCCGCGTTGGCGCGAGGTAGGTCAGGTGACCGCCGCCGTCCAGTGCCAGGTTTTCCACAGCCTTGTTGGAGAATTCCTCAAGCTTCTTCTTGTCGCTGCATTCGATCCAGCGCGCGGAATAAACAGTGATCGGCTCGTAGGAGCACTCGACCTTGTATTCCTCTTTCAAACGGCTGGCGACCACATCGAACTGCAGCACACCGACGGCGCCGAGGATGATGTCGTTACTGCGTTCCGGGAAGAACACCTGGGTCGCGCCCTCTTCGGCCAACTGCTGCAAGCCCTGGCGCAGTTGCTTGGATTTCAGCGGATCCTTCAGGCGCACGCGGCGGAACAGTTCCGGAGCGAAGTGCGGGATGCCGGTGAAGCCCAGGACTTCGCCTTCGCTGAAGGTGTCGCCGATCTGGATGGTGCCGTGGTTGTGCAGGCCGATGATGTCGCCGGCAAACGCCTCTTCCAGCTGCTCACGCTCGGAGGAGAAGAAGGTCAGCGCATCGCCGATCCGCACGTCCTTGCCGGTGCGCACATGGCGCATCTTCATGCCTTTTTCGTACTTGCCGGAGCAGATACGCATGAAGGCGATGCGGTCGCGGTGTTTCGGGTCCATGTTCGCCTGGATCTTGAAGATGAAGCCCGAGAACTTCTCTTCCACCGGCTCCACGGTGCGCTCGTTGGCCACCCGGGCCAGCGGGCGCGGAGCCCAATCAACCACGGCGTCGAGGACATGGTCGACACCGAAGTTGCCCAACGCCGTACCGAAGAACACCGGGGTCAACTGGCCGTCGAGGAATTCCTGCTGGTTGAACTCGTGGCAGGCGCCCTGCACCAGTTCAAGCTGTTCGAGGAAACGTTCGTACTCGTCGCCCAGGTGCGCACGCGCCTCGTCGGAGTCGAGCTTCTCGATGATCTTGGTTTCGGTACGCTCATGGCCGTGACCGGCTGTGTACACGATGATGTAGTCGTCGGCGAGGTGATACACGCCTTTGAAGTCACGGTAGCAACCGATCGGCCAGGTGATCGGCGCAGCCTTGATCTTGAGGACGGCTTCGATTTCGTCGAGCAGTTCGATCGGGTCGCGGATGTCACGGTCGAGTTTGTTGATGAAGCTGACGATCGGCGTGTCACGCAGACGGCAGACGTCCATCAGGGCGATGGTCCGTGGCTCTACACCTTTACCGCCGTCGAGGACCATCAAGGCCGAGTCCACCGCCGTCAGGGTGCGGTAGGTATCTTCGGAGAAGTCTTCGTGGCCCGGGGTGTCGAGCAGGTTGATCATGTGCTCGCGGTACGGGAACTGCATGACCGACGTGGTAATGGAAATACCACGCTGCTTTTCCATTTCCATCCAGTCGGAGGTGGCATGGCGGTCGGATTTACGAGATTTCACCGTACCGGCTACCGCGATCGCCTTGCCCATCAGCAAGAGCTTCTCGGTGATGGTGGTCTTACCGGCATCGGGGTGGGAAATAATGGCGAAAGTGCGGCGTTTCGCGACTTCGGCGGCCTGTTTGGTCATGGGAAATCGCCTGGCAGGTGATTCAAAAAAGGGCGCAGATTATAGCCCAAGTTGAGTCAATAACCGAACCGTTGAGCACATCAGGGGTGGCCAAATGCTGCCTTAGATGGGAACCTTTTAAAGCACGGAGACGTCCACTCCCCCGTAACGACCACTCGTCGGGGGCCTGAAACACCCGCATTTCAGCCTGACGAGGCTGTGCTCATGGCTCGATTGCTCTGCGCCAATCCCCTGTAGGAGCGAGCCCGCTCGCGATGGACTTCAACGATAACGCTGGGTACCTGAATGTACGCGTTGTCTGGACGTTTTTCGCAAGCAAGCTCGCTCCTGCAGTGGAACGCGCTCGGCATGAGCTGCTTCTCGCGATCATTTTTTTCGGCAGCCAAGCAAGGCATTACCACACGAAAATGTGTTCGCCGACTGAAAAAAGGAGTCCGCCTGTGGCTATCCGCTATGGCAAAGGGCTGATGGGAGGCGCGTTGGTAATCGCCCTTCTGGCCCTGCTGATCCAATGGATCGGCATCAACACGATCGAACACTACCGCGACGATTTGCTGTTTTACCTGCAAGCTCATCTGATTCTCGTCCTCGCTTCCATGCTGGCCGCCCTTGTCGTGGGTCTCCCCGCCGGCATCTTGCTCAGCCGCCCGTCCATGGTCGGTCGTGCTGAACGCTTCATGCAGTTCTTCAACATCGGCAACACCGTTCCGCCCCTGGCCGTCCTGGCCATTGCCCTGGGCATCCTCGGCATCGGCAGCGGTCCCGCCATCCTCGCCCTGTTCCTCGCCTCCTTGCTGCCCATCGTGCGCAACACTTATGAGGGACTGAAAAACGTTCAGGGCTCGCTCAAGGAAGCCGCCGTCGGCATCGGCATGACCCCGCGCCAGGTGCTGTGCAAAGTCGAGCTGCCGAATGCCGTGCCGATCATCATCGGTGGCGTGCGCGTGGCGTTGGCGATCAACGTCGGGACGGCGCCGCTGGCGTTCCTGATCGGCGCCAACAGTCTTGGCAGCCTGATATTCCCCGGCATTGCCCTGAACAATCAGCCGCAGTTGCTGCTCGGTGCCGCATGCACCGCGTTGCTGGCCCTGCTGCTGGACGGCATGGTCACACTGGGCAGTCGCCTCTGGCTCGAACGCGGCCTGCGCCCGTCTTAAGCCTCGGTAAAGGAACTCTCATGAAAACAACAAGCTTTTTACTAGGCTGCGTTCTGCTGTGCGCAGGATTTGCCCAAGCTGCGGAAAAACCCTTGATCCGCATCGGCGCCCGGGTGTTCACCGAACAGACCCTGCTGGCGGAAATCACCGCGCAATACCTGCGCACCAAGGGTTACGACGTGCAAGTGACCGGAGGTCTCGGCAGCAACCTCGCCCGCAGCGCCCACGAAAGCGGTCAACTGGACATGCTCTGGGAATACACCGGTGTGTCGCTGGTGGCCTACAACCATGTCACCGAAAAACTCGACAGCGAACAGTCCTACGCGCGGGTGAAAGAACTCGACGCACAAAAAGGCCTGGTCTGGCTCACGCCGTCGAAATTCAGCAACACCTATGCCCTTGCCCTGCCGAAAAACGTCGCTGACCAATACCCGCAGATCAACACCATCAGTGAGCTGAATAAGGTGCTGCACAAGGAGGCCAAGACCAACAATCTGGTGGCGCTGGATACCGAGTTCGCCAACCGATCGGACGGACTCGCAGGCATGGTGCAGCTGTACGACATTAACCTGACTCGCAACAACATACGGCAGATGGACGCCGGCCTCGTCTACACCGCGCTGCGCAATGGCCAGGTGTTTGCCGGCCTGGTCTACACCACCGATGGTCGCCTCAATGCCTTCAAGCTGAAATTGCTGGAGGACGACAAGCACTACTTCCCCGACTACACCGCCGCGCCCGTGGTGCGTCAAGCCTACCTCGATGCGCACCCGCAACTGGCCGCACAGCTCAAGCCACTGGCGGAACTGTTCGACGACAACACCATGCGCGAGCTCAACGCGCGGGTGGATGTCGATCACCAGAGTCCTTCAGCCGTGGCCGCCGATTTCCTGCGCCAGCATCCATTGAACTGAGAAGGAGAAGTCATGGAATTCTTGAACGCCTTTTCCCATCTCGACTGGCAACAGGTGATGCATCTGACCGGGCAACACATCACGCTGGTCGGCATCGCCGTGACCCTGGCGATTCTGGTCGGCGTGCCTTTGGGCATCTTGATGACGCGTTTCCCGAGCCTCGCCGGGCCTTTGCAGGCCAGTGCAACGGTGCTGCTGACAGTGCCGTCGATTGCCCTGTTCGGCCTGTTGCTGCCGTTCTACTCCAGATTCGGCCAGGGCCTCGGCCCGATGCCGGCGATCACCGCAGTGTTTCTCTATTCACTGCTGCCGATCATGCGTAACACCTACCTGGCCCTGACCAGCATCGAACCGGGCATCCGCGAAGCGGCGCGCGGCATCGGCATGACGTTCGGCCAGCGCCTGCGCATGGTTGAGCTGCCCATCGCCGTGCCGGTGATCCTTGCCGGCGTACGCACCGCCGTGGTCATGAACATCGGCGTCATGACCATCGCCGCCACCATCGGTGCCGGTGGCCTCGGTGTACTCATCCTCGCTTCCATCAGCCGCAGCGACATGTCGATGCTGATCGTCGGCGCCGTGCTGGTCAGTGTGCTGGCGATCATCGCCGACCTGATCCTGCAAGTACTGCAACGCTCGCTGACTCCAAAAGGACTGCTCAAATGATCGAACTTCAAAACCTCAGCAAGACCTTCCAAAGCAACGGCAAGGACGTGAAAGCCGTGGACTCGGTGAGCCTGACCGTCAATGAAGGCGAAATCTGCGTATTTCTCGGGCCATCGGGTTGCGGCAAAAGCACCACGCTGAAGATGATCAACCGCCTGATCAATCCCACCTCGGGCAAGATCCTGATCAACGGCGAAGACACCACCGGCCTCGACGAAGTGACGCTGCGCCGCAACATCGGCTACGTCATCCAGCAGATCGGCCTGTTCCCGAACATGACCATCGAAGAAAACATCGTGGTCGTGCCGAAACTGCTCGGTTGGGACAAACAGAAATGCCACGACCGCGCCCGCGAGTTGATGAGCATGATCAAGCTCGAACCCAAGCAGTACTTGCATCGCTATCCACGGGAGTTGTCCGGTGGCCAGCAACAACGGATCGGCGTGATTCGCGCCCTGGCGGCAGATGCGCCCTTGTTGTTGATGGACGAACCGTTCGGCGCGGTCGACCCGATCAACCGCGAGATGATCCAGAATGAATTCTTCGAGATGCAGCGGGCGCTGAACAAGACCGTGATCATGGTCAGCCATGACATCGACGAGGCGATCAAGCTCGGCGACAAGATCGCGATCTTCCGCGCCGGCAAGCTATTGCAAATCGATCACCCGGACACCTTGCTCGCCCACCCGGCGGATGAGTTTGTCAGCAACTTCGTCGGCCAGGACAGCACGCTGAAACGCCTGCTGCTGGTGAAAGCCGAAGACGCAGCGGACAACGCACCCTCCGTCAGCCCGCAAACCCCGGTGGCCGAGGCGCTGGAATTGATGGACGAACATGACCGTCGCTACGTGGTGGTGACCTGCACAGAGAACAAGGCCCTGGGTTACGTAAGACGTCGCGACTTGCACCGTCAGACCGGCACCTGCGCGCAGTACCAGCGTGAGTTCAACGCCACGGCGGCGTACGACGAGCATTTACGCATCCTGCTGTCGCGCATGTACGAGTTCAACCGGTCGTGGTTGCCGGTGATGAATGCCGAGCGGGTGTTTTTAGGTGAAGTGACGCAGGAGTCGATTGCGGCCTACCTGAGTTCGGGGCGTTCGCGGGGGATGAAAACCAATATCGTCTCGCCGGCCGAGGCAGTAGTCGCCTGACAGCTTGCTCGGTAAAAATACAAAACCTGTGGGAGCGAGCTTGCTCGCGATGGCATTTTCAAAGCCAACATCGTAGTTGACTGACATAACGCTATCGCGAGCAAGCTCGCTCCCACAGTTCTTGTGCAATTTTTCAGGGATTCGCAGACCGGAAAAAAATATCAACAGCATCGGATGCAAAAGCTATCCGAACATACCTTTTGAAATAGCCAAATCTCCCCTCAGCCCACCTTCTCGCTGCCAACGTCGCCGATGTTGACGCCATCACACTTACCTATGAATTGGCTCACAACAGCATCGAACGTGCAGGTATTTTTAACACTTCGCAATTCTTGGGGAACATCCGACTGTCATCTGAGTCGGTTACAAAGAGTGATGTCCGCAACGCGCGTCAGAAGAGTGCAAAAACGCGACATTTTTTGTTGATCTCAAGCCCCTCACGCCCTAAAGTTCGCGCCGAACGTCCATGCTGGAAACGATCCATCCGGCTCAAGTACTGACGACGAGACAGCAAGGCCAAGGGAAAGCTGCACTTCCCATGGCCTTTTTGCTTTCGGCGACATGCCTTGGGAAGTAGGCGAACCAAAGTGGGGATACGGAGGACGTTCAGGAGGGTGTGTCATCAATGAATTCACGAGTGCGCCGGAGACTGCTTTTGCGCAGGGCAAGGCGCGAGGACCGCAGTTTGGTTGTTCCAAATGAGGGACGAGCAACGCAGCCCTGCGCAAAAGCAGGCCCGGCCCTTCGGGTTGTGCCTGAGCGCGCGCCATGCTGCGTTGCAGGCCTTGCGAAGGGAATGACCATTAGCGGCGGCCTGCGCCTTGCCTGGCACGCGCTCAGGCGCAACGCACTCGAGAATTCATTGATGACACACCCTCGCACCCATTGATAATTTTAGTTTGCCAGTAGGAGTTCCCAGCATGTCGATCCAGGTCGAAGACTATTTCGCGCGTGAAACCTTTCAGAAAATGAAGGCGTTCGCCGACAAACAGGAAACCCCGTTCGTGGTGATCGACACCGCGATGATCGCCCAGGCCTACGACGACCTGCGCGCCGGTTTCGAATTCGCCAAGGTCTACTACGCGGTCAAGGCCAACCCGGCCGTCGAAATCATTGACCTGCTCAAAGAGAAAGGCTCGAGCTTCGACATCGCCTCGATCTACGAGCTGGACAAAGTGCTGGGCCGTGGCGTCAGCGCCGAGCACATCAGCTACGGCAACACCATCAAGAAATCCAAGGACATCCGCTACTTCTACGACAAGGGCGTGCGCCTGTTCGCCACCGACTCCGAAGCCGACCTGCGCAACATCGCCAAGGCCGCACCGGGTTCGAAAGTCTACGTGCGTATCCTGACCGAAGGCTCGACCACCGCCGACTGGCCGTTGTCGCGCAAATTCGGCTGCCAGACCGACATGGCCATGGACCTGTTGATCCTCGCTCGCGACCTGGGCCTGGTGCCTTACGGCATTTCGTTCCACGTCGGCTCGCAGCAGCGCGACATCAGCGTCTGGGACGCAGCGATCGCCAAGGTCAAAGTGATCTTCGAACGCCTGAAAGAAGAAGACGGCATCCACCTGAAGCTGATCAACATGGGCGGCGGCTTCCCGGCCAACTACATCACCCGCACCAACAGCCTGGAAACCTACGCGGAAGAAATCATCCGCTTCCTCAAGGAAGACTTCGGTGATGATCTGCCGGAAATCATCCTGGAACCGGGCCGTTCGCTGATCGCCAACGCCGGCATCCTGGTCAGCGAAGTGGTGCTGGTCGCACGCAAATCCCGCACCGCGGTAGAGCGTTGGGTGTACACGGACGTGGGCAAGTTCTCCGGCCTGATCGAAACCATGGACGAAGCCATCAAGTTCCCGATCTGGACCGAGAAAAAGGGCGAGATGGAAGAAGTGGTCATCGCCGGCCCTACCTGCGACAGCGCCGACATCATGTACGAAAACTACAAATACGGCCTGCCGCTGAACCTGGCCATCGGTGATCGCCTGTACTGGCTGTCGACCGGTGCGTACACCACCAGTTACAGCGCTGTCGAGTTCAATGGTTTCCCGCCGCTGAAGTCGTTCTACGTGTAAATCCCGCCCGTTATATAAAAAAGGCCTGTGAGTAATCACAGGCCTTTTTTTATTTTCACCGCAGCACCAACTCTCAACACATTAAGTTTCGATATCGGAACATCGAACCTTATCCAGCAGAAACAGTAAATCGCCATTTTTCCTCCACCATCAGACACACACTGAAACTCTTCACAACTTAACTTTAACCACAGCCACCATTACTTTTCAGTGACGACAACACCCCCATAACGCAATAACATAAAAGGGATTTTCATGTTAGCCACTGAAGAACAGGTCATTACCGCAGAACAACTCAATTCATTGACATCGGATTTCATGGGGGCCGTTTCCGGCACGCTCGAGGGTGTCGAGCGTGAAAAAGGATTATTGGTCACAAATGACGATATCAGAAAAATCAAACGCTACGTCAATGCCGGGCTTAAACTCCCTATCGAAATCAATGAAATAGAACAGATATACAAGTTCGATCAAGTGAGTATTACGGGACTCACATCTGCCGATATGCAAGTCCTGTTCCTGCCCATGAGAAGCCATGCGGCCTCTTGGTCACCACTGGAGTCCAACATGAAGAAAGTCGGCTCGGACCTTCATGTGTTTGCCGACAATTTCACTTCAAATAGCCAATCCATTATTAAGTATCTGGAGAGCCTTCCCAGTTACATTAGCGGAACCGGAAAAGTCGGCGACCTGAGTCCGGAGGAAATCGACAATCTTCCGGAAATCCAATTGACTGAAGGTGAAAAGAAAAAAATCCCGGCACTACTGGAGCTGGTTGAAGAGCTTAAAACCGTTATTACCGAACACAGCGCAAGCACAAAGACCACCAAAGACCAGATCAGCGAATTCAAATTGCAAATCGATGCACTGAAGTCGAAACTGGGTTTAAAAGTAACCCTGTGCAACAGCCATAACTTCAATGAAAAAATAAAAGAACTCAATGATGATCTGAAACTTCACAATGACCGTATCGACCAAAAACTCGCAGAAATCGGAGAATATTCCAAAAACAAATGGTGGGGCGTTATCGGTGGCGTATTTGGCTTTCTCGTTTCTTCTACAATATATGGAGCCAAGGCCAACAAGGCCCGTAACGAACTGGAGCAGCTAACAACCAAACGACGCGAAATCGAATCAGAGATCGCAACCACCAATACGGTCCTCGCGTCGTTGCTGGCATTCGAAACCAGCCTCCAGGACCTGCACCTCAGGATTGAAGATGCTGCTGGCAGTTCATCGAACCTCGAAAGCCTCTGGCAGTTGATACAGACTTACGTCGAATCCTCCAGCAAAAAACTGGTTGACGTTACCAATGCCATGTACTTGGTAACTTTTGCCACCAAACTAATCACGATGATGGATAACTGGTCAGCGATAAAAAAACAGGCGGGCGATTTACTGACTGCTTTCAACAATGCCACAAGCGACTCCTGACATCCCGGCTTGCGCTCCCATGCCAAACCCGAAATTGATTCTTTAAAAACGGAAAAATCATGACCCTACATACTCTTGGCTCGCAATTTCAATACCCCTCTCCCGACATGAAAAAAATCAAGCAAAACAGGGATGAGATCTACTATAAAATCCGCACATTGAGCACTGTCTATCTACCGGTACTCGGGGAGCAATTGGCATCGTTAGAGGAGGAATTGAAAGCCATCGACAAGCAAGCACTAAGCACCCTGACTCTGCTGCCTAACGCATTACCCATTGGCGAAATTCAACGTTTTCACACCATCATCGAGAAGATGAAACTCGAGCCCTCCACCCCCGAGCAACAGGAGGCCATAGACAGTTTTTACGAAGAGATAAATTCGTCAATTAAAATCGGCACGTCCGAAGCCTTAAAACACTCAACAACGCTGAACAACAATCTGGCGAACTTCAAAGCAGTAACCCTCAGCGACAATCAATACCGCATCAAGGAACTGGAAGATTCCATCGCCAACATCAGCCCGCATATAGCAGAACTGGAAAGCGACATTGAGAAACTGACAACTGACGAATCAGAGCTGAACGGTGCCATTAAACTCATTGAAGCAACGGACACCTTCTCACTGATCAAGGAGCTGTTTCTCACGGCGGAAAAACTTGCAGGGCTTAACCTCTCCGCGCCTCAAGTTGAACTCGTCAAGACTGGCATCACCACCGCTGGCAAGATTCTCAACTTAATCAGTGACAGAATCAAATATGATCACCTGATTGAAGCCCGGCGCCAGATTCAGGCGCGCCTTGATGACCGCCGTCGAAACCTGGTCAGTATCAAACAAGATGTAAAGATCTTGCAGGACCGAAAAGATCAGTTGGTGGAATTCCAGTCCGTGCAAACCCCGAGAGAGGCTTACACGAATGAGATAAGCACCCTCGCCGACGCCATTGATAAATTCCTGGAGATTAATGAACATGACGCTACCGACGATTTCAGTTCGGTTGTTAAACGATTCATTGAACAGTCGAACATCTTCATCAAACACTTGAAGAACCTTCGTCAGGAATGGAGAAGCTAAACCGGGCCCGTTCCACCTGGAAGTAGCATCCTGATCAGCGCGAGCGAAGGCGCCCACAACGCCATTTCGCTCGCCCCGATGACTGCTGCAGTTCTCGGTACCTAGGCTACCTGTGCCTGATTGTGCAATTGCTCGGCACGCTGCTGAAAGCGCGAGGCCAATGCCTGCAGATCGGGGTGGGGAGCCTGCAGCAGTGCCTGGCTGCTCACCCGCAGGAAGTTCAGGCTGCCAGCCTCCAACGCCCGGTGAAGCCATACCAAGGCCTCTTCGACTTTCCCGTCCTGCGCCAGAACCGCCGCATAACTGAACTGCCCGCGAAAATCCCCGCCCTCTGCAGAACGTCTATACCACTCGAAAGCGGCATCCGGGTCGGCCCGGCAAAATCTGCCCTCTTCCAGATAGCGCCCCAGCAGGTTCATCGACTTCGCATGGCCGAGGTCCGTCGCACGCCGGTACCAGCCCAGCGCCAGTGCCTGATCTTCGGCCACACCGCGCCCGGTGGCCAACAGATTGGCGAGGTTGTACATCGCCCAATCCAGCCCACCCTGCGCTGCAATCCGGTAATGCCGCGCCGCAATCGAGGCGTCGGCAACACAACCCCAACCATGTTCATGACAACGGCCGAGCATATTGCGTGACATCAGGTGCCCCTGGCGCGCGGCGATGCCAAACCAGCGCAACGCCAGCGGCTGGTCCTGCGCGATTCCCTGGCCGTCGAGCAGAATCTGCCCGAGCAAGGCCTGGGCCTCGACTTCACCTTCACGTGCGGCGATCAGGATGGCCTGAGCGGCGCGGGCCGGACTTTCGTCAAGCATGGAGCGCAAGCGCTCGCCGTCGAGCATTTCCTCGCGGCGCAAACGAAAATCCGCCACTTACACCTCGACCCAGCGACGCAACAGATTGTGATAGGTGCCGGTCAGGCGGATCAGCGATGGATGATCAGGGACATCACGGGTCAGTTGCTGGATGGCCCCGTCCATCTCGAACAACAGGGCGCGCTGACTGTCTTCGCGCACCAGGCTTTGCGTCCAGAAAAACGAGGCGAGTCGCGCTCCGCGTGTCACCGCGTTGACCTTGTGCAGGCTGGTGCCGGGGTACAGCACCATGTCGCCGGCGGGCAGTTTCACTCGCTGGGTGCCGAAGGTGTCCTGGATTTCCAGCTCGCCGCCGTCGTAATCCTCTGGCTCGCTGAAGAACAGCGTGGCGGACAAATCCGTACGTACCCGCTCCATGCTGCCTTTGGGCTGACGCACCGCGTTGTCGATATGGAAATCGAAACTGCCACCGGCGGTGTAACAGTTCACCAACGGAGGAAAGACTTTGTGCGGTAGTGCAGCCGACATGAACAGCGGATTCTTCCACAGCCGCTCCAGCATCGCTGCGCCGATCTCCTTGGCCAGCGGATGCCCTTCAGGCAGTTGCAAATTGTGCTTGGCCTTGGCCGACTGGAAGCCGGCGGTGATCTTGCCATCGGCCCAATCGGCCTGTTCCAGAGCCTCGCGAATGCGCTGCACCTCGTCTTTCTCGAACAGGCCTGGAATGTGCAGCAGCATGACAAGACACCTGAATACAAAGGGGGTTCCAATGGTATTGATTCTTATTGCCTGTGTAAAACACATCTGACGAATGAGTCAGCAGAAACCGTAAGGTTAAATTGTAAAGATTGTAAATTCAGTGCGAATAGTAATGTTTCGCAATTGTTACGAATACCTATTTACCCTATATTTCGCGGCCTCAAATCCTTGGGGAGGGGAATTCAAATGTCGCGTCAACAACCACAAGTACCGGTCAGTTCACCACGTCTGCTCGCATCGGCCATCGGCATGGCGATTACTGCCGGCTCTGCGGGCCACATGGTTTTCGCGGCGGAGAAAACCGACGGAAAAGCACCGGACAATGTGATTTCGCTGGGCGCTACCGCCATCACCGGCGAAGCCCAGGACGAGACAAGCTACAACGTAGAGAAAGCCTCCTCGCCCAAGTACACCGCGCCGCTGATCGACACGCCGCGCTCGGTGACCGTTGTTCCGCAACAAGTCTTGAAAGACACCGGTTCGCTCAACCTGCAGGACGCGTTGCGCACTGTTCCAGGCATCACCTTCGGTGCCGGTGAAGGCGGTAACCCGCAAGGCGACCGTCCGTTCATTCGCGGCTTCGACGCCCAGGGCGACACCTATCTGGACGGCGTGCGCGATACCGGCTCCCAGAGCCGCGAGATCTTCGCCGTTGAATCGATTGAAGTCAGCAAAGGCCCGAACTCCGCGATCGGCGGCCGCGGCGCAGCGGGCGGCAGCATCAACCTGGTCAGCAAGAAAGCGCACCTGGGCGATTCGCTCGACGGCGGTTTCACCTGGGGTTCCGACCAGACCCAGCGTTATACTTTCGACGGTAACTACCAGTTCACCGACACCGCCGCTGGCCGTCTGAATTTGCTGAGCCACGAGAGCAACGTCGCCGGGCGTGACAGCGTCGACTACGACCGCTGGGGTATTGCACCGTCCCTGGCCTTCGGCCTGGGTACGGACACTCGCGTCAACCTCGACTATTACCACCTCGAAAGCAACGACACGCCGGATTCGGGCATTCCGTATTCGATCCCGGCCGGTGGCTCGGCTGCGCGTACCAAAGCCAATCCGGACAAGCCGAATGACGGCGGCGACAGCAGCAACTTCTATGGCCTGAACGACCGCGACTTCCGCAAGACCCGTGTCGATACGGCGACCTTCGCCATCGAGCACGACCTGAGCGACGCGCTGACCATCAAGAACACCCTGCGTCACGGCACCAGCATGCAGGATTACATCCTGACCCAGCCGGATGACAGTAAAGGCAACGTCAACAATGGCAGCGTCTGGCGCCGCGCAAACACCCGCGTGAGCAACACCGAGACCACCACCAACCAGACCGACCTGTTTGGTGATGTCTACATCGCCGGTTTCAAGAACAGCTTCTCCACCGGTGTCGAGTACACCCATGAGGAAAACCAAAAGTCCTCGTACAACGTCAACACCGACACCACCCCGGGAACAACCCCGGTAACCACCAACTGCTCGCCGGCCCTGATCGGCGCGCCAAGTGGCTACAACTGCACCTCGCTGTCCAACCCGAACCCGAATGATCCGTGGAACGGCGCCATCTCGCGTAACTACGCCGGCACCGACACCAAGGCCGACACCTACGCACTGTATGTGTTCGACACCCTGACGTTGTCCGAGCAGTGGTTGGTGAACATGGGCCTGCGCTACGACCATTTCGATACCAGCTACAAAACCTTCAACGGTTCCAGCGTGACCACGTCCAAGGGCGATGACACCAGCGAATTTGTCACCGGTCAGTTCGGCGTGGTGTACAAACCAGCGGAAAACGGCAGCATCTATGTGTCCTACGCGACGTCCGCCACGCCACCGGGTAACACCCTGGGCGAAGGTTCGGAAGGCAACCCGTTGGGTGGCACGCCGGATCGCAACGGCAACCTGCTGAAAAGCGACATGGAGCCGGAAACCACCAAGAACTACGAAATCGGTACCAAGTGGGACCTGTTGAACGATCGCCTGTCCGTGACCGCCGATATCTTCCGCACCGAAAAAGACAACGCTCGTGTGCAGACCAACACCACCACTTATGAGAACGCCGGCAAAACCCGCGTTCAAGGTATCGAACTGTCGGCCAGCGGCAAGCTCACCGACAAATGGCAAGTGTTCGCCGGGTACGCCTACATGGACAGCGAGCAAGTCGATGGCGGCGACCTGCCGGCTAACAAAGCCAACGATGGCAACGAACTGCCTAACACACCGAAAAACAGCGCCAGCCTGTGGACGACCTATCAGGTCACGCCGAGGCTGACCATCGGCGGCGGTGCGTTCTATGTCGATGACGTGTTCGGCAACGTAGCCAACACCACCATGGTTGACTCCTACGTTCGTTACGACGCAATGGCAGCCTACAAGCTGAGCAAAAACGTCGACCTGCAACTGAACGTGCAGAACCTGACGGATGAAACCTACTACGACAAAGCATTCTCGACTCACTTCGCCAACCAGGCGGCCGGTCGCACCGCGTTGCTGAGCACCAACTTCCACTTCTGATTGCCACTCACACTGCAATCCCTGTGGGAGCGAGCTTGCTCGCGATGACGGCGCCACATTCAACATTTATGTTGGCCGACACACCGCTATCGCGAGCAAGCTCGCTCCCACAGGAGAGGGTGAAAGCGAAATCAGACCCGGCCCCGTTCATTCACATGAACGGGGCCTTTGTGCGTAAAAAAGAATGCTTCTCGACAACCCCACGGCATAATGCGCGCCGTGATGAATCAACTTGAACGAACAAGGCGAGCGACGTGTTGAAGAAAACCCTGTTCCAGTTGCACTGGTTTTTCGGCATCGGCGCCGGGCTGGTCCTGGCCCTGATGGGCATTACCGGGGCGGCGGTGTCGTTTCAGGATGAAATCCTGAGCACACTCAACCCTTCTGTGTTGCAGGTCGAAAAACAGCTCGCCGGTGTGCTGCCGCCTGCCGAACTGGTGGAGCACATCGAAGCCGCTTCGGGCAAAAAAGTCTCGATGTTCACCGTGGAAACCGACAGCGGCAACGCCGCCAAAGTATGGTTCACCCCGCCGCCGGGCGAACGCCGTGGCGAGATGCGCTACTTCGACCCGTACACCGCCGAGCTCCTCGGCGATGCCTCCGGCCAGGGTTTCTTCGGCCTGATGCTGCAACTGCACCGCTTCCTCGCCATGGGTGACACGGGTCGGCAGATCACCGGCGCGTGCACGCTGATCCTGGTGTTCTTCTGCCTGTCCGGCCTGTACCTGCGCTGGCCTCGCCAATGGAGAAGCTGGCGCGCCTGGCTGACCCTGGACTGGAAGAAAAAAGGTCGCAGCTTCAACTGGGACCTGCATTCGGTGGCCGGCACCTGGTGCCTGGTGTTTTATCTCCT
This sequence comes from Pseudomonas sp. PDM28, assembly GCF_019219115.1. Lineage (NCBI taxonomy): Bacteria > Pseudomonadati > Pseudomonadota > Gammaproteobacteria > Pseudomonadales > Pseudomonadaceae > Pseudomonas > Pseudomonas sp. PDM28. Next base: position 170,785 of record NZ_JAHUWG010000011.1, read on the forward strand.
GGCAGCGCTGACCGGGTTGTCCTGGTCCTACGAGTGGTACAACAAGGGCCTGACCCGGTTGCTCTCCGACTCACCGCAGAACGAACGCGTTCGCGGCGGACGTGGCCCTGCGCCGCAAGGTCCGGCACCAACAGCCGATTACGCGGCAATGTGGAGCAGCATCTACAGCGCGGCCGGCCCGCAACTCAGTTCCTATAACGTGCGCATGCCGCCAGTGGCCGGCCAGCCGGCGACCGTTTCCTTCCTGCTGAAAACCTCGCCTCACGACCGCGCCTTGAACCAGATCACCCTCGACCCAGCCACGGGCGTGGTCAAACGGGTTGACCGCTACAGCGACAAGAGCTTCAAGGCGCAACTGCTGACCAGCATCTATGCACTGCATGTCGGCACTTACTTCGGCATCGTCGGGCGCATCCTCCTGACCCTCACTGCGCTGAGCATGCCGCTGTTCTTCGTCACCGGCTGGATGCTGTACCTGGATCGTCGCCGCAAAAAACGCCAGATCAAGGACGCTCGCCAAGGTCTCGTCACACCCGCTGATGACGCACCGGCCTGGCTGATCGGTTTCGCCAGCCAGAGCGGGTTCGCCGAGCAACTGGCCTGGCAGACCGCCGGGCAATTGCAGGCTGCGGGCCTGCCGGTGAAGGTGCAGCCGCTGGCGGACGTCAGCGAACGGGATTTGCAGGACTCGAACAACGCACTGTTCGTCGTCAGTACCTTCGGTGATGGTGAAGCACCAGACAGCGCCAGGGGTTTCGAACGCAAGGTACTGGGCCGCACGCCGAGCCTGGAACGCCTGAACTATGCGGTCCTCGGCCTCGGCGACCGGCAATATCAACACTTCTGCGGATTCGCCAAACGCCTGCACACCTGGCTCGGCGAACACGGCGGCACAACCTTGTTCGCCCCGGTGGAAGTGGACAGCGGCGATCCTTACGCCTTGCGCCACTGGCAACAGCAACTGGGCCTGCTGACGGGCCAGGCGCCCGTCGACACCTGGCAAGCGCCCAGCTACGACAACTGGACCCTGACCCATCGCGAGTTGCTCAACCCGGACAGCAGCGGTTCCCCGGTGTACTTGCTGGGGCTCAAGCCACCCACCACCAGCAGCTGGCTGGCCGGTGACCTGGTGGAAGTCTTGCCGCGCAATTGCCCATGGGTGATCGAGCATTTCCTCGATGGCCTGGGGATTCACGGTGAGACCAAGGTGCAACTCAACGGCCTGGAGGAAACCCTCGAACAGGCCCTCGCCAGCCGCCAGTTGCCGCAGAACCGCGCCCATCTGGTCGGCCTGCATGCGCAGGCGCTGGCAGAAGCCCTAGTGCCGCTGGCCATGCGCGAGTACTCCATTGCGTCGATTCCGGCCGATGGCGTGCTGGAACTGATCGTGCGCCAGGAAGTGCATGCCGATGGCAACCTCGGCGTCGGTTCCGGTTGGTTGACTGAACACGCGCCAGTGGGCAGTTCCATCAGCCTGCGCGTGCGGCGCAACAGTGGTTTCCATCTGCCAGCCCAACCGGTTCCGATGATCCTGCTGGGCAATGGCACGGGGCTGGCCGGGTTGCGCAGCCTGCTCAAGGCACGGATTGCCGACGGCCAGCAACGTCACTGGCTGCTGTTTGGCGAGCGCAATCGCGAGCACGACTACCTGTGCCGAAAGGAGCTGGAGGAGTGGCTGATCAATGGCGACCTGGCGCGACTGGACCTGGCGTTTTCACGTGATCAGGCCGAAAAGATCTACGTACAGGATCGCCTGCGCGAATCGGCGGCCGAACTGAAGCAGTGGCTGGCGGACGGTGCGGTGATCTACATCTGCGGCAGCCTTCAAGGCATGGCTTCGGGTGTGGACCAGGTGCTCAACGAGGTGCTGGGCGCCGCCGAAGTGGAGCGCCTGATCGAACAGGGCCGCTACCGCCGCGACGTGTACTGATTCACCACATCCCCATGTGGGAGCGAGCTTGCTCGCGAAGGCGTCGTGTCAGTCGAAATCATCTGTGCTGACACTCCGCTTTCGCGAGCAATCCCGCTCCCACATGGGTTCAGTGCCGATCAAACCGGCTGCAACTTCTGCTCGAACACCGACTCGCCATCCAGATCGCGCAACACCACGCTCAACTCCCCGCTCTGCCCATCAATGTTCACCTCGCCAAAAAACTGAAACCCGCCAAACGGCGAGAGGTTCTGGGCTGGTGGAGCCTTTTCGAACACCGCTTCAGGACCAAAGGTTTTATCCAGCGGATTCGGTCCGTAGCTGCCAGCATTCAAAGGCCCGGCGACGAACTCCCAGAACGGTTCGAAATCCTGAAACGCCGCCCGATCCGGATGGTAATGATGGGCCGCGCAGTAATGCACATCCGCAGTCAGGAACAGGAAATTGCGCACCTGCTGCGCCCGCAGAAAACCGAGCAATTCGGCGATTTCCAGTTCGCGTCCCTGGGCCGGGCCGGGGTCACCGTTGGCCACCGCGTCCCACCGCGTGACACCGGGTCTGACTTCGCCGTCCCCTTCGCCGAGGCCGATGGGCATGTCGGCGGCGATCACTTTCCATTGCGCATTCGAGGCCTGCATTTCGCGCTTGAGCCAGTCCAGTTGCTCGCGACCGAGGAATGGCTTGGCCTCGCCCAGATTGTTGTCATTGGCCCCGCGATAACTGCGCATGTCCACCACGAACACATCGAGCATGGGCCCGTAACCGAGCTTGCGATAGATGCGCCCGCCGCCATCGGCGCTCTGCCAGCGCATCGGCGCGTATTCGAGCCAGGCCTGGCGTGCGCGGTCCACCAGGCTGTGGATATCTTTGCTCTGGTAACGCGCACCCAGCTGCTTGCCGGGCGACCAGTTGTCCACCACTTCGTGGTCGTCCCACTGCCAGATCTGCGGGACCTCGGCGTTGAAGCGACGGATGTTTTCGTCCATCAGGTTGTAGCGGTAATTACCACGGTACTCATCGAGGGTCTCGGCGCTTTTGCTCTTGGCCTCGGTGGTGATGTTGCGCCATACCCGGCCGCCTTCTGTGGTGAGCTGCGCCCGGATCGGGATATCGGCGTAAATGATGTCGCCGCTGTGGATAAAGAAGTCCGGCAGCCGCCGGCGCATCGCCTCGTAGATGCGCATGCCGCCAAAGTCCGGGTTGATGCCGAAGCCCTGGCCGGCGGAGTCGCCGCTCCAGACAAAACGGATGTCGCGCCGGGTCTGCGGCACGCTGCGCAAGTGACCTAACCAGGGCTCGCTGGCAACGCCGCTCTGGGCGTCTTCAAACTGCACGCGATAGAAAATCGCCTGGTCGGCGGGCAGCCCGGTGAGCTCGACCCGGGCGGTGAAATCGGTGCGCGCATCGGCCAGGGGCGAGACGAATCGCCGAGGGTTGGGAAACAGGCTGCGGGTGTCCCATTCCACCACCATCCGGGCGGGGCGGTCGCAGCGGCTCCAGATGATCGCCCGGTCACCCAGCAGGTCGCCGGACTGCACGCCATCGGTGAGTTGCGGCCGATCCTTGACCGAAGCGATCACCGCCGGCGCCAGCCCCGGCAGCAGCAATCCGACACCGACCGCTTGCATGACACGACGGCGCCCGAGGTTGAAATCGCTCATGGTGGTCTCCCAGGAATGGAAAAGATCGCAGCCCGCGGCAGCTCCTACAGGTGTTCACAATCTGCCCATGTAGGAGCTGCCGAAGGCTGCGATCTTTTGATCTACGCCTTGGCCGGCTCCAGTGCCAACTCCACAGTCTCCGACCGCTTGACCAGCGCATACACCACCGCCGTCAACAGACTCCCCGCGACAATCGCCAGCAGATACAACAGCGCATGGTTGATCGCATTCGGGATCGCCAGCACGAACAAACCGCCGTGGGGCGCCATCAATTTACAGCCGAAATACATCGACAGCGCACCGGTCAGCGCACCGCCGGCGATGCTCGCCGGAATCACCCGCAACGGATCTTTCGCCGCAAACGGAATCGCCCCTTCGGAGATGAAGCATAGCCCCAGCACCAGCGCTGCTTTACCGGCTTCGCGTTCAGTCTGCGCAAACTTTCGCCGGGCAATCAACGTGGCGATGCCCAGGCCGATCGGCGGCACCATGCCGGCGGCCATGGTCGCCGCCATCGGCGCGTAACTCTGCGACGCCAGCAACCCGACCGAGAAGGCATAGGCCGCCTTGTTGATCGGCCCGCCAAGGTCGACGCACATCATTCCACCCAGCAGCACACCCAGCAGGATCGCGTTGGTGGTGCCCATGCTGTCGAGGAAATGCGTGAGTCCGGCAAGCATGCCGGCCACCGGTTTACCGACCACGTAGATCATCACCAGACCGGTGAACAGACTCGCCAGCAACGGAATAATCAAGATCGGTTTCAACGCCTCAAGGCTCTGGGGCAAACGCGCGTATTTGTTGATCGCCCTGGCTGCATAACCGGCGAGGAAACCGGCAATGATCCCGCCAATGAAACCGGCACCCAGGGTGCTCGCCAGCAGACCGCCGATCATCCCTGGTGCGAGGCCCGGACGGTCGGCGATGGAATAGGCGATATAGCCTGCCAGCAGCGGCACCATCAGCTTGAACGCCGTGTCACCGCCGATCTGCATCAACGCTGCCGCCAGCGTGCCCTCTTCCTTGAACGCGGTGATTCCGAACACGAACGACAAGGCGATCAGCAAGCCGCCGGCGACCACCATCGGCAACATGAACGACACACCTGTCAGCAGGTGTTTATAGACGCCCGTCTTCTCCTGTTTGGCCGTTGTTTGGGCAGCGTTCGCTGCGCTTTCCTGCTGCCCTTCGGCCAAGGCTTTTTTCAAGGTTGCTTCGGCTTGCTTGAGGGCAATGCCGGTGCCACAGCGATAGATTTTCTTGCCGGCGAAACGCTCGGTGGCGACTTCGATATCGGCCGCCAACAGCACCACATCGGCCTCGGCAATCGCCGCTGCGCTCAGTGGATTGCGCGCACCGACCGAGCCTTGGGTTTCCACCTGCAAGTCATAACCCAGGCGCTTGGCTGCTTGCTGCAAAGCCTCGGCGGCCATGAACGTGTGAGCGACGCCTGTCGGGCATGCGGTAACGGCCACCAGTCGCGGCACGTTCCGGGCTACAGCCACTGGCTCGATGACCGCTTCGGAAGCGGCGTAAATCTGCGCTTCCTGCGCACCACGTCGCAGCACGGCTTCCACGTCTTGCAGGGCCTGGGCCGGGGTGCTCTGGAACACTCGCTTGCCTACAAACCGCGCCATGTCCACGGGCGCGCTGGTCACCAGCAGCACCCACTCGGCCGCGTCGAGGGTGGCCGCCGACAGTTGCTTTTCCGGATGTGCGGCGTCGGTGATTTCGACACTGGTGCTCCAGCCCTGACGCTGAGCCGCGGCATCGAGCAGCCGGGCACACAGCACACTGGTGACCATGCCGTTCGGGCAGGCCGTAACGATGGCTAACTTCATGACAAACCCTCTTATTGTTCTGTCAGGGGACGCACGCGCACACCCTGTTCGAGCTGCGCCAGTTGCGCTGCATCGCCAATGCCGAATCCGATCTGGGTCACTGCCATCGCGGCAATCGCCGTGGCAGTGCGCAAGGTTTGCTCCGGCGTATCGGCGCTGAGCAAGCCGTGGAGCATTCCCGCCAGCAATGAATCACCCGCGCCCACCGTGCTGGCGACACTGACCCTGGGTGGCGTGGCATGCAGCGCCGAACCGACGCTGAACCAGTTCACGCCTTCGGCGCCGTGGGAAATCACCACATGCTCGATGCCCTGGGCGTGCAAACGCTCCGCCGCCTCAGCCTGGGCAGTGACCGACACGACCTCGCAGTCCAGCACCTCGGCCAGCTCTTCAGTGTTGGGTTTGATCAGCCAGGGTCCCGCTTTGAGCCCTGCACGCAATGCCTCACCGCTGGTGTCGAGGGCAACGTTCAGCCCCAGCGTCTTCAAGCGCAAAATCAGTGCCTGCAACCACTGCGCACTGACGCCCAACGGCAAGCTTCCGGCGACCACCACCGCATCGTGGCCCGGGGCAATTTGCTCCAGTCGATCGATCAAGGCCTGCTGCGCCGCTTCGCTGACCTGGGGCCCCGGTCCGTTGATGTCGGTGATGCGTCCGTCGCTTTCCGCCAGCTTGATGTTGCTGCGGGTCTCACCGGGAACGCGGATGAAGGCGTCGACAAAACCGCGTTTGGTGAATAGCGTTTCAAACGCTTGCAGGTTGTCTTCGCCAAGAAAACCACTGACGGTCAACTGATGCCCGAGGTCGGCCAGCACTTGCGCCACGTTCACGCCTTTACCGGCGGCGTGGGTGTGCATGACATCGCTGCGATTGACCTGACCGGCTTCAAGGCGCGGCAACTGTACGGTCAGGTCCAGCGCCGGGTTGAGGGTCAGGGTGAGAATCCGTGCCATTACAAGGCCTCCACGAGTGCGCGCACTTCATTCGCGCTGCCCACGGCCAAGGCCTGACGGGCAAGGGTTTGAGTCTGAGTGAAGCCCAGTTCGCGAATCCGCGCCTTGACCTCGGCAATACTGCGCGCGCCGACACTGAGCTCATCCACCCCGAGGCCAACCAGCACCGGCACCGCCAGCGGGTCGGCTGCCAGCTCGCCGCACACGCCGACCCATTTGCCGTGGGCATGGGCCGCACGCACGGTGATGTCGATCAGTTGCAGCACCGCCGGGTGCAAGCCATCGGCCTGGGCCGACAGCGTCGGATGGCCACGGTCGATGGCCAGGGTGTATTGGGTCAGGTCGTTGGTACCGACGCTGAAAAAGTCGACCTCCCTGGCCAGCACCGGCGCCAGCAAGGCCGCCGACGGCACTTCGATCATGATCCCCAGTTGCAGGTCGGCAACCGGGATTTCCAGGCGCAGACGTTCGGTCATGTCACGGGCCTGACGCCATTCATCAACGCTGCCGACCATCGGGAACATGATCCGCAGCGGACGGTTGTCGGCAGCCCGCAGCAAGGCACGCAGTTGCGCCTCCATGATCTGTGGGCGCTGCAAGGTCAGGCGAATGCCGCGCACGCCGAGGAACGGGTTTTCTTCCTTCGCAATCGGCCAGTACGGCAGCGGTTTGTCACCACCGACATCGAGGGTACGCACCACCAGCGGCCGCCCGGCCAAGCCGTCGAGGACGCGGCGGTACTCGGCTTCCTGAGTCGCCTCGTCGGGCGCTTGCGGGTGGGCCATGAAAATCAGTTCGGTGCGCAACAGGCCGATACCTTCGGCGCCCTGCTCCACCGCACTGGTGACGCCGGCACTTTCGCCGATATTGGCGAACACTTCGACGGCATGGCCGTCGGTCGTCAGTGCCGGCTGGTGGCGTTGCTCGGCGGCTGCCTTCAAGCGCTGCTCGCGGGTATCGCGTTCGGCCGTGGCACGCTGCAAGGTCATCGCGTCAGCGTCCACATGCAGACGCCCACGCAGGCCATCGAGCAGCAATGGCGTACCCGGCGCCAACAGCAACACGCCGGGGCCGGCGCCGACCAATGCCGGAATGCCCAGGGCCCGGGCAACAATCGCGCTGTGCGCCGTAGCGCCACCCCGTGCAGTGAGAATCCCGGCCACGCGAGCCGGGTCGAGACGCGCGACGTCGGACGGGCCGACCTCGTCCATCACCAGAATGTACGGCTGATCCGGTTCGCTCGGGGTTTCGATACCACTGAGTTGCAGCAATACCCGACGCCCAATATCGCGCAAGTCGGCAGCGCGTTCGGCGAGCAAGGCATCCTGCAACGCTTCCTGCTGCCGGGCCGCCGCTTCAATCACGACCATCCATGCAGCCTCCGCGCTTTCGCCCTGCTTGAGGCGCGTATCGACTTCATCGGTCAGTTCCGGGTCGTCGAGCATCTCCTGGTGGGTGATGAAGATTTCGCGAATGGCTTTGCTTTTGCTGCGCTCGATCAATCCCTGGATGTCCCGGCGCACCTGCGCCAGCGCGTGCTGGAGACGTTCGCGCTCGATGGCGGCGGACTCACCGCGCAACGGGTAATCGATGGTTTGCAGGACTTGAATATGCGCCGGACCGATGGCGATGCCCGGGGCGGCGGCAATGGCCTGGACCACGCTGCCGGATAGCGGGGCGAGGACCACTTCGGCCATATCGGCAACGACTTCCCGTGCCTGGCTGACTGGCGGCAGCGGCTCGACTTCTTCACCGAGGCCTTCTTCGATGGCGGCCAACAGGGCCGGCAACGCATCCGCCGCGATGCCCGGTTCGGCGATGAATTCCAGGACCTGCCCGCGACGGGCGCCGAGGCTGAGCAGCTTGCTCAGGCTCTTCACCGACACCGCGCTGTCGTGGCCGTCGACGATGCGCACGCGGATCTCACCCTCAAAACTTTTCGCCAGTTGCGCGAGGATCTTCGCCGGCCGCGCATGCAAACCGTGGGCATTGGCCAAGGCAATGCGCGCACTGGGCCAGTCGGCGGGCACTTCACCACCGAGCACTTCGAGGACTTTGCGGCTGCTGGTGGCGCGCCCCAATTCATGGCCACGTCCTTCGATCAACAACGCGCACAGACGCTCGAGCAGGGCTTGATGGGCCTCACCGAGGCTCGCCAGGCAGAACAGTCCATTGAGTGGCTGGCCGAGATAACGCAGCGGTTTGTCCGGGGTGACGAAGGCCAGGCCGGGGCGTTTCACCGTTTGCTCGCTGTGCAGCCACCACAGGCCATCACCCAACGGCAGCGCTTCGACCTGTTGCAGAACGGCGGAGAAACCATTGCTCACGCAGTCGGCCTGGCGCAACAAACGTGCGCCGCGCCAGACCAGTTCTTCGAAATCTTCGGCTGCCACACCGAGGCCGATCATCTGCGCATCCAGCGCCAACTCCTGCGGAGCGCCTTGCAGCAATTTCAGCAATGCTTCAGCAGAGCCGGCGCGACGCAGGGCCTGACCCAGGTCAGTCTCGCCGAGGGCGCGGGTGAGCAATTGCAACAGACGCAGATGCTCATCGGATTTGGCGGCGATACCGATCGCCAGATAAACGATATGACCGTCGCCCCAGTCCACCCCCTCAGGGAACTGCATCAGGCGCACACCGGTGGTGAACACCTGGTCGCGGGTTTCGGGGGTCCCGTGGGGGATGGCAATACCTTGACCGAGAAAGGTCGAGCCCTGGGCCTCCCGCGCCTGCAAACCGGCCAGATAGCCCTCGGCAACCAGGCCGTCGGTGACCAGATGCCGGGCCAGCAATTGCAGCGCTGCGGACTTGTCCACGGCCGACTGGCCCATGGAAATCTGCTCTACAGTGAGCTCGAGCATGCTTTCTCCTTTTTGGCGCCTTGGGGTGCCAGGTATTGTTTTGAATGAGTCAGCTCAGGCGCTTGGTCGTCACTTTTGGCGGTTTCACGGCAGAACCGGCCAAAGGCGCCTTTAACGTAGAAAATACGCTTGCTGAAACGTTTAATCTAGAATGAATGGCACGTTACTCGATAATGTCCCATCCTTGAAGCTCAACTTGTCGGATGCGTTGCGACAATGGTCGCCTGCCTTAATCGGTTAGGATTGACGAAAATGTCGAGGCAATCTCGAAAAAACAAGGAAACAGCGGGTTGAAACTCAGTGATATTGCCCAGTTGGCCGGTGTGTCCGTCACCACCGCCAGCTATGTCATCAATGGCAAGGCCGAACAACAGCGCATCAGCAGCGCCACCGTCGAACGCGTGCGCGCGGTGGTCGAACAACATGGCTTCACGCCTAACCCACAGGCCGCCGGCTTGCGCAGCCGACACACGCGCACGTTGGGGTTCATTCTGCCGGATCTGGAAAACCCCAGTTACGCACGAATCGCCAAATTACTGGAACAAGGCGCCCGCGCCCGCGGTTATCAGTTGCTGATCGCCAGTTCCGACGATGCCCCGGACAGCGAACGGCAATTGCTGCAACTGTTCCGCGCCCGACGCTGTGACGCGCTGATTGTTGCCAGTTGCCTGCCGGCCGGCGACGACAGCTATCGCCAGTTGCAGGCCAAGGGCATACCGATCATTGCCATTGACCGGGTCATGGACCCCGAGCGCTTTTGCTCTGTGATCAGCGACGACCACGAGGCCAGCCTGCAACTGACCCGCAGCCTGCTGGAGCCGCTGCCCAAACAGATCGCCCTGATCGGCGCACGTCCGGAACTGAGCATCAGCCGGGAACGTGCCGCGGGCTTCAAAGAAGCCCTCAGCGGGTTCAACGGCGAAGTACTGATCGAAGAAGGCGAATCCTTCAGCCGCGAGTGCGGCAAACAATTGATGGAAGAGTTGCTGCTGCGCCTGGGCCATTTGCCCGATGCGCTGGTGACCACCTCCTACGTACTGCTTCAGGGCGTGTTCGATGCGCTGCACGACTTCCCGCTGAAAAACCGCCCGCTGCGCCTCGGCACGTTCGGCGACACCCAATTGCTGGACTTCCTGCCGCTGCCGGTTAACGCCATGGCCCAGCAACACCAGTTGATCGCCGACAAGGCCCTCGCGCTCGCTCTGGCGGCCATCGAGCAGTCGGACTACCAGCCCGGCGTACAAGCCATTGCGCGCACGTTCAAGCAGCGTATTCGCCAGGACTGAACCGTGGAGCTGATCGACACCCATACCCACCTGGATTTTCCGGACTTCGACGCCGATCGCCAGGCGCTGCTGACCGAAAGCCGCGCCCTCGGGGTGCGGCGGATCGTGGTGCTGGGGGTTTACCAGGCCAATTGGCAACGGGTCTGGGAGCTGGTGCAGAGTGACCCCGACCTGCACGCCGCATTCGGTCTGCATCCGGTGTATCTGGACGATCATCGCCCGCAACACCTGAGCGAACTCGGTGAGTGGCTGACCCGTCTGGCCGGCCATCGGCAGTTGTGTGCGGTGGGCGAGATCGGCCTGGACTACTTCATCGAATCCCTCGATCGCGACCGCCAACAGGCGTTGTTCGAGGCGCAATTGCAACTGGCGGCGGACTTCAATCTTCCCGCATTGATCCATGTGCGGCGTAGCCATGCGGCGGTGATTGCCACACTCAAACGGTTTCGCCTGAAACGTGCCGGGATTATCCACGCCTTCGCCGGCAGCAAGGAGGAGGCGCGGGAATACATCAAGCTCGGTTTCAAGCTCGGCCTTGGCGGCGCCCCGACCTGGCCACAGGCACTGCGCATGCACCGCGTGCTCGCCGAACTGCCGCTGGATTCGGTGGTGTTGGAAACCGACTCGCCGGACATGGCGCCCGCCATGTTCCCCGGCCAGCGCAACAGCCCGGCACACTTGCCGGCGATCTGCGCGGCACTGGCCGACATCATCGCGATCCGCCCTGAACAATTGGCCGCGGCCAGTACGGCCAATGCCTGCGAGTTGTTTAACTGGTCATAACTGCCAGCACCCGCCAACGGTGGGAGCGGGCTTGCTCGCGAAAGCGAGCTTTCAGTCACATTGATGTTGAATGTGCCGCCGTCTTCGCGGGCAAGCCCGCTCCCACAGGGTTCCCGAGGAGAATTTCAGACCCGGAACGCACTGATCAACTGTTTCAACTCCACGACCTGAGCCGACAACGCCCGGCTGGCGTCTTCGGTCTGATGCGCACCTTCAGCGGTACGCTCACCGGCGCGATTGATCTCGACGATGTTCTGGTCGATGTCGTGGGCCACGGCGGTTTGTTGCTCCACGGCGGCGGCAATCTGCTGGTTCTGGTCGACAATCATGCCGACCGCTCCCAGAATATTTTCCAGCGCCCGCTGGACTTTCTCCGACTGCCCCACCGTGCCGTTGGCCATTTCATGACTGGTGCCCATGGCCTTGACCGCCGCGCCGACTCCGCCATGGAGCTTGGCGATCATCTGCTCGATTTCTTCGGTCGATTGCTGGGTACGCTTGGCCAGGGTCCGGACTTCATCGGCGACCACGGCGAAACCGCGCCCCTGCTCACCGGCCCGTGCGGCCTCGATGGCGGCATTGAGTGCCAGCAGGTTGGTCTGCTCGGCGATACTCTTGATCACTTCCAGAACGCGGCTGATGGACTGGCTGTCGCTGGCCAGTTGATTGATCACCAGCACCGACTGATCGATTTCGCTGGCCAGTGCGGCAATGCTGCCTTGCTGCGACTCCACCAAGCCGCGACCGCTGATGGTTTCGTCGTTGACACTGTGGGCGCTGCTCACCGCCGCCGCAGCACTGCGCGCGACCTCCTGGGAAGTGGCCGACATCTGGTTCATCGCCGTGGCCACTTGTTCGATTTGTGTGCGCTGCCCGGCGACGGCCTGGTTGCTTTGCGCGGAAACGCTTTGCACCTGACCGGCCTGGCGCTCGACTTCGCTGACGGTCTGCCCGACCCGCTCGATCAGGTCATGGATTTTTTTCACGGTGCCATTGAACACCTCGCCCAACTCGCCCAGTTCGTCACGGCTATGGGCGCTGAAGGTCACGGTCATGTCGCCGGCCGCCACCTTGTCCATCACCGCCCCCAAGCGCTTGAGCGTGGTGCGGGTCGAGACATAGAAAGCGCCGTAGAGGTAAAAGATCAACACGAATACGACTGATAACGCCACGGCCTGCAAGACCATGTGTGTGCGATTCTGGTCCAGCCGCTGCTGCAACTGCGGCCCCAGATACTTGAGGGTTGCTTCGTTGAGTTGGTAAGTCTGGTCCATCAGGGCGCTGACCTGATCGTAAAAGCCCTGCCACGGCGCATCGAGGGTATCGGCCATGACCACTTGTTCTTCGAACAGCTCGCTGGCTTTCTTCAAGGACGCCCGGCTGCTATCGGCCTGAGCGGCCAGGGTATCGCGGGCGGCTTTGCTGGAACCCAAGGCGTCCTGCAACTTCAGGCCATATTCGGCCTGGAGCTTTTCAATCTGCGCCAGCAATTCATCGAAACGGGTACTCGACGCCGAGTTGATGAAACCCTGTCCCAACGAGTAGGACCCCATTGCCCGACCTTCGCCCAGAATCTGGGTGACACGGGGTGTGACGAGGGTGACGAGTTCACTCAACTGGCGCATGTCGCTCTGGTTGTCGCGACTGAGGCCGGACTGGCTGGTGATGAGCTGGCCGAAAATCTGCGCGCTGCCCACCAGCTTGCCGATCAGGGCACTTTTACTTTGCAGGGAGTTTTCCGTTTGCTGAGCCTTGAACGCGGCGATCATCTCATCGCGCTTGCCATCAAACACCGCGACATACTCCGGGTCGCTGGTCATCGCCGTCAGCCCTTGCAGGCGAGTCAGAATATTCTGCTCGAGGGTGCTGATCTTCGATTCGACATTGCCGGCCTTGCCGGATTGGCCGAGGCTGACATTGATCTGCACCAGGTTGTTCAGGGTTTCCAGATCGCGCCGTAACGTCAGGCTGCTGCCCAACAGGTCGAGACTTTGCAGCTCGATGCGCGTGCCCTGGAATTCGCGGTAGGAGTCACGCACCAGATAGAAGTTGGTCACCAGCATCGGCACCAGGAACAGTACGCTGATCAGGCTGAACTTCATGCCGAAGCTCAGGCGATTCATCAGTGCGACAGCGGGATAGAGCAAGCTCTTCACTGGATGTCTCCCTTCAATTTCTTATTTTTTTTATTGGCAGGCGCAGACAGACAGCAGATAGCCACTATTCGGCGCTATCTCTGTATAACTTAAATCGGCAGGAAGTTTTGTAACTTAAGGTTAACGACAGGTTTCATCCGCACTGGCGGATGAACCATTGTGGTGAGGGGGCTTGCCCCTCACCACAAGAGCATCAACTGCTGGCCTAATGCAGGACCGTCCACAACGCAAACCCGGCATACCAGAGCACTGCGGCACGCAGCAGCAGGTCCCAGATGCGATCCAGGTTGTTGATACCTTCTGCGCCGGCCACCGGTGCCGGAATTTCACCGGCCACCAGCCCGACTTTCACGATCAATTGCGCGGCGCTGATGTTCCAGTTAAGCAGTTCATGCAGCATCACCCGGCTGACCGCGACAAAATTGCCGACCAACGCCAGGCTCGCTGCCAGCAGACGCACCGGCAACCAGTCGAAGGCGTGACGCAGCTGCCCGGCGCGTTCGACCAGCGCCGGGTTTTTCCCGTGTTCTTCGGCCAGCGCCAGCAGCCGATAACTCAGCGCCGCGACCGGGCCCAACAGGAAGTACCAGAAAATCACCGCGAAAAAGCTCTGGTAGGCCTCCCACAGCAAATGCCCTTCGACCTGCTCCAGCAACTGCTCACCACTGTCTGCACAGATATCCAGATCGCGCTTGGCGACAAGGGCCGCTGCTTGCAGGTCCTCCCGACGCCAGGCATCGCGGAACGGCCCGAGATCGCCCAGCAGATCACCGCGCCCCAGGCTGTAGATCACGACCAGCAAATGGATCGGCAACGCGAGCAAACCGTAGGCCACCGGTTCGATGACGACCAGCAGCAAACCCAGCAATGCCACCGGCAACAAGACCACGACCGACAACACCAGCCATGGCCGACCTGAAAACCGCGGGCTGACCTCAAGCTTGTTCAGCTCGTGTGTCCAGCCACTGTCACGCTGAACCCGATGGCGCAGGGCCGAGAACTTTTCGATCCACACCGCCAACAGCAACACCAGAAAACTCATTGCCCATCCTCTTGTGCCAGAGCGGCGCGATAACGTGCCCAGTCGAACGCCGGTCCCGGATCGGTTTTGCGCCCGGGTGCAATGTCGCTGTGCCCGCAGATACGCTCTGTAGTGATCGCCGTGAACGTCCGTTGCAACTGACGGGTCAGGGCCGTCAACGCGCCATATTGCGCGTCGGTGAACGGCAGATCATCCGTGCCTTCAAGCTCGATGCCCACGGAAAAATCGTTACAGGTTTCCCGCCCCTCGAAGCACGAGACCCCTGCATGCCACGCACGCTCAAGGCATGAAACAAACTGGGTAACCGTTCCGTCACGCTCGATCAGAAAGTGTGCGGACACCCGCAAATCCGCAATCCCTTCAAAATAGGGGTGTTCGGTGACATCCAGGCGATTCTGGAAAAATTCCTGCACCTTGCCAGTGGCGAACTGCGCCGGTGGCAGGCTGATGTTGTGAATCACCAGCAGGGAAATCTCGTCTGTGGGGCGCGCATTGAAGTTGGGTGAGGGGCAGACATGCACACCCTGAATCCAACCGCTCGCGGGGTCCAACTGCATACCGATTCCTTCAACGTCGACTGTGTTGGCACAGTATGCCGTGATATTCCCCCAAGGCGCGATCACTTGCCGCGCTTGAGGCGCTTGAGGTTGCCGATCACCCGCTCGAGAGCTCGCTCGAACAGCATGGTGTCGTCAAGCACTCGCGCCCTGCCATTGCGCAGCTCCAGGGCCAGGTCTGGGCGACTGCGCTCGAGCACTTTCATGCCGGTGCGGTTGACGAAGATGTATTGGCCGGTGGCTGCAATGATGGCCACCAGTTTGCAGCGAAGGCTGTTTTCCGGGTCTTCCTGAAACTCGACCCAACAGCCCGGAAGCATTTTATCGACCTGGCGCAAACCCGCATCGTCCGCCAGCAAACGTATCGGCTCACTGTGCACCTGGCTTTCGTCGGCCATGTGCAGGACGACAGGCGTCAGCACCTCGATCATCAGCGACGCACTGGCGGGTGAGCCCCCCGCTGCCTGAACGTGCAAGCTCTCCAGCTCGCTGAAAAACTCGCTGGCGGCAAACGGATCGAAGGCCGACGAATTCAGCCCGTCGCGCAACGACTTGAGCAAATCCGGTACCAGTGCCAACATCCTGGTCGCATCGGACTCATGGTGGTGCTGAACGCTCCAGACCAATTGTTCCAGGGTACGCACATCGGCATGCCACTCAGCCGACCGATCGCCATGCTTGAGGTACGTCAGCAGCAGTACTTTGCTCCAGGCCTCCTGGACAAACCCCAGTACGCCTTGCGGCAGGTACTTGCCAAACAACGCCTGATTCAACACCTGCTCGACACGCTGGCGGGCCAGCCCGGTCTTGGCCCGTCCTTCCTCGGCATCACGAATGCGTTGCTCGAGCAACTCGCTGCGCCGGCGCTCGTCCTGGGTAAACGCGAGAAAGTCAGCCAGCAGTTCGGAAAATATCGAGGGGTCATCGATAAAGTCATTCAACAAACGCTGTACGACCTGATCGATGCGCACGTACAGGCTGTCACGCTGATGATCGTCACAGGCGTCCCAACCCATTGCCGCGCTGGCGATTTCGTTGAGCAGGCGTCGTGCCGGATGACTGCTGCGACTGAAGAAACTCTTGTCGAGCAGCGCCACCTTGACCAGTGGAATCTGCAATCGGCCGATCAGCGCCTTGAGCGGATCCGGCAGATTGCGATCATCGAGCATGCATTCGAACAGCATCGCGACCAGGTTGATCACATCTTCGTCGGCCTCCCCGAAAACCCGCGACCTGCCACTTTTGACGCTGACCCGGGTCAGTAACTGTTCGAGCTGGTTGCGCAGGTCAAAATCGTCCACGACTTCCGGAGCCGGCACGTATTGCTGCAAATGCGACAGCAGGCGCAACAGATCGCGCGTGGAAATCGGCAGCGCAGTGGCACTGACCTCCAGCGTTGGCGACAGGCTGCCGCGAACGTTGAACAGCAGGGCCTGCAACGCAGCGAAAACCTCCTGGACATTGTCATCGATGGGCAAGCAGGCCGCAGTAGCGCCCTCATCGGTCGATTCGACGGGGGCGCTGTCAGGCCGGTCCATGGTACGGCGCACCGGGGCCGGTTTCAGGTCGGGCAACACACCGGTAGCAAGCAGCAGTTGATTGGCTTCGGCGTAAAGCTGACCGGTCTCGCTGAGGACATAACGCTCGAACAACCCGAGGATAATCAGCTTGACCTTGATCTCCAGCCCCAGCTGGCGTGCAGCCTGCAAGAAGTATTCGCAGAGCATCGCCGGGCTCAGGGGGTTTTGCAGATCGCCCACCCCCTTGCCCGACAAAGCACAGAGTCGCGCCGTCAGTTGGTCCAGGGCGAAACCGTCGCGGTCCAGCACCCGGCTGACCATCGCATCCACTGCGACCGTACGCTCCCGCTCGTCATCGGTTTGCGCCAAGGATGCATCGGCCGCCAAGGCCTGGGGCATGGCCGCAATGGCAGGGTCGTATTGGGCAAGCCGGATGAATGCGCCGAAAACCTGCTCGATAAACACCCGCTCGATGCTTTTGTGCTTGAGACGCAAGTCGCGCATCGCTTGAAAGAAGATGTTCTGCTCAACGTCACAATGGGCTCGGTCGGCCATTTCGAAGAGGGTGTCGTCGGCGTTGTCGAATAACGCCTGCAATCCGTGTCGCAGCTGTTGCGCGGCCTTGTCGCGAACCTGGAGAAGAATCGCCGGTAGTCGGGCGAGTGGCGAGTGAGCCACCTGGTCGGTAGTTGCCTTGTGCAAAGGCACTACATTCCCGTCGTTGTGCATTCGGCCTCCCTGGAACGGTGATGCTTCGAATCGTCAAACTGATGACGTCAAATACAAGGCGAATTATCTTGTAAAAGCTCACCTTTGCGCCAGAAGACTCTGCACCTCATCTCAAACAGGCGTTTGCTCGGTATCGATGGCCCACACCGACACCCTCAGGGATTCGACCAAATGCAGGTGCCATTGCCAACGTAACGCTCTGATGCCTTGGGTTGGTCCGTGCCATGGCCCTATAATCGAGCCACTTTGTTTGTGGAGTCCGTTATGCCGAATCTACGTCTCGCCGATCTGACCGCCGAAATCGAAGCCAACGTGCGCCGTGCGTTGCTTGAAGACATCGGCAGCGGCGACATCACCGCGCAGTTGATCCCGGCCGAACGCCTGGCCAAAGCCACCATCATCACCCGCGATGCGGCCGTCATCAGCGGTACCGCCTGGGTGGATAACGTGTTTCGGCAACTGGACCCACGGGTGGCGGTGCACTGGCAGGTTGCCGACGGTGAACGGGTAACGCCCAATCAGGTGCTGTTCCACCTCGAAGGCCCGGCGCGCTCACTGCTGACCGGTGAACGCAGCGCCCTGAACTTCCTGCAACTGCTCTCCGGCGTGGCGACTCGCGCGCAATACCTGGCGGACTTCGTGGCCGAGACCCAGGTCAAGCTGCTCGACACCCGCAAGACGCTGCCGGGGCTGCGTCTTGCGCAAAAGTACGCGGTGACCTGCGGCGGTTGCCACAACCACCGCATTGGCCTGTATGACGCCTTCCTGATCAAGGAAAACCACATCGCCGCCAGCGGCGGCATCGCGCAGGCCATCGCGGCCGCGCACAAAATCGCCCCGGGCAAACCGGTCGAGATTGAAGTGGAAAGCCTGGATGAACTGAAAGAAGCGCTGGCGGCCGGTGCCGACATCATCATGCTCGACGAATTGAGCCTGGACGACATGCGCGAAGCCGTGCGCCTGAATGCCGGCAAGGCCAAGCTGGAGGCCAGCGGCGGGATCAACGAGAGCACGTTGCTGCCGATTGCCCGGACCGGGGTGGATTACATTTCGATCGGTGCAATGACCAAGGATGTGAAGGCGGTCGATCTGTCGATGCGTCTCAGTATCTGAAACCATCGCGCAATAAAAAACGCCAGCCTCGATAAGGCTGGCGTTTTTGTTTCAAACCACCAGATTGTTCATCTCGCAGTATTCTTCCCACTCGACGCCCAAAACTTCGGCCGCTTCTTTATGCAACTTCAGGCGTTCTACTTCGTATTCCTCCGGGGTCGAGGTGTACTTGAGCGTCAATTCCCACGGCTGCAAGCCCTGGGCTTCAGCTTCATCCTCGAAGGCCCATTGAATCTGGTCTTTCTGATCGTCCGGACTCAAGTCCTTGATCTCGTCCATCAATTCGGGCGCGTCCAGCACGTACTTCTTGAGGGCTTCTTCGTGTCTTTCTTCTTGGCTCAATTCTTTTACGGTCATGTTGTTCTCGTTGATCTGGGGAATGGAAGATGGATCTGGATCATCAAGGATCTCTCTGACGCAGAAGAACCGCTTGTAGCCCGGTCTGTCTGGCCTTCAGAACCATTCGGGATCATCTGAAAACTGCTGGGCGAAGCTCATGCAGGCTCCGAATATAGGATGTTTGTCGGACGATTTGCACGTCTCTTTACATCTCCCCACAAAAAGTTGTGCACAGGATGTGCTGATGGCGGCGGGAACATAAATGCAAATCCCCAGTCATAGCGATGTGCCATACCGGCATTTCACAAGGAACCTCAGTGATGCGCAGCATTTCCAAATCTTCGTCTGTTGTACTTACAACCGCATTGTTCGCCAGCCTGGCACTACCGTTTCCGGCGCTGGCCGCTATCGAAGTGAGCAGCGGCCCCTCCTCGTTTGGCGACAAGATCCCGGTTCTGCACTACGAGTACGACAAATACACCCTGGTCAAAACCGGGATCAGTGCCGATGACCTGCAAAGCATGCAAAAGTCGTTGAAGGACACCTCGGGGAATGTCGAAGACCTGAAGAAAACCGTCAGCGAACAACAACGCACGATTGAGGATCTCAAGCGCGGCAACGGTTCCAGCTCAAGCTCCAGCAGCAGGGAAATCGACGAGCTCAAGCGCAAGGTGGCCGAGCAGGAGCGCGACATCAACAACCTCGGCAAGCAAGTTGAAGAACTCAAACGCAATAGCGGCTCCAGCTCCAGTTCAAACAGCAGCGAGATTTCCAGCCTGAAACGGGAAGTCAGCGACCAGGACCGCGAACTCGACAACCTCAAGCGGACCGTCGAGGACTTGAGCAGAAAGGTGAAATAACCAGGGGGGGGGAGATGGTGCCCGAGACAGGAATCGAACCTGCGACCTTCGCGTTACGAGTGCGCTGCTCTACCGGCTGAGCTACACGGGCGGTGGGCTAAACCTAGCACTGCTATCGAGGTCCGGCAACTTCGCGCAATGTCTCGATGTTTCGCAGACAAAAAAATGCCCCGCCATTTTCACGGCGGGGCATTTTTTACAACGTTGAAGCGGTCAGGTGTGAGGCGCGATTAAACGCCCGAAGCCTTGGCTGCTGCCACGTCTTTGATGGACAGCTTGATACGGCCGCGGTTGTCCACGTCCAGTACCAACACTTCCACTTCCTGGCCTTCTTTCAGGATGTCGGTCACTTTCTCTACGCGAGCGTCGCTCAGCATGGAGATGTGAACCAGACCGTCCTTGCCCGGCAGGATGTTGACGAATGCGCCGAAGTCGACGATGCGCTCAACCTTGCCGACGTAGATCTTGCCGATCTCGGCTTCAGCGGTGATACCCAGAACGCGCTGACGTGCTGCTTCAGCGGCTTCCTTGGTTTCGCCGAAGATCTTGATCGAACCGTCGTCTTCGATGTCGATCGAAGCCTTGGTTTCTTCGCAGATCGCACGGATGGTCGCGCCGCCTTTACCGATGACATCACGGATCTTGTCGGTGTCGATTTTCATCGCGATCATGGTCGGAGCGTTGGCCGACAGTTCGGTACGCGACTGGCCAATGATCTGGTTCATCTGGCCGAGGATGTTCAGGCGCGCTTCCAGGGCTTGGCCCAGAGCGATCTCCATGATTTCTTCGGTGATGCCCTTGATCTTGATGTCCATCTGCAGCGCGGTGACGCCTTTGGCGGTACCGGCTACCTTGAAGTCCATGTCGCCCAGGTGGTCTTCGTCACCCAGGATGTCGGTCAGGACGGCGAACTTCTCGCCTTCTTTAACCAGACCCATGGCGATACCGGCAACCGGAGCCTTCATTGGAACGCCAGCGTCCATCAGGGCCAGGGAAGCACCGCAAACGGAAGCCATCGAGCTCGAACCGTTGGATTCGGTGATTTCCGAAACCACGCGGATGGTGTACGGGAACACGTCAGCGGCTGGCAGCATGGCCGAAACCGAACGACGGGCCAGACGGCCGTGACCGATTTCACGACGACCAGCGCCACCCATGCGACCACACTCGCCCACCGAGAACGGAGGGAAGTTGTAGTGCAGCATGAACGGGTCTTTTTTCTCGCCTTCCAGGGTGTCCAGCAGCTGTGCATCACGGGCAGTACCCAGCGTTGCAACGACCAGGGCCTGGGTTTCGCCACGGGTGAACAGGGCCGAACCGTGGGTCTTTGGCAGAACACCGACTTCGATGTTCAGCGGACGTACGGTGCGGGTGTCGCGACCGTCGATACGTGGCTTGCCGTTTACGATGTTTTCGCGAACGGTGCGGTATTCGATTTCACCGAAAGCCGCTTTGACGTCGGAAGCGGAAGGCTGGCCTTCTTCACCGGACAGCTTGGCAACGACCTGGTCCTTCAGCTCGCCCAGGCGAGCGTAACGGTCGGCCTTGACGGTGATGGTGTAGGCCTGGGAGATCGCTTCGCCGAACTCGGCACGGATAGCGCCCAGCAGTTCGGTGGCTTCTGGCGCAGGAGCCCAGGTCCAGGTTGGCTTGGCAGCTTCGGCAGCCAGTTCTTTGACCGCGTTGATCACAACCTGGAACTCGTCGTGAGCAAACAGTACCGCGCCCAGCATCTGGTCTTCGGTCAGCTCTTTGGCTTCCGATTCAACCATCAGCACGGCGTCCGAAGTACCGGCAACGACCATGTCCAGGCTCGAAGCAGCTTGCTGCTCGTAAGTCGGGTTCAGCAGGTAGCCGGTGCTTTCGTGGAAAGCTACGCGGGCAGCGCCGATCGGGCCATCGAAAGGAATGCCGGAGATGGCCAGGGCAGCCGAGGTACCGATCATCGCAGCGATGTCCGGATCGGTCTTCTTGCTGGTGGAAACGACGGTGCAGACAACCTGCACTTCGTTCATGAAACCTTCAGGGAACAGCGGACGGATCGGACGGTCGATCAGTCGGGAAGTCAGGGTTTCTTTCTCGGAAGGACGGCCTTCGCGCTTGAAGAAACCGCCAGGGATCTTACCGGCAGCGTAAGTCTTTTCCTGGTAGTGAACAGACAGAGGGAAGAAGCCCTTGCCTGGATCGGCTTGCTTGGCACCGACTACGGTCACCAATACGCTGACGTCGTCGTCAACGGTGACCAATACTGCGCCGGAGGCCTGACGGGCGATGCGGCCAGTCTCGAGGGTAACGGTCGACTGACCGAACTGGAATTTTTTGATTACCGGGTTCACGGTGTCCTACCTTCTTTGTGGCTCTTGGGGGAACTGGTTTCTTGCGAAATTCTTGGGCAATGTCGGGAATCGGCCCGAGCGGTTTGTCCAGGTGTTACTCAGGCAAAGCAGGTATCCAGATAAAACTTGAGGCTGGGAGCCTGCCATGCGCCGGCGGGAAACCCGCTGGTGCACGACAGACAACCAACCTCTAGCGCAATCGCTTATTAGCGACGCAGACCCAGGCGACCGATCAGAGTCTGATAGCGACCCAGATCCTTGCCTTTCAGGTAGTCCAGCAGCTTACGACGCTGGTTAACCATGCGGATCAGACCACGACGGGAGTGGTGGTCTTTACCGTTGGCCTTGAAGTGACCTTGCAGCTTGTTGATGTTGGCGGTCAGCAGTGCAACTTGCACTTCTGGCGAACCAGTGTCACCAACAGCTTGCTGGTAGTCAGCAACGATTTGAGCTTTTTCTTGAACGTCGAGAGCCATGAGGCAATCCTTTTATCAGGAAACTGTTTCAGAAAAACAGTTTCAACAGGCCAGGGACAAATCCCTGTATCTAAAAATGAGTAGTGACCGTGCCTGTTAACAGCCACCCTCGCCAGCCCGGTATTACGCGGACTGGTTTCGGTCATTCTGACCGAATCAGTCGACGCGGCGCGATGCGCCCGTCTTCGCTCACTTCACCGATACCGATGAAGCGACCATTGTGATCCTGTACCCGCACCATGCCGAACTTCGGAGCATCCGGGGCACGCACCGGCTGACCGTTGAGCCAGTAGAACGCGCTTGCTTCGGAGAACTGCAACAGTGGCCAATCCAGCAGGCCGCTGTCCGATGGCATCAGGAAGCGATCGACCGCTTCGTTGCCGCCTTCGGCATGTACCGCTTCCAGCTCTTCGAGGGTAACAGTCTGCGCCAGGGTGAATGGCCCGGCCTGGGTACGTCGCAGTTCTGCAACATAAGCGCCACAACCGAGTTGCTCACCGATATCCTCCACCAGGGTACGGATATAGGTGCCTTTGCTGCAATCCACCGCCAGCCGCGCAGTATCTCCTTCGAAGGCCAGCAATTCCAAGCGCGTAATAGTAACAGAACGCGGTTCGCGCTCCACTACTTCGCCTGCACGAGCCAGCTTGTAAAGCGGCTGGCCATCACGCTTGAGCGCCGAGTACATCGGCGGTATCTGACTGATTTGCCCACGAAATTTCGGCAGTACAGCCTCGATATCGGAGCGACCAACGGTCACCGGGCGTTCCTGCAAAACTTCACCTTCGGCATCCGCCGTGGTGGTGGTCTTGCCCAGTTGCGCCAGGGTTTCGTAACCCTTGTCGGAATCGAGCAGGTATTGCGAGAACTTGGTGGCCTCGCCGAAGCACAGCGGCAACACGCCGGAGGCCAAGGGATCGAGACTGCCGGTATGACCTGCCTTTTCGGCGTTGAGCAACCAGCGAACCTTCTGCAAGGCCGCGTTGGAGGTGAACCCCAGCGGCTTGTCGAGAAGGATAATGCCGCTGACGTTACGACGGATACGTTTGACCTGAGCCACCGGTTACTCCTTGGTGTCTTCGGCTTCTGCCGCAACCGGATGCTGATTGTCTTCAGCCACTGCGCGCTCGATCAATGCCGACAGATGCGCACCACGCACGACGCTTTCGTCGTAGTGGAAGTGCAGCTGTGGAACGCTGCGCAGCTTCATCTCGCGAGCCAGCTGCATGCGCAGGAAACCGGCGGCGGAGTTCAGCACCTTGATGCTTTGTGCGATTTCTTCGGCGCTGTCCTGCCCCATCACGGTGATGAAGATCTTGGCGTGACCGACGTCACGGCTGACTTCCACTGCGGTAATGGTGACCAGGCCGACGCGCGGGTCTTTGACTTCACGACGGATCAGTTGTGCCAGCTCACGCTGCATCTGATCGCCGATACGTTGGGTACGGCTGTATTCTTTTGCCATGTCTTGTTACCTGTAACTGCCCCACGGTGAAACCCGCAAGGTCTGAAAGCGGCAAAC
Source organism: Pseudomonas sp. PDM28 (assembly GCF_019219115.1). Taxonomy (NCBI): domain Bacteria; kingdom Pseudomonadati; phylum Pseudomonadota; class Gammaproteobacteria; order Pseudomonadales; family Pseudomonadaceae; genus Pseudomonas; species Pseudomonas sp. PDM28. The sequence continues at coordinate 194,750 of NZ_JAHUWG010000011.1, forward strand.
GCCCGGCCTGACAAAAGCCAGACCGGGCGTTGCGTTTAGAGTCCTGGTGACGAATTGCGCATTTGCATGCGGCTACCCGTCACGGCTCCTGAAGTGCGCGAATTAGAGGCTGCGAGCAACCTGCACCTTCTCGAAGACTTCGATCTTGTCACCGACCTTGACGTCGTTGTAGCTCTTCACGCCGATACCGCATTCCATGCCGGCACGTACTTCGGAAGCGTCATCCTTGAAGCGGCGCAGGGATTCCAGCTCGCCTTCGAAGATAACGATGTCTTCACGCAGTACACGGATTGGACGGTTACGGTGCACAACACCTTCGATAACCATGCAACCGGCGATCGCGCCAAACTTCGGCGAACGGAACACGTCACGCACTTCGGCGATGCCCAGGATGTTCTCGCGAACATCGCTGCCGAGCATGCCGGTCAGGGCTTTCTTGACGTCTTCGATGATGTCGTAGATCACGTTGTAGTAACGCATATCCAGACCTTCCTGCTCGACGATCTTGCGCGCACCGGCATCGGCACGCACGTTGAAGCCGAACAGTACAGCGTTGGAGGCCAGTGCCAGGTTGGCATCGGATTCGGTGATACCACCGACGCCGCCACCGACCACACGCACTTGCACTTCGTCGTTACCCAGGCCGTTCAAGGCGCCGTTCAACGCTTCCAGCGAACCACGGACGTCGGATTTGAGGACGATGTTGAGCGTCTTCTTCTCTTCCTGACCCATGCTTTCGAAGATGTTTTCCAGCTTGCCGGCGTGAGCGCGAGCCAGTTTGACTTCGCGGAACTTGCCTTGACGGAACAGAGCCACTTCACGGGCTTTCTTCTCGTCGGCAACCACGCTCATCTCGTCGCCAGCGTCCGGGGTACCGTCCAGGCCGAGGATCTCGACAGGGATGGCCGGACCGGCTTCCTTGATTGGCTTGCCGTTCTCGTCGAGCATGGCACGCACGCGGCCATAGTTCGAACCGACCAGGACCATGTCGCCCTGACGCAGGGTACCGTCTTGAACCAGCACGGTAGCCACCGGGCCACGGCCCTTGTCCAGGCGGGATTCAACCACGACACCACGGCCAGGAGCCGATGGGGTTGCAGTCAGTTCCAGGACTTCGGCTTGCAGCAGAACGGCTTCGAGCAGTTCGTCTACACCGGTACCCATCTTCGCCGAAACCGGTACGAATGGAGTATCGCCACCCCACTCTTCCGAAGTCACGCCGTGTACCGACAGTTCGCTACGGATGCGATCGAGGTCAGCACCTGGCTTGTCGATCTTGTTCACAGCGACAACCAGCGGAACGCCAGCAGCCTGGGCGTGCTGAACAGCTTCGATGGTTTGCGGCATTACGCCGTCGTCCGCTGCAACCACCAGGATCACGATGTCGGTCGCCTTGGCACCACGGGCACGCATCGCGGTAAACGCGGCGTGACCAGGGGTGTCGAGGAACGTCACCATGCCACGGTCGGTTTCAACGTGGTATGCGCCGATGTGCTGGGTAATACCACCGGCTTCGCCAGCAGCAACCTTGGCACGACGGATGTAGTCGAGCAGGGAAGTCTTACCGTGGTCAACGTGGCCCATTACGGTCACGACTGGAGCACGGGAAACTGCCTCGCCTTCAAACTTCAGGGACTCGGCCAGGGAATCTTCCAGGGCGGTGTCGCTGACCAGGGTCACTTTGTGGCCCAGCTCTTCAGCTACCAGCTGGGCAGTTTCCTGATCCAGTACCTGGTTGATGGTCGCTGGAGTACCCAGTTTGAACATGAACTTGATGATTTCAGCAGCCTTGACCGACATCTGCTGGGCCAGATCGCCCACAGTGATGGTCTCGCCGATCTTCACTTCGCGCACGACAGGGCCGGTCGGGCTCTGGAAACCGTGGGCGTTGCGCTTCTTCAGCTTGGCCTTGCCGCGACCACCACGACGGAAGCCATCGCTTTCTTCGTCGGTAGTACGTGGGGCAACGCGTGGCGCTGGCGCCTTTTCCTTGACCGAAGCACGATGCGGAGCGTTTTTGCGCTCGCCATCGCCACCACCGCGACGATTGTTGTCGTCGGCTCGTGGTTTGTCCGGACGACGCTGTTCGTCGCGCTTGCGAGTGTCTGCCGCAGGTGCCGGAGCGGCTGCCACAACCGGTGCGCTTTCACGCACTGGCTCGGCTACCACAGCAGGCGCTGCAACAGGTTCGGCTGGAGCGGTCGGCGCAGCAGCAGGCTGGCGACGCGCTTCTTCTTCGGCGCGACGCTTGGCTTCTTCTTCAGCCTTCTGACGTGCAGCATTTTCTACTGCGCGACGTTCATCCAGTTCACGCTTGCGCTCGGCTTCGATTTCTTCCGGGCTGCGCTGTACGAAGACTTTCTTCTTGCGTACTTCAACGCTGATGCTTTTGCTGCCGGCAACCCGCAGGGTGCTGGTGGTTTTACGCTGCAGCGTAATCTTGCGTGGTTCTTCCACTTTCGCCTTGTGGCTGCTTTTCAAGTGAGTCAGCAACGATTGCTTCTCACTGTCAGTCACACTTTCTTCGGCGGCGGTGTGCGGCAGACCTGCCTCACGCATCTGCTGCAACAGGCGCTCTACCGGTGTTTTGACCTCATCGGCCAGTTGTTTCACCGTGACTTGCGTCATGCACTTCTCTCCTCAGGCCGCGCCTAATTACTCGAACCAGTGGGCTCGGGCGGCCATGATCAACTTGCCGGCACGATCATCGTCAATGCCGTCGATGTCGAGCAGGTCGTCAATAGACTGCTCGGCCAGGTCTTCGCGGGTAACTACGCCGCGCACCGCCAGTTCCATCGCCAAATCCTTGTCCATACCCTCAAGCGAGAGCAGGTCTTCGGCCGGATGGGCGTCTGCCAGCTTTTCCTCAGTAGCGATGGCTTTGGTCAACAAGCGATCCTTGGCACGAGCACGAAGCTCGTTGACGATTTCCTCGTCAAAGCCGTCGATGTTGAGCATTTCTTCCAGCGGTACGTAGGCAATCTCTTCCAGGCTGGTGAAGCCTTCATCTACCAGCACCTGAGCCAGCTCTTCGTCGACTTCCAGCTCGTCGATGAAGTTGCGCAGGATGTCGCCGGTTTCTGCTTGCTGCTTAGCCTGGATGTCCGATTCGGTCATCACGTTCAGGGTCCAGCCAGTCAACTGGCTGGCCAGACGCACGTTCTGACCACCACGACCAATGGCCTGAGCCAGATTGTCTGCGCCAACGGCGATGTCCATTGCGTGGGCATCTTCGTCAACGATAATTGCCGCAACCTCGGCCGGGGACATGGCGTTGATCACGAACTGAGCCGGGTTGTCGTCCCACAGAACGATGTCAACACGCTCACCGCCCAACTCACCCGACACTGCCTGGACGCGCGAACCGCGCATACCGATGCAAGCGCCTTGCGGGTCGATGCGTTTGTCCTTGGAGCGGACGGCGATCTTGGCGCGGGATCCCGGATCACGGGACGCAGCCATCACTTCGATCAGGCCTTCGGCAATTTCCGGCACTTCGATGCGGAACAACTCGATCAGCATTTCCGGCGCGGTACGCGACAGGATCAGCTGCGGGCCGCGGTTCTCGGTGCGGATTTCCTTGAGCAGCGCACGCAGACGCACGCCAACCCGGAAAGTTTCGCGAGAAATGATGTCTTCACGGGCCAGCAACGCTTCGGCGTTGTTGCCCAGATCAACGATCACGTTGTCGCGGGTGACTTTTTTCACGGTGCCGGAGATGATTTCACCCAGGCGCTCGCGATAAGCGTCAACAACCTGAGCGCGCTCGGCTTCGCGAACTTTCTGCACGATGACTTGCTTGGCAGTCTGTGCAGCAATGCGGCCGAATTCGATGGACTCGATTTTCTCTTCGACAACGTCACCAACCTTGGCGCCAGGATGCGTTTCGGCAACCTTGCTCGGCCAGGTTTCGATGGCCGGATCGTCCAGGTCTGCCTCTTCGACGACCGTCCAGCGACGGAAAGTCTCGTAGGCACCCGTGTGGCGGTTGATTTCCACACGCAGATCAACTTCGTCTTCGAAACGCTTTTTGGTCGCAGTGGCCAGGGCCAGCTCCAGCGCTTCAAAAATCACGTTTGCCGGTACACCCTTTTCGTTGGATACCGACTCAACAACCAGCAGTACTTCTTTGCTCATCGTACGCCTCGCCTTTCGCAAGCCATTGGATCCGCGGGATCCGCAGTATCTGGCACGCCTCAGTCAAAACTGGGAATAATGTTGGCCTTGTCGATCATATCGATCGGCAACAGGAACTCATGGTCTTCTACCTGCACCACGACATCCTGCTCTTCTACGCCGCGCAGAAGGCCCTGAAAGTTGCGTCGTCCTTCAAAAGGCGAGCGCAGCTTGATCTTCACTTGTTCACCGGCAAATTTTGCAAACTGCTCAAGAGTGAACAGAGGGCGTTCCATGCCAGGCGAGGAAACTTCAAGGGTGTATTCAACGGAGATCGGATCTTCAACATCCAGCACACCGCTGATCTGACGGCTGACGATGGCACAATCGTCCACCAGCACGCCGCCTTCTTTATCGATATAAACGCGCAACATCGAGTGACGACCCTGAGCCGAAAACTCGATACCCCAGCATTCATAGCCTAGGGCCACGACCACCGGGGCCAGCAAGGCCTGCAACTCTTCTAGCTTGCTCGACACCTGAACCCCCTAGTGCATGTATGTGCATGCTATGCAAAATAAAAAAATGGGCGAAACGCCCATCCTTGAAACGCCGTCGAACAGCGGCGTAGAAAGTGTCCAGCTAACAAAAAGCCCCTTAAAAGGGGCTCCTTAAACTGGTTGCGGGGGCCGGATTTGAACCGACGACCTTCGGGTTATGAGCCCGACGAGCTACCAGACTGCTCCACCCCGCGACAAAGCTGGGGCGGAAGTATACGACCGATCCCCTACAGGGTCAATGTAACCTTCCACCTGCAAGAAAGCCCGCAACAGCGGGCTCTCCTGACTAATTGGTACCGAGAAGGGGACTCGAACCCCTACACCCTATGGGCACAACCACCTCAAGGTTGCGTGTCTACCAATTCCACCACCTCGGCAATACTGCGTTTGAAACCCTTCTTACTTCTGCTCTTGAGCTGGAGGTACGTCAGTCGCTGGAGTAGCCGACTTTTGCTCTTGAAGCACCGGGACATCATCAGAAGCCGGTTGTTGCTTTGGAACTTCCAGTACCGCTGGATTTGGGAGACCTACTTGAGTCAGCTGGTGAGCCTTCTCTTTAGCAAAGTAACCTAACCCCAAGCTGGTTATGAAAAAACCTGCGGCAAGTATAGCAGTAAACTTACTAAGAAAGGTAGAGGAACCTTGGCTTCCGAACACAGTATTTGAAGCACCTGCTCCGAAAGACGCGCCAGCGTCCGCACCTTTACCCTGCTGCAGCAAAACCAGAGCTACTACGCCCAATGCACCCAGCAGATGAAAAACGACTACGACTGTTTCCAGCATTTTTTCAGTTTCCCGCGGCGCGACAAATCGCACCGAACTCATCTGCATTCAGGGAAGCCCCACCAATGAGACCCCCATCGATATCCGGCATGCCGAACAGTTCGACCGCATTGGCCGCCTTCACGCTGCCGCCGTATAGAAGCCGCACACCTTGTGCGACTTCAGAATTCTCTGCCGCCAACTGGGCGCGAATGGCTGCGTGCACATCCTGCGCCTGTTGCGGCGTTGCAGTCAGCCCGGTGCCAATGGCCCAGACCGGCTCGTAAGCGATCACTGCCTTGGCAAAGGCACCGACACCCAGCTCCTCAATGATACTGCCCAGCTGACGCGAGACAACCTCAAGAGTCTTTCCGGCTTCACGCTGCTCAAGGGTTTCCCCTATGCACAACACCGGAATCAAGCCACATGCCTGTGCCGCTGCGAACTTGCGGATCAGCATTCCGTCCTGCTCGCCCATGATCTGGCGGCGTTCGGAGTGCCCGACAAGCACCAGGGAACAACCTGCATCCACCAACTGACTCGGTGCAACTTCACCGGTCAACGCACCTTGCCCGGACTCCACCGCAGAATTCTGCGCGCCGACCGAAATCGACTTTCCTTTCAAGCCATCAATCACTTGATTGATATGCAAAAAAGGCGGGAATACCGCGACATCAACATCGCTCGGCAAGGCCAAGTCACGAAGGCCGTTGATCAGCTCAGCGACGCTGGCGCGGGTACCGTGCATCTTCCAGTTACCAGCTACCATAGGGCGACGCATGCTGTACCTCGTCGGTCAAAGTGGGCGCAGATGTTACCCAACACAATCAAGGCTGGCAAGCCGAATTCAGGCAGAAACTTCAGTAACCAGTTTTGCCAGCTCTTCGGCATAGCCGCGAACCAGGGTTTCGTCTTCACCTTCGACCATCACACGCACCAGCGGCTCGGTTCCGGACTTGCGCAACAGCACACGCCCCCGACCTGCCATGGCCTTGGTCACACGTTCGCTGGCTTCCTTGACCGATGGATGCTCCAGGGGATTTGCACCACCGCCGAAACGCACATTGATCAGCACCTGAGGGCACTTGCGCAGCGCCTGACGAGCCTGCGCCAGACTTTCATCCCGCGCGCGCAGCCCCATCAGCACCTGCAGCGCAGCAATGATTGCATCACCGGTGGTGGTGTGACTGAAGCACACAACGTGTCCGGAGTTTTCACCGCCCACGATCCAGTTGCGCTCCAGCAATTCGGCAATCACATAGCGGTCACCGACATTGGCACGCACGAAGGGAACACCGAGATCAGCCAGGGCCAGCTCCAGCCCCAGGTTACTCATCAGGGTTCCAACGACGCCGCCCTGCAGCTTGTCGCGCTCATGCAGGTCACGGGCAATGATGAACAGCAACTCGTCGCCATCGACCACCGCACCCGTGTGGTCGACCATCTGAACACGATCGCCGTCACCATCGAAGGCGATGCCCAGATCGGCATGCTCAGCCACGACGGCAGCCTGCAGCGGCCCCATGTGGGTCGAACCGCAATTGTCGTTGATGTTCAACCCGTTCGGCTGCGCCGACAGCACGACGACTTCCGCGCCCAGCTCACGGAACACACTCGGCGCCACTTTATAGGTCGCACCGTGAGCACAGTCGATCACGATCTTCATGCCGGTGAAGCTGGTGCCGGTGGGCACACTGCTCTTGCAGAATTCGATATAGCGTCCCGAAGCGTCGTTGATTCGCGATACCTTGCCGATCTTGCTCGACTCCACCACGGTCATTGGCGTATCGAGCAATTCTTCGATCATCAGCTCAACCTCATCCGGAAGCTTGGTGCCCTTGCCGGAGAAGAACTTGATGCCATTGTCATCATGCGGATTGTGCGACGCACTGATCACGATGCCGGCCTCGGCATGGAAGGTGCGCGTCAGGTAGGCAATCGCCGGGGTCGGCATCGGACCCAGGAGCATTACATCGGCACCTGCGGAAGTAAGCCCCGCCTCAAGTGCAGACTCGAACATGTAGCCGGAGATCCGGGTGTCCTTGCCTACCAATACCTTGCAGGCGCCCATCTTGCGGAACGCCATGCCGGCAGCCCAGCCGAGCTTGAGCATGAAATCAGGAGTAATCGGGTACTCGCCGACACGCCCACGAATACCATCGGTGCCAAAATATTTTTTGCTCATAAGTGCTCCATCATTCTTATTCGGCTGATTCCACTGCGGCGATCATCCGCACCACATCCACTGTTTCGGCTACATCATGGACGCGCAATATACGCGCACCCTTCGCCGAAGCCAGCGCCGCGAGCGCCAAACCGCCATACAGCCGGTCTCCCACCGGACGATTCAATGCCTGGCCAATCATGCTCTTTCGCGAAACCCCGACCAACAGGGGGCGCCCCAGGGCATGCAGGGCTTCCATATGTTTGAACAAGCTCAGGTTGTGCTGCAAGGTCTTGGCGAAACCAAAGCCGGGGTCAAGAATGATCCGCTCCGCTGGAATGCCCACCAACGAACATTGAACCATGCGCTCGGCGAGAAACTCACCGACTTCCCTTGTAACGTTCTGATACTGCGGATTGTCCTGCATATCGCCTGGCTCGCCCAGCATATGCATCAGGCAAACCGGCAGACCGGTGGCCGCCGCGGCATCCAGCGCGCCATCGCGGCGCAACGAACGTACGTCATTGATCAACCCGGCACCCAGACGCGCCGTTTCACGCATGACGGCTGGCGTTGAGGTGTCGACCGAGATGATGACGTCCAGCTCGCGAGCAATGCGCTCGACAATCGGCGCCACGCGCTCCAGCTCCTCCAGCGGCGATACCGCCCTGGCACCAGGACGAGTGGATTCGCCACCGACATCGATCAGCGTCGCGCCGGCCGCCACCATGGCTTCGGCGTGGCGCATGGCCGCGTCGAGCTGACTGTATTGGCCACCATCGGAGAACGAATCTGGAGTGACATTGAGGATACCCATGACATGCGTCTGGGCCAAATCAAGAACCCGGTTGCCGCAAGGCAACCGGGTCGAGGACTGAACAGAAGTCATTTCAAACCTTATACGTCAGCAGCAGGACCGCCGATCGGTGTTTCCGGACGCTCATCCTGTACCACCGGCGGGGTGCCGGAAGTACCCGTGCCACCCGACCAGTCGCGTGGCTCGCGAGGCGTACGACCCGCCATGATGTCGTCGATCTGCTCGGCATCGATGGTTTCGTACTTCATCAAGGCATCAGCCATGGCATCGAGCTTGTCACGGTTGTCGGTGAGAATCTGCTTCGCCGTGCCGTAGCACTGATCGATGATGCTACGCACTTCGGAGTCGATCAGCTTGGCTGTCTCACCGGAGAAGCTTGCATTTTGACCGCCACCGCCGCGACCGAGGAACACTTCACCCTCTTCTTCGGCATACATCAACGGACCGAGCTTTTCCGAAAGACCCCACTTGGTCACCATGTTCCGCGCAATCTGGCTGGCACGCATGATGTCGTTGGAAGCACCGGTGGTCACGCCATCGAAGCCCAGGGTCATTTCTTCAGCGATACGACCGCCATACAACGAGCAGATCTGACTGATCAATGCACGCTTGGACAGGCTGTAACGATCCTCTTCCGGCAGGAACATGGTCACACCCAACGCACGACCGCGCGGGATGATCGACACCTTGTACACCGGATCATGCTCAGGCACGACGCGCCCCACAATGGCGTGGCCCGCTTCGTGATAAGCCGTGTTCTGCTTTTCTTTCTCGGACATGACCATGGACTTGCGCTCGGCGCCCATCATGATCTTGTCTTTCGCCAGTTCGAATTCTTTCATTTCGACGATGCGCTTGCCGGCACGGGCAGCGAACAGCGACGCCTCGTTCACCAGGTTGGCCAAGTCGGCACCGGAGAAGCCCGGGGTACCACGTGCGATCACGGCCGGAGCAACATCGTCACCCATTGGCACTTTGCGCATGTGAACCTTGAGAATCTGTTCGCGGCCACGAATGTCCGGCAGACCGACCACAACCTGACGGTCGAAACGGCCTGGACGCAGCAACGCAGGGTCCAGCACGTCAGGACGGTTGGTCGCGGCAATCACGATGATGCCGTCATTCATTTCGAAGCCGTCCATCTCGACCAGCAACTGGTTGAGCGTCTGCTCGCGTTCGTCGTGACCACCCCCCATGCCAGCGCCACGATGGCGACCGACCGCATCGATTTCGTCGATGAAGATGATGCATGGAGCGTGTTTCTTGGCCTGTTCGAACATGTCGCGAACACGGCTGGCACCCACACCGACGAACATCTCGACGAAGTCGGAACCGGAAATGGTGAAGAAAGGTACTTTGGCTTCGCCGGCGATAGCCTTGGCCAGCAGGGTTTTACCGGTACCCGGAGGACCGACCATCAGCACACCGCGAGGAATGCGGCCACCCAGGCGCTGGAACTTGCCCGGATCGCGCAGGAACTCGACCAGCTCGCCGACCTCTTCCTTGGCTTCGTCGCAACCGGCAACGTCAGCCAGGGTAGTTTTCACCTGATCCTCGGAGAGCAGGCGCGCCTTGCTCTTGCCAAAGCTCATCGGCCCGCCCTTGCCACCGGCACCGCCCTGCATCTGCCGCATGAAGAACATGAACACGGCGATGATCACCAGGATCGGGAAGCTGGCGACCAGGAGTTGGGTCCAGATGCTTTGCTGCTCAGGCTGCTTGCCTTCGACCACGACGTGGTTGTCCACCAGGTCGCCGATCAGGCCGTTGTCCTGGATCGCCGGGCGAATGGTCTTGAAGCTGTCGCCATCGTTGCGCTTGCCGGTAATCACGTAGCCATCAACCGCCACGCGCTCGACCTTGCCATCCTTGACCTGCTGGATGAAGTCGGAATAGTTGAGGGTCTGCGGCTCGTTAGGGCTGGAGAAGTTGTTCATCACCGTCACCAGGACAGCCGCGATGATCAACCACAGGATCAGATTCTTTGCCATATCGTTCAATTAACTACCCTCTGAAGCAAGCTCCGCTACTGGCGCGCGCTTCGCATGATATTCACCGGCCTAACTTACTACATTACCTACGACTTGGCAGGCGCCGTCTGTAACCCTTTGTGAAACACTTCCTACACAATATTCGCTAATTCTGACAAGGCGTAATACAAAAATCCTATCACCCCGATCGAAAATTCACTCATTCCTCACTGCGACCGCGGAAACCGCGGCCCAGCAGGTACTGCTCGCGAGAACGGTCGCGCGACGAGGTCGGCTTGCGCATCTGCACCTTCTCGAACTGCTGGCGAACGCTCTTGTGGAACTCGTCGAAACCTTCGCCCTGGAAGATCTTGATCAAAAAATCACCACCGGGCTTGAGCACCCGCGTCGACAGATCCAGCGCCAGTTCGCACAGGAACATCGCGCGCGGCATATCAACGGCCGGCAATCCACTCATATTGGGGGCCATGTCGGAAATCACAAGGTCTACTTCTTTATTTCCGACGGCGTCGAGGATCTGGGCCAGCACGGCATCCTCGGTAAAGTCGCCTTGAATAAAGGTGACGTCGGGGATGCTGTCCATTTCAAGAATGTCAGAAGCGATCAGTGTGCCCTGCCCGCCAATCAGACGACTGGTCACCTGCGACCAGCCACCCGGAGCCGCACCCAGGTCGATTACGCTCATGCCAGGACGGATCAAACGGTCCTTTTCCTGGATCTCCAGCAGCTTGTAGCTGGCGCGGGAACGGTACCCGTCTTTCTGTGCCATTTTGACGAATGGGTCGTTGAAATGTTCTTGCAGCCACTTAAGGCTTGTCTTGGAACGGGCCACGGGATACCTCGGAATTAAAACGGGTCGTGATTAACTGGGCGGTCCCGGACTCGCTCGGGTAAACTGGCCGCCGCTTTTTACAAGATCAGACGCAGGGGTCAGATTATGCCGCTCACTCAAGAGCAGAAGAAACAGTACAAATCCATTGGCCACCATCTGAAACCGGTTTTGATTGTGGCAGACAATGGCTTGACTGAAGGTGTGTTAGCCGAACTCGAACGCGCTTTGGCGGATCACGAGCTGATCAAGATCAAGCTCAACATCCTCGATCGCGAATCGCGCCTGGCGTCCATTGCAGAGCTCTGCAAGGTCGGCAAAGCGGATCTGGTTCAGGTCATCGGCAAGATGGCGCTGATCTACCGCAAGAACTTCAGCGTCAACAAGCAGCTGTCGAACGTCCATCGCTTCAAGTGATGGCAAGGGTCAAGGGTGTGCTTCGCGCACCCTGCCACTCCATCCCGGCACCGGCTGCAACACCAGCACCAGCCCGGAAAAGCCCAGAACAAGATAGCTGAACGCCTGCCAACGCAGCGCATCCGGCCAACCGAAGCGCACCACGAAGTACATCGCGCACGCATACAGCGCCATCAACAGCAGTTGCCCGCGTATATCCCGCCATAGACTGACAAGGCCCTCGGCCTTAATCAGCACCAAAGCCTGAAAAATCAAACACGCCGTAGCGAATCCCACTACCAGCGTATTGAGCGTACCTGCAATTTCGTCGATCAGCAGCGGCGCCAGGCCAATTCGGCCCAGCACCGGCAACAGACCCACTTGCAACAGCCACAAGCCACCGACCCACAACATCTGGGTCAGTTGCCAAAGCATGGCGCCCGCACGAAACGGACGCCGGCCTTCAGATGTGACGAACTTCGACAATCTCGTACTCGATAACACCGCCAGGCGTTTTCACGGCGACCACATCACCCTCTTCCTTGGCAATCAAGGCGCGAGCGATCGGCGAACCGACGGAAATCTTGCCGAGCTTGATGTCAGCCTCGTCCTCACCAACGATCTGGTAAGTCACGCTTTCATCGGTTTCGACGTTGGCGATTTCGACGGTGGTGCCGAAAATCACCTTGCCGGTGTGAGGAATGGTCGTCACATCGATGATCACCGCGTTCTGCATGCGGCCTTCGATGTCACGGATCCGCGCCTCGACCATACCCTGCTGCTCGCGGGCAGCGTGGTATTCGGCGTTTTCCTTCAAGTCACCCAACTCGCGGGCCGTACCGATGTCCTGGCTGAGCTTCGGACGAACGACCTTGGTCAGGTGAGTGTGCTCTTCTTCCAGGGCGCGAGCGCCCTGAACGGTCATTGGGTACTTCGTTATGCTCATGCCTTCAATCCTGCGTGTAGATCCTGCAAGCGGCGCACGGTCTTCTCGGGACCGAACTTCAGCGCTTCGCAGATGGCTTCGCCAGCAGCAATGGTGGTGGTGCAGTAAATCTTGTGCTGCAGGGCATTACGACGAATGGAGTACGAATCAGCGATCGACTGACGACCTTCGGTGGTGTTGATGATCAGCGTGACTTCGTCATTCTTGATCATGTCGACCACGTGCGGACGACCCTCGGTCACCTTGTTCACACGGCGCACTTTCAGGCCTGCAGCCTCGATCAGCTTGGCAGTCCCGGCAGTGGCAACCACTTCGAAACCCAAGTTGATCAGATCACGGGCCACGCCCGCAACCAGTGGCTTGTCGTCGTCGCGTACGCTGATGAACGCAGTACCGCCGGTCGGCAATACTTCGCTGGCACCCATCTGGGCCTTGGCGAACGCTTCACCGAAGGTGTCGCCCACGCCCATCACTTCACCGGTCGACTTCATCTCTGGGCCGAGGATCGGGTCAACACCAGGGAATTTGGCGAACGGGAACACCGCCTCTTTCACGCTGTAGAAGTTCGGGATGATTTCCTTGGTGAAACCCAGTTCTTTCAGGGTTTTACCGGCCATCACGCGTGCTGCGATCATCGCCAGGGAAACACCGATGCACTTGGACACGAACGGTACGGTACGGGAAGCACGCGGGTTGACTTCGATGACGTAGATGTCTTCGCCCTGCAGCGCCAACTGCACGTTCATCAGGCCGACCACGCCCAGTTCCAGGGCCATTTTCTTGACCTGCTCGCGCATCTCGTCCTGGATGTGCGCCGGCAGCGAGTACGGCGGCAGCGAGCACGCGGAGTCACCGGAGTGAACACCGGCCTGCTCGATGTGCTGCATGATCGCGCCGATTACCACGTCTTTGCCGTCGCAAACCGCATCCACGTCCATCTCGATGGCGCAGTTGAGGAAGTGGTCCAGCAGCACCGGGCTGTCGTTGGACACTTGAACCGCTTCACGCAGGTAGCGCTTGAGTTCTTCTTCTTCGTAGACGATTTCCATCGCACGGCCGCCCAGTACGTAGGACGGGCGCACCACCAGCGGGTAACCGATCTTGGCCGCGGCGCGAATGGCTTCGTCTTCGCTGCGCACGGTGGCGTTTGGCGGCTGACGCAGGTTCAGGCGCTGGACCATTTGCTGGAAGCGCTCACGGTCTTCGGCACGGTCGATGGCGTCAGGGCTGGTGCCGATGATCGGCACGCCAGCAGCTTCCAGGGCGCGGGCCAGTTTCAGCGGGGTCTGGCCGCCGTACTGGACGATCACGCCCTTTGGTTTCTCGACGCGAACGATTTCCAGCACGTCTTCCAGGGTCACTGGCTCGAAGTACAGGCGATCGGAGGTGTCGTAGTCGGTGGAAACGGTTTCCGGGTTGCAGTTGACCATGATGGTCTCGTAACCGTCATCGCGCAGGGCCAGTGCCGCGTGTACGCAGCAGTAGTCGAACTCGATGCCCTGGCCGATACGGTTCGGACCGCCGCCCAGGATCATGATCTTGTCGCGACCCGATGGCGCCGCTTCGCACTCTTCTTCATACGTCGAGTACAGGTAAGCGGTGTCAGTGGCGAACTCGGCCGCGCAGGTGTCGACGCGCTTGTAGACCGGGAAGATTTCCAGCTTGTGACGGTGAGCACGCAGGGCCTTCTCGGTCACGCCCAGCAGCTTGGCCAGACGCATGTCGGAGAAGCCTTTGCGCTTGAGACGGAACATCAGGTCACGGTCGATGCTGGTCAGACCCAGGGTCTTGACCTTCTCTTCGTCCTTGATCAGGTCTTCCATCTGCACCAGGAACCAAGGATCGATCATGGTCATGCCGAAGATATCTTCAACACTCATGCCGGCGCGCATGGCGTCCGCCACGTACCAGATACGCTCGGCGCCCGGCACGGTCAGCTCGCGCTTGAGCACGCTCATGCTTTCCGGATTGGCCAGATCAACCTTCTCGTCCAGGCCGCAAACACCAACTTCCAGGCCGCGCAGGGCTTTCTGCAGGGATTCCTGGAAGGTACGGCCGATGGCCATGACTTCACCGACCGACTTCATTTGAGTGGTCAGGCGCGCGTCAGCCTTGGAGAACTTCTCGAAGGCGAAACGTGGCAACTTGGTCACGACGTAGTCGATGGACGGTTCGAAGGACGCCGGGGTCTTGCCGCCGGTGATGTCGTTCGACAGCTCGTCGAGGGTGTAGCCCACAGCCAGCTTGGCCGCGACCTTGGCGATCGGGAAGCCGGTGGCTTTCGAAGCCAGCGCCGAGGAGCGGGATACGCGCGGGTTCATTTCGATCACGACCATGCGGCCGGTGTTCGGGCAGATACCGAACTGAACGTTGGAACCACCGGTTTCCACGCCGATCTCGCGCAGCACCGCCAGGGAGGCGTTACGCAGGATCTGGTATTCCTTGTCGGTCAGGGTCTGTGCCGGAGCCACGGTGATCGAGTCACCGGTGTGCACACCCATCGGGTCGAAGTTTTCGATGGAGCAGACAATGATGCAGTTGTCCTTCTTATCGCGGACAACCTCCATCTCGTACTCTTTCCAGCCGATCAGCGATTCGTCGATCAGCAGCTCTTTGGTCGGCGACAGGTCCAGACCACGGGCGCAGATTTCTTCGAACTCTTCACGGTTGTAAGCGATACCGCCACCGGTGCCGCCCATGGTGAAGGACGGACGGATGATGCACGGGAAGCCAAGCTTCTCGAGGACCGCGTTGGCCTCTTCCATGCTGTGGGCGATACCGGAACGCGGGCACGCCAGGCCGATGGACTTCATCGCCTTGTCGAAACGCGAACGGTCTTCAGCCTTGTCGATGGTATCGGCGTTGGCACCGATCATCTCTACGCCGAACTTCTCCAGAACGCCTTCGCGCTCCAGGTCCAGGGCGCAGTTCAGGGCGGTCTGGCCACCCATGGTCGGCAGCAGCGCGTCCGGACGCTCTTTCTCGATGATCTTGGCAACGGTCTGCCACTTGATCGGTTCGATGTAGGTAGCGTCGGCCATGGCCGGGTCGGTCATGATGGTGGCCGGGTTGGAGTTCACCAGGATGACGCGGTAACCCTCCTCGCGCAGGGCTTTACAGGCCTGGGCGCCGGAGTAGTCGAATTCGCAGGCCTGGCCGATCACGATCGGGCCAGCGCCGAGAATCAGGATGCTTTTAATGTCTGTACGTTTTGGCATGGGTTTGTCACTCAAATCCGCAGGTCAGTCGGCAAGCCGTCTTGTTCAATCTCTGAAGCCTTGAGGGGGCCGCCGATGCGGGGCCACCCTCAAGCTTTGCTACATCAAGGCGAGCGATCAGCGTCGCTTGGCCATCTCGTTGATGAAGCGATCGAACAATGGCGCTACGTCGTTCGGGCCAGGGCTGGCTTCCGGGTGACCCTGGAAGCTGAAGGCGCTCTTGTCGGTACGCTCGATCCCCTGCAGGGTGCCGTCGAACAGCGATTTGTGGATCGCACGAACGTTGGCGGGCAGGGTGGCTTCGTCTACTGCAAAACCGTGGTTCTGGCTGGTGATCATCACCACACCGGTGTCCAGGTCCTGGACCGGGTGGTTGGCACCGTGGTGACCGTGACCCATTTTCAGGGTCTTGGCACCGGAGGCCAGGGCTAGCAGTTGGTGACCGAGGCAGATACCGAAGACCGGGATCTCGGTTTCCAGCACGTCCTTGATCGCCTGGATCGCGTAGTCGCATGGCTCCGGATCACCAGGGCCGTTGGACAGGAACACGCCGTCCGGCTTGAGCGCCAGCACATCGGCAGCAGGGGTTTGCGCCGGCACCACGGTCACGCGGCAACCGCGCTCGACCAGCATGCGCAGGATGTTCACCTTGACGCCGTAGTCGTAGGCAACCACGTGGTACGGCAGCTCGGAGGCTTCGATGGTCGCGTGGCTGTCGGTTTTCAGGTCCCAGACAGTCGAACGCCATTCGTAGCTGTCCTTGGTGCTGACAACCTTCGCCAGATCCATGCCTTTCAGACCTGGAAAACCCTGGGCGGCGGCGATGGCGGCTTCTTCGGAAATGTTGTCACCGGCCATGATGCAGCCGTTCTGCGCGCCTTTTTCACGCAGGATGCGCGTCAGGCGGCGGGTGTCGATACCGGCGATGGCCACAACATTGTTGGCCTTCAGGTAGTCGGACAGAGACATCGTGTTACGCCAGTTGCTCGCCACCAGAGGCAGGTCACGGATGACCAGGCCAGCGGACCAGACGCGGTTGGACTCGGCGTCTTCCGGCGTGGTGCCGGTGTTGCCGATGTGCGGATAAGTCAGGGTAACGATCTGTTGGGCGTAGGAAGGATCGGTAAGGATTTCCTGATAGCCGGTCATTGCGGTGTTGAACACCACCTCACCAACGGTCTGACCGTCGGCTCCAATGGCTTCGCCGCGAAAAATGCTGCCATCAGCAAGGGCGAGTATGGCTGGCTTAGTCAAGAAGACCTCCCGTAAATAAAGCCTGAAAGGGCGATCGCAGGTTGTAAAAAAGCGGAGTGACGTATGGACACGTCACCCCGCTTCTTCACTGAATTATTCTGCGCGCTTTTAGTGGACACACTAAAGCTGTAGCTTACAGAAAAAGGCCTTTTCGGTCTACCGCCAATGAGCCTTAAAGGCTGGAGAATGCGACAGGACGTCGCTTGGCGGAACAAAACCGGGCTCAAACGCGGTGCGCGAGCCCGATTTCGGGTGCATCTTAACGCAGATCGAGCACGTCTTGCATGTCGTAAAGGCCAGGCTCGCGCCCGTCCAGCCACAATGCAGCACGTACCGCGCCCTTGGCGAAGGTCATGCGACTGGACGCCTTGTGGGTGATCTCGACACGCTCGCCGTCGGCGGCGAACAGCACGGTGTGATCACCGACGATGTCGCCGGCCCGCACAGTGGCGAAACCGATGGTTTCACGATCACGCGCACCGGTCTGGCCTTCACGGCCATACACCGCCACTTTCTTCAGGTCACGACCCAACGCATCGGCAATCACCTCACCCATGCGCACGGCAGTGCCCGACGGCGCGTCGACTTTATGCCGATGGTGAGCCTCGGTGATTTCGATATCGACGTCGTCACCCAATACGCGAGCGGCCGTGTCGAGCAGCTTCAGGCACAGGTTGACCCCGACACTGAAGTTGGCCGCGAAGACAATCGGAATGTCCTTGCCCGCTTCCGCCAGCAACTGCTTTTCTTCAACACTGAAGCCCGTGGTCCCGATGATCATGGCCTTGCCGTGTTTACGGCAGAAAGCCAGGTTCTTCAGGGTCACCGTCGGGTGCGTGAAGTCGATCAGCACGTCGAACTCGTCGACCACCCGATCCAGATCACCGGACAGCGGCACGCCGATGCGACCGATAGCCGCCAGTTCACCGGCATCCGCACCGACCAGCGTGCTGTCAGGACGATCCACAGCCGCCGTCAATCCGGCGCCTGGTGCCTGCTGCACTGCTTCAATCAGGGTCTTGCCCATGCGCCCGGCGGCGCCCATCACTGCAATACGTCGCATGCCTGTCTCCTTACAAATCGCCGAAGAAGCGTTTCACGCCTTCGAACCAACCAGTGGTTTTCGGCGAATGGCTGTTGTCGTCCGCCAGCGAACTGCGGAATTCCTCAAGCATTTCGCGCTGGCGACGGCTCAGGTTGACCGGCGTCTCGACCGCCACACGGCACATCAAGTCGCCCGCACCACCGCCACGCACAGGTGCGACACCCTTGCCACGCACACGGAACTGCTTGCCGGTCTGAGTCCCCTCGGGGATCTTCAACTTGACCCGGCCATCAAGGGTCGGAATTTCCAGCTCGCCACCCAGCGCCGCATCGACGAAGCTGATCGGCACTTCGCAGAACAGGTGCTTGCCATCACGCTGGAAGATCGAGTGCTCGCGCACGTTGATCACCACGTACAGGTCGCCGGTCGGGCCACCCTGGGCTCCCGCCTCGCCTTCGCCGGACAGACGAATGCGGTCACCGGTATCGACGCCGGCCGGCACTTTCACCGACAGGGTCTTGTACTCTTCGACGCGACCTTCGCCGTGGCAGGAATCGCACGGATCGGAAATGATCTTGCCCTGGCCATGGCAGCGCGGGCAGGTCTGCTGCACCGAGAAGAAGCCTTGCTGCATGCGCACCTGACCAATACCGCCGCAGGTCGGGCAAGTCACCGGCGAGGAACCTTTCTTGGCACCGGAACCATCGCACGGCTTGCAATTGACCAGCGTCGGAACGCGGATATTCACGGTCGTGCCGCGCACCGCTTCTTCCAGGTCCAGCTCCAGGGTGTAGCGCAAGTCACTGCCGCGCTGAGCACCGCCACGGGAACCGCCGCGACCGCCACCGAAGAAGTCACTGAAGACATCACCAAAGATGTCGGAGAAGTTCTGGCCACCGAAACCGGCACCGCCGCCCCCCATGCTCGGATCGACACCGGCATGGCCGTACTGGTCGTACGCCGCGCGCTTGCTGGAATCGGAAAGCACTTCGTAGGCCTCGTTGGCCTCCTTGAACATCTCTTCCGACGCCTTGTCATCGGGATTACGGTCCGGGTGGTGCTTCATCGCCAGGCGACGGTAAGCCTTTTTCAGGTCCGCTTCGCTTGAACCACGCTCAACACCCAATACTTCGTAATAGTCACGCTTTGCCATAAGTCTTTGCACTCTTGAGGACGTCCGGCAAAACCCTCCTGAGTTTGCCGAACTCGTTGAGCCCCAATACAGGCCCGGACCCAACTCACGTCAATTCAACGATCCTGGTCTTAGATTCAAAGTGGCACTTTCGGCTCGGAAAGCAGGAGCATTCCCGGCCATGCCAGCAACACGCGAGCGCTGTCGCATGCTGTAAAAATTCGCGTATTCCAGATACGCCAACGCGGGAGCAAGCTCCCGCGCGGCGACATCCTACCAGTCACCGCCTGAAGGCAGTCAACCGGCCGACCAACAACTTACTTGTGGTCTTTGACTTCTTCGAACTCGGCATCGACAACGTCGTCAGCCTTCTCAGCCGATTCGCCCTGCGGTGCAGCGCCTTCAGCAGGCTGAGCCTGTTCGGCGTACATCTTCTGCGCCACTGGAGCGGAGACTTTCGACAGCTCTTCAACCTTGGCGTCGATAGCAGCCTTGTCGTCGCCTTTGACGGCGGCTTCCAGGGCAACTACGGCAGCTTCGATTGCAGTCTTCTCTTCGGCAGTCACTTTATCGCCGGCATCGGTCACCATTTTGCGCGTCGAGTGAACCAGTGCGTCGCCCTGGTTACGGGCAGCGGCCAGCTCTTCGAACTTGCGGTCTTCCTCGGCGTTAGCCTCGGCATCACGCACCATGCGTTCGATTTCCTCGTCGGACAGGCCGGAGTTGGCCTTGATCACGATCGACTGAGTCTTGCCGGTAGCCTTGTCCTTCGCACCGACGTGCAGGATGCCGTTGGCGTCGATGTCGAAGGTCACTTCGATCTGCGGCACACCACGTGGAGCCGGTGGAATGTCGGCCAGGTCGAACTTGCCCAGGGACTTGTTCTGAGCAGCTTGCTTACGCTCGCCCTGCAGCACGTGAATGGTCACGGCGCCCTGGTTGTCGTCGGCAGTCGAGAACACTTGCGATTTCTTGGTAGGAATCGTGGTGTTTTTCTCGATCAGCGCGGTCATCACGCCACCCATGGTTTCGATACCCAGGGTCAGCGGGCTGACGTCGAGCAGCAGAACGTCTTTCACGTCACCGGCCAGTACCGCGCCCTGAATGGCAGCACCCATGGCAACCGCTTCGTCCGGGTTGACGTCTTTACGTGCTTCTTTGCCGAAGAACTCGGTGACCAGCTTCTGAACCAGTGGCATACGGGTCTGACCGCCCACCAGGATCACGTCGTTGATCGCGCCAACGTCGATACCGGCATCTTTCATTGCGATGCGGCAAGGCTCGATGGTGCGCTGAACCAGGTCTTCCACCAATGCTTCGAGCTTGGCGCGGGAGATCTTCACGTTCAGGTGCTTAGGACCGGTGGCGTCTGCAGTGATGTACGGCAGGTTCACGTCGGTCGACTGGCTCGAGGACAGTTCGATCTTGGCTTTTTCAGCGGCTTCTTTCAGGCGCTGCATGGCCAGCGGGTCACCCTTGAGGTTCATGCCGCTTTCTTTCTTGAATTCGTCGACGAGGTAGTCGATCAGACGAATGTCAAAGTCTTCACCGCCCAGGAACGTGTCACCGTTGGTGGCCAGTACTTCGAACTGGTGCTCGCCATCGACTTCAGCGATCTCGATCACGGAAACGTCGAAAGTACCGCCGCCCAGGTCGTAAACGATCACGGTGTGATCGCCCTTGGCCTTGTCCATACCGTAAGCCAGAGCAGCAGCGGTCGGTTCGTTGATGATACGTTTTACGTCCAGACCGGCGATGCGGCCGGCGTCTTTGGTCGCCTGACGCTGGCTGTCGTTGAAGTAGGCCGGAACGGTGATCACCGCTTCAGTCACGGTCTCGCCGAGGTAATCTTCGGCGGTCTTCTTCATTTTCTTCAGGATTTCAGCCGAGATTTGTGGCGGCGCCATTTTCTGGCCGTTCACTTCAACCCAGGCGTCGCTGTTGTCAGCCTTGACGATCTTGTAAGGGACCATCTGGATGTCTTTCTGCACGACTTCTTCGTCGAAACGACGACCGATCAGACGCTTCACCGCATACAGGGTGTTGTGCGGATTGGTCACAGCCTGACGCTTGGCCGACTGGCCAACCAGGATTTCGCCATCGTTGGCATAAGCGATGATCGACGGCGTGGTGCGCGCGCCTTCAGCGTTTTCAATAACTTTGGCCTTGCCGTTTTCCAGCACGGAGACGCAGGAGTTGGTAGTCCCCAGGTCGATACCGATAATTTTGCCCATGTTCACTCTCCCGAAACTTTGGATTTGGTTGCCGCAGCAGTGGTGGCTAACTGCGGTAGCACTTAAACGCTTGACTTATAAATGGGGGCCTTGCGGCGGATTTCAAGCCTGCTCGTCAATCGAAGGCGAAACCGGCGCAGGCGCCTTGCTGACCACGACCATCGCCGGGCGCAGCAGGCGTCCATTGAGCTGATAGCCCTTCTGGAACACCTTCAGAACGCTGTTCGGCTCGACATCGGCACTTTCCTGCATGGCCATCGCCTGATGATGAACAGCGTTGAACGGTTCGCCATGCGGGTCGATCGCTTCCAGCTGATAACGCTTGAGGGTGTCGTGGAACATTTTCAGGGTCAGCTCGATGCCTTCGCGCATCGGACGGATGCTTTCGTCGTCCGGGCTGGACAGCTCCAGGCCGCGTTCCAGGCTGTCGACGATCGGCAGCAGGTCGCCGGCGAATTTTTCCAGCGCGAACTTGTGAGCCTTCTCCACATCCTGCTCGGCGCGACGGCGGACGTTCTGCAGATCGGCGGCTACACGCAAAGCCTGATCCTGAGCGCCTGCCAGTTGCTCTTCGAGCACTTGTACACGAGCCGCCAGGTCTTCACCCGAAGCCTCGGGCGCCTGGTTGGCGTCTGGGTTTTGCGTATCCACTGTCTGTTCGTCAGCCATAGATTTCTCCTTTCAATATCGTCCGCGAACTCAACTCGCGCTTCTGCCCAGCTATATGGGGCCGCAAAATCCGGCTTCAAGGGGCGCCGATGATTAACCCTACAAAAAACAATCGCATTGTCATGCCGGCTCGCGATAAGGGATTGGCCGGACCGATCGAATCGAGCTAACGAGGGGCATTGTCAGCCAGAAACAAAACACTGTATAAATAACCAGACCTAACACCTGGGAGCGGCCCATATGCTGGTGCACCTGTCCGTACACAACTACGCCATCGTTGAACATCTCGATCTCGAACTCGATCGCGGGATGAGCGTGATCACCGGGGAAACCGGCGCGGGCAAGTCGATCATGCTCGACGCGCTGGGCCTGACCCTGGGCGATCGTGCCGACAGCGGCGTGGTCCGCCCGGGCGCCGACAAGGCCGATATCCTGGCCACCTTCGATCTGGCCGACATTCCGGAAGCCAGCGCCTGGCTGGCCGAACGCGACCTCGAAAACGACGGCCCGTGCATCCTGCGCCGGGTGATCACATCCGAAGGTCGCTCGCGTGGCTACATCAACGGCACGCCCTGCCCGCTTGGCGATCTCAAGGCGCTGGGCGAGCTGCTGATCGACATTCACAGCCAGCACGAACACCAATCCCTGCTCAAGACCGATACCCACCGTCGCCTGCTCGATGAATATGCCGGCGCGACGGACCTTGCCCGCCAGGTTCAACTGGCCGCCCAACGCTGGCGTCAGACCCGCCAGGAACTGGAGCGGCTCTCCAACTCCGGCGACGAGCAACGTGCACGCCATCAATTGCTCAGCTATCAACTCGAAGAACTGGAAAACCTTGGCCTCGGCGACAACGAGCTCGAGCAGCTGGAACAGGAACACAAGAACCTGACCAACGCCGAAACCCTGCTGGGCATTTGCCGGCAAGTCGTCGAACAATGCAGCGAAAGTGATTCCGGGAATGTCCTGAACGCCCTCACCGCCAGCCTCAACCGCCTGTCGAGCGTGAACAGCTCGATCGGCGCCCTGGGCGAAGCCAGCAGCTTGCTGACCAGCGCACAGATCCAGGTTGAAGAGGCCGTGGGCGAACTGAACCGTTTCCTCGACAATTTCGATGCCGATCCATCGCGCCTTCAATACCTGGAAGAACGCCTCGATGCGATCTACACCCTGGCGCGCAAACACCGCATCCAGCCGACTGAAGTGGCCGAGATGCAGCAGAAACTGCTGGATGAAATCGAGACCCTGAACGCCAACGACGAATCCATCGAGCGCTTGAGCGATGAGCTGTCGTCCTATGCCCGGCACTACCAGGAAAAGGCTCGGGAGCTGAGCGATCTCAGGCATCAAGCCTCGAGCAGCCTGGCCAGCGCCGTGGAGCAGGAGATCCAGCGACTGGGCATGCCCGGCGGCCGCTTCACCATTGAACTGCGCCCGAACAGCGGCAACGAACTGCTGCCAAACGGGCTGGAACAGGTAGAACTGCTGGTCAGCGCCAACCCCGGCCAGCCGCTGAAGGCCCTGGCGAAAGTGGCGTCCGGCGGCGAACTGTCGCGGATCAGCCTGGCGATTCAGGTGATCACCGCACAGACCTCCCGCGTACCGACCCTGGTGTTCGACGAAGTCGACGTCGGCATTGGCGGCCCGACCGCAGAAATCGTCGGCCAGTTGCTGCGCAGGCTCGGCGAGCGCGGACAGGTGCTGACCGTGACCCACTTGCCGCAAGTGGCAGCGCAAGGTCATCAGCATCTATTTGTGCATAAAGTGCGCGGCGAAGATGCCACCCGCACGGCGGTTTCCAAACTGAGCAAAAACGAGCGCGTTGAAGAAGTCGCGCGGATGCTGGGCGGCATCGATCTGACCAAGGAATCCCTGGCTCACGCCAAGAAAATGGTCGTCACTGCAAAAATCTAAAGCGAACTCTGTAGGAGCTGCCGCAGGCTGCGATCTTTTGACTTTGCCCTTTCTAAAAGCACAGATCAAAAGATCGCAGCCTGCGGCAGCTCCTACAGGAACCATGTGCAAACCAGCACACCGCAGAAAGCACGAAGGCGACCCTGGGGTCGCCTTCGCTCGTTTCGCGAACGGATGTTCGCGCGACATGCTTACTTTTTCTTGCGCACGTACAGCACCAGATTGTGATCAACCATCTCGAAGCCATACTTGTCGACGATTGCTTTCTGAAGCCGCTCGATTTCTTCGTCGAAGAATTCGATCACTTCGCTGGTTTCGACGTTGACCATATGGTCGTGATGCTTCCCGTCGTCCAGTTCGAAGACCGCGTGGCCTCCGTCGAAGTTGTGCCGCACCACAAGGCCAGCTGCCTCGAACTGGGTCAGAACACGGTAAACCGTGGCCAGACCGACGTCCTCACCAGCCTCCATAAGGGCCTTGTAGACATCCTCGGCACTCATGTGGCGTTGCTCGGCGGAGTCGAGCATTTGCAGAATTTTGACCCGTGGCAGGGTCACTTTGAGGCCGGCTTTGCGTAGTTCGCTATTTTCAACCATGGTCAGCTTTCTCGCGATGCTGCTTCGCAGCTTCTCTTAATGCGGGTATGATCGGCGTTTACGTTGTCCCAGCCAAGATAGTGGAAGTCGCCCACCGATGCAAAACACCAAGCTCTTGCTAACCAGTTTCACCTTTGTGGGACTGCTCGCACTCGCCGGTTGTTCATTCCCCGGGGTTTACAAAATCGACATCCAGCAGGGCAATGTCGTCACGCAGGACATGATAGACCAGTTACGCCCGGGAATGACCCGCAAGCAAGTACGGTTTATCATGGGCAACCCTCTGCTGACTGACACGTTCCATGCCGATCGCTGGGATTATCTGTACAGCTTGCAACCGGGTGGCGGTGAACGCCAACAGGAACGCATCAGCGTTATCTTCAACCCAAATGATCAGCTTGTCAGCCTCTCTGGTGATTTCATGCCAGGCGTGAGCCGTGACGAAGCCATTCTCGGCAAGGACAGCGGCACGACAGTGGCTGCCCCGGCAGAAAACGTCGAGAAGCCAAAACCGGAAAAGCCGGTCAAGCCAGGTTCGTTGCTGGACCAGATCCAGAAGGACGTCGACGGCGTAGAAACCGTGCCGGTCCCGACGCCGCAACCACTGGACACCTCGCCGCAATAATTTGCGACGCAATAAAAAGCCCGGCATGCCCGGGCTTTTTATTGTCTGGCGTTCAAGCCACTCACTGATTCCGCGCTTTGGCCTCGGCCGCTTTTGCCGCGCGCAGTCGGCGCACCTCTTTCGGGTCGACCAGCAACGGGCGGTAAATCTCGATGCGATCCCCGGCCTGGACAGACCGATGCTCTGGATCAGCTACAACCCTGCCGAAGATCCCTACGGGGCAATTGGCCAGATCCAGCTCCGGAAACTCCCCTGCCAGGGCGGACCCAAGCAAGGCTGCCCTCACGCTCGTCCCGACCGGCACCGTCAGCGTCAGCAGCACCTGACGGTCCACCGCCGCGTAGACCACCTCGATTTCAATCATGACCTCAACCATGTATCTGCTTGGCACGCTGGCAGAACGCATCCACCAGGGTGTTGGCGGCCTGATTGAACAGCGGCCCCAAGGTGGCACGAACCAGTGGCCCGGCATAATCGAACGACAGATCGAGGCTGATCTTGCAGGCTTTGTCAGTCAGCGCCTTGAATACCCAGATGCCATGCAATTGGGTGAAAGGACCCTCTTCGAGGTTCATTTCGATCGACTGCCCGGGAACCAGGGTGTTGCGCGTGACGAAATGCTGGCTAAGGCCGCCCTTGGCCACCCCAACGCTCGCCCGCATATGCTCGGATGAGCTCTCCAGGACTTCGGCCGACGAGCACCACGGCAGAAACTCCGGGTAGCGCGCCACGTCGTTGACCAGGTCATACAGCGCTTGTGCCGGGTACGGCAGCAAGGCCGAACGTGAAATGTGTGTCGTCATGTCAGCGTCACTTCCACAGCTGGGCGGCAAACACTACGAGGATGCCGATGGGCGCCACATAGCGCATCAAGAACAAGGACAGACCAAACAGCGCCGGGTTGCGAATCGACAACTCGTCGCGCACCGCTTCACGCCCCATGATCCAGCCCGCAAACACCACGAAACACAAACCGCCAAGCGGCAACATGATTCGCGAGGTGAAGAAATCGATCACGCCAAAGAAATCGAGACCACCGGTTGCTCCCCATTGGTAGAGGTGGAACATCCCGCCTTCGCTCACGAAGAACTTGGCCTCCTTCCAGATATTGAAGGAGAACACCGTGCCCAGGCCGACGAACCAGCAGCTGAAAGCCAGCCAGAAGGTGACCCACGCACGACTCACTTTAGTGCGCTCCACCAGATAGGCCACCATCGGTTCAAGCAGGGAAATCGCCGAACTCCAGGCGGCGACCGCCACCAGCACGAAGAACACCACCCCCATCAATTGCCCGAACGCCACGTTGCCGAAGGCAAACGGCAGGCTGACGAACATCAGCCCCGGCCCTTCGCTCGGGTTCAGGCCCGCCGCGAAAACAATCGGAAACAATGCCAGGCCGGCCACCAGGGAAACGAAGGTGTCGAGCAGCGCCACACCAACGACAGTCCCCGATATCGACGAGCTCTTCGGCATGTAGGCGCCATAGATCATGATCGAGCCGACGCCCACGCTCAGGGAAAAGAACGCATGCCCCATTGCGGGCAACAAGCCGTCCAGAACCTTTTCCGGGTGGAAGTCGAACATGAAATGCACACCTTCCATGAAATGACCGGTGGTCATGCTGTAGCCCAGCAGGACCAGGACCATCACGAACAACAGCGGCATCATGATGCGCAAACTGCGCTCAAGCCCGGCGACCACGCCCTTTGCGATCACCACCGCTGACAGCAGCATGAAAATCGTGTGCCAAAGTGTCAGGCGCCAGGGATCGGCAATGACATTACCGAAGTAAGCCCCTACCTGATCCGCCGTCACCCCCTGAAAATCGCCACGCCCCATGTCGATGATGTAATCCAGCGACCAGCCGCCCACCACACTGTAGAACGACAGGATCAGCAACGCCGTGATCATTCCGGCAAATGCCCCCCAGGACCATTTGCCCGAGTGCCCCGCCTCGACCGCCAGCGCCTTCAAGGCATTGGCCGGACTCTGCCGTGCACGGCGGCCGATCAGCGTTTCGGCCAGCATGACCGGCACACCAATCAGCGCGATGCAGGCCAGAAACATCAGCACGAAGGCACCGCCGCCATAGACGCCGACCATGTACGGGAATTTCCAGATACTACCCAGCCCCACGGCCGAACCGGTCGCGGCGAGTATGAAGACCCAGCGGCTAGCCCAACTGCCGTGGACAGAAACCTTGTCTGTCGACATCGTTATCACGCCCAAGCGTTCAAAAAAGAGGCCGCATTGTCCGGGATTCAATCAACCTGCTCAAGCACGTAGCAACCCCGTAGCCGACTCTGTTGTAACTCCCTATAATGCCGCCCCTATGGCTAAACAGAAGAAACACCCAACAGGGACCATCGCGCAAAATAAAAAGGCGCGACACGATTACTTCATCGAGCACAAGTTCGAGGCTGGTCTGGTCCTGGCCGGCTGGGAAGTAAAAAGTCTGCGGGCAAGCAAGCTGCAACTGGTTGACAGTTATGTCCTGCTCAAGGATGGCGAAGCCTGGCTGCTCGGCAGCCACATCACGCCCCTGACGACCGCCAGCACCCACGTCATCGCTGACCCGGTGCGCAGCCGCAAGCTGCTGCTCAACCGTCGCGAGCTGGACAAGCTGTCCGCTGCGGTGCAGCAAAAGGGTTACGCCTGCGTGTGCCTGTCCTGGTACTGGAGCAAGCACATGGTCAAGTGCGAGATTGCCCTGGGCAAGGGCAAGAAGGAATACGACAAGCGCGATACCGAGCGCGAACGCGACGCGGGTCGCGAGTTGCAGCGTGCGGTGCGCAACAAGGGCAAGGAAGACTGATTTTTCTGCCTGAGTTTCGCGGCGTCAGCGAAAAGATCGCAGCCTGCGGCAGCTCCTACAGGGAACGCATTCCAATGTAGGAGCTGCCGAAGGCTGCGATCTTTTGCTTCAAAAGGTCACATCCCCTTGCGCCGTTCCGCCCGGGCCACGCGCTGCACTTCCTGACGCACTTCTTCCAGCACCTCCTGCACGTACAGAATGTGCCGGCTGGAAACTTCCCGCGCCTGCTCCGCCCGCCCTTCGATAATCGCCTGGTACAACTCCCGATGCTGCGTGATCAGCATGTCGCGGGTTTCAGTGCGCTGTTTGTACATGCCACCGATGTTGGTCACCACGTTGCGCTTGAGCAAGTCGAACAGCCCGCGGATGGTATGCAGCAGCACGGCATTGTGGCTTGCCTCGGCGATCGCCAGGTGAAAGCTTGCGTCCGCGACCCCCTCTTCGGCACGACTCACCTCTTCGTGACGCGAATAGCAGTCCTGCAACTTGTTGAATGCCGCGGTCAGCCGCTCGCGATCCACATCAGTGGCGCGCAACGCCGCGTAGTAGGCACAGGACGCTTCCAGCGTATGGCGAAACTCGAGCAGATCGCGCTGCGCCTCGGGGTTGCTTTCCAGCAGCTGCAACAAGGGATCACTGAAGGTGGTCCCCAGTGATTCCACCACATAGTTGCCACCGCCCTGGCGACTGACCAGCAGCCCCTTGGCGGTCAGCTTCTGAATGGCTTCACGCAACGAAGGGCGGGACACGCCAAATTGTTCGGCCAACGCGCGCTCGGCCGGCAAGCGCTCTCCGGCCTTCAGCGTGCCCTCGAGGATCATGCCCTCAAGCTGCTCGACAATATCGTCAGACAAACGGCGCTGACGAATCTGATCAAACCCCATAACTCGATTTCTCCACGATCCGACGGCTCGCCGGGGCTCTATTCTGGCCTATCGGCGCCGCGCCAGCACCTGCCACAACGCATTTGGTCATACCAGACGGACGACCTGCGCACTTTGCATTCGACAAAAGTTTTAGGGCGGCAAATTGACACACCGCCTACAAGGCTTTTACCCTAGCCAACAGCGATTGTAAATTGGTATTACCAATTATCCAAGAACGCTGATCAGTGCCTGACCAACAACAATTAGGGGCCACCCCATATGCAAACCTGGCAACAGCTCTATACCCCGCTCGGCAGCCTCGGCCTGTCCGCACTCGCCGCCGTCATCCCCATCGTGTTTTTCTTCCTGGCCCTGGCCGTGTTCCGCCTCAAAGGGCACGTGGCCGGCAGCATCACCCTGGCGTTGTCGATCCTGGTGGCGATCTTCGCTTTCCAGATGCCGGTCGATATGGCGCTCGCCGCCGCCGGGTATGGCTTCGCTTATGGCCTGTGGCCGATTGCCTGGATCATCGTGGCCGCGGTGTTCCTCTACAAGCTGACAGTCAAAAGCGGTCAGTTTGAAGTCATCCGCAGCTCAGTCCTCTCGATCACCGATGACCAACGCTTGCAGGTGCTGCTGATCGGCTTCTGCTTCGGTGCATTCCTGGAAGGTGCCGCCGGTTTCGGCGCGCCGGTGGCGATTACCGCTGCACTCCTTGTAGGACTGGGCTTCAACCCGCTGTACGCCGCTGGCTTGTGCCTGATCGCCAACACCGCACCAGTAGCCTTCGGCGCCCTCGGCATTCCGATCATCGTGGCCGGGCAAGTGACCGGTATCGACGCCTTCAAGATCGGCGCCATGACCGGCCGCCAGTTGCCGCTGCTGTCGCTGTTCGTGCCGTTCTGGCTGGTGTTCATGATGGACGGCCTGCGTGGCGTGCGGGAAACCTGGCCGGCAGCGCTGGTGGCCGGTTTAAGCTTTGCCGTGACCCAGTACTTCACTTCGAACTTCATCGGCCCGGAACTGCCGGACATCACCTCGGCCCTGGCCGCACTGATCTCCCTGACCCTGTTCCTGAAAGTCTGGCAACCAAAACGCGCCGCTGGCCAGCACATCGTCGGCGCTGTCTCGGCCTCCGTGGTGAGCGCCAGCGTCGGTGGTTTCGGCCAGAAGCGCACAACCGTGGCTTCACCTTACAGCCTCGGGGAAATCTTCAAGGCCTGGTCGCCGTTCCTGATCCTGACCGTATTGGTCACGATCTGGACCCTGAAACCGTTCAAGGCCATGTTTGCCGCCGGCGGTTCGATGTACAGCTTCGTGTTCAACTTTGCGATCCCGCATCTTGATCAAATGGTGATCAAGGTCGCGCCGATCGTGGCTGCACCAACGGCTATTCCGGCAGTGTTCAAACTTGACCCGATTTCTGCCACTGGCACAGCGATCTTCTTCTCGGCGCTGATCTCGATGCTGGTGCTGAAGATCAACGTCAAAACTGGTCTTACCACTTTGAAGGAGACCTTCTACGAACTGCGCTGGCCGATCCTGTCCATCGGCATGGTGCTGGCGTTCGCCTTCGTCACCAACTACTCGGGAATGTCCTCGACCATGGCCTTGGTGTTGGCAGGCACCGGTGCAGCCTTCCCGTTCTTCTCGCCGTTCCTCGGCTGGTTGGGCGTGTTCCTCACCGGCTCCGATACTTCGTCCAACGCCCTGTTCAGTTCGCTGCAAGCGACCACCGCGCACCAGATCGGTGTCAACGACACCTTGCTGGTGGCGGCGAACACCAGCGGCGGCGTGACCGGCAAGATGATCTCGCCACAATCGATCGCCGTGGCCTGCGCCGCGACCGGTCTGGTGGGCAAGGAATCGGATCTGTTCCGCTTCACCCTCAAGCACAGCCTATTCTTTGCAACGATTGTCGGCCTGATCACCCTGGCTCAGGCCTACTGGTTCACCGGCATGCTGGTGCACTAAGGACTACAAGCAAAACGGTAAAAACCGACGCTGGGCCACGCCCCCGGCGTCCGCAATTCACACCCCGGTCTGTAAGGCTGCTGAAAGCTTCCGGCTCTATATTCAGCAGCCTCAACAGACGAATAACCGGGACCACCCGGAGACCGCCTGATGAGCGAGCTTTTTTACAACGCCGTGCCGAATGCGACCCGTGTCGCCCCGCCACTGCCCGAGCCTCGGCAATACCCCAGCGAGAAACCCTCACGGGTATACCTGTTCGGGACCTGCGTGGTCGATTTGTTCTACCCCGAAGCCGGGATGGATGCGATCCACCTGCTGGAACGCGAAGGCATTCGTGTCGAGTACCCGCAAGGGCAAAGTTGCTGCGGACAACCGGCCTACACCTCGGGTTACACCGAGCAGGCACGAACCGTCGCGCGCTCACAACTGGCGTTGTTTGCCGGGGATTATCCGGTGGTGGTGCCGTCGGGCTCTTGCGCCGGGATGTTGCGCGAACACTACGCCGACTTGTTCAAGGACGAGCCGCACACGTTGAAACAGGTTCAGGCGCTGGCTGCCAGAACCTATGAACTGGCCGAGTTCCTGCTATTTGTCTGCAAGGTGCAGTTCAAGGACAGCGGTGAGCCGGTGAAAGTGGCGCTGCACACTTCGTGTTCGGCACGCCGCGAAATGAACACCCACCTGCACGGCCGCGAATTGTTGTCGCAGTTGAGCAATGTGGAGCGGGTCAATCACGATCACGAAAGTGAATGCTGTGGCTTTGGCGGAACATTCAGCGTCCGTATGCCAGACATTTCCGGCGCGATGGTGGCTGACAAGACCCGGGCGTTGAAGGAATCCGGCGCGCACAAGGTATTGAGTGCCGATTGCGGCTGCTTGATGAACATCAACGGCTCATTGGAAAAACAGCAGGAAGCGTTGCGCGGTCAGCATCTGGCCAGCTTCCTCTGGCAGCGTACCGGAGGTGCCCGATGAGCACCTCAACGATTATTCCTACGGTTGCCGTAGAAGAAGATTTCCGCACCCGCGCCCACAACGCGCTGGGTGATGCGCAATTGCGAGGCAACTTTCGCAAGGCGATGGATTCACTGATGACCAAACGGGCAGCGGCGTTCAGCGATGCCCACGAAAGAGAACACTTGCGCGCACTGGGCAATGCGATCCGTGCCCGCGCACTCTCCAAGTTGCCCGACCTGCTCGAGCAACTGGAACAGAACCTGACCCGCAACGGTGTGACAGTGCACTGGGCGGAAACGGTGGACGAAGCCAATGGCATCGTCCTCTCGATCATCCGCGCTCACGAGGGGCGGCAAGTGATCAAGGGCAAATCGATGGTCAGTGAAGAGATGGAGATGAACCATTTCCTGGCTGACCGAGGCATTGAATGCCTGGAATCGGACATGGGCGAGTACATCGTCCAGCTCGACCACGAGAAGCCTTCACACATAATCATGCCGGCGATCCACAAGAATGCCGGTCAGGTCGCGTCCTTGTTCCACGACAAACTTGGGGTGGAATACACCAAGGACGTTGACCAACTCATTCAGATCGGTCGCAAGGTCTTGCGGCAGAAATTCTTCGAAGCGGACATCGGCGTTTCCGGTGTCAACTTCGCCGTGGCCGAAACCGGAACCCTGCTGCTGGTGGAAAACGAAGGCAACGGGCGCATGACCACCACCGTACCGCCCGTGCACATCGCCGTCACCGGTATCGAAAAAGTCGTGGAAAACCTGCGCGACGTGGTACCGCTGCTGTCGCTGCTGACCCGCTCGGCCCTGGGCATCCCGATCACGACCTACGTCAACATGATCTCCGGCCCGCGCAAGGCACATGAACTCGACGGTCCGCAGGAAGTGCACCTGGTACTGCTCGACAATGGTCGCAGCCAGGCCTTTGCCGACAGCGAATTGCGCCAGACCCTGAACTGCATCCGCTGCGGTGCCTGTATGAATCATTGCCCGGTGTATACCCGAATCGGCGGCCATGCCTATGGGGAGGTTTACCCCGGTCCTATCGGAAAAATCGTCACCCCGCACATGGTCGGCCTGGCGAAAGTCCCGGATCACCCGAGCGCCTCTTCGTTGTGCGGTGCCTGCGGCGAAGTGTGCCCGGTAAAAATCCCGATCCCTGCATTGCTGCGGCGCCTGCGCGAAGAAAACGTCAAGGCCCCGGACAGCCCCCATCAAGTGATGCGCGGCCAGGGCAGCAAGTATTCGCGCAAGGAGCGGTTCCTCTGGAACGCCTGGGCGAAGCTCAACAGTTCGCCGACGCTGTATCGCCTGTTCGGCTTCTTCGCCACCCGTTTGCGCGCCCTCACGCCGAGTAATGTCGGCCCGTGGACGCAAAACCACAGTGCACCGAAACCCGCCGCCCGCTCACTGCATGACATGGCCCGCGAACACTTGGCCAAACAGGGAGACCGCTGATGAGCGCCAAGCAAAATATCCTCGCCAAACTGCGCAAAAGTCTGACAGGCACCACGCCGGTGGCCGACAACTTTGATGTCGATCTGGTGACCCAGCCTTACACCTACGCACCTGAGCAACGCATTCCACAGCTGCGCAAACTGATGGAAGCGGTGCACACGGAAATCCACCTGACCTCCGGTGAAGAGTGGCCGGTGCTGTTAGCGCAATTGCTGCGGGATCGCCAGTTGCCAAGCCTGCTGATCGCACCGACAACACCCCACGGTCAACGCATCACACAGCATTGGGCGAATAATCCCGATCTGCCGGCGCTCAAGGCCTACGACCGTCCGGTCGAAGAATGGAAAGCCGAACTGTTCAACGACACCCCGGCGAGCCTGACCGGCAGCCTCGGCGCCATCGCGGCAACCGGCAGCCTGATCATCTGGCCGACCCGGGAAGAACCGCGCTTGATGAGCCTGGCGCCACCGGTGCATTTCGCCCTGCTCAAGGCCAGCGAAATCCGCGACAACTTCTATCAGGTGCAGCAGGAGTTCGAATGGGCCCAGGGCATGCCGACCAACGCGTTGCTGGTATCCGGCCCGTCGAAGACCGCCGACATCGAGCAAGTGCTGGCGTACGGCGCCCACGGCCCGAAAGACCTGGTGGTACTGATCCTGGAGGACCAATGAGTCTACCGGCCGCTTTCCTGCGAGATGCACAACAACTGATTCCACAAGAGCGACGTTTCGACGACCCGCTGTCGACCCTGGCCTTCGGCACCGATGCCAGTTTCTATCGTTTGATTCCGCAACTGGTGATCCGCGTCGAGTCCGAAGACGAAGTGGTGGCGCTGCTGCAACTGGCGCAACGCGATCAGGTGCCGGTGACCTTCCGTGCCGCCGGTACCAGTTTGTCCGGTCAGGCGATCAGCGACTCGGTGCTGATCGTGCTGGGAGACAACTGGAACGCACGCGAGATCCGCGACCAGGGCACGCAAATCCGCCTGCAGCCGGGTGTGATCGGCGCCCAGGCCAACGCCTGGCTGGCGCCGTTCGGACGCAAGATCGGCCCGGACCCGGCCTCGATCAACGCCTGCAAGATCGGCGGGATCGTCGCCAACAACGCCAGCGGCATGTGCTGCGGCACGGCGCAAAACACCTATCACACCCTGGCGGGCATTCGTCTGGTGCTGGCCGACGGCAGTCGTCTCGATACCGAAGATGCCGCCAGCGTCGCGGCGTTTCGCCAAAGCCATTCCGCACTATTGGAGCGCCTGGCGACCCTGGGGCGCGAGACCCGCGCCAACGCTGATCTGGCTGCGAGAATCCGCCACAAATACCGTCTGAAAAATACCACCGGCCTGTCGCTCAATGCCCTGGTGGATTTCGACGAGCCTGTGGATATCTTGAGCCACTTGTTGGTGGGCTCCGAGGGCACGCTCGGGTTCATCAGTGCGGTGACCTACGACACGGTGATCGACCATCCGAACAAGGCCTCGGCCCTGATTGTCTTCCCGGATGTCGAGACCTGTTGCAACGCGGTCACCGTACTGAAAAGCCAACCGGTGTCGGCCGTGGAGCTGCTGGACCGACGCAGCCTGCGCTCAGTCCAGGACAAACCCGGCATGCCGCCTTTCGTACAGCATCTGTCGAACAATGCCTGCGCCCTGCTGATCGAATCCCGCGCCGCGTCGTCCGCCCTGCTGCATGAACAGCTGGCGCAGATCATGGCGTCGCTGCAGACGTTCCCGGTGGAAAAGCAGGTCGACTTCACGGAGGACCCACGGGAAAACGCCCGTCTCTGGGCCATCCGCAAAGACACCTTCCCCGCCGTCGGCGCGGTGCGCAAGACCGGCACCACGGTGATCATCGAAGATGTCACCTTCCCGGTCGAACAACTGGCCATCGGCGTCAATCGTCTGATCGAACTGTTCGACAAACATCACTACGATGAAGCGATCCTTTTCGGACACGCCCTGGAAGGCAATCTGCACTTCGTCTTCACCCAAGGCTTCAACAACACGGAAGAAGTCGCACGCTATCAGGCGTTCATGGACGACGTGGCGCAACTGGTGGCAGTGGAGTTCGGCGGTTCGCTGAAAGCCGAACACGGCACCGGGCGCAACATGGCGCCCTTCGTCGAGCTGGAATGGGGCAGCGATGCCTACCAGCTGATGTGGCAACTCAAGCGTCTGCTCGACCCCAACGGGATTCTCAACCCGGACGTGGTGCTCAGCGAAGATCCGCAGATCCACCTCAAGCACCTCAAGCCCTTGCCGGCCGCCGACGAGATTGTGGACAAGTGCATCGAATGTGGTTTCTGCGAACCGGTCTGCCCGTCGAAGGGCCTGACCCTGAGCCCACGCCAACGCATCGTGATCTGGCGCGACATTCAGGCGCGAAAACGCGCCGGCATCGATACCACCGAACTCGAAGCCGCGTACGAATACCAAGGCATCGACACCTGCGCCGCCACCGGCCTGTGCGCACAACGTTGCCCGGTCGGCATCAACACCGGCGAACTGGTGAAAAAACTCCGTAGCCGCACGGCAACCCATACGAAAACCGCCAACTGGCTTGAAGGAAATTTCGCCACGGCGCTACAAGGGGCGCGGTTCACCCTGCACGTCGCCAATGGCGCACGGATGTTGTTGGGCGCGCCACGCCTGGCAAAACTCTCGGCTACATTGACGAAGCTGTCCAAAGGTCAGGTCCCGCAATGGACCAACGCCATGCCGCAGCCGGAAAAAGCCATCCGCTTCAGTCCCGCCGTGTCGGACGAACGCCCTCGGGTGGTGTACCTGGCGGCGTGTGTGTCGCGGGTCATGGGGCCGGCGGCGGGGGATAAAGAGCAGGTGTCGTTGTACGACAAAACCCGAGGGCTGCTGGAAAAGGCCGGTTACCAGGTAGTCTTCCCGGACAATCTGGACAACCTCTGCTGCGGCCAGCCATTCGCCTCCAAAGGCTACGCCGAACAAGCCGAACACAAACGCCAGGAACTGATCGGCGCCTTGCTGCACGCCAGTCGCGGCGGGCTCGACCCGATTTATTGCGACACCAGCCCCTGTACGTTACGGCTCACTCAAGACCTTGGCGACGTTCGACTGGACCTCTACGACCCGGTGCGTTTCATCCGCACGCACCTGATGGATCGCCTCGACTTCACACCACAGGAAGCACCGATTGCGGTGCACGTCACCTGCAGCACCCAGCACCTTGGCGAAAGTCAGGCGCTGATCGATCTGGCGCGCAAATGCAGCAAAAACGTGGTCATTCCTGAAGGCATTCACTGCTGCGGCTTCGCCGGCGACAAGGGCTTCACCACGCCGCAGTTGAATGCCCATTCGCTGCGCACCCTCAAGGACGCGGTGCAACAATGCAGCGAAGGCATCTCCACCAGCCGCACCTGTGAGATCGGTTTGACGCAACATGGCGGCATTGATTACCACGGTCTAGTCTATCTGGTGGACCGCGTTACCCAGGCTAGGGTGCCCTGATAGAAGGACCCAAGGAAGGTGCATAGATGTACCTACTTGCCGGAATCGATAGCTCCACAGTAAAAAACAGAACCCTGAGGTGCCACCGCAGTCCACTGATCAAGTCCCGCCAATGCGGGACTCTCCCAACACTCGGTAGCTCGATTTGATGGCCAGCAATGCCTGGCCCTTCAGCTCAAGGAGATACACATGAATCGTTCTGTGCTGTTAGGTTTGTTTATTACTGCCTCTATGCTCGCCTCCCCCTCGTTTGCCGCAGAAAAAGATCAGTGCGCGGTCAATCTGCAAACCATCGAAAACGCAAAGGCACAGATTCCTCCGGAAATGGTTGACCAGGTAAAAGCCTCCGTCGAGCAAGCCAAAGCCGACCATGCAAAAGGCACCAAGCAGGGCACTGATGATTGCATCGCCGAGACCAACGACGTCATCAAGGCCCTCACCGACGCGAAAAAAGGCGGGAAGTAATCCGATACGAAGCAAAACAAAACCCGCCAACGGCGGGTTTTTTTGCATCCGGGGTCTGGGAATGTGTAACCGCCCGCATCGAGGGAAAAGCTTGGCACGCGGTCTGAAAAAACCGAATTCTTGCGTTGAATCGTAGTCTTTGAGGTAGGCCCCATCCGTTCAAGGTGATACCCATGAAGCGCACCACACTCGCTGGTCTGGTCATTTCCGCTGCAATGTTGGCCTCTCCTGCATTTGCTGCGGACAACAACCTGTGTACGAGCAAACTGCAAGAGCTCAAAGGCAAAGTGAACGCGCTGCCGGCGACCTCCGGAAGCACCGCCATGGAGATCAAGAGACTGATGTCCAGCGCCGAAGCCTCACAAGCCTCCGGAGACGACACAAAATGCGTCACCGAAGCCACCCAGGCATTGGCACTCGCTGACAAACAGAGCAACCAGCCAAACCCATGATGTGTGGTGGCCTACCTTCGGGTTGGCCTTCTGAGTCGCGTTGACGTACACTGTGCAGGCTTGTTGCTCACTTGATTCACAGAGCACCAGGCTCGGGGCCGTTTAGGATTCGACGCCGGTTGCGAAACTTTAGGTGCATGCCGAGTTGGTAACAGAACTCGTAAATCCACTGTTGCAACTTCCTATAGTTGCCAATGACGAAACCTACGGGGAATACGCTCTCGCTGCGTAAGCAGCCTTAGCCCTTCCCTCCTGGTACCTTCGGGTCCAGCAATCATCAGGGGATGTCTGTAAACCCAAAGTGATTGTCATATAGAACAGAATCGCCGTGCAGTACGTTGTGGACGAAGCGGCTAAAACTTACACAACTCGCCCAAAGCACCCTGCCCGTCGGGTCGCTGAGGGTTAACTTAAT
Organism: Pseudomonas sp. PDM28; assembly: GCF_019219115.1. Classification (NCBI taxonomy): domain Bacteria; kingdom Pseudomonadati; phylum Pseudomonadota; class Gammaproteobacteria; order Pseudomonadales; family Pseudomonadaceae; genus Pseudomonas; species Pseudomonas sp. PDM28. The sequence goes on from NZ_JAHUWG010000011.1 coordinate 232,909, forward strand.
AGACACGGCTACGCATGTAGTACCGACAGCGGAGTACTGGCGGACGGGGGTTCAAATCCCCCCGGCTCCACCAAATAGCAGTCTAGACCTGTCTTAGACAGTCTACGAAACACCCCAAGAAGCCCGCCCCGTGCGGGCTTTCTTGTTTCTGGCTATCCACTCCTGTCCACCCCTATATCTTCACGCCATGTATCCCCTTGTGTATCCTCGTACTAGATTTGAACTGAAGGGATACACATCGAATGAAGCGTGCCGATATCAAGCGTCGCCCCCTCTCTGATACCACGCTGCTCGGCTTGGAGCCTGACGCCAAAGAGTATCGAGAGCATGATGGCAACGGCCTGTATTTCCGCGTGAAGCCTGATGGCCAAAAATCCTGGCAGTTGCGCTACAAAACTCCTGCAGGTAAATGGAGCTGGCTGGGGCTCGGGGGATACCCTGAAGTGGGGGGCTCTCTAGCAAGAAAAAAGGCGACTGAACTCCGCAGTGATGCTGCTGAGGGCAAAAACCCTATTGTGACCAAGAAAGTTCGAAAAACCGCCGAAATCGAAGCAGCTAACAACACCTTCGAAGCCCTGGCACGAGAGTGGTTTACAGCTCGCCGCAAGAACTGGGAGGAAGGCACAGCTGTTAGAGTCATCGGAGCTCTAGAGCTCCATGTGTTTCCAGTTTTCGGCAAGCGCATCTACACCGAGATCCTTCCTCTCGAATGGATGGATTTTCTGCGAGGAATGGAACAGAAAGGCATCTTGGAACAAATGAGCCGGGTACGTGGGTTTTGCAAAGAAATCTACGATTTGGCCCGCGTCACTGGGCGGGCGGTGCATAACCCACTCGAAGGACTGCATAAGTTCTTACAGACCCGAGCAGCTGAAAACTACGCGCACGTAACGAACGAAGAATTACCCTCACTGCTTCGTGCAATCACCTCATATCCGCATGCAAAGGACGTTCGTTTGGGTTTACGTCTTCTTGCTCTTGTGGCGGCTCGCCCCTCAGAGCTACGCGAAGCAAAATGGATTGAATTCGACCTCGATAAAAAGTTATGGACGATCCCTGCAGAACGCATGAAGAAACGCAGGGAACATCTAGTCCCACTTTCCCGACAAGCTATCGAGGCGCTCAAGGAATTACACACGTTGAGCGGTGCCTACCCACTACTTTTCCCAGGACGTAATGACCGTACAAAACCACGCAGCAACACAGTATTTCTGATGGCTCTGCGACGTCTAGGTTACGAGGGTCGGCAAACAGGTCACGGTTTCCGCCACATCGCCAGCACTACACTGAACGAAAACGGCTTCGAGGAAAACCATGTAGAAGCTCAGCTTTCACACGTCAAAGACGGAGTTGCTGGTGTTTACAACAAGGCGATCTATCTCAAGCAAAGAACAACGATGATGCAATGGTATGCCGACTACCTCGATCGCCTTGAGTATGGAAATGTCATTCATGGGCAGTTTGGGAAGTAGATATGAGTTCGCTTATCCATCCCCCCTCCAAAAGCGGTGTTACGCGTGTTACGGGTGTAACGGGCATCACCAAACCCCTGAATATATTGAACTTCACGCCTGTAACACGCTTGCGAACGGTGGCGTACACGTCGTGTAACGCTACGCCTGGGTGTTACACCGAGAGCCCATCATTGCCACTGCTGGCTGGCCATTTTCGACGCGTGCGAACAAGCTCGGCGCGCTGGCTGTGCCTCAATAACATAGGGCGCGGGGATGGTTGGCTACGTTTCGGTAAAGGAATGGGCGCTTGGAACTCATAGAAGGCATTGATCTCGCCTTGGGCGTAAAGCCGACGGCCAGACTTATCGAGCACCTGTCGAACCAGTCACTCTATGTGCATTGCGGCGAGCAAATACTGGATGCGTGCCGTTTACTCGACCAATGCGCGTTTCGCATTCAAGCCAACGAAAGCAGTTATCTTAATTCGCTCTGTCTTGAGGCCGTCAGGCAGGAAGAGTCAATCTTCCAGTATGCGGATACTCCTCGATCATCGCGCCTAGCTGACTGGATTCGCCACTTCACATGCTGTGAATCAGCGTCCGATGAAGAGGCTTATGCCGCCTACGCGATGGCTTGCGCAGTAAAGGCGATTGAATCTCTCAGCGATTGGATGCAGGCGAGCGAACAGGACGTCGTTTCGAAGAACTGGCGAATATTGGAGCTACCTTGGGAGGAGTTTTGCCAAGCTGTCTCGACTGAAATCAATCCTGATGGCCGCGTCGTAGCGTTAGAAAGCTATGTCGCTCACTTGGAAGTGGTCACCTCACTGATTTCCCTTTACGACAACGACATTACTGAGCTTGCTTCCGCAGCCATCAAAACCGCGATCCGTCGCAAAGGTGGCATCTTGAGCGGAAAGGATCGCAATGAAGAAATGTCAGCCCGCGACACCGCCATTGTGAAGCAAGCGAACAACCTTCGAGGCGAGGGACTTCCACGTCGAAACTTGGCTACACACGTCCATCGCTGGCTAGAAGATCAAATAGCCCTCCCCCCAAAACAGAGACCCACTTGGCTACCTTCGGAAATTGATAGGGCTCTCACCCGCAGACAGGTAGATGCCATCCTCAGTAAGCATGACTTGCTGTAAACCGAAAATTTCAAAGTGGAAGTGAACTGCTCACCGCATTTCAACGCCTAGATCATTGCTCTCGTCAGTCCATACCAATCGAGAGCAATACCAATGAAAAGTGACTTCGCACACAAGCCCGATCCAAACTTCCCAAACCTCGTCACCCCTTTTGATCCCACCTTCCCAAGCCTCATCACTCCTTTTGATCCCGCCACCACCCTCATACGCATGCCGCGTCTTGAGATTGCTACGGGGCTCAAGCGCTCGACGATCTACAAGCTTATGCAATGCCCCGACAGTGGTTTCCCACAGCCGGTCAAACTGAGCAACAGCACCGCACGTGGCGCGCCAGTTGCCTGGGTTTTTTCTGAAGTTCAGAGCTGGGTCAAAAGCCGTATTGAAGCACGTGATCAGGTGGCCGCATGACGCGCAACTACTGCCCATTCAAAGGCCCCTTTCTCGACTCCTATAGCGTCGGATTTCGTCTCTATCAACCTGATGCAATCAATTGGCGGCACCGCACCATTGCGGGTGTGAGCTGGAACGGGGAAGAACAAGAAGCCTTCTTTTTCAACCCGGATGGCTTGGTCCTTCCGCTCAAACCCAATCCATGGGAATTACCTCGACTGATCGGCAAAAACGCGGTACGCAGGGAGTTTTCCAGCATCCACGGCTCGGGTCATTTCGCGATGAAACAAGGTCGTCGCGCCGCGCTGAAATCGTTGGATTTGAACGACTGGGTCACTTACTGGCTAGTCGACCAGTCGGCCGGCTACGCGAACGATCCGACGGTATGGCAACGCATCACTGAGCAGGATCTTGCCGAGGAAAAAACCGCAAGCGAACGCCTTCACCGTGAAATGAAGTTGACCTCGGACCTGTCCGCCTACGTGGACGAATGCCTAGCACAGCGCCGCGATGTGCTCGCGGTAAAACACCGCCGACGGTGCGTCGAGGACAGCAAAATCCTTGCTTGGCTCAAAGGTGAAACGCCGCAACCGCTGTTCACCAGCACGCAGGAGGCGGCATGACTCCGACCTTTCTTCCCCATCAAGCCTTGGATCTCGTCGGCGTACTTGAAACGCCTATGCCTTCATCAGCAGTGATCAAGGGTCGCCAGCGCTTGCTTGCGCTCCGTGATCAAGCGATTGCAGCCGGCGCACATGTGCTGATCGTGCTGTGGCAAAACCTGGAGTGGACGTTGCTAGCGGTTCAGCCACCCGCAGACGTGGTGATCAGCGACGCTCGCGAACTGATTCCCAACCTGCTGCGCAATCCCGAAGCGCTCCAGCAGATGCGGCAACGCGCCGGCCAAGGCAGCCACTTGCAATGGCTCACCCTCGTCCGCCCCGTCACTTCCCAGCACTAACGAAAACGCCCCCGGGAGCGATCCGGAGGCGTTGAGGTAAATCTACATGCCCGCACAATTTATGCCGCATCGAAAAAATGCGCAAGATCTCGGCACAGTTGCACTTTTGAAACCCGGACGTTACTCTCTGACCGTCGCTGCAAATTCAGCGACCGGGTTTGACGGCCCGATCAACAATAGGCGCACAGGCGCCCCCATTACGATTGCAGGCGCTTTTTTTGTGCCCGCACTCCTGTTTTATGGTGGCTGTGCGTGGGAGACCTTCGGGTCTGCCGGGTTCCTATTGTCCCGGTCCGTCAACCTGCGCACAGCTACCACCCTAATTCGTTTGACGGCGGACGGTGGTAGCTCCTCAACAATAGGAGTTTCACCCCATGCACGCCCTCAATCCGTCCAAAATTCGCGCCGCTGCACACCGTGCAATGGCTCTCGCCGCTTTACACGCCAATTCCAGTCTCGCTACCCGTCTCGCCCGTTTCAATTCCCATATGGCCAAAGCCCGCGCTATCGAAGCCGCAGGCGGTGCCCAATGAATTCCGCCCTGAGTTTCGCCCTACCTGAGGATCTGCTTTGCGTGCACAGCGGCGCCGAAGCGGGGATTCCGATTGATGCCCTTACCTGTGCTGTGGAGCGAGCCAACTCTGTGCTTTTGCTTCTTGAAGATCAGTTCGACTGCGACGGCCCCCGTCTAGCCAACCATGTCATCGCGGCTGCCCTGTGGGACGTTCGCGGGACCCTGGGACTGATCCGCACCCTCGCCTTGCACGCCGACAACTCCACTCGGCAGGTCATGAGCGGAGGTGCCCAATGACCCCTTCCATGTTGATCAATACCGTTGGCGGCGCCACCTTTGCCAAAAGCAATGCTCAGAACCAGCCACTGTTTCGTATCAACGCCGGTATCTCTTGCGAAGAAGCGCTCGAACAAGCTTCTCTGCTCATGGACTGTGTGAACAAACTCACCTTCCTGAGCGGTATGGAGAATGACAATAATGCGATGGTGTGGGCTTCGCATTATTTGAGCGAGATGGCGAAGGCGATCATCGATGACGTCACCAGCGGGTTGCAATTGGCCCAGGGCGGTGGCGTATGACTGCATCTACTTCTAACACCCGTCGTCCCACGTTCGCTCAAGTCAAAGCTGTTGCGTTGCAGAACATTGATCGTGTGCTTGCTCACTGCCTACCGAACGGCAAGCGCGTGGATGGCGGCAAGGAATACACCGCTCCGAATCCAACCCGCGCCGACAAGCGCGCCGGTTCGCTCAAGGTCAACTTGAGCAAAGGCACCTGGGCGGATTTTGCGACCAGCGACAAAGGCGGCGACCTGATCGATCTGGTGCGCTATCTGGATGGCAGCACCGACGTCGAAGCCTGCAACAAGCTGGCGGATCTGCTGCACGTTACCGCTGGCGCGGTTCAATCGAAATCGAGCCCTAGCAAAAGCAAAACTCCGGAATGGATTGCCATTCAGCCGATCCCGGCTGAGGCCATGAACAAGTGCCCGGCCACACATCGGCAACACGGCGCACCGACCAAAGTCTGGATGTATCGCAACGCTCAGGGCCAACCGGTCATGGCGCTCTATCGCTTCGATTTGGGCCCGGATGAAGACGGCAAACCACGCAAGGTGTTTGCCCCCTTGACCTGGTGCCAGCGTACCGAGGGTCAAACGCAGCAATGGCGCTGGCAGGGTCTACCTGAGCCGCGTCTTCTGCTCCGCCTGGATGAACTGGCGCAACGCGCAGAAGCTCCGATCATTCTGTGCGAAGGTGAAAAGTCCGCCGACGCCGCGGGGGAGCTACTACCCAACTACGTGGCCACGTGCTGGCCGAACGGCTCGAATTCCTGGCACAAAGCTGACCTCACACCGCTCAAAGGTCGGTCCGTGGTGTTGTGGCCAGACAACGACGCCAGTGGCAAAAGCTGCATGGACGCCGTCGCTAAACAACTGCACCAGATCGGCGCCGCGTCGGTGCGCGTGATCGCCCTGGACGTCTTCAAACGCAGGCCCACCCTCAAGAACGGGCAACCGACCTTTACCAAGGGTGGTCAATGGAATGACGGCGACGACGCGGCCGATGCTCAGACCAAAGGTTGGACGGTTGCGCATTTTGCCGAGCTGGAACACAGCGGTGAATTGTTTGGTGTTGAGCCGGAGCAAGCACCGACCGAACCACCCGAACCTCAGGCCAAACCGACGACCAAGCGTGCCGCGAAACCCAAAAACGATCTGCTGCCCGGCGGCTTCCGCCTCACACCTGAAGGCGTGTTTTATTCCGGTGACGATGGCGAGGCCCGCCCGGTGTGTTCGCCACTGGAGATCCTGGCTCGCACCCGTGATGCACAGGGGCACAACTGGGGTTTGCTGGTCGAGTTCGACGATCCCGACGGTGCGAAAAAGCGCTGGAACATCCCGGCACGAACCATGACCGGCGACTTCGGCAAGGACGTGCTCGGCCCACTGGTGGACATGGGCCTGCGTCTGGCCGGCAGTCGCTCAGGCCGCAATGCCCGCAACGATCTGCAGAGTTATCTCGGCGGCTTCGACAGCGCCCAGCGTGCACGACTGGTCACTCGCTTGGGCTGGCACGACAGCGCCTTCCTGCTGCCCGAACAGCAGGTCGGTTCGCACGCCGAACACCTGCACTTCTATGAGGCCGGCACGCAGCTTCCCCCCATCAGCGAAGCCGGCACCCTAGAGCAGTGGCAAGAGCAAATCGGCGCCTTGTGCATCGGTAATCACCGCTTGGCGTTTGTGGCCAGCGTGGCGTTTGCCGGTCCGCTGTTGCACCTGCTCGGCCATGAGTCAGGCGGCTTTCACTTGTACGGCGACAGCTCGGGCGGCAAGACCACCCACCTGCAAGTTGCCGCTTCAATCTACGGCGGGCCGCGTCTGGTGCGTTCCTGGCGCTCGACGGATAACGCACTGGAATCCATCGCCGCTGCGCACTCCGACGGGCTTCTGGTGCTGGATGAAATCGGCATGTGCGACCCGCGCATCATTGGCGAAACGGTATACATGCTCGGCAATGGCACCGGAAAGGCTCGCGCCAATGATCGAGGACAAGCAGGCCGACAGGTCCAGGAGTGGCGCTTGCTGTTTCTTTCGACCGGTGAGAAGACCTTGGCGCAGCACATGGCCGAAGCAAACAAGGAGCTGAAGGCCGGAATGGAAGTGCGGATGCTCGCCGTACCAGCGGACGCCAGCAAAGGCCTAGGTATGTTCGACGCGCTGAATGGTTTTGATGATGCCGCCGCCCTCTCCGATGCGCTCAAGGCACGGGTAGCCAAGTACTACGGTACACCGCTCACTGCCTTCCTGTCGGCGCTCTGTGAGCCCGACAAGCGGCATGGCTGGTCGGTGATCCTGCGCCACACCTTGGAGGGCTTTATCGCTAACGCTCTACCGGCCTCGGCCAGCGGTCAGGCGCATCGCGCGGCCGCTCGCTTTGGCTTGGCTGCCGCAGCCGGCGAGCTGGCCACCGCAATGGGCATAACGGGCTGGCCCGATGGCACGGCCACCACTGCTGCTCGGGTGTGCCTCAGTGCCTGGATGAATGAGCGCGGCGGTGCCGGAAATCTTGAAGGTGATGCGATCCTGGCACGGCTACGCCAAGTCATCGAGCGCTTCGGTGAAAGCCGCTTCACTCGCTGGGAGTCGGCGGCCGCGAAGATCGATGAGCACGGCCCCCGCACCATCGACCGATTGGGCTTTCGCAAGACATTGGAGCACGGCTTGGGTGACGCCTTGCACACCACCAACACCTACTACGTGCTGCCCGAGTCATGGCGCTCCGAGGTGTTCAAAGGCATGAACATCAATGCCGTGAACAAGGAACTGATTCGTCGTGGCGTTCTGGAACCAGGTCCCAACGGCAAAGCCTCCTGCTCCGTCCGATTACCAGGGATGGGCACCCAGCGTTGCTATGTGGTGAAGACGATTCCGGGAACAGATGAGAGCGAGGCTCAGGCGGCCTAGCACCGCCCAAATGTTCGAGGTAGCGCCGGCTCATCTCCGGTCTCGCCAGCCGCTCAACCATCCCACTATCGAATCACAGAGAGACAAGACAAATGAACGAAATCCAAGCAATGAAAGATCGCCGCGACCAACTGACCAGTGAAATGGAAAGTCTCCAAGCCGCACTGCTCCCCTATGAAGCGGCACTGGAGAGCCCCGAAACGATCGAGCAGGGCCGGGAACGCGAAGTGCGCGACCAGTACAACGAGCGAAAAAGAAAGATTGATTCACTGGATATGGAACTCTACCGGCTGAACCCGAAAATTCACCGCCGTGAAAACTTTGCTAATCGCGACACTCTCATGGCGGACTTCATCTCCGACATGGCGAACTGGGCTGCGGATGAGATCGAACTCAATACAAAACGACAAAGCCTCAGCACTCGTCTGGAGGAAGTTCGTCAGCAAGCGCAGGAGGAAATAGCTAGCGCGCGACAAGCGGAGACCCTCGCGGCCACCGCATACGCACAGGCTGTGGCATGGGGCGACGTAGAAGGCGAAAAAACGGCTAGTAGCGACGCTCAGAAAGCGGCAAAAAACCTCACTATTGCGACCGAACAATATCGTCGTCAGCAACTGATCATTACCGCCCTGGAGCAGGAGCTGGTCTCCGTTGACAGACACATCACCGAGGCTCAGGAAGAGCACCAGAGGATAGAGAAAAACGCCTTACACCTCGCACATGACGTTTTGGAACAACAGTGGAATGAAGCGGCCCAGGCGCTACTCGACGTAGGCGGCAAGCTCTATGCGGCCTCCCGCATGATCAACCGGGATCCGATTTCGCTGTTTAAGCTCGACATTCCTCAACAAGGTGAAAACTTTGGAAGTTGGAAATGGGGTGACCTAGCAGACCGTGGGAGCCAACATCGCCTGCAGGACCTGCTCTCGATGTAACTGTTGATTTACCCTGAAACAGCCTGCTTTCGCGGGCTGTTTAAATCACTCCAAGGATCGAAGCCATGAACACAGCGACACAAAACAGCTCATCCATATCCGAAACGCTTAAAGCGAGAAAAGCGCACCTGACCGCTCTGCTCCAGATCGTAGATACCAACGTCGGAAAAAACACAGTGATGCAGCGGCTCACCATCACTGCGATCAAGGCAGAAATGGGGCTAATCGAGCATAAGCTGAAACAACGGTGATGAGGATAATCGGAAGCTCGCGAAAGCTTCCGTTGCATTCAAATTCGGCAGGCAGCTTCAAGCCAGAAGCGACAGTTCGAAGGTGCACGTTGACCCGAACTTTGCTAGTTAGGGGTGCTGTCGTCCGGACGTTAATGTAACTGCGGTTCGGCAGCAAGAATGCCTGCCACCTCAAGCAGCAACGCACGCACTGTAAAATGGTCTTGCTGCGCCAGAGTGCGATCGACTGAATCAAAAGCGTCAATATGCCTTAATTCGTTGGCGCTTCTCGCCAGGTTAGCTGCGGCGCGGGCACGCACTTCCGCGGAAGGCGCTCCTTCGCTGGCGAGCATCTCCCGAAGTTGTGTCTTGAGCGCAGCCACGGCTTCCTGGGTCCCTTCGTCAATCGCTAGGGCGACCAGCGATTTGACCGACGTGTCCAGAATCCCCCAACCGGTTTCGTTTCTTCCACCCTTTTTCGCCCATGCTATCAGGAGCCCTTTGCAGCTCTCATAGAATTCCAAGCAGTCCCGCCGATATCCGTCCGAAGCTGCTGCAAAAATGCTCTCAGTAAGGGAATAGTTCTCGGCAAAAGTCACGGACTCCCTGTCGTCCGGGAGCCATGACAACGTCGAAACAAGCCAGACGGCGTGCCTCCTTAGGTCGTCCCTCAGATGTTCCGTACAGGCAGGCGCGTTCGATAGTGCATTCAGTAATTCAGAAATTCCAACAACCCAACTGATGGCATCGAAGGTAAAGGAGGATCGTTTCTGCACGGCAAGCAGGAGAAGTTCCTTCCCCGAAATATAGAGCTGGTCTGCCCAAGTCTCAATATTTTCGATAATCGCGCTGGCACGCGGGTTGTCCGCAGACGCCTCCAACAGCTGGTTGACTAGCGATGTGAGCCTTCCCTTAAGTGAAGAAACGCTGGTGCTAGAAAAGTACGGACCGAGCGTAGTGCGGTGTATAGAACCTAGCGGCGTGTCGTGCGTCTCCAGAAACCCTTTGGCTGCATCGGTTACAGCCGAACGCAGTTGTTGGACGACGAAACCGAGATCGTGCTTCCCCTTTACCAGAAGGTCGTAGGTGACGTCTGCAAGCTGCTCGAATGCGGTCAACGTGACGGGCTGATGGCTTGTCTTGAGTACGCCGACATAGGAAAGGGTGGCGATCTTCTGTACCACGCTGACAATTTCGGTCGGGGAGGTATGGTCTAGTGCAACTCTCGACGCGTGTCCCATCAGCCGAATACCCTCCATCATGAGGTCAGGCATGTTGTGCGAAATGACGGACTCAACAGCCGATCCCATGTATCCGGATGCAAGTAGCGCGTGATGCTTGTTTCGGTCGCGCCCCGGATACTCTATCTCCAGATACACCCCATAGAGTCCCCCGATAGCACGCAGCGTGCTCGCAGCCAATCGTTCGTCACCCTTCGCCAACGCAGCTTGCATCGTTTGCCGAAGCTGTTCTAGCGAGGTGTTAATGAGGCCATCTGTGGTACCTGGCATATCGAAGAAGGGGTTGGTTCCGACGAAGGTACCGCGCTTCGCCTCACAATAGGCGGCATTGATCAACGTAATGCGCATGAAGGCATAATCCGTGACCTCGTAATCGCCCTGTTCCGCGAATCGCTTTGCATAAGAAATGGCGTAGTGGATCGCTTGCCCAGCAGATGTGCTCCAGTGTGCGTTGACTTGGTAGAACTTGTTTTTGGGGGCGTTGAAATGAAGTTCTGTGTCATCGTCAACTGTGCCTGGCTGCGGCGCCTCCCTTAAAAGAATGGCGGCTTTGTCTGCTAACCGGTTCCATCGCTGCAAGTCCCGTCGAACCACCTTTGACAGGATGGCGAGTTGCTCGATCGGATTGATGAGCTGGAGTGCTCGCCGGTATGCATAAAGAAACAGCAGCATGATCGTGGCGATTCCCCAAATCGCCGTAACGATTGCAGGGATGCCCCAGCTTCCGTCTGGAATCAGCGATGTCCCAGCGACAACTATTGCCGTCAATAGCGATCCGAGAAACGAGCTAAGCAACCTTTTGTCAGAGCTTAGCTGCCTGAACAAGCCATGCGGCATGCGCTCGACATTGATCTGCATAGCAAAAACGACGAGCGAGAACGCGATAGCTGCGGCTCCGATTAGCGCCGCCCCTGTGCCGCCAAGGAGGGCCCTAAGTGCGGCCAAACTCTCTTGACGACTGAAATAATCTCCGGCCACGTGCTGTAGGAACGGCATCGAGAACACACTAAAAAGCACTGCGGTCAGCAGAACAAGTGTTGTGAGTTTCAATCCATGCCGCAGCCGCCAGTGGTCGAATCGGACGTTGACCTGATGCAAACGCAACACATTTGCTGCGTAAGCCTTCTTAAGTCGATCGTTTAGCTTTGGCATGTTCATCGAGTAGGCTCCTCCGTCAAGTAGACACCTGAAAAATAAAGCCTCCGACGCGTTGACAGTAGTATTTTGAACATCACTTCACTCCACAACGCCAACAAATACAACCCCTGACAAACCCGATAAATTATAGGTATCAAACTCATTGAAAAATTGAGACCGCTATAGATTCAAATTTCACCGGCTTATTTATCCATTAAAATATCTAAGCTCAGGAAGAGGATCAGAACAAGCTTGACCTACCCACAAACCAACAACGTCACTTATTTCATGATGATTAGTAGCCTCTAAAGCTTTAGCTAGTCTTATGCATCCAAGTCGCAACTCAGGAACAACCTCGTCAGGTATTCCTGTACCATCTGGTCGACTCTCATATCTGAGCTCCCCAAGCATCATATTTAAACCATTAGCGAGCATGGTGTATGAGCTATCGCAAAGCCAACTTTGGTGACGCGTCAGCAAATACGCCATTAAATCCATCGCCCTAAAAAGAACAGGCATACGACGAGTTGAAATAATAGCAATAATCGTTGAGACCAGTGCCACAGGCGGAGGAAGCCTTGAGGATTTGGAATGTTTAATCCAATACCAAATTACCGTCAATGCTTTATTGGCACGAGATACATTAGCACAAAGCAGACTAGCTATTAACTCCTTCTCCACCTCATACAAATCGTCATTTTTTGACTGACTAAAACTCGTAGCAATTCTAGTGCGTAAAAATTCAACGCCAACTACTGAAGACTCCGCCCGCACAGTAGACACCCAAGTAAAAACCTCGGAGTTATAAAAACAATCGTAGCCATGAGCATCAATAAACCTAGAAACAATTACATCCAAACTAACAAGACGCCCAGCCGCCATCTCTACAAGTTCGTCAATTTTCTCAATATTCTTAACAATTAAAAACCATTCATCATCCCACCATGCCTTTACGACGAGAAGACACTTTACAAAGTCTCTTTTGGGCCAACTCGACCTTTCCATTGAAGCAGAAACGTTTACAAAAAAATCATCATCCGCACCTATTTGCCAAGAATAACGACCATCCGACTTAATTTTGTCGTCCTTTGGAATAACTCTGAATGTTTTAATTTTCTGTTTCAACAACCACTTCCTGAAGAAAATATCTCCAGCTTTTTTCAAGTTAGGCATCCACACCAAAGGTGCCCAAAAATGGTGTCCTGGTATAACTGGCCAATCTTCTTTACTGCTTAAAATCGCATAAACCTCTTGATTTTGCAGCTCACTTACAAACCCCCAATTTCTCAACCAAAACAGCCTCCGCCATACACCAGCCAAAACTGAAAATGGACCAGCCCCGTCTACATTAACTTCCTTCAAAACTAAAATCAGCTCATCGATATCTTTTCTAATTTCGGTTGAAACACAATCTACTTCCAGATCATCAGCGCGCTTTTTAATATTATGAAACATGACCCAACTATTGCGATAGAGACTCCTTATCGATTGATCACGACTCACGGAAGGAATCGTCGCAATAGACCTTGCTAGCTTTCGTCTATCAACCGAATTCAAATTCTCAAAACATCTAGCCATACATACTGCCAGACTCTCCCAAACGTCACTATGCCGGCCGATAACCTTGCTATGATGTAGCGCTACGATGCGTTCGCCAAACAAATAAACTGCCTCTGAATCAACCAACCGAATAACAAGCCGCCCGACCAGTTCAAGATGAAAAACTGCAACCCTAGTTAACTCATCCGCATCATCAACTGCATTTTCAAAAAACCGTTCAACCAAACTCAAAGATTGCTCACAAATCGAGTTCGCAAGACTTTCTTTAACCCTCGCAACTTGGTATCGAGATAGCCATCCCGCTGAGTGTAAAAGCTGACCATCCGATCTTGGCTCAAGCATTTTCTTGTTCAAGGTACGAATCATCACACTTAATACTCGCTCCATCGAGTCAACATACTGCACCCACCAAGCAGCTTGGCTAAACGAACTTATATCGAAAGTGGTATCCCCTACACGAGGAACTATGGAAACACGATCACTTAACGAAAGCCACGCAAACGCCGCATCAATTTTCTTATCAAACGTACTAGCCATTCCAATACGTCTAGTCGTTGAGTAATTACCCAGCTCAAATAAAGGAGTGCGACTAATAGGCTGCGATGGCGAAGGGGTCTCCGCATTCAGATCAGCAATTAGCAACTGAAGCTCTTGGACAACATCATGATCAATTGCTGCTAAATCTGCCAATCGCTGATTTAACTCGTCAGGGGTAATTTCAAACTCAAGCTCGCGCTCTCCCCCCCGAAAACTCATAGACCACGTTAAAGTTTTCTGCAAATAGCTGATAGCTAAGCAAGCCCATGCTTCCTGAGAAAGATAGTGCACTGAACTCGTTCTGGACCGCTGATTTTTTCTTATTTTCTTTAGACCGGCCAGGCTAGTTGATAGTCCGACTGATACATCCCCAACCTCGCCAAGCAACATCCCTTTACGAACATACATATAGCCATCAGGAGATCTAATCTCCCAACCCATAAGGATACCCTTAGCTACATCGCGATCCCCCTTATAAAGAGCTAACAGCACGTCTTCATAGATTATTTCATCTTTCAGATGCAAATCACTAGGGAACTTAGATAAAAGTTGCTTACACAAACTTTCATACTCACCCATCCTCAGTTCCTGCCTGGCCCAGCGCACCAAGCTCACAGCGACTTCTTTCCACTTCTCATCAAAGGTAGATTGCGACTTTACGGAAAACTCGCTTAGATTATTATGTTCTGCGATTGACTCTTGATAGCTCGTGCCTTCAGTTACCAATAAAAGCCTGATAGAAAATTCAGCCAACCCATCATCAAAGCATTGCAACAGCACTTCATTATGCCACGCATAATCCGCCATTATGGCCACACCAACATGCGGAATAATTTTAACTATATGATCTTGGAGCTCCTTAGAATAAAGATACCTATCAATGCGAGAGACAGTTGAAGAAAATTTCCGCCTGACATCTCTTGGCGCAACGAACCACGCTGGATAACTACTTCGTGCCTTCCGCAGACCAAAATAGCTGCGCAATACGTAGTCCAGCTTTTCGTCATTTGTTACTGAGGAACCGGTAGGGGGAGTCACATAGCTTGTGAATTCACCCCAAGATTTTTGGTCCGCATTAAGCGGTTCCTTCAATATCCGTAGAAGTTCACCGTATCGGGCTGCGTAGTCTGATTCTTCTACCCCGTCCAACATAGGAAGTACCACAGGAGTAACCCGGCGCGCTTCTAGCAACCTCTGTTGTCCTAGAGTTGGAGCGCTTCCCACAAAAAGATAAATAGGTAAAGCGTGCTGATCGAGTACGTCTCTTACCCAACCAACCCAATGTAAAAAATTCGGATCATCACCTGAGAACCCAATCAAGCAAAAAATATTTTCCAATATTGATTGACGTACTAGATTAACAAATGGAGCAGATTGGTCGGGATAACGCCGATAATCCTCTTCGGTAAATATAAAAGGGCGTTGTGATGGAAACGAACCATGAAGCTTGACGATTCGTCGACGGTTCAACATTTTTGACTGAGGGATATCTTCTCTACAGGTGACTACATAATGGGCGTGATCTACAATATTTTCAGCAGCACGTTCAAGCAAGGTATCATAATTAGTTGTAAATACTTCACACCACTGAAGCGTTAGAAGCTTTTTATGTAAAACTCCCGGACTAACTCTATCATCCGGGATAAGACGCTTTAACAATTCCTCAAGAGCCGGTTTAGAAAACACTCTTGCATATTGCTCGCCCAATTGAGCCACCATACTGGTGGAAAACTCTTTAAGCTCACCTTTGTCGGGATTAAGCTCTCGCCATAATTCTTGGGCCACTTCGTACCATGTAGCCAACTGGTCGCCATTCTCAGCATTCCTACTGAATCCAGCTCCAACCATTATCGCAGCATTTCCGTTTTCCAACGCCCGCCGCACTGCATCATAATGCACCCTGCTACCGTCCATCCCTCTCTCCTTTTGGACAAGTTAGTTGCTCTTTCAAATGTAAGTACATTTTCCAGGCTTTGCTCGCAGGGTATTACTTGCATAGGTTTTGTTCAAACAATGTTTTATCTCATAGAACACTGAATCGCTGCCGATTTGGTAGGCGCGTTTGACGGGCCGCTTTGGGTCATCAACGGACTTCGCCTGCGCGTCCGTTTTTTGTCCGATTACGCCCCACGGCTTACCCAAATTTTTAAACGCTGCTGCAACACCAATTTGGCTTGTATCACCCAATGCAAGTGAAAGACGAACGATGTGAAACATGAAAAAATTCAATAAATTCAATATGTTAAGCTCATCGCAACACTTGCAACACCAGTAACACGTCTTTTCGAGTCCCCACTCCCCATAGGTGATTGCACCGCCAGCGAAGGAGATACTGGCTTGGTTTCGACTAATGCAGAATTCGAACGCTCTCGCAGTATGCTAGGAAGCTTAGATGGTGACGTCTGCCAACAACGGGAGGACCGGCATCGCCTGGGACCTTGGGGATGTTCGGTAAGTACGCAGGTCGGAAACCCGCGTGACGGTGTTAGCTGCTGGATTTTGAGGTTGGTTGACACGGTTGCCGCCCCCCCTGTGCGTTATCAGCAACACTGCTGGGCATCTTTACCAAAACGATAACAATGCCCCTTTCTTGGAAAGATTCCTTCAATTTCAACGTTGAAATTTCAATAAGGTGGGCTACCTGTCGCTAACAGAATCCCGCGGGTTTCCGACCCCGTGTTACTAAGAAAACCTCAGGGTCCCCGCCGATTTCCTGCCCCGTCAGCAATTCGAACTGGTGCTCGTCACGCATCGAACCCTCCCCCAACTCTCACGAGTAGAAAGCTCGTCTGTAGAACTAGGTCTTATAGCGGCGTTACGCCATACTCCCTTGCAAATAGCGCAACGTTTTCAGGCCAAGGGAAGGACGTATGAAAAAAAAGTTCATGCATTTGCTGGTGGCGATAAGTGCATCGCTCAGCATCGCGGGGTGTGCCAGTGGCTACAAACAATTCTATACCCCCACTCCTGGCGCAACCCCGGAAGCTATCGCGTCCACTCGCGCATCAGCCGCGCCGCAGACACCCGCAGTTGAACGATCAGCATTTGGAAACACAGATCAGCTCCTGGCAGGGTATGCAAAGCGCGGTTATTTGATTATTGGTGAATCGAGTTTCAACAGCGGTGAAAGCGTCTCAGATGATGACGCAATCGAGCAGGGGCAGGCCGTCGGGGCAGATTTGGTTCTAGTTTTTGTACCGCAATACACGGGATCGGTTACCTCAAGCGTGCCATTCACGACGCCAACGACAAACACTTCGTACACCACCGCTAATGCCACCGCGTACGGTCCAGGTGGACCAGTTTCGGCCTACGGTAACGCCACCACCACGACCTACGGGAGCAACACGACGTATATCCCCGTCACAGTCAACCGATCTGATTACGGCGCAATTTACTTTGTGAAAGGTCGGTTCCGAATTGGCGCATTCGTTCGCAACCTGAACGACGCCGAGCGTCAGCAATTACAAACGAATCAAGGCGTAGTAGTCACTAATATCGTCGATGACAGTCCGGCTTACAAAGCGGATGTCCTACCCGGCGACATGATCATAGCGATAGATGGGGAAAGAGTTTCCAATCAAGAGGGTTTCACCCGCATGGCCTCTGAAAGGAAGGGACGATCCATTAATTTGTCATTGGTTCGACAGGGGCACGCCATCGAGAAAAACTTGCAGGTGGGCAATTAATATTCTCTTGAGAAGAGCCAAGCTTCACCGCGCTGTATCCCCTGCTGTATCCCTTTAAAAATTTAAGTCGGACAAACCCAATGATTACGGGGATTTTTCAGTCAAGTTCAAACGACCCCGGCCCACCAAATACACATCTAAAGACGTCCACGGACGTCTTTTTTTGTGCCTGCGACCCAGTAAATACGCGGCTTCCAGCGCTTTTTCGGTCTTTTGAGATTTTTTGAGTTCTAGCCGTTCGGGTATTCCAGACGGTATTCCAGCTCATCCGGTGCTAATCTTTGGAATACCGAATCAGTGCTTGAGGACAATCTCATGCCTGCTCAAAACCTCCGCCTCTCCGATCGACAGCTCAAGGGAGTCAAACCCGCGTCCAAGGATTATGTCCTCACGGATGGTGACGGTTTGCAGCTCCGAGTCCGCAGCAACGGTTCCTTGCTGTGGAATTTCAACTACCGCGAACCGCTCACCAAAAAGCGCATCAACATCGGCTTCGGGACCCACCCCGAACTGTCACTGGCGAACGCACGAAAGAAGGCAGTCGAAGCGCGCGAGCTGCTCGCCCAGGGCATCGATCCGAAGGTGCAGCGCAATACGCTGAATGAAGCCAAGCGCACAGAAACGGAACACACCTTCGAGAACGTGGCCGCCTAGTTCGAGCTTAAGAAAGACTCGGTCACGCCGGCCTACGCTGAAGACATTTGGCGGTCGCTCACGCTACATGTGCTTCCCGACTTGAAGACGACGCCACTCGCGAAAATCACCGCGCCGATGGTGATCGAACTGCTTCGTCCGATCGAAGCGAAAGGGAGCCTGGAAACGGTGAAGCGTCTTAGCCAGCGGCTAAACGAGATCATGACCTACGGAGTGAACTCAGGCCTGATCTTTGCCAACCCACTCAGCGGCATCCGAGCGGTTTTCAAGAAGCCCAAGAAAGAAAATATGGCCGCGCTCCCGCCCGAAGAGCTCCCCGAGCTCATGCTGGAGATCGCGAACGCCAGCATCAAACGCACCACCCGTTGCCTGATCGAATGGCAGTTGCACACGATGACTCGCCCCGCCGAGGCGGCGACCACTCGCTGGGCAGACATCGACTTTGAAAGGAGTGTTTGGACTATCCCCGCGGAGCGGATGAAGAAGCGCCGCCCACATAGCATCCCGTTGAGTGATCACGCTGTCGCCTTGTTGGAGTCACTCAAGTCTCACAGCGGACATCGCGAATACGTCTTTCCGGCAGACAGAAATCCGCGCACACACGCCAATAGCCAGACCGCCAACATGGCGTTGAAACGTATGGGCTTCCAAGATCGACTGGTCAGCCACGGCATGCGCTCGATGGCCAGCACCATCTTGAATGAGCATGGCTGGGACCCGGAGCTTATTGAGGTCGCACTGGCGCATGTCGAGACGAATAGTGGAATTGCGGCGGCCTACGAGTCTATAGTAGGCCTTGCTAACAGTCATTCCAGCACTCCAAATGTTAGGCATGGGAACGCTAATAGGTCGCTCATTAAATTTGCCCTCCAACACCCTTGAACTTATCAACAAAAATAGCAACCTTGTGAAAGACACTTTGTTTTTTTGCCAAATAAGCCGGATTGAGCGGGCTCATTTTAGGCAAAACGGAATTGAGCTCAGTTCCATTATCGCTGGCAAACTCCCTTTTTAGTGAAGTGGCAATGTAGCGTTTAGCCGCCACTTCATTCAGATCCTCATCGCTGATTAGCTCTTGGGCCTCGCGCCGCTGTTCTGATTGGGCGAAAGTGAAAAAAGCATCGATCACGCTAGCCTTGTCATCAATCCGATCCAGATCGGTCTGGTTGATGAAATCCACCACCAGGCTTTCTTTGGCGCGATTGCCCAGGCTAGCGCGAATCACCCGGCGCATCTCCTCAACCAGTGCCGCCTTGTCCTTGACCTTCTTATTCTTCTCGAAGATCAGCTCAAGGATGTAATCCAGGTTGATTTCCTGGGACTTGAGCAGGTCCACTTCGAACACCACATCGTCCCAGTCGATAGTGGACTCGCTTGCTTCGTTACCCGCTTTCTCGCGCCTCAGCCAATCGCGGATGTCATTGTAGGTGGAGCGATAGTCCTGCACCTTGCGCTCGGCAGGCAGGCGGATGGTCTGCAGCTCGGCTAGCTTCTCGTCATCCAGGTGGTGTTCGAGCTTAAATGCTTCCACAGCCTGCGGGTCGCCGATATCGACCGTTTGCAGCGCCTTCAGCGCCGCAAACTCGTCGTAGTTCTGCAGCACGTTTTCCACGCGTAGGTACTCGCCGAACAACTTGGCGAAGGCTTTCTTCTCCGATTCCTTGATGATGTTGGCCGGGTCGGGAAAACGTTGCTCCAGCTCCGTCACCACAGCCATGAACCCACGCCGTGCCTCGCCGGTCAGCGTGTCGGTGAAACCCTCCATGTACTCCTTGTAACTTTTTTCCAGAACCACGTTGCGCGTGTTCTTGTCGCCGAACAGCGTGATGGCGTCGACCGTAGCCTGCTCCAGATCGCGGAAGGTGACGATATTGCCGAAAGTCTTGGTGGCATCGAAGATACGGTTGGTGCGTGAATAGGCCTGGATCAGACCGTGATAGCGCAGGCTTTTGTCGACGAACAGCGTGTTCAGCGTTGGCGCATCGAAGCCGGTTAAGAACATGCCGACCACGATCAACAGGTCGATGTCCTGATCCTTCACACGCTTGGCCAGGTCGCGGTAGTAGTTCTGGAAGCCCTTGCTGTCCACGCCGAAATTGCTTTTGAACAACGCGTTGTAATCAGCAATCACCGTGCTCAGGAATTCTTTAGCGGTGCTATCCATCGCCGACACTTCAAAGCTTTCATCGAGGATGTCGCCAACGGCGTCCTGTTCTTCATTGGGAGTGAAGGAGAAGATGGTGGCGATGCGCAGCGGCTTGTCGCTGCCTTCCTGCAGCTTCTGCAGCGCCTCGTAGTAAGACTTGGCGGCATCGACGCTGCTCACCGCGAACATGGCATTGAAGCCCTTGTTTGCTCCCTTTAAACGATGGGTCTTTTGGCGAAAATGCGTGAGCAGATACTGCGAGATTTCTCGGATGCGCGTGGGGTGGAGCAACGCCTGTCGGTTCTCCGCGGCGCTTAGCTTCTTCTCGTCCTGCTCGGTTTCCAGAGCCTTGAACTGTGGACGGACATCGTTGTAGTCCACCTTGAACTTGAGCACCTTCTCGTCACGGATGGCATCGGTGATTACATAGGAATGCAGCTCGCGGCCAAACACGCTGGCGGTTGTATCGGCGCCCAGCGCATTTTTTGGGAAGATCGGCGTGCCGGTGAAGCCGAATTGATAGAAGCGCTTGAACTTCTTCTTCAAGTTCTTCTGCGCCTCGCCAAACTGGCTGCGGTGGCACTCGTCAAAGATGAACACCACCTGCTGGTGGAACACCGGCAGGTCACCTTCGCTCTTCATCAGGTTGTTGAGCTTCTGGATGGTGGTGACGATGATCTTGTTGTCGTCCTTATCCAGGTTGCGCTTGAGGCCCGCCGTGCTCTCCGAACCATTGACGCTGTCGGGTGAGAAACGCTGGTACTCCTTTATGGTCTGGTAATCCAGATCCTTGCGATCCACCACGAAGAATACTTTGTCGATGAACTCCAGCTCGGTGGTCAGGCGCGCAGCCTTGAAGCTGGTCAGCGTCTTACCCGAGCCGGTAGTGTGCCAGATATAACCGCCGCCCTCGGTGCTGTTCCAACGCTTGGCTTGCCAGGCACTGCGGATCTTCCACAGGATGCGCTCGGTAGCGGCAATCTGGTACGGGCGCATCACCAGCAGGGTGTTGCTGACGTCAAACACCGAATAGGTGAGCAGTACATCGAGCAGAGTGCGCTTCTGGAAGAAGGTCGCGGTGAAATCCTTCAGATCCTTGATTGGGCTGTTGTCGGCTTGCGCCCAGTTCATGGTGAAGTCGAAACTGTGCTTGTTGCGCTGGGTGGTGTTGGCGAAGTAACGCGTATCGGTGCCATTGGAGATCACGAACATCTGCAGATATCTAAACAGCGAATGCTCGGTATTGAAGCTCTCCTTGCTGTAGCGGTGCACCTGATTGAAGGCTTCGCGGATCGCCACGCCACGCTTCTTCAACTCCACCTGCACCAGTGGCAGGCCGTTAACCAGAATCGTAACGTCATAGCGGTTGGCGTGGCTTCCCGCCTGCTCGAACTGCTTGATGACCTGCACCTTGTTACGGGCCAGGTTCTTCTTGTCCAGCAAATAGATATTCTGAATGCGCCCGTCATCGAACACGAAGTCGTGCACATGATCGTCGTGAACCTTGCGGGTCTTGTCGACGATGCTGTCGCTAGTTTTATCCAGCCAGCTTTCCACGAAGCGCGCCCACTCACTGTCGGAAAAATCGATGCTATTCAGCGCCTGCAACTGGGTCCGCACATTGGCCAGCAGTGCCGGCATCGTCTTCAGCCCGGCGGGATGCTCATAGCCCTGATTGACCAGATCCTGGATGAACTCGCGCTCCAGATCGCCTTCACTCTGGTAACTCTCAGCAGCTTTCCATTCTCTGGCGTACGCGTCGAGCACGATGAAGGTGCTGGACTCGGCGATGGTCTTGTAATCAGTCATAGCTTGGGGGCTCCCCTTATCCCTGTGCGAGTTCGCTTTCAATTTCCTCCACCGTGGACAATTGCGACTGCACGGCCAGTGGAATGCCCTTGGTGGTGAATGAGCTGACGCTCATGCGATCAGGCGCCTGGCGCCTCTTCATGTTGCCAATAGCCGTAGTTGGCTACCAGATGGTCCAGCAGCAACCTCACCGTCTGCTTCTCCTGCTGGGTTGGCTCAGTGACGCTTTCATTGGACAGCGTGCTGTGGCTGGTAAACTGCATAATGCGGTTCAGGTAAGCCTGCTTGTCGTCAGGCAGAAGCGCAGACCATTGCGGATAACCCAGAAAACTGGCGGTTTTTTCGTAGAGGTTGCGCAGCAAGGTGAAGTGATAGCGCTGTACCTGGCCGGAGGCAATCGCCTGCTCAAGGGTCTGCCGCAAGTGGAGATGGTAAGAAAAACTCTTGTTGGAGTCGCCGTACTTGACGCACAGATCAAAGCTGCCGTCATCCAGACGGCCCAGTAAATAGCATCCCTCTTTCTTGCCTCCCTTGTTGAGGCCAAGCTCATTGTGCAGCACGTTGTAGAAAAGCGGGCTGTGGGTGGTGATGACGAATTTCAGCTCGGCGGGGCTGGCACTGATTAGCCCTGCAAGATTGACCGCCAGTTCGATGAGATGGTTTTCGTCCAGGGAACTCACCGGGTCATCGATGAACACATATTCTAGTTGATCGAACTCTCGCGTTTCACGATCCTCCGGCTCAGGCACATTGCGTGCGCTAATGGCTTGATCTAGCAACGTATAAAAAATACTCCAGATAAAATTGCTTTCTTCACCCTTGGAAATCTTGAGATTCCCCGAGCCTTCGTCATCACCGCGCTCAAGCGAAAAAGTGACTTCCGAAAAGTCTGCACTGAAATGCGGGGTCAGTTTGTCGCTGGTGTAATGCTGGAAGTGCCTAGCAATGTTGCCGTCCTGCCCTAGGTCACGAAGTATCGCGAGCAGCCAGTCCGTGAATGAGTTGGGCTGAATCCGCAGTTTGGGCTCGGCATCCAGCGCCAAGTCGTTATCCCAATAGAACAAGTCTTCGGTAAAAGCATTGAAGTAGATGATTTTGTGGCGCGACGACGCGGGTCGATCAAACGCCTCTTCACCGTCGCCGTTTGCGACCAACCGCTTGAACTCGCGCGAGAGGCGCGTCTTGCCCGTGCCGTTGAAGGCATAGATCAGTTGCACCTTCTTGTTGGCATTCTTCAACTGCTTGGCGATCTCGGTCAGCGTCTTGCTCATTTCAGGCCACCGCCTCTTCCGGCTTGGGGAAGCTCAGCAGCAGATCGCGGTAATACTCGTATTGCTTCTGGCGCAGGTCGCTCTCGCGAGACAAGCCTTCGCTAATGGAGTTGGTGAGGGCGTCGAATTTATCGAGAATAGAGACAATGCGGGCCTGTTCTGCCAGCGACCTTTCAGGATCGCCAGGGTAGGGCAGAGGGAGTTTGAAACTCTTGATGATGGTTGAATTTAGGTCGCCTCTAGCGCCTTGGCCTAGCGCCTTAATATTTTCATATTTAAAACTCACCCAGTGAAAAACGTAACGGTACGAGGCCTTAGTTTCATCTATCTCCAAACAACCGCAGTGCTGATTGGTTGTTAACGGTATCTTGTTAATCGCTGACCTACCTGCAGTTGCCCCCGATATTGCAATAATTACGCAATTAGCAGGAATCCACTTCGCCGCCGAGTTATTAACAGCAGCCTGAGTGATTTTTACTTCTGTGGCCTCAATATCGGAAAACTTTACCTCTTGGGTTCTGAGCCAAGGGATATCACCGCCCTTGTAATACTCTTGGTTGCCGGCTGTTGGCGTGCCGCCCGAATACCATTTTTTTGTGACGTCCCCCAACGTCTTCCACGCCACTTCTCTGCCTTCAAAACCCAACAACTGGTCGCGATAATAGTTGTATTGTTTTTTACGGGTGCTGAGCTCGGCGATAAGCTCGGCGATAAGCTCGGCGGTAAGCGCAGTGGAAGCGTCCAATATGCGAACTATTTCGGCCTGTATTTCCAGCGATTTTTTGGGATTGCCAGGGCAAGGAATGGGAAGAGGGATCTTGACCATCTCCCCTTTTGTCAATTTCGACCTATCTTTGTTTGGCAAGTAGGGAATGAAATCTACAACACGCAGATAGTGGTAGAGAAACTTATTGTTCAGCCCTTGCTTGCCACACACAACATGCACGTGATTATTTGCCCAGAACTTCCCATTCGCATATTGCACAGAGTAATTTTCGAGGCTTGCTGAGCCGTCCTCTGCAATCAGTACGTACTCGCCGTCATGGGTATATCCATCCACATAGTCTTGGATATTATTCGCGCCGTAGTATGGAACTTCCCCAGATACCCGTAGCGAAGCCTTTACTGGCCTCCTTGCAGCGTTCGCTACTTCTAAAAAGCGCTCATCACCCAATACCGTCCACTCTACAGCAACGCCATCCAGCAGCTTGCTCACGAAGTTCGAACCGCTCATGCCTCCAGCTCCTCGCCCTCAATCTCCGCGACGATGGCATCAATGTCTTTGCGCATCTGGTCGATGCGGGCGACGGTGGTTTTCAGATCGACATTGAGCAGGGCAATATCCACCACTTCGCGGTTGTCTTTCGCTTTCACATAGCTACTGACCGAGAGGTTGTAGTCGTTGGCCGCTATCCTTTCTAAGGGTACCGACTTGGCAAAATGCTCGACATTCGCCTTGCTGTCGAACACTTGCATGATCTGCTCGATATGCGCGTCCTCCAGCAGATTATTGTTGGTACCTTTCTTGAACAGCGCGCTAGCGTCGATAAACTGGGTGGTGGTGTCCAGCTTGTGCTTGGAAAGCACCAGAATATTCACGGCAATGGTGGTACCGAAGAACAGGTTGGGCGCTAGCGAGATCACCGTCTCAACATAATTGTTGTCCACCAAGTATTGGCGGATTTTCTGTTCGGCGCCACTGCGGTAAAAGATACCGGGGAAGCAGACGATAGCCGCGCGGCCCTTGCCTGAAAGGTAGCTCAGCGCATGCAGCACGAAGGCGAAGTCCGCCTTGGACTTGGGCGCCAGCACGCCGGCCGGGGCAAAGCGGTCGTCGTTGATCAGCGTGGGGTCGTCGCTGCCGATCCACTTCACCGAATACGGCGGATTGGAGACGATGGCATCGAAGGGTTTGTCGTCCCCGAAGTGCGGGGCGCGCAGCGTGTCGCCGAGCTGGATGTTGAACTTGTCATAGTTGATGTTGTGCAAAAACATGTTCATCCGCGCCAGGTTGTAGGTGGTATGGTTCACCTCTTGGCCGAAGAACCCATCCTCGATGACATGGGCGTCGAAATGCTTTTTCGCCTGCAGCAGCAGCGAGCCGGAGCCACACGCTGGGTCGTAGATTTTGTTGACGCTGGTCTGCTTGTGCATCGCCAACTGGGCGATCAGCTTGGACACATGCTGCGGGGTAAAGAATTCGCCGCCGGATTTGCCGGCATTGGCCGCATAGTTGGAGATGAGGAACTCATAGGCGTCGCCGAACAGGTCGATGTGACTGGCATCGAAGCTGCCGAACTCCAGCTTGCTCACTCCCTTAAGCACGTCCGCCAAGCGCTTATTCTTGTCGGCGACGGTATTGCCCAGCCGGTTGCTGGTGGTATCGAAATCGGCGAACAGGCCCTTGATGTCCTGCTCGGAGGCGTAGCCATTGGCCGAGCTCTCAATGGCGGCAAAGATGCGCGCCAGATCGGTATTCAGGCTGTCGTTGCTGCTGGCCTTGGCGGCTACGTTGCTGAACAGTTGGCTGGGAGCAATGAAATAGCCCTTGGTCCTGATGGCGTCATCTTTGGCGGCGGCGATCAGCGGGTCATCATCCTCCATCGCCGCGTAATCAACCGCGCTGTCGCCGCCGGTGATGTAGTCGACGAAGTTCTCGCTGATGAAGCGGTAGAACAGGGTACCAAGCACATACTGCTTGAAGTCCCAGCCATCGACGGCGCCACGCACGTCATTGGCGATGGCCCAGATCTGACGTTGCAGGGCGGAACGTTGTTGGGCACTGGTCATACTGCTTATCCTGTTTCAATGCGGTTTACACGGCCATTCCATAGCATTCGGACCTGACCTGAATCGTGTTATGTGCGTGTCGAGTCGACGTTGGCACAAGGATGCTCATTCTATGTGCTCCCTTCAATTAGATATACTGCCGTGGGCTTTCTTTGCACCCTACAATCAATAACATACTCACAAAAACACGTTGACTTTTGCGGCTTGATGACAAAGAGAAACCGCCTGCCGTGTGGAAGAATGCCGATACCGCTTCTCTTGCTCTTTCCCCTGCCAGCGTAAGGATCTGCCCTCTGAGGGTGAGCGGAGGGTAGCTGGAGATTTCGTACGCAGCCTCACGTTTGTGCACGTCGCAAACCTGGGCGAGTTTATCCAGATGAGACGGTCTCAACAGATCATTTTCGGTGCCGATCTTCGTTTTGACGATCTCTCCTGAGACGTCACCGACACCACACAGCTGAAGGCACTTGGGAATAAGTGGCCCTCCGTCTGTATTGCCGCTGACCGAAAGCTGACCCGATAAAGGTGCCTGCTGGTTGAGCGTGGGGGCTGATCGCAGAGGTGGACGTACATATCGCAACAGTTAATGTGCCTGCGAGTGGGGACATCGTGAGAGCAGGGGCAACAATCAACAGCGTGACCATTTGCTTGATAGATTCGATCCCAATTCCTTTTTGGCGGCGGAGCTCAAAAAGCACCGTCCATCGGAATCCAGACCAAGCAGCGTTCCAACTGGTATTCCAAGCAAGTTGACCAATAAACTATTAACCAGAAAAAACAGATAGATACCGACTTGTTTCAACTTCCCCCGGCTCCACCAATTGAGACACCAACAAAGCCCACCCTGTGTGGGCTTTGTTGTTTCTGGCTGTATCGCAGGTCCTACAACAGTCTGAAACAGGACCCACGCCAACGATCAGTACTTGATGTCCCGGGCTGTGCGACGGGTATCCTGCTTGGTGCTGCGCTTGTCCTGACGACATTCCACGTTACTCTTGTCACTGCCCTTTCTGCAGGCTTCCTTGGTTTGCCGAGCAGTGGAGCGCCCTTCCTGCCTGGTATCGCGAGCTTCACGCCGTTGTTCACCCTGCTCGGTCGCGTAGACAGGTAGCATCACCCACTGCACGCCAGCGGCGATGAGTAGCGTCGCCAGGGCTTTCAAATAGTGCTTGGGAATCATGATGTTTCTCCAACTCCATTCCGCTCAGTCGCTTCGTTCACTCAAGCGGGAATTCAGCGAGAACCTGTATTGCATCGTACGCTCCCAACTCACAAAAGCACTTTGTGGCAGGTGAAATCTGACGAGAGGGTTACAAAGACGTTCACGCAAGGCCGCTAAGTGCAGGAGGCGGCCAGCGAGACCATCCACAATATTTTGCATCCACTATCCCCCCCTATCACTGCCATTCCCTCGGAGAAACCCATGCGCCAAGCCCTCCTGATCATCGACGTACAACCCGGCTTCGCCCCACCACAGTGGCTGGTCGAAGGTATCCAGGCACTCCTCGGCACCCTGCCCAGTGTCGCCACGGTCGAGCGTCACGACGAGTCCATAACCCCCTTCGAAAAACAGCTTGGCTGGCACCCCGCACCGGACGATGAAAGCCTGATCCCCGCCGACCGCATTTTCATCAAGCACGGCTACGCGCCCACGCCGCAAACCATCGACTACCTGAAAAGCCTGAACGTCGAGCGCGTGCTGGTGTGCGGCCTGCAGACCGAAACCTGCTGCCTGGCGGCGGGGTTTGCGCTGTTTGATGCGGGCTTGCAGCCAACCTTGATTACGGATTTGACGGTGGGGTCGTCGCTGGACCGGACGGGAGGGCTGGGGGTGAGGCTTTGGGAGCATCATTTCAAGCACACGGTGAGATCGAGCGACCTGTGACTTCACCGCGTCCTAGGACATTTCCCGCAAAACGCATCGCCTTTCATGAACTGGCGGGGGCCGCTTCTCGACGATAGCCTTCAGGGGTCGCTGCACATCAGCGATCGGCTTTGACAGGCTGAAGAGCAACCTTCCACTCCTCCTGATAAAACGGCATGCTTCCGCGCGTTCTGTCTTTATGGTGGCTGTGCGTGGGGCATCTTCGGATGCACCGGTTTTGTGCTCTCCGGTCTGTCAACCCGCGTACAGCTGCCACCCACATCTGATTGACAGCAGATGTTGGCAGCTCCTTCAACCAAAGACGGAGCACAATCTTGAAAAAACATAGCCCCAACCCGCCAGACACTTCACCAGACTCAACAACCGAAACACCCGACTTATCCAACCTCTCCAACACCACCGAACCCGCCATCAGCGCCCGCCTGCGCAACCCCAATCATCTCGACCCCGTCAGCCACGTCTTCACGATCCGCCCCGACATCGACACGCCGTCCCTGCTCATCCACGCCAGCGAAACCCTCGCCTCGCTCAACGTCATGAGCACCGACCTTGCCTGCGAGCTTGAGAGCTCGCGTCGCAATATCGCTCTGGCGATCCAGCAACTGGCCGTGCTGGCGCAATTGCTGGTGAACCGGGCACTGGACAACATCGCGCCACTCGACGAAGCAGAGGCTTGAGGGCAAATGGGCGAACTCCCTGAAGTTGCCCATTTTCGTTGCTGTTGAAACTAGCCAAATGTCAGAGTGAAAGGTGCTGCAGCGTGTTGTATTGCCTTCACCACATGAGGCGCCTGCTCCCGAAGCTCAGGGTTGCGTTTGAGCACCAACTCAACCGCCGCAAGAAATCGCTGAATACGCGACTTGGGATGCTCAACCTCACATGTCTGGGCAAACTCCATCAACCCCTGACGGGACGCGAACAAAGACTTGTTACCCACCAGATCCAGCGCCAACACATCCTCAGGGATGTAGGCTGTCGTGTTAACGATGTCGTATGCCGGCGCGAGGCGAGCGTCACGTTGGGTTGGCTCGGAATAGAGCAAGCCGAAATTTTTCAGATGAGCATCGCCGTTCCCGACGATGCAGCTCAGCGCTACACAATCGAAAAGTTGATCAAGCGAAGTTTGTTGATTGATTGCCGGGCAGAACAGCCGAATGGCTTTGACGATGGCTGCATAACTTTTGCTGTATTTCTGATCGGCCGAGAGCCCCATCAATGCTGCCATGTCTTCGAAGCCGATAGGATTAAGCTGATCGTCCCGATCAAAGCGGCGCATGACAAACAGCTTTGCATTGTCAGACAGGTAAAACTCCGGGACCGAAATGCCCGCCTCCCTGGCAATGGACATGCAAAGAAACTCATTGATGGCCAGTCCTGGAAACTCATCCCGGCCACTTTTAATGATCAAATCCGAGGTTTTCGAGGTGGCTCGTCGCATCTCGAAATCCTGTTGCTCCGGCACCAAGACCTTTGGCTGAACACCCGATATACCTGCCCTTAAAATATAGCGATCAAGAAGATCGGCGAAGATATCTTCCGCTCCATCCCATGTAAGAATTTCTTCGAGTTTTTCTCCCGGAAACTGCTGCTCACCCAACAAGGCATCAACGGTTTCGGAATGCACCTGAATCCTGCCAATAGGCGAACTGCTGCCAGAAAGAGCAAGCAACAACATTGGATCGACGTTTACGGTTTTCGCCAGGCGATTACGCAACTGCTCCAACATGTAGCCTTCGGGAAGATTCATCTGAAAGACAGGATGCAGATCCCGTCTACGAAACTCGTCAGCCCGCACTGGCATCGACAGGCTGATGGCCGTATTGGGCAATGCGTCTTCTTGATAGCGGAAAATATAATCATCGCCGCTGGTGAGGATTCGGCCGCTATGGCCCTCAGGAGTAGTGACTTTGAGGGAGGTCATTTTCATTCGAACAACTCCCCTAGCTCTTCGAGGGTCGGCATGGCCGCCGGGATAACGGTGAGCTCGCAGTCCAAAGCGCTCAAGACTCTTGCATAAGCGTTCATGGCAACAGTATCGGCACCCTTCTCGACAGCAATGACTTTCTGCCGCGTCAATCCGGCGAGTTCAGCCAGTCGCGCTTGTGTCAGACCGCGCCTGATACGCGTTTCACGTATTTGGCGACCGAGTCGAGATATCAGCAGGGCGTATTCCATGTTCATTTACCGTGACATTTATATTTAAATGTATCGTATACAGAACATTATTGCGAATTAGCCCGAACCAATGGGACC
Source organism: Pseudomonas sp. PDM28 (assembly GCF_019219115.1). Classification (NCBI taxonomy): domain Bacteria; kingdom Pseudomonadati; phylum Pseudomonadota; class Gammaproteobacteria; order Pseudomonadales; family Pseudomonadaceae; genus Pseudomonas; species Pseudomonas sp. PDM28. Next base: position 262,981 of record NZ_JAHUWG010000011.1, read on the forward strand.
GCCCGGGAGCGAATACCACCGCTGATCATTGAACATGGTTTCGGATGCCCCCCCAAAGCCCTTCTACACTCAATCGGCAAACGCCCTAAAACACCCGTCGAATAGGCCCCCATGACCACCCTCACCGACCGTTTGAAGCAAGGCAAGGATGCACGCAAGAAGTGCTCGCGCCGTTCGCAAGCAGCCTTGGGCAAGGTCGACCGCGACCCGATACCGCTGATCAAGGCGTCGAGTGAGGGACGCATCAAATCGCTGGTGGAGCTGCGCTACGGGCGCATGCTGGTGTCGCCGTTCACCTTCTATCGCGGCAATGCGCTGCTGCAGGCCCATGACCTGGCGGGCACCTCGAACATGGGGCTGGTTTCGCCGATTTGTGGTGATAGCCACTTGATGAACTTCGGCGGTTTCGCAACGCCTGAACGCAACCTGCTGTTCAGCGTCAACGACTTCGATGAAGCCCATCCCGGGCCGTGGGAGTGGGACTTGAAACGCCTGGTGGCGAGTTTTCTGGTGGCCGCCCGCGACTTGCGTCATGGCGAGTCGGTTGAAGAAAGCATCTGCCATGAGGTGGTGAGTGCCTATCAGAAAACCATGCTCGAATGCGCCGAACAAAGTTCGCTGGAAACCTGGTACGAATCCATCCGCTATGACGACCTGCTGGCGCAGGCCAACAAAAGCACCCTGGAACACGTGGAACGCGCCATCGAAAAAGCCGAGCGTCGCACTCATGCCGAACTGCTGCCAAAAATCAGCGAACGCGACGCCCATGGGCGTCTGATCATTCGCGATGACCTGCCGGAAATTTTCCACCTGCACAAGAACACCACGCTGCTGGACGCCGATGATGACTGGTTGCGCCTCTCGGACTGGCGCCCGCTCTACGACACCTTCATGCGTGACTATCGCGGCACCCTGCAAGCGGACCGCCGTGATCTGCTGTCGCGTTTTCACGTGCAGGACATGGCGTTCAAGGTGGTGGGCGTCGGCAGTGTCGGCACCCGTTGCCTGGTGGCGCTCCTGACCGACGATCAGCAGTTCCCGCTGTTCCTGCAATTCAAGGAAGCGCGACGCTCGGTGCTCGCCGGCTTCGTGAAGGCCAGGTCGCGGGTGCGGCATGAAGGGCAGCGGGTGGTTGAGGGGCAACGCTTGATGCAATCGGCCAGCGACCTGTTCCTCGGCTGGACCACCGGTCCCAGCGAGCGGCATTTCTATGTGCGGCAATTGCGCGATATGAAAATCTCCGCCGAACTCGAGACGTTCGATGGCGATGCCTTCGCGGCCTATGGCCGGCTTTGCGGCCGAGCCCTGGCTCGCGCCCATGCCAAGTCTTCCGGGCAGGCGGCGGTGATCAGCGGCTACATCGGCAAGAGCGAGGCATTGGCCGATGCGCTTTATAAATACGCCCAGGGCTATACCGAGCAGAACGAGCGCGATTTCGAGCGCTTCCAGCAAGCCTGCCGCAAGGGCCGTTTACGTGCCCGGTCGGAAGCCGACTTTGCCGCCGATCATTTGCCGTAGCGGTGTCGCAGGCTCTGGTGCGGGGCTTTGATCGAGATGAATTTTTCTTCACCCCACCCTCTCGCGCCAGCCTGTACATTTCGCTCGCTCATTCAAGAAACTACGGTTTGCCCGCCCTCCCGCGGGCTTTTTTTTGGGCTTTCACTGGTTTTTCGACTCTTGCAGGCGATGGTCGTTAACGATAACGCGTGTGAACCGGATAAACGCGGCGCACTTGAGTCCATCGCCAGCAGGCTGGCTCCTACAGTTTCAGCGTGGGCATGGCCCCTTGTGGGAGCTGGCTTGCCAGCGATGGTCGTTAACGATTACGCGTGTGAGCTGGATGAACACGGCGCTCTTGAGTCCATCGCCAGCAGGCTGGCTCCTACAGTTTTCAGCGTGGGCGCAGTCCCTTGTGGGAGCTGGCCTGCCAGCGATGGGCGTTAACGATAACGCGTGTGAACCGGATAAACGCGACGCACTTGAGTCCATCGCCAGCAGGCTGGCTCCTACAATTCCCCCGGGTTACGCCCACTCAATTCACTGGCTGAGTCTGAGCCACCGGCACCGGTTGTTGCGCTTTGGAGAGCACCGGCTGTTCCAGCCTCGCTCGCCCGTAAAACGCCAGCGCCGTCAGCAAACACGCCAGCCACACGAAGATCCCGGCCCAGAAGGTGTGGGACATGTAGTGCCAACCTTGCAGCACCCGCGTTGTGCCGTAGATGAAACCGAGGGTCAGCGAGCCATACATGATCGCTTTCGAATAGCGCCAGCGATAACGGCGAGCCACGAAGTACAACGCCAGCATGGTGAAACCGCCCGAGGCATGTCCGCCCGGCCAACAGCGCCCCGGACCGGCAACTTTCAGCAGGTCGAAATTCTCGTACCACTCGACGTGCTCCATTTTGCCGCCGTACAGGGTGGTCTCGATCGGGCAATACACGCTGGTGTGGCCCTTGAGGTAGTGAATGACCCCGGTGCTGATGGAGAACGCGAACACGACGTAGAGAAAGTCGCGACGGTGGCGGGTGGCAAAGCGCAGCACCGGTGCGACTTTGATTTTTTCCAGGAAGGCGATGATTTTCGAATGCTTTTCAGCCTTCAGGCGCGGCCAGAGAAACGACAGCAAGGCACCGATAATCGCAATTTCGCCGGTCCAGTTCGGGATGATCCGCGCCCATTTGTGGGTGATTTTCTCGAACAGGTGGACCTGGTCCAACGGGTATGTCTGCGTCACCGGATCAAAAAAGTAATTGTTGAAGGCGATGTCGATGCTGGTCATGTCGAACATCAGGAACACCACGACCGCGCAGGCCAGCGGAATACCAAAGTTCGCCCAATAAAAGCGGTAGCGGGAGGCGGTCTGCATGCTCAATCCTGATTCAAAGGGAGGGTGAAGTTCAACGAGGTGTCACCGTGGGCCAATCCGATGCTTCGATAAAACCAAGCATGCGCGGACTGTTCGGCGTTTCAGCGGAGATAAACAGAGACGCTCCGTAACCCAGGGTCGACGTCGTCAAATCGAGCTCTTTTTCCAGTTGTGCCATGCATTCGCTGTGGGTCACCAGAATCAGGTTACGTCCGGCCACCTTGTGCGCCAACGCGTCGCGCAGCATGGTGCCCTTGCAACTGATCAACCAGTCTTCGCCCGTACCGGCCTTGTTGAACATGAAGCCGGCGGTCTGCGCCGTACGCAGGATCGGGCTGTGGTAGATATCGGCTTTGTCCAGGCCCAGGTTGCGGAAATGCGCCCCGACATTTGTGGCAACACTGCGCGAACGCTCGGTAATGCCATCGTTGCCGATCAGGCAGGCAGCCGAAGAGTGATCGCAGCGTTCGACGTGGCGCACCAGCACGATCACGTCGCCCTTGGCCCATCCCGTCATCAAAGCCTGTGCACCGGCCACATTGCCGTGGGCCAGGTCCTGTGCAGTGGCGGGACGCAGCAAAAAAACGGTCAACGGGATCACCAGCAGCACCGAGGCCAATACCACCGCAGCGTTGCGATAGCGGGCGAAGCGCTTCAGGTCGATCGAGCGTTTTATCCCGAAAAGACTCAGTCTCAATTCCACATCAAGCCGCCTCGCCGGCACGCACCACCTCATTAGATCCCGGGAGGTTAAAGAAGCGTGCGTCGGTGGCAGGTGAAACCCATGTGAAAAAAAGCTTAAAAGCGCTGTAAAAAAATTGTTACAGAATCCATTCGGAAAAATCCTTTCAGCTCCCGCCATTGCTGCCGATACATCCTGCTTACACAGCTTGGCGGCCCCCAAAAAAAACAATCTTCCAGCCAACCGACGAAAAAGTAGCACTACGTTCCTGGAGGAATTTGATGAATAGCTGGTTCGGCAACATCAGCGTGAACCTGAAACTGGGCCTTGGGTTTGGCCTCGTGCTGGCACTGACCTGCGTCCTCGCCCTGACCGGCTGGACCAGCCTGGGCGGGTTGATCGACCGCAGTAACTGGATGAGCGACATCACCCAGCTCAACGCCGGCCTGACCAAGCTGCGTGTGGTCCGCCTGCAATACATGCTGACCAACGGCGACGAAACCGCCGCGCAGGGCGTGCAGACCACCCTCGACGCCTTCTCGGCCCAACAACAGGCCCTGCTGGCGAAGTTCAAGAGCCCGGAAAACCTCAAGCTGCTCCGGGAACAGGGCACCGTGATTGAGGCCTACAGGACATCCCTGGGCAAGATGCGCAACGCTTATCGCGCCGGCAACAGCGCCCGCGACGCCATGAGCGCCAATGCCGAAACCGCCAACGCGCTGATCAATGACATCAACACCCGCGTGCAGCAAATGCCCCTGAGCGACCAGCGTTTCGAACAGTTCCAGGCCATTACAACGGCCAAGGAAGCCTTCCTGCTGGCGCGTTACGAAGTACGTGGTTACACCGCCACCACCAATACCGAAACCGAGCAAAAAGCGGTCAGCCAACTGGACGCCGCCATCGCCAGCCTGAAACCGCTGAACGCGCATTTCGCAGACGCCCAGCAAGACGCCCTGCGTCAGCTGGAAACCGCGCTGGGCAACTACCGCAGTGCCTTGCAGGCCTACAAGGCCGCCAGCAACGACGCGGTGCAGGCGCGCAAGGAAATGACCGACCAGGGCGCCGCCATCGTGTCCCAGAGCGATCAGCTGTATCAGATCCAGCTCGACCGCCGTGACGCCGAAAGCGCCCGGGCGCGCACGCTGCAGCTGATCAGCACGCTGCTGGCATTGTTGGTGGGCATCATTGCCGCCGTAGTCATCACGCGCCAGATCACCCGTCCATTGCGCGAAACCCTGGCGGTGGTCGACCGCATCGCCAGCGGCGATCTGTCCCAGAACGTGCTGGTCACCCGTCGTGACGAACTCGGCGTGTTGCAACAAGGCATCGCACGCATGGGCGTGACCCTGCGCGACTTGATCAGCGGCATCCGCGACGGCGTGACCCAGATCGCCAGCGCCGCCGAGGAACTGTCGGCCGTGACCGAACAGACCAGCGCCGGGGTCAACAGCCAGAAAGTCGAGACCGATCAGGTCGCGACCGCCATGCACGAGATGACCGCCACCGTGCAGGAAGTCGCGCGCAACGCCGAAGAAGCTTCGCAAGCCGCTGCGGCGGCGGACGGCGAAGCCCGTGAAGGCGACAAAGTGGTCAACGAAGCCATCGCCCAGATCGAGCGCCTGGCCAGCGAAGTGGTGCGTTCCACCGAAGCCATGAGCGTGCTGCAACAGGAAAGCGACAAGATCGGCAGCGTCATGGACGTGATCAAGGCCGTGGCCGAACAGACCAACCTGCTGGCGCTCAACGCCGCCATCGAAGCGGCCCGCGCCGGTGAAGCCGGTCGTGGTTTTGCCGTGGTGGCCGACGAGGTCCGCGGCCTGGCCCAGCGCACGCAGAAATCCACCGAGGAAATCGAAGGCCTGGTGGCCGGCCTGCAGAACGGCACGCAACAAGTGTCCGCCGTGATGAACAACAGCCGCGTCCTCACCGACAGCAGCGTGGCCCTCACCCGCAAGGCCGGCGAGTCACTGGAGAGCATCACCCGCACGGTGTCCAACATCCAGTCGATGAACCAGCAGATCGCCGCGGCTGCCGAACAGCAAAGCGCCGTGGCCGAGGAGATCAGCCGCAGCATCATCAACGTGCGCGATGTGTCGGAACAGACGGCTGCGGCGAGCGATGAGACCGCCAAGTCCAGCGTTGAACTGGCACGGTTGGGTGGTCAATTGCAGCAGATGGTGAGCCACTTCCGCGTTTGACCGTATACCTGCGGTGATTGAAAGACCCATTCGCGGGCAAGCCCGCTCCCACAGGTAAGGTGTCGAACACAGAATCTGTGAACGACTCAAAACCCTGTGGGAGCGTGGCTTGCCCGCGATGGCAATCTACCTGTCAGCGAAGATGTTCAGGCCTCCCAAGGATTGATGACTTCAATCCCGGAAAATCCGAAATCTCGAACATTGCGGGTGGCTATTGCCGCCCCATGGCTTCGGCAAATGGCGGCAATTTGCGCATCAGCCATTGAAACCGCACGCCCATTTGCCTCAGCACCTGCCATCAGCGTTGCGTATTCAACCGCGGCATGAGCATCGAACGGCAAAATGCGCCCGGCAAAGTCCTCTTCGAACATTGCCATGGCATGGGCTTCAAGTTTTTGTTTGCGCTTGCCCGAAGGCAGGCGCGCGATGCCGTGGAGTACTTCCGCCACCGTTACCGCACTCACTGCCAGATCCATCGCCGGCTGCGCATCAACCCAGGCAAGCACCCGGGTTTCAGGCTCGACTCGCATAAACTCTGAAAGAACGTTGGTATCGAGCACTATCATTCAGAAAAATCCACCGCCGTTGCTTTCTCTGAACGCTCAGGCAGATCAAGCTCGACTCCGCCCAGAGTGCTGAAACGATTGCGGATCCTGCTTCCAAGTCCACCGGCGCGATCAACCGTCGCCAAGGCCCTGCCCAGAATCAGGCGAGCCTCTTCTTCCATGGAATGTCCGTTATGAGCCGCTGTGATGCGCAGTTGCTCCTTGAGCTTCTCATCAAGGTTTCTAATTGTGATGCTGGCCATGATGCCTCCTGCAATCAATGAAATCATTGATTGCAGGCTAGCACATTCTGGCAAACCAAAACCCGGCAATCTTCCGAATGGCCAATATCACCGCGTCCCGCGCTGGCGCAATGCCGACGGCATGAAGTACGCGTCTTCCGGCACCGGTTGGGTGAAGTCCACAGTGCCCTGCTCTTCGTTATCCAGGTTCTGCACGTAGTAACGACGCGCCTGCAGGTCATGGAATACGTCCAGCGCGCTCCAGGTGGTGGGCAGGTCGTAGAAGTTTTTCAGGTAGGCCATCGACACCCGCCACAACTCCCCTCGCCCGTCATACTGATCGACCAATGCGGCACCCCAACTGTCCTCGTCCAGAAACAGTACGCGCTTGGAATAGATATGCCGCGCGCCCGGCTTGAGCGTGCCTTCGACCACCCAGACCCGATGCAGCTCATAACGGGTGTATTGCGGGTTGAGGTGACCCGGTGTGAGCAACTGCGCGTACTTCACCTCAGGGCTGCCGACTTTGTAGTTGTTATAGGGAATGTAGACCTCTTGCTTGCCCTTGAGCTTCCAGTCGTAGCGGTCCGGCGAGCCGTTGAACAGGTCGGTATCGTCCGCCGTGCGCAGGCCGTCGGATGAGGCGATCGGGGTGTCATACGCGAGGTTCGGTGCCCGGCGCACACGGCGTTGGCCCGCATCGTAGACCCACGCCTGACGCGGGTCCTTCAGCTGGTCCAGGGTCTCGTGAACCAAGGCCGCACCACCCGCCAGGCGGGCCGGGCTCTTCACGAACGCCAGGTAGTAAAACAGGATGTTTTTCAGGTCGGCGAATTGCCCGCCCGGGCGGTAATAGTTGAAGAGCCCCTCCTGCTGCGAGGTCACAAGTGCGAAGCTGCCGTTGCGTTGCACCGGCGCTTCGGAGGCGCGACGGACCACATAGATGCCGCGATAGCGGGTGATGTGGTTCCACAGCACCTCGACCCCGTCCTTGGGCAGCGGGAACGGCACACCGCCATAGGCATCGGCAAAACCGGTGCCGCCGTCGAGCAGCTTGGTCGCGGTCGCATTCTTCAAGGTGTTGTCATACAGCCACTGCGGCGCCGAGCCAGAGCGGCGAGAGGGATAGATCGGCATCTGGAAGGTGTCGGGGTAGCTGTTGAACAGGGCGATCTGACCCGGGCTGAGGTGGGCCTTGTACTGTTCAAGGTTGGCCTTGGTGATGGTGAATAGCGGCTTGTCCGCCGCATACGGGTCCGGGTGATGCTGGCCAGGCTTGTAGCCCGCCGGCGCCTGGGTGATGCCGCCGGTCCAGGCCGGAATTGTCCCGGCGGCGTTGCCGGCACGCTCGGCGCCCATTGGGGTCAGGGTGGTTTTCAGTTGCTCAGCCAGTTGGGGCGTGACCGCGGCCAGCGCGCTGCCGGCGGCCAGGCTCAGGAACAGCGCCAGCGTGGTCTTGGTCAGTCGTGAAGTGTGAAACATGATCGTTCTCCGAATACAAAAACCTGTGGGAGCTGGCTTGCCAGCGATAGCGGTGGGTCAGCCAACATTGATGTCGAATGTGCTGCCGTCATCGCGGGCAAGCCCGCTCCCACAGGGGGATGAGATGAGCTTTCACAAGAAATACTTGAGGTTGAAGCCGATGTTGTCGCGGTCACGCAGGCCGTTGTCCTGCCCGCCGCCATAGAACTCGGTGTATTGCAGCTCGGCCTCCAGCCTGTTCTGGTAGTTGGCCTTGATCCCCAGGGTGTAGGCCTTGCGGCCCTCGATGACGTTGCCCGCCTGATAGCTGTTGCCCTCGAAGTCATCCTTGTAGACGACATAAGGCGAGACGTTGACCCCGGCATACACGTCGTTCCAGGTGCCGTTGAGCATCGCGGTGTAGCTGTAGGAGTTGCGGTTGACCTGGTCGTCGCGCTCGCCGCCGGACACATAGGAAAAGTTGCCGGTGCCCGCGTAGTAACGGTTGCTGCCGTCATAAGCGGTGTATTGCAGGCTGCTGCCGCGCAGGTGCTCGGACGCCAGCTCGAATACGCCGAACATCGAGTCGAATGACAGGCTCGGACCAAAGTTGTATATGGTGCCCAGGGACGTGTTGAACGCTTCCACGCGTTCGGCGTTATTGATCTGGCTGTCGAGCGTGACCTGCTGCCCGCCGATGTTGATGGTCTGGCCGCCGGCCGCTGCGGCGGCACCGTTGGCCAGGTCGCCGATCAGGTCGTTGGTGGCGGCGACCCCGATGGGCAGGTTCGGCCGATACGCCACTTCACCGAACACCGACGCCTGGCCCAGGGTGGTGTTGAAACTGAAGCCGTACATGCGGATGTCTTCGGCGTAGCGCCGGTGCGCCTGAATATTGCCCAGCACATCCACGGTCGCCAGGCCGTTGGCCAACTGCCCCGCCTGGCTGCCGGCAACACCGGTCAACAGGTTGGTCAGGGCATTCATGTCGATGCCCTGATACCCGCCCAGATCGGCGGAAATGGTCGGTTCCTTGGCGTGGTAGTTGACCATGTACAACCCGAACTCGGTGCTGTTGAGCGCTTCTGCGATGTAGCGAAAAGCGAAACCGAACTGGCCGTCGTTGCGCGCGTTGAAATCCTTGCCGATCGTGGCCACCTTGACGGTGTTGCCAAAGGTCGGGGTGACCCCGTTGGCGTACAGGCCGGTGGTGCTCAGGGCCTGGTTGAGCAGCGGGTTGTTGCCCAGTGCGCTGTACAGATCGATCACGTTGCCGAAGCCTGGCACCGGAGTGTCCAGCGCGGTACCGCTGAAGTTGTTGTAGGCGGTGTTGCCGCCGTCGGCGAACAGGTCCGTCTGCGAGTAGAACGTGCCGACCGGGTCGATGCGGGTTTCCTTCCAGTTGGTCTGGTAAAAGCTTTCCATGGTCAGGCTGTCGGTCAGGCCGATGTTGAAGCTGAGCGCCTCCACCGGGACCAGCACTTCCTTGACTTCGGCCCCGGGCAAACGGTACTTGGCCGCATCCACCGGGTTGGTGGTGTTGATCCCGCCACGGTAGAAAATCCCCTCGCCCCAGTTGAACACCTGGCGCCCGATACGTGCGGTGACTGGCATCTGCGCGACGTCCCAATTGCCATAGAGGTAGGCGTCGAGCAACTCCACCCGGCTGCCGGCGATATCGCGGGTCTGGCTGGTGAAATGGTCGTCCTGTGGGTAACTCTGACTGGGTTGCGACGGGTTGTTGTTGTCATAGTAATCGTTGCGCTTGTCCATCAGTTGGGTGTCGTAGAACGCGGTACCGCGCACGAACATCCCGTAGTTCTGATAGTTGGCTTCGAGCTCCGAGGTGATCTTGTACACCTCGGAAACCAGCCCGGTGTCGAAGTTGCGATTGCCGTCGTTGGTGTTGACGTCGTCGTTGTTCTTGTCCCGGCCCTGGACCCGCCACAAGCGGCCATAGGACAAGGTACTGTCGAATGAACCGGTGACCTGGTTGTCCAGCACGCTGAACTCCTCGGCCTGCACGCCGTCGACCGCGCACAGTTGCAGCAGCCCTGCCAGGCCCACGCCGGGAAGCGCCGCGCCAGACAGGCGAAATCGAGTGCTCATGATCTTTTCCTCTTTCCCTGGATTTATTGTTGTTGTGTGCGTTACTGCGAGGCTTGGGGCGCCAATCCCGCACCGGCATAAATCCGGCTGTGCGCGCCGAAATGTCCCAGCAGTTTGAACAGCTGTCGGTTAAGTGCCGGATGGTCGAAATCTTCGCGCTGCAGCTGATTACCGCGGCTGAAATCGCCGGTGCTCGGTGCTGTGTCCAGCCATTGGCCGATGGCTTCATCGAACGCTGCGGACGCGTCGACGGACTCGGCGCTCACCACTTCGCGCAGGTAGTCCACCGAGTACGGCGGGTAACGGGCGTCCTGGGCAGAATCGGCATAGGCGTCGAGCATCGGATGGGGCTGGCCCGTGCGCAGCAAACGACGCAACCAGCTCGACTGATACTTCTCCACTTCCATGTGCCGGGTCGCAACGCGTTCGATGGACGCCTGCTTGTCGGCCGCGAAACCGGCCAGTGCCTTGCCTTCCAGCAGAAGAAGGCTGGCGAGGTCGACACCGGGCAATGGCTTGGCGTGATAAGGCTGGGTCAGGTCCTGAATGTGGTGCAGGCCCCAACCGAGAAAGCGATAACCCCAATATGGATGGCCGGTGGCAAAGGCCAGTCGCGCCAATCCCATGTATTGATAGGCGCGCCAGTCGGGCCAACTGCGTTCGAGAAATCCGGCAGCGGCGTACACCACCGGGCTTTCATGGAAGAACCCCATGTGGAACGGTGCCTGGGAGCTGTACTGAAACCGCGCATCACCGAACGGCTGCGGGCCGAAGCCGTACAGCGCGCCGACGTCGCCGGGGTTATCGCTGAACAGGTTGATGTCGTGGCCGTAGTCAGGCTCATCGGCGGCGCTGGCCAATACGGCCAGGGGCGCGACTTGTTCGTGGTCAGCTACGACGATGAAGCGCTGGCGATTCCACGGTGACAGGGTCTGCTCGACCATGACCTGCTCGGCCTTGAGGTGTTCACGCTCGGGTTGATCCTTGCCCGGCATCGGCTGGATGACCATCGCCAGATGAATCCCGGGATTGATGCGCAGTGCGGTGAGGAAGTCGTGGCGCAGATTGTCCCCAGGCACGGCTGGCAATCGCAGGTTGTCGGGGCGCGGCGGGTACTGGGCGAAGTGCCCGCGGGCGAAGCGCTCCTGCTCGTCGAGCAACGCGCTCACGGCCTCGTATTGTTGCGAGAGAAACTGTTCCAGCGGCTCGACCTCGACCTGCGGTGCGTCGCGCAAGGCCGGCAGGTCCTGCAACGCCAGGTAGCTGCCCACCGTATGGTTGGACCAGCCCCACGCCGTCGGCGCCGTTCCACAAAGCAGCAACAGGAGGAATGTCAGCTTCATTGCCTGGTTCTTATTGGATGTGCAGTGAGGGTTGAGCCTAACAACCGACCCTGCCCCTGACACTGTCCAATCTCACCAGAAAAGTTCTCCGATAGCGCCACATGCACGACGCAAAAAACACCACGGACAATGTGGGAGCGAGCTTGCTCGCGATGGCGGTGGGTCAGTCACCATTGATATCGAATGTACTGCCGTCATCGCGAGCAAGCTCGCTCCCACAGGGTTCCCGGGTGTTTTCCTAAGCGGGGTAACCGGTGATTTTGCGGATGCTCTGGTACAACGGCTTGAGCTGTCGATACATGCGCAGGTAGACCTCTTTGTACAGTCGCTCATAGACCTGCTGCGCCTCGGGTTGCGGCAGGAAGACCGCTCCGACCCGCGTCATGGCGGCCATCGCCGTGGGGAAATCCGCGTGCAGTCCCAGCCCCACCGCGCAGCAAATGGCCGCGCCCAGGCCGGACGCCTCGTAGACATGCGGACGCTCGGCCGGCAGGCCGAAAATGTTCGCCGTGAGTTGCATCGCGGCATCACTCTGGGAGCCTCCACCGGCGACGCGCAAGCGCGTGACGGAGACCCTCGAACGCTTCTCGATCTTCTCCATGCCCTGGCGCAAGGCATATGCCAGGCCTTCGAGGATCGCCCGGTAAATGTGCGCGCGGGTATGCACGTCGCCAAAGCCGATCATCGCGCCCTTGGCTTCCACACCCGGCTCGCGGATGCCGGGCGACCAGTAGGGTTGCAGCATCAACCCCATGGAGCCCGGCGGCACGGCCTCGACCAGCGCATCGAAGAGTTGCTCGGGCTCCACGCCCTGGGCTTTGGCCTGCTGCATTTCCCGCAGGCCGAACTCATTCTTGAACCAGCTGACCATCCAGTAGCCGCGATAGATCATCACCTCGCAGTTGAACTGATCCGGCACCGCCGAGGGGTAAGGCGGAATCAACGGGACGATTTCCAGGTAGCGCGAGCGGGTGCTGGTGATCGTCGCCGTGGTGCCGTAGGACAGGCACACGGTGCCGGCGTCGACGACGCCGGAACCCACGACTTCGCAGGCCTTGTCGGCACCTGCCGCAATCAGCGGCAGCCCCTCGGGAATGCCGGTGTGGCGGCTGGCCTCGGCGCTGATGTAGCCGAGGGTTTCACCGGGCTTGTGCAGGCTCGGCAGTTGCTCGGGACGCACCGCCAGCGCCTGCCATTTCCAGTCGGTGGGTGCGGCCCATTTCAGGCGTTTGAAGTCGAAGGGCAAGTAACCGACGCAACAGCCCACGGAATCGACAAAGCGTCCACAAAGACGATGGGTGAGAAACCCCGAGAGCAGCAGGAACTTGTCCGTCGCTGCCCACACCTCAGGCTGGTGGCGGGCGATCCAGTTGGCCTCGGCCTGGGCGCGGAAGTAGTCCACCGTGGCTTGCGCGCCGACCAGTTTGAACAACCAGCCCCACGGTCCCTTGATACCGCCTTCGACTTCGCTCTGACGCTGATCGAGCCACAGAATGGCCGGGCGCAAAGGCCTGCCCTGGGCATCGACGTTGATCACCGTGCCGCGTTGGGTGGTCAGGGACACACCGGCAATCTGCGAGCGATCGATCCCGGTTTGCTGCCACACCTGCTGGCAGGCTTCACCCAGTTTTTCCCAGTAATACTCCGGGTCTTGCTCGGCCCACCCCGGTTGCGTCGAGTAATAGGCCTGCAACTCGACCTTGCCTTTGCCCAGCAGATTGCCCTGCAGGTCGAAGAGCAGTGCGCGCACGCTCTGGGTGCCATTGTCGATGGCCAACAGGTAACGCTTGTTCGGGTGGTTATCCATGGAGCTCTCTTCAATGGGCATCAATGCGTGGCATCCGGCAATCCGTGATGGCGTTGCCACAACGCCCGATAACGCTGTATCTCCTGCTGCCAACGCTCATCGTCCCAGCCCAGTCGTGGCTGGCAGAGTGGGCGAATGGCCGCGAAACAATCCTCGCCGCCACGCGGCAGCAGCAGGCCCAGGCGGGTGCGGCGCAGCAGCAGGTCATCGAGATGCAGAACCATTTCCGCCTCGCAGGCAACGGCCAGTTCCGCCCACAAGGTGTCCGTGCCGCCTACCGTTTCATGGCCCAATCGGGCGATCAGTTGCGCCAGCCTCGGCAGGTCACGACCATGGCGCCCGGCCAGGCGCCGCCACTGGCTGGCGCTGAGCCCCGGTATCGCCAGCGGCGGCACGACGGCGAACACCGGCGCGGCGTCATCATTGAAGGGCCGCTCGAGCATGCTCGCGCAGGCCCTGAGCACTTCGATCGCTTGCGGGCGAAAGGTGGTCAGCTTGCCGCCGGCCAGGGTCACGCAACCCGGCTCCTGCCACAGCACATGCTCACGGGTTTCATTCGACGGCTTGAGTTCACCTGCCACGCTGCCCACCACCGGGCGCACGCCCGACCAGGTCGACAGCACATCGGCTGCGTCCACTTCAGCGCCGGGAAATTGTTGAGTGCAAGCTGCCAGCAGATAGTCGAGTTCCTCAGCGCTGATACTCGCGCTTTGATCCAGATCCTCGCGATGATCGAGGTCCGTGGTGCCGACCACCGTGGCACCCTCCCAAGGGAAAACGAACACCGGTCGACGGTCACGCTCATGCAGGAAGGTGAAGGCTTGCGCCACGGGCAGGCGCCAGCCCGGCAACAACAGATGACTGCCACGCAACGGGCGCAACTGACGAGGCGCATCGGGCAGGCGCAAACGCTCGGCCCACGCGCCGGTGGCCACAGCCAACACCCCACAACGTACTGTCAGTGATCCGCCCCCCTCGCAGTCTTCGACCTGAACCCCGCAAACGCGCCCCTCCTCACGCAGCAATTGCTGCACGCGCACGCCGTTGAGCACCACGGCGCCGTCGGCCCGGGCCTCGCCCAAGACGCGCATCACCAGGCGGGCATCATCGGTCAGCGCATCGACAAAACAGGTGCCGCCCAGCAGGTCACCTTCCTTCACCCCGGGGGCCAGATAACGCAGTTGTTGCGCGTCATGAAAGCGATGGCTGCGCCTCCCGGCCAACGCGTCATAGATGGACAGCAATCCACCCAACACCCGCGGTCCGGGAAAACCGCCACGGTAATGCGGCATCATGAAACTCATCGGTTCGACCAGCCCCGGCGCTTCGTCGAGCAGGCGCTGGCGTTCGCGCACCGAATCGCGGGTCAGGCGCCACTGGCCCTTGGCGATGTAACGCAAGCCGCCATGGACCATTTTCGAAGAGCGGCTGGAGGTGCCCCAGGCGAAATCGCGCTGCTCCAGCAGCAGGCAACGCCACCCTCGGCGCGCGGCTTCGCGCAGGATGCCGGCGCCGCTGATGCCGCCGCCGATGACGATCAGGTCCCAGGTTTCAGCCGCCAGCGTCGGCAGCACCTGCTGACGCCACGCCGCGTTCCAGTCCAGGCTCATGGCCGTCACTCCTGCAACAGCGTGCCAGGGTTCAGTCGCCCGGCCGGATCGAAGTGCCGACTCAGTGCCTGCAGGGTGTCCATCGCCAGCGCGCCCTTCTCACGCAGCAGGTACGGCGCATGGTCCTTGCCCACGCCATGCTGGTGACTGATGGTGCCATGGTTGTCGACGATGGTCTGGCTGGCCGCCTGCTTGAGTGCCTGCCAGCGCGCCAGGGTGGCAGGGTAATCCGCCGCCGGGCGAAACACGTAGGTGGTGTAGATGCTCGACCCTTCGCCGTAGACGTGGGACAGGTGGGTGAACACGTGGACCCGTTCGCCTTCCGCCGCCAAGGCGTCACGCAGGCTGCTTTCGATCAGCGTGAGCAGGTTATCGACGTTGCTCCAGTCGGTGGCCGTTTCCAGGGTGTCGACCACGTAACCGGCGTTCCACAGGTTCTCGCGCAGGTAGGGAAAGCGGAAGCGGTTCTGCGCCCACTTCTTGCCGAGCAAGGTGCCGGTAAACACCCCGCCGAACGCCTTGAGGTGCTGCCGGGCCTGACGCAGGGACAGCGCATTTTGCCGACGGTTGCCGGTCACGCCGAACGTCAGCAGGCATTTGCCCTCACCGGCGCCGCGCAGGGCCAGGTACTTTTCCAGCCAGGCGATCTGCTGCGGGTGACCGGCCAGCGCCAGCTGGGTTTCGGTTTCCACCGCGTTGGACAGGCGCAGCATCGACAGCGGCACGCGCGCCTGGGCCAGCTGGCGGATGGCTTGCAGCGCTTTGGGCCAATCGGGCAGGAACACACCGTAGAAACGTTCATCGGCGGGCAGTGCGCTGACCCGTACCTTGACCTCGGAAATGATCCCGAAACGGCCCTCACAGCCCAACACCACTTCGCGCAGATCGGGGCCGGCCGCCGACGCCGGAAAGGAGGGTATTTCCAAAGGTCCGGCAAAGGTTTCCAGGGTTCCGCCGGCGAACAGTTGCTCGATCCGCCCATAACGCAATGACTGCTGGCCACTGGAGCGGCTGGCGACCCAACCGCCCAGGGTCGACAGCTCCCACGACTGAGGGAAGTGCCCCAGGGTGTAACCACGGGCGCGCAACTGACTTTCCACCTGCGGTCCACTGGTGCCGGGGCCGAAGGTGGCCAGCAGGCTCTGTTCGTCGAGGTCCAGCAGGCGACTCATGCGGGCCAGGGAAACCGTCACCACCGGCCGCACGGAACTCGGCGGGTTGATGTGACCGGCCACCGAGGTGCCGCCGCCATAGGGAATCAGGCACAGGTCCTGTTCATGGGCGAGCAGCAGTAAACGGCGAATCTGTTCAGCGCTCGTGGGATAGGCCACGGCGTCGGGATAATTGCCCAGCTCGCCCTCACGCAACGCCAGCCAGTCCGGCAGGCTCTGGCCGCGAGCATGCAGCAAACGATCATGGGCATCCACGCTGTACAGGAAGTGCTGCTGCAACCGCGACGGGGGCACGCGGGCCAATGCCGTCTCAAGCGTCGCGTCGGGCAGCGCTCGACCGTCACCTACCCGCCGGGCGAGAAAGCTCGCGCCCTGGGCCGGCAGTTCGACCACCGTGGTTGCATCTCCCCAGCCGTTCCAGCGTCGCATGCGTGTGTCCTTTTGCGGTTCTTATCAGTGATATTTCAGGCCCCCATACTAGTCAGCCGCCGAAAAGTGTCACGGTCGCATCGGGCCAGTTCGAGTAGCCAATTGAGTCAAACGTCGCGCAGGCGTCAGCCATTTACTTTAGCCGTGGTTTCAAATTACCTTTCAGGGCATTCATCCGCGCACGCGGGCCTTGATCAAAGGAATACGATCATGCAATCCCTGGGCTTCACCTCCGTTCCGCCGCTGCTCAAGTACCTGCGTCATGCCGAACAACTGGGCATGGCCATCGAGCCTGCGTTGGCGGCTGCCGGGTTGCAGGCACAGCAGTTGAGCGACAACAGCCTGCGGTTGCCCGGTGAAGCCCATGAACGGCTGCTCGATTATTTCTGCGAACATTCGGGCGATCCGTTGTTCGGTCTCAACGCCGCGCGTTTTGTGTTGCCCAACTCCTGGAGCGTGCTGGGTTACATCACCATGAACTGCGCGACACTGGGCGATGCGATGAGCCGCATCATGCCGTTCGAGAAACTGGTGGGAGACATGGGCGTCAGCCGCGCCGAGGTGCAAGGCAGCGACGTGCACCTGATCTGGACCTGCCGCCATCAACGCCCGCGAATTCGCCGGCACCTGGTGGAAAACGTGCTCGGCTCCTGGCTGCAATACGCGCGCTGGATCGCCGACACGCAAATGTCGCCGGCCGCCGTCTGGCTGGAACATGCCTGCCCGGCCGACACGACGCTGGCAGAGTACGAGCAGTTCTTCGACTGTCCGGTACTGTTCGACCAGCCTTATTCGGCGCTGATTGTGCCGTTGCCATATTTGCAGTTGCCCTTGCGCCAGGCCGATGCGCAATTGCTGCGCACGCTGGAGGAACATGCCCAAGGGTTGATGGCCACACTGGAGGACGCCTCGCTGGAACAGCGGGTCAAAAGCATCCTGCGCCAGCTGCTCAAGGAGGGCCTGCCACGCAAGGAGCAGGTGGCCGAGCATCTCGCCGTGTCCGTGCGCACGCTGCAACGCCAGCTGCATCAGGCCGGTACGTCGTACCAGCAGATCCTCGATGACCTGCGCCAGGAACTGGCCGAGCATTACCTGCTCAACAGCACCCTGCCGATTCAGGACATCGCCCAGTACCTGGGCTTCACCGAACCCCGCTCGTTTCACCGCACCTTCAAAAGCCGGCGCGGGATGCCGCCCGGCGAGTTCCGCCAAACCCACCGGGTGCCGAACGAAGGCTGAAGGCTCAGGGGTTGTAGGCTCAGAGACTGATCGCGTTGGTGAACACCAGCCGATTGCCGAACGGGTCGGCGATGGTCATGTCCTGGCTGCCCCAGGGCATGGCCTGAATCTGTGGATGGGAAAACCTGTATTCCCTGGCCAACAGTTGCTGTTGAAACTGCTCCAGCTCATCCGTCTCGATCCGCAGCGCAGAACCCGGCGTGCTGTCGCCATGGTGTTCGGACAAATGCAGCACACAATCGCCACGGGAGATTTGCAGGTACAGCGGGAAATCCGCTTCAAGTCGATGTTGCCAGTCGATCTTGAAACCGAGGAAGTCGACGTAGAACTCCACTGCCTTGGCTTCGTCGAAAATACGCAGGACCGGAGTGGTTTTGCCGAAGCTCATCGGATTGCTCCCAGACAATGAAAGACCTGTAGGAGCGAGCTTGCTCGCGATGGTCGTTAACGATGACGCGTCTCTACTGGATAAACGCGGCGCTCTTTTGTCCATCGCGAGCAAGCTCGCGCCTACACAGACGTACCGACCCGCAATGGTAGTCGGGTTTGATGTCAGTCCTTCGGCGCGGAAATGCCAATCTTTAATCTCAAAGTGCCATCATTGTGACGCAATCCGCGAAACTCACTGAAAACCCGTCACGCAAATCCCCTTGCCGCGCCAAAAACCGCCCTTCCCTGCGCCCGTTGGCCTGGCCATCGCGGTAACTCAACACGCCATTGACCCATACGCCCTCGATACCTTGTGCCGCCCGCTGCGGATCGTTGAAGTCGGCAACATCCCGGATGGTCGCCGGATCGAACAACACCAGGTCGGCCCAATGGCCTTCGCGGATTTCACCGCGTTCCTTCAAACCGAAACGCGCCGCCGACAGCCCGGTCATTTTGTGCACGGCGGTGTGCAGCGGGAACAGTCCTACGTCACGGCTGAAATGTCCGAGTACCCGAGGGAATGCGCCCCACAGGCGTGGGTGTGGGAACGGGTCTTCCGGCAAGCCGTCGGAGCCGACCATCGACAGCGGATGCGCGAGGATCCGGCGCACATCCGCCTCATCCATGCCGTAGTACACCGCACCGGCCGGTTGCAGTTGGCGGGCGGCATCGAGCAACGACAGGTTCCATTCGGCGGCGATGTCCATCAGGTCGCGGCCGCCCATCTCCGGGTGCGGCGTCGACCAGGTGATGGTGATGCGGTGGGCATCGGTCACCTGCTTGAGGTCCAGGGTCGATGAGCTCGCGGCATAGGGATAGCAATCGCAGCCCACGGGGTGCGATTTCGCTGCTTCTTCCAGGGACGCCAGCAACTGCGGACTGCGCCCCCAGTTACCGGCTCCGGCGCATTTGAGGTGGGAAATGATCACCGGGCTTTGCGCATGGCGACCGATCCGGAACGCCTCGTCCATGGCCTCCAGCACCGGCTCGAATTCACTGCGCAAATGGGTGGTGTAGACCGCGCCGAACGCGGTCAACTCTTCGGTCAGTTGCATCACTTCATCGGTCGATGCCGAGAAAGCGCTGGCATAGGCAAGGCCGGTGGACAGGCCCAAGGCGCCAGCCTCAAGGCTCTCGTGCAGCTGCTCACGCATCGCGGCGATTTCTTCGCTTGTGGCAGTGCGCAACAGATCGTCGAGGTGGTTGCTGCGCAACGCGGTATGACCCACCAAAGCGGCGACGTTCAGCGTGGTGTTCGCCGCTTCGACCGCCGCCCGATAGTCGCGGAAGGTCGGATAAACGAATGCAGCGGCCGTGCCGAGCAGGTTCATCGGATCCGGCGGATCACCGCGCAAACTCACCGGTGAAGCACTGATCCCGCAGTTGCCGACGATCACCGTGGTCACGCCCTGGCTGAGCTTGGGCAGCATCTGCGGTTGGCGAATGACCACAGTGTCGTCATGGGTGTGCACGTCGATGAAACCCGGCGCCAGTACATGGCCCTGTGCGTCGATTTCTTCGTTGGCACGGGCATCGCGCAAGTCGCCGATACGCTCGATGCGCCCGTTGAGAATGGCCACGTCGGCGGGGTAACCGGGGCTGTTGCTGCCGTCGATGATCAGGGCGTTGCGAATCAGCGTGTCGTACTGCATGTCAGTCTCCCAGCGGCAAGTGATCGTCGCCGCCGCGGTATTCGTCGAGGGCGAGTTTGATCCGCCGCAGACGTTCTTGATTGTCTTCAGGGTTGGCCAGGGCCAGCTCGGTGGCGAGCACATCGATGGCCAGCAGCATGCCGTAGCGCGCCGCCGTGGGTTTGTAGATGAACGAGGTTTCGGCGCTTTGCAGCGGCAGGACGATGTCGGCCAGTTGCGCCAGCGGCGAATCGCCGCGAGTGATGGCCAGGATGCGCGCGCCGTAGTTGCGCGCCAGCTCCACCGTTTCAATCAGTTCCGGGGTGATCCCGGTCAGCGAGCAGACAATCACCACCTGTTCGGCGCTGAGGCTGGCGGCGGTGACGCGCATCATCACCGCATCGTGGCACGCCGTGATCGGATAGCCCAGGCGCACCAGGCGCACTTGCAGTTCATCGCTGCACAGGGTCGAGCAGCCGCCCATGCCGAAGGCGTGGATCATCCGCGCCTTGCCCAGCAGTTTGACCGCATCGGCGAAACGCGACTCATCGAATGCCGCCAGGTGCTGGCGCAAGGTCGATTCGATGTCACCGACAATCTGCCCGTAGAACGCCGACTGCTCGGGGGTGCCCGCCGGGTCGAGAAACCGGCTGCCGACACCGCTGGCCTGGGCCAGTTGCAAGCGCAAATCACGCAGATCCTTGCAACCGACCGTACGGGCGAAACGCGACAGCGTGGCGCTGCTGACCTCTGCCCGCAGCGCCAGCTCATCGAGGCTGGCGGAGGCGGCGAAGCCTACGTCGTCGAGCATCAGGCGGGCGATGCGTCCTTCACCGGCGCTGAAGGAATCCTGGCGGGCGCGGATCTGGTAGAGGATGTCCATGCAAGTGGCTCCGGCTAAATCAGGTAGGAAAGGCCAACGGTCAGTCCGAAGGCAATGACCGAGATCAACGTCTCGAGCACGGTCCAGGTCTTGAAGGTTTGGGCAACGGTCATGTTGAAGTATTCCTTGATCAACCAGAAACCGCCGTCGTTAACGTGGGAAAAGATAACCGACCCGGCGCCCGTCGCCAGCACCAGCAGCTCCGGATGGGGATAACCCAGACCAATGGCCACCGGTGCGACCACGCCTGAAGCGGTGGTCATGGCCACAGTGGCAGAACCGGTGGCGATGCGCATCAGCGCAGCAAACAGCCAGCCCATCAACAGCGGCGACAGGTGAAACTCGTGGGCCAGGCCGACAATTTGATCGGTGACGCCGGCGTCCACCAGAATCCGGTTCAGGCCACCACCGGCGCCCACCAGCAGGGTGATGCTCGCGGTCGGCGCCAGGCATTCGTTGGTGAACTTGAGGATCGATTCGCGGTTGAAGCCCTGGGCCAGGCCGAGGGTCCAGAAGCTCAGCAAGGTGGCCAGCAACAACGCGATCACCGAGTTACCGATGAACAGCAGGAACTGGTTGAAACCACTACCCGGCGTGGAAATCAGATTGGCCCAGCCGCCGATCAGCATCAGCACCACCGGCAGCAGGATGGTCGCCATGGTGATGCCGAAGCCCGGCAGGCTGTCGCGCGGTTCACGCTCGAGGAACTGGCGCTCCAGCGGGTTTTCCGCCGGCAGCTGAATGCGCGGCACGATGAACCTGGCGTACAGGGGACCGGCAATGATCGCGGTCGGAATGCCGATCAGGATCGCGTACATCAACGTCTGCCCCACCGACGCCTGATACACCTGCACCGCCAGCATCGCCGCCGGGTGTGGCGGCACCAGCGCATGCACCACCGAGAGCCCGGCGACCATCGGCAAGCCGACCATCAGGATCGACACGCCCACGCGCCGCGCCACGGTAAAGGCAATCGGCACCAGCAAGACGAAACCGACTTCGAAGAACAGCGGCAGCCCGACCAGAAACGCGATGGTCACCATCGCCCAATGCGCGTTCTTCTCGCCAAAGCGGTCGATCAAGGTCCGCGCCACCTGCTCGGCGCCGCCGGACTCGGCCATCATCTTGCCGAGCATGGTCCCCAGCGCCACCACCAGTGCGATGTGCCCCAGGGTTTTGCCGACACCGGCCTCGTACGCCCCCACCACGCCGGACGGAGGCATCCCGGCGACCAGCGCCAGGCCAAGGGAAATCAGGGTGATGACAATGAACGGATTGAGCCGGTAACGGGCGATCAGAACGATCAGCGCGATGATGGCAACGGCGGCATACACCAGCAGCCAATAGCCGAAGGACAGGGTCATGCGGTACTCCTCGAGAGGGTCACGTCGAAATATTTGTGAAACTCTTAAAACATTTCGGCAGGTGATTTTCAAACGAGGTGAAAGTAATTTTCGTGCAGAGGTAAGGGGTGTCGCGCAAAGGCATGGCGTGTCGCGAATTATGAAAGTCGCCTGTACGAATTTTCATCGCCGACAGACCGATCTTTCCCCGCTCAGCGTGGGAAAGATCGCATGACTGACCTCAGTCGTGCTGCATCCGGGCACGCTTGAGCAATTTCTTGCAGCGTTCGGACAAGTGCAGCACTCGCAAGTGCTTGCCGGCCTTGGCGTAGCGCTCGCGCAAGGTGCCCAGCGCGGCGATGGCCGAGTAGTCGACGAAGCTCAGGTGCTGGCAATCCAGGGTCACTTGCGCCGGGTCGTTGGCCGGATCGAACTGATTGAGAAAGGGTGTGGTCGAGGCGAAGAACAGCGTGCCATGCACCCGGTACAGCTTGCTGCCGTCGTTCTCCAGATGACTGTCGGCATACAGCTGGCGGGCCTGTTGCCAGGCAAAGTTCAGCGCCGCGATGATGATGCCGCAGAGCACCGCGGTGGCCAGGTCGGTGAACACGGTAATCACTGTCACCGCGATGATTACCAGCACGTCGTTGAGCGGCACCTTGTTCAGCACCCGCAACGAGGCCCAGGCGAAGGTCTGTTGCGACACCACGAACATCACCCCGACCAGCGCGGCCAATGGAATGCGCTCGATCAGCGGCGACAGAAACAGGATGAACAGCAGGATCGACACCCCGGCCACCACCCCGGACAAGCGCCCGCGACCGCCGGAACTGAGGTTGATCACGGTCTGGCCGATCATGGCGCAACCGCCCATGCCGCCGAACGCACCGGACACCACATTCGCCGCCCCCAGCGCCACACACTCGCGGTCCGGATAGCCACGGCTCTCGGTGATTTCGTCGGTGAGGTTGAGGGTCAACAGGGTTTCCAGCAAACCGACCAGCGCCATCAGGATCGCGTAGGGCGCGATGATGCGCAGGGTGTCCAGGTTCCACGCAATGTCCGGCAGCGCCAGCGTCGGCAGGCCACCGGCAATGTGCGCCATGTCGCCCAGGGTGCGGGTTGGCAAGCCAAGCAGATACACCGCCAGGCCCACACCGAGAATCGCTACCAGCGCCGGCGGCACGGTGCGGGTCAGGCGCGGCAGCACGTAGACAACGGCCATGGTCACCGCGACCAGGCCGAGCATCATGTACAGCGGCGTGCCGCTGAGCCAGGCCTCACCGTCCTTGAAATGCTCCAGTTGCGCCAGGGCAATGATGATCGCCAGGCCGTTGACGAAGCCGAGCATCACCGGGTGCGGCACCATGCGCACCAGCTTGCCGAGCTTGAGCAGCCCGAACGCCATCATGATCAGCCCGCCCAGCAACACCGTGGCCAGCAAGTACTGCACACCGTGTTGTACCACCAGCGCGACGATCACCACGGCCATCGAGCCGGCCGCGCCGGACACCATGCCCGGTCGCCCGCCGAACAGCGCGGTCAGGGTGCAGATGATGAATGCGCCATAGAGGCCCATCAGCGGATTGAGGTGCGCCACCAGCGCGAAAGCGATGCACTCGGGCAACAGGGCGAAGGACGTGGTAAGCCCGGCCAGGACATCGGCGCGTAGACGTTTTGCTTTCATGGGGGGAGACCGCACACAGGGAGAGACGAAAAAGAGTGTGCGGATGTTACGGAATCGAGGACGGCCCGACCATCATCTGTGTCATCGAAAATGCCATCGCGGGCAAGCCCGCTCCCACAGGTTTTGTGTCGTTCACAAAATGGGCGAACAACACAAAACCTGTGGGAGCGTGGCTTGCCCGCGATGAACGATGACGCGGTCTAACGCGAACTCAAACCATCTCGTCGCGAATCCACTCAATCACCGAAGTGCGCTTCGGCACCCAGCCCAACAGTTCCCGCGCATGCTTGCCACGCACCCGACTGTTGGAACCCAGACCATAGTTGGCCATTTCGTAGCCCCACTCGGCTTCGGCATCCTTGAGCGGCCAATCCTGCGGCTCGCCCAGGTTGAGCGCCCGGGCCATCGCCGTGGTCATGTCGATGAACGACGCTTCACCGCTTTCAACGAAGTAGAAGGTGCCCGGTACATTTTTGGTCAGCGCCAGCAGGTACAGCGCAACCACGTCCTCGATGTGCACGTTGGACCAGATGTTGCGGCCCGTGCCGACATGGCGCACCACGCCGCTTTTGCGCGCCTGTTTGAGCAGGCGCGGCAGCTGCACGCTGTGGCGATGGACGCCCAGGCTGTGGCCGTAGATCAAGGTGTTGCAGATCACTGCCGAGTTCACACCTTCCATGGCTGCCGCCAGGATCAGGTTATCGATGGCCACGCGCGCCGCCTTGTCGACGGTCGGTTCCGGCAGGTCGTCTTCGAAGTAGATGACATCACTGGATTGGCCGCCCGAGGCATCACCGACAATGCTCGAGCCGCTGGTGTGCAGGAACACCTTGCCAGAACCGCGCAAGGCATCGAGCAAGGCTTCCACTGCGCCACGATGATCGCTGCTGGCCGCGTTGATCACTGCATCGGCAGCGAGCGCCTGATCGGTCAACAGGTCGCGGTCGTCCAGACTGCCCACCACCGCAGAAATGCCCAGTGCACGCAGCTCATCGGCCTGTTCGGCGCTGCGCACCAGACCGGTGACAACGTGGCCGGCCTGGACCAGGCCCGTGGCGATGGAACCGCCGATAAATCCGGCAGCGCCGGTAACGAATACGTTCATGGAGAAACTCCCTGCGTGGATAAGTGATGCAAGGAGTATCCGGTAGCGATCACCGCCGAAAAATGCCCTCTGACCCAATTCACTTTTGCGCAGGGGTCACGAATCAGCCTTTGAAATCCGCGCTCGCGTAATCCGCCAATTTGCCCTGGATAAAATCCAGGAAGCATTGAATCCGCAAGGCCAGCTGCGAGTTACGGTAGTACACCGCATTGATCGGCTGGCGGTAGCCGCTGTTGAATTCGGCCAGCAACACTTTCAAGCGTCCGGCACGAATGTCCTCGATGGTCATGAAGTGCGACAGGCTGGCGATGCCCTGGCCGTCCAGTGCCAGATGGCGGATGGTCTCGCCGCTGGAGGCGCTGATCGACGCCTGGATCGGCCAGCGATCACCATGCACGTAACGCAGCGGCCATTGGTTGAGGCCTTCGTTCTGGGTGAACCCCAGCAGCGTATGGTTGGCCAGGTCAGCCACGGCTTGCGGTGTGCCGTGCTTTTCCAGGTAGGCCGGGCTGGCGACGATGTGCAGCGGGCTGCAACCCAGGGAGCGGGCATGCAGTGTCGAGTCGGTCAGGGTGCCGATGCGAATGGCGATGTCGGTGCTCTGCTCCAGCAGGTCGATGATCAAGTCATTGCTGTTGAGTTCGAGCTGGATGTCCGGGTAGAGCCTGCGGAATTCATCGATGTAGGGCACGATGGCGTGCAGCATGAAGGGTGATGCCGCGTTGATCCGCAGCCGCCCGGACGGCGTTTGCTGGCGTGAGGACAGGCGCTCTTCGAGCTCGTCCATCTGATCGAGAATGCGCTTGGCGTGCTCGAAGAAATACTTGCCCTCCTCGGTCAGGTCCATGCGTCGCGTGGTGCGATTGATCAAGGTGGTGTCGAGCTTGGCCTCCAACCGCGACAGCGTACGGCTGACCGCCGAAGGCGTTTGCCCGACCTGCTCGGCCGCCGCGGAAATCGACCCGCATTCAATCACGCAGACGAATATCTGCAATTCATCGGATCTGGCTTTCACGTGTGTCCCTTATCGATAGTGCGCCGTTCTTCTGGGCACAGAGAAACCATTGTGGCGAGGGGGCTTGCCCCCGTTGGTCCGCGAAGCGGACCCAAAACCCACTAACGCGGTGGTTCAGGAAGTCGCGCGTTAAGCGACTTTACGACGGCTTCGCCGCCGAACGGGGGCAAGCCCCCTCGCCACAAAAGCTCCTTCGCCACAGAAACTGTGCCTGACTCAAACAATCGATAGTAGCCCCAAACGGTTACGCCGACAGGCCAAACACCTCAGTCAAATGCTGCTCATAACGCGCCACATCGCCTTCGATGTTCGGGCGCTTCATCACGTCCACACAGAGGAACGTCGGCAGACCGGTCATGCCAAGGAACTCGTTGGCCTTGTGGAACGGAAAGTACACCGCGTCCACACCTTTGGCTTCGAAGAAATCGGTCGGGTCGTCGAAGGCTTGCTGCGGGGCGTTCCAGGTCAGTGACAACATGTACTGCTTGCCGTGGATCAGGCCGCCGCTGCCGTATTTCTGCGAGGCGTCGGAACGGGTGCGGCCGTCGCTGGCGTAGAGGCTGCCATGACCTTCGGTGAAGACTTCATCGATGTACTTCTTCACGGTCCACGGCGCGCCCATCCACCAGCCGGGCATCTGGTAAATGATCACGTCGGCCCAGAGAAACTTGGCCACTTCTTCGGCGACGTCGTAGCCCTCGTCGATGAAGGTGGTTTTGATATCCACACCACCGCGATCCAGCACGCTCAAAGCGGCTTCATGCAGGGTGGTGTTGTAGCGGCCGTCGGAGTGCGCAAATTGTTTGCCGCCGTTGAGCAACAGGACTTTTTTCATGGAAGGTCTCGGGAAGGGTCGGGAATTCGATGGCGGCAGAGTACCGATCGGCCTCGCGCGGAATAAGCGTCGATTTGGCAAAATTCATTTGACCCACAAGCACGAATCCACAGGTGATTGTTGCCTTAGACTGGCGCCCATTCTGACCTGAGGAGAGATGTAGATGAGTGAAATCCAGGGCTTCATCCTGCACGCCAAGACCCGTCCGGAAAAATCCGACGCCTTCGAAGCGTTTTTCAGCGGCTACGTGCAAGCAAGCCGCGCCGAACCCGGTTGCATCGAATACCACATGCTGCGCGATAAACAGGACCCGACCCTGTTCATCTTCTACGAGATCTGGCAGTCCCAGGCCCATCTGGACGTGCACTCGAACCTGCCGCACATGAAGCAGTTCCTCGAGCAGCGCGATGAATACCTGGAACAGGACTTCGAAATCCGCGCCATCGACATGATCAGCCCGTCGTCCGCTAGCCGCTGATCAGCAAATGGCCGCCAAGCACCCCCAGGCCAACGAAAAACACGCGCTTGAACCACAGGGCGCTGATCCGCTGGCGCAGCAATTGCCCCAGCCACATGCCGAGCATGGCCGGGATCAGCGCCAGCAGCGACGCGCTCAACTCGCCCCCGCCGAGCGCGCCGCGCCATAATAAGCCACCGGCCAGGGCCAGGGTCGAGACGGTGAACGACAGGCCCAGCGCCTGCACCAGTTCGTCCCGGCTCAAACCCAGCGCTTGCAGGTAGGGCACCGCCGGAATCACGAACACGCCGGTGGCCGAAGTGATGACGCCGGTCAGCAGGCCACACAGCGGACCGAGCCAGCGTTCACGCTGGGGTCCTACGCGCAAGGTCGGCATGCACAATCCGCTCAGCGCATACAGCAACAACGCAGCGCCCAACCCTCGCACCACCCAATGGCCACCGCTCATGCCGATCCACACTGTGCCTGCCCCGGTGCCGATAAAGATCGCCAGCAACATCGGCCACAGTCGCTTGACCAGCCCGGACAAATGCCCGCCGAATGCCAGTTGCCAGACGTTGGTGAGCGTTGCCGGAATGATCAATAGCGCGGCTGCCTGCGACGGTGCCATAGCCAGACCCAGCAGTCCCATGGCAACCGTGGGCAAGCCGAGGCCGATCACGCCCTTGATCATGCCGGCCAGTACAAAGGTGCCGATCACCAGCAGTGACAAGGCCAATCCGAGATTCTGGTAAAACGCCGAGAGTGTGTTCATGGGGCTATGGTGGGCCCGCGGGGGTTGATTGAAAATCTGCCATATACTGAGGTTGCCTCTTGTTTTGACAGAGGCTGATTGTTTCGCTGCGGCAACGGGCCTCTTCGCGAGCAGGCTCGCTCCCACAGGGGTTATGCGCCGATCACATACCCAATGTGGGAGCGAGCCTGCTCGCGAAGGCGTCGGTCCAGAAAATAGAAAATCCAGGATAAACGATGCACTTCGACCTGACCGACCTGCGCCTGTACCTGAACATCCTCGACACCGGCAACATCACCGCCGGCGCCGCACGCAGTCATCTGTCACTCGCAGCGGCCAGCGCACGGATTCGCGCCATGGAGGCATCTTTGGGCGTCGAGTTTCTGGAGCGCAACCGTCGCGGGGTCAGCCCGACACCGGCCGGCGATGCCCTCGCCCGGCACGCCCGGGTTCTGCTGCAACAGGCCGAACGCCTGCAACAGGAACTGGCCGAATACGCCAAGGGCGTCAAAGGCCAGGTGCGGCTGCTGTGCAATACCACGGCGATCACCGAGTACCTGCCGGAGTTGCTCGCGGACTTCCTGCACAACCATCCCAACCTCGACATCGACCTGCAGGAACTGCCCAGCGCCCGCATCACCCACGCCTTGCGCCAGGGCGCGGCGGACCTGGGCATCGTTTCCGACGCGGTGGACACCGATGACTTGCAGACCCGAGCGTTCCGCGATGATCCGCTGGTGCTGATCATGCCTCGCGATCACTCCCTGGCACAGGCAACCTCGGTGAGCTTCACCGACACGCTGCATCACGACTACGTCGGCCTGAATGCCAACAGCGCGCTGGCGGTGTATCTCGAAGAACAGGCGCTGCACGCCGGCCTGCGCATGCAGATTCGCATCCGCGCCGATGGCTTCGATGGCGTGATGCGCATGGTCGCCCGTGGGGCGGGCCTGGCGATTGTGCCGCTGGCCGCGGTCGATCGCGGGTCAGGCGGACTGCCCTTCAAGAGCCTCGGCCTGCAGGAAGCCTGGGGCCAACGCAAACTGTTGCTCTGTGCACGGGACTTCGCCGCATTGCCCGGTTATGCCAAGGCCCTGCTGCACGCCTTGACTCTCCCCTGAGGGGCAGACTTTATCCTTGAGGTTTGATCTTCAAGGACAGCGATGATGGGTAAACGAATACTGGTGATCCTCGGGCATCCGTCCAGCAACAGCTTCTGCGCCGCCCTTGCCGAGCGTTACTCGCAGTCGGCCGTGCGCGCCGGGCATGAGGTGCGGCAGTTGTTTCTCGGCACCCTGGATTTTGACCCGGTGCTGCGCGAAGGCTACCAGCAGGTCCAGCCGCTGGAGGCCGACTTGCATAACGCCCAGGCCGACATTCTGTGGGCCGAACAGCTGACGCTGGTTTATCCGATCTGGTGGGGTGGCGTACCGGCCTTGCTCAAGGGCTTTTTCGACCGGGTGTTCTTGCCGGGTTTTGCCTTCAGGTATCGCCAGGGCAAAGCCTTCCCCGACAAACTCCTGCGCGGCCGAACCGCCCACCTGCTGGTGACGATGGACACGCCGCCCTGGTACTACCGCTGGATCTACCGCATGCCCGGATTGCATCAGGTCCGTAAAACCACGCTGGAATTCTGTGGCATCAAGCCAACCCGCACCCTCACCTTCGGGCCCATTCTCGGCGCCAGCGCCGACCGGCATGCGGCCTGGTTACGCCAGGCCGAAGCTATCGCCAGCGCTTGAGTCGGTCGATAATGCGCCGAGCTTTATCCTCGGAGAAAAGGACCCTCCCATGTACATCGGCCAAGCCGCGCAACGTTCCGGAACCACTGTCAAAAGCATCCGTCACTACGAGTCGATTGGCCTGCTGCCTGCTGCCCGACGTCAGGGCAAGTACCGCATCTATGACCAGCACAGCGTCGATCTGCTGATGTTCATCAAATGTGCGCAGCAGCTGGGTTTCAGACTCAAGGAATTGCAGTCAGCCTTCGCCGGACATCAGGGCCCTCAATTGCCATGGGAACGGGCTCATCAGGTCATCGCCAGCAAAAAACAGGAAATCGCCGAACGGATAGCGGCGCTGTCGCAACAGCACGCGCAATTGGTCGAGCTCGAAAACAGTCTCGAACAATCCAGGCTCGACTGCCCGTTGACCCGTCTCTGAGGGCTGTGCGTTTCTGGACAGCTCAGTGTCGAGCACAGACAACTGACCCACGGACAGGCGCTATAGGGTGCGACTTCAGTTCTTGAGCCCACTGCCCGGAGTCATCATGACCGCACCGATTACCGTTCTTCGCGACACCCACCCGCTGCCCGTGCTCGACGCCTGCAAATGGGAAAAGCTCGAAGGCGACCCGCACACCGTCAACCTCAACGCCTACACCAGTGAAGACGGCAGCAAGATCATGGGCACCTGGATCTGCACGCCGGGCAAGTGGTATGTGGAATATGTGAAGTGGGAGTACTGCCATTTCCAGGAAGGCTACTGCATCATCACCCCCGAAGGCATGGCGCCGATCCACCTGCGCGCTGGGGACATTTTTGTCATCGAGCCCGGGATGAAAGGCACCTGGGAAGTGGTGGAGACCGTGCGCAAGTATTTCGTGTTTGCCTGATGCAAAAAAACCGGGGGATCACCCGACGTGATCTCCCGGTCAAAAGTCTTTAGGTAAGCGCCGTACCCTGTGGGAGCGAGCTTGCTCGCGATAGCGGTGGGTCAGTCACCATCAATGTCGACTGTAACGACCTCATCGCGAGCAAGCTCGCTCCCACAGTTTTTGCTATTGCGGCTTGCGATAGCTATTGATGATCGCCGAGAAGTCGTTGCCACCCTCCCCACGCAAACTCATCGCCTGATACAACTGCTGTGCCACCGCGCCAAGCACCACCGGCTGGTGCGCCTGACGCGCCGCTTCAGTGGCCAGCCCCAGATCCTTGAGCATCAGTTCGGCCCCGAAGCCGCCGGTGTAGCCGCGCGACGCCGGTGCTGTTTCGACGATGCCCGGCCACGGGTTGTACATCTCCGAACTCCAGCAACGCCCGGTGGAGCTGTTGATGATGCCTGCCAGTACCTTGGTGTCGATGCCCAGCGCATCACCCAGCGCCATGGCTTCGCTGACGCCGACCATGGAAATCCCCAGCAGCAGGTTGTTGCAGATTTTAGCGATTTGCCCGGTGCCGACCTCACCACAATGGACGATGTTGCGGCCCATCTGCGCCAGTACTGGTTGCAGGGTGGCGAACAGTTCAGGCGTGGCGCCGACCATGAAGGTCAGGGTCCCGGCGGCTGCACCACCGGTACCGCCAGAGACCGGCGCATCGGCCATGGTCACGCCCTGTTTGGCAGCGGCGGCGGCCACGTCTCGCGCAGTCTGCGGATCGATGGTGCTGCAATCGACGGCCGGCACGCCTTGACCGATACCGGCGAGCACGCCGTCTTCACCCAGCCACACGCTGCGCACATGCACGGCGGCAGGCAGCATGGTGATCACCAGTTCGGCGCCCTCCGCCGCTTCACGGGCCGATGCGCTGATACTGCCGCCCAGCTGTTCCAGCTCCGCCAGCACAGCCTTGTTCAAGTCCACCAGGCGCAGCGCATGGCCGGCCTTGATCAGGTTGCGCGCCATCGGCGCGCCCATGTTGCCCAGACCGATAAAAGCGATTTTCATGTCCGGCTCCTTATCGCAAGTTGATCGTGGTGTTCACACCGTCGTTGACGCTGTTGTCATCGAACCAGCGACTGGTGACGGTCTTGGTCTGAGTGTAGAACTGCACCACTTGCTTGCCGTACGGACCGAGGTCGCCGAGCTTGGAGCCGCGCGAACCGGTGAAGCTGAAGAACGGGACCGGCACCGGGATCGGGATGTTGATGCCGACCTGGCCGACATCGATCTCGCTCTGGAATTTACGTGCCGCCGCACCGCTCTGGGTGAACAGGCCCGTGCCGTTGCCGAACGGGTTGGCGTTGACCAGGGCGATGGCCTCGTCGAGGGTGGCGACTTCCAGCACCACCAGCACCGGGCCGAAGATTTCCTGGGTGTAGATCTGCATGTCGGGGGTCACGCCGGAAAACAGGGTCGGGCCGACAAAGTTGCCCTTCTCGTAACCTGGAACCGAGATCTCGCGACCGTCCAGCTCCAGTTTGGCGCCTTCCTTGATGCCGCTTTCGATCAGGTCGAGAATTCGCGCCTTGGCTTTTTTCGAAATCACCGGACCGACATCGGTGCCCGGCTCACTGCCAGCATTGACCTTGAGTTTTTGCGCCAGCGCCTTGAGGTCCGGCAGCCATTGCTTGGCCGCACCCACCAGCACCACCACGGAAGTGGCCATGCAACGTTGACCGGCAGCACCGAAGCCGGCACCCACCAGCGCATTCAGCGCTTGTTCGCGATTGGCGTCCGGCAGCACCACGGCGTGGTTCTTGGCGCCCATCATCGATTGCACGCGCTTACCGTGTTTACCGGCCAGGTCATAGACATGAGTACCGACGGCGGTCGAACCGACGAAGGAAACCGCCTTGATGTCCTTGTGGGTGCAGAGCCCGTCCACCACATCCTTGCCGCCATGCACGACGTTGAGCACGCCGGCCGGGATACCCGCCTCGATCGCCAGCTCCACCAGGAGCATGGTCGACATCGGGTCCTGTTCCGACGGTTTGAGTACGAAGGTGTTACCGCAGGCGATGGCCATCGGGAACATCCACAGCGGAATCATCGCCGGGAAGTTGAACGGGGTAATGCCCGCGCACACGCCGATTGGCTGGCGCAGGGTGTAGGTGTCGACGCCACCGGCGACGTTCTCAGCGAATTCGCCCATTTGCAGGCTGCCGATGGAACAGGCGTGCTCGACCACTTCCAGGCCACGGAAAATATCGCCTTCGGCGTCGGCAATGGTCTTGCCCTGCTCGGCGCTCAGGACCGCGGCGATGCGCTTGGAGTGCTCGCGAATCAGCGCCTGGAGCTTGAGCATGATGCGCATACGCGCGCCGATGGGTGTCAGCTTCCAGGTCTGGAACGCGCGATGAGCGGCGCTGATGGCGGCATCGACTTCTTCGGCGGTGGCAAACGGCACTTTGGCCAGCACTTGCTGGGTCGCCGGGTTGACGATGTCGTGCCATTCGGTGGACTTGGACTCGACCCACTCGCCGTCGATCAACAGTTTGACCTTTTGCACGGTGGTGTCATTGGGAGTGAGCGATACGTTCATGTGGGTCTCCGGATCCTTGTTGTTATCTTGGGAGCCAGGGCGAAAGGGTCGCCCTGAGATGAGCTGTTTGTCGCGAATTGGTTCTCGGACTGTTTTTGGAGTATAGATGTGCAAACTTCTGATAAGAACGCACATAAAAACCGGTCCAACATGCAAAAAAACATCACCTCCCTCGGTTCGCTGAACTGGGATGACCTCAAGTTTTTCCTTGAAGTCGCCCGCACCCGCAAGGCCAGCACTGCGGCCAAGCGCCTGGCGGTGGACTACACCACGGTGTCGCGCCGCATCAGTTCGCTGGAAACAGCGCTGGGCACCTTGCTGTTCGAGAAGTCCCGGACCAACGGCTTCGTCCTGACTGCCGAAGGCCAGCGGTTGATGGGGTATGCCGAATCGATCGAAAGCACCTTGCACATGGCGTGCGAGCAGGTTTCCGGGTCCGGCGTGGCGCTGTCCGGTCATGTGCGCATGGGCTGCACCGAAGGTTTCGGCAGCTTTTTCATCACGCCGCAGCTGAGCCACTTCGTCGACACCTACCCGGCGATCTCGGTGGACATCCTGCCGCTGCCGCACTTCATCAGCCTGTCCAAGCGCGAGGCCGACATCGTCATCGCCCTGGAGCGTCCGGAACATGGCCCGTACGTCTGCTGCAAACTGTGCGACTACCGGTTGCAGCTGTACGCGACCCAGGATTATCTCGACAACCACCCGGCCATCCGCCGCCCGGCAGACCTGGCGAAACATTCGTTTATCAGTTACGTCGACGACCTGGCGTTCAGCTCGGAGCTGTTGTACCTGGCCAATGTACTGCCCGGCGCCAGCGCCAACCTGCGCAGCACCAGCGTGATCGCGCAGTTCGTGGCGGCGCAGCAGGGGCGCTCACTGGCGATCCTGCCGTGCTTCCTCGCAACACAGGACCCGCGCCTGCTGCCGGTGTTGCCGCAGGAAATCAACATCACCCGACAGTTCTGGATGTACTGCCGGGAGGACCTCAGGAAGCTCAAGCGGATCACCCTGTTGTGGGATTATATCCGCCAGGTCACTGAGCAGAATCAGGGCCTGCTGATGGGGGAAAGCCGGGAGATGTTGTTTGCCGATTAGTCGGAGCTGACGACGATGGCGACCCGGCGATTCTCCGTGCGGCCACTGGAGGTGCTGTTGGTGGCCACCGGTACGCTGCTGCCCAGGCCGCGCAACTGGATATTTTCCGGCTTCATGCCGACCGTGTTGAGCACCCTGGCAACGCTTTTCGCCCGGCGCACGGACAGTTGCTCGTTGTAGGCCTCTTTGCCCGATGCGTCTGTGTGACCATCGACCCGCACTCGTTCGATCCCCACACCGAGCAGTGCCTTGCCGATGCGCTCGACGATCTCGGTGCTCTGCTTGTTCAGGCTGTCATCGTCGCTGCCGAATAACACCTTGCCGGACAAACCGAAGGCCCAGCCATCGTCGGTCAGCTCGAAACCCTGCTGTTTCAGCACGGCGATTTGCGCCGGGGTCAGGCCTTTTGGCGGGGTGGTCTGGCAACCTGTCAGGCTCAGCAGGGCCACGAGCAAGGTCATGGTGAAAAAACGCAGGGAACGCGGGTTGAAAGTGAACACGAAAATCAGCTCCTGTTTTGAACATCGGCGGCAGGATGCTCCGACCCTGCCGTGTACTGTGCGCCTCGGGACAGGCGCTTGGCCTGGTACATCGCACTATCGGCGGCGTTGAGCAGGGCACCCGGCGTTGCGCCATGATCCGGGTACACCGCGACACCGATACTGAGTGAGGTCAACACCTGGGTACTGCCCGGCAATGGAATCGGCATGTCCATGCTGGCCAGAATCTTGTCGGCAATTCGTTCGGCGTCTGCGGTCTTGTGCAGCGGTGTCAGCAGCACGGCAAACTCATCGCCACCCAAGCGCGCCACCAGGTCCTCTTCCCGCAGTTGCGCGCGAACCCGGTTGGCCACGGCCACCAACACCGCATCCCCCGCCGCATGGCCGAAACTGTCGTTGATCTCCTTGAAGCGATCGCTGTCGAGAAACAACACCGCCACTCGCTCGCCGAGCTTGTTGGCGTTGCGTAGCGCGCGCATCAGGCGACCTTCGAAAAACGCCCGGTTGGGTAACCCTGTGAGGCTGTCGTGACTGGCCTGGTGCGCCAGGGATTCGTTTTCGCTTTGCAGGTGCGATTGCCAGGCTTCCAGTTCATCGAGCAGGGCATTGAAGTCGTTGCCGAAATCATCGAGCTCGGCAATGTCGGCGGGCGGCACGCGCTTGTCGAAGGCCCGCTCACTACGCGCGGCGTGGGCGACGGTGGCGAGGTTGCGCAGGGGCTTGGTGATCCCGCGAAGTTGTCGGCGTGCCAGAAAGAGCGCCACCCAGGCACTGACGGCCGTGCACAAGAGGATGCCCACCAGACCGCTGAGCAAATAGCGCATCAGGCTGGCGCCATGACCGGTGAGCCGGATGCTGCCGACTTCCCGCCCTTGATGGAGGATCGGCATGCTCATCGGTTCTTCGAGAAACGCTTTGGCGAGGTGCAATTCGAGATCGGAGACCCATCCGGTTTCCGGTCGTTGCCAACGGGCCAGCAACTGTCCCTGCCGGTCGAACACTTGGGCATCAGCCACTTCTTCGATGGACGCAATCAACGCCAGCGCCTCGGTGGCAGCGGGTTTGTCGTTGAACACCACCGCGGCTTCCACGGTGTAGGTGATCGAGCGTGCGATCAGGTGCAGGTTGTGATCGGCGTACACACGCAAAGCCAGCACGCCGAGCAACGTCAGCGAAACACTGGCCATGGCGACGCCCACCAGCGCGACGAGCAAGTTGCCGCGACCGATGACCGAATGCAAAGTCGGGCGACTGCCCGGTGTCAGTAGCTTCATGGCGCCGCCGGCTTGCGGCGCGAGAGTTGCAGCACGCTCGGATGGATGCGTACACCGCTGCGAGCGACGGAGTCGAGATTGACCTCGAACGACACCTGCTCGTCGCTGACCCGCAAGCAAAACAGGCTGCCGACCGCGCACTGCTCGTCACTCTCGCTAATGCTCAACACCGGATGCCCGATCAACGCGGCAAACAATCGACTGCGTTCTTCGCCAGTGAGCTTGCCGATGTAAACCGCATCGCAGTCACTGACAATCGAAGGGTTGTCGGCCAACAAGCGTTGCACCGCGACAGGTCGACCGGTCGCCTGGGTCGTGCCTTTGACCAGGTCGTCGGTGTATTCGGTAGGGCCGACCAGGCACAGGCGCAGCAGCAAAGGCTCAACGGGCCAGCGGGCGTAGCTGAGGATTCCGAGGACCACTTGGGTAACTGCTTTGGCGCGTTGGTCCGCCATGCCCACCGGGGGCTGCGATTGAGCGAAAGCGACGCTGGCCAGCAGACAAAGAAGGATGGCAAGCAGCGCTTTCTTACAGCCTACGACGCGCTCTGTCGTCCTGACAGCCACCTTCATGCAGGAATACTCTTGGACCGGAGCGAAATGATGCCGCAACGATAGCACAGCGAGGAAATGCCAGCGAGGCCACGTACTACGCTGCCTCGGACAGTTTCCTACAATCGCTCACGGACCTTTCAGTCTGTCGGCTCGCTGCCGTCCTTTAGCTCCAGCATCAACCCGCTCAAGCGCTTGACCCTGCGTTTCACCGCCTCCTCGAACACGCCTGCGCGCGATTCGATCAGGGTGAACCAGTCTTTGGCCCGGGTAATCCCGGTGTAGATCAATTCCTTGGTGAGGACCGGATTCAAGGCATCGGGAAGAATCAACGCGGTGTGCGCGAACTCCGAGCCCTGGGATTTATGCACGGTCATGGCGTACACGGTTTCGACATCATTCAGGCGGCTTGGCAGGACAAATCGCACGCCGCCCTGGCCGTCATTGCGTGGGAACGCCACACGCAAAACCTGTTTTCCGTGGCCCTCCTGCTCCGGGAGCTTGAGAGCGATGCCGATATCGCCATTCATCAAACCCAGCCCGTAATCGTTGCGGGTCATCAGCACGGGGCGACCTTCATACCACTGCTGGTCGCTGTCGATCAGGCGTGCCCTGAGCAAGGCGTCCGTCACTCGCTGGTTCAAGCCCTCCACACCCCACGGCCCCTTGCGCACGGCACATAACAGCTGGAACGCGTCGAAGGCTTGCAACACCTCCCGGGCCCAGTCGGTCCAGCGTGAATCTTCCAGCGGGCTGTCGAGTGGCGGTCGCTGTTTGCGCAGCAAGGCCAGGTAATGCCGATAACCCTGCGGGCCCTCACCGTGACCTTCGAGCAGCAAACGCTCCAGGGTCCGGTCCTGCTCCCCTTTGAGGGACAAGCCATACACATCGTCATGGCTTCGCGCAGACAACAACTTGCGTGCTTCTTCCGGTTGCTGCTGGTTGACCCAACGAGCCAGTTGGCCAATACCGCTGCCTTCACCGAATCGCCGGGAATGACGCAACATCACCACCTGTTGGGCCAGTGGATGAGCGCCCTGCGTGTCCTCCTGCAAACCACTGGCCTGCAGGCTTTCGCCGCTGACGGCTTCCAGCCACTGGCGTGTCTGCGGGCTGTACCAGCCAGCCTCCGCGTCGCGACACAGATCCCCCAGTACCGCACCGGCTTCGACCGAAGCCAGCTGGTCCTTGTCCCCCAACAGCACGAGGCGTGCATGGGCCGGCAAGGCGTCGAGCAGATTGGCCATCATTTCCAGGTCGATCATCGAGGCTTCGTCCACCACCAGCACATCCAGCGGCAGGCGATTGCCCGCGTGGTGCCGGAAATGACGTGTCCCAGGCCGGCTGCCCAGCAGACGGTGAACGGTGGTGACGTCGGACGGGATTTTCTCGCGAATTTCTTCGCTGACCTTCAAGGTCCGGACTTGCTGGCTGATGGACTCTGTCAGGCGCGCCGCGGCTTTGCCGGTCGGTGCGGCGAGGCGAATGCGCAAAGGCATGCCGGCCTCGACCGCCGGCGCCTGGAGCAACGCCAGCAAGCGCACGACGGTGGTGGTCTTGCCGGTTCCCGGCCCCCCCGTCACGATGCTGAAGGCGCTGCGCGTTGCCAGGGCGCAGGCCAGCTTCTGCCAGTCGATCACTTCACCCGGCCGGGCAGGCCCAAACAAACCGGTGAGACGCTGGAGCAGGTCGTTCGGCGTGGACTCGTGTTCCGTCAGGCGCTCGCGCAACGAAAGGTCGATCCGCCGCTCGTAGGCCCAATAGCGGCGCAAGTACAAGCGTTTGCCCGATAACACCAAAGGTCGGTCACGCACGTTGTCACGGCTGTCAGCGGCCAGGGCGACCAGGTTGCTGGCGGCCAGCACCTTGCACCAATGAGCACCGTCCAGCGATCCGAGCAATTGCGACGGCAACAGCATGGCGCCGCCTTGTACGTCACCTTCGGGCGGTAATGACAGGGCGAAGTCCGGTTCTTTCAGCGTCTCGAACAGGTCGAGGCAGACATGCCCGTGGCCCAACTGGTGGCTGGTCAACGCGGCTGCCAGCAAGACCAACGGATCATCCTCCGGCGCCAGCTCATGCAGAAACGCCACAAAGGCTTTGTCCAGCGCGCGCAGCCAGCCACGTTCGACCCAGCGCGTGAGCAGCAACAGCAAATCGTCGGCACGACTCAGCGGCGCCAGATCGGCCAGGCTTTCGGCTGCCAGCGATGTCGGCAGCAAATCGGCGAATGAGCGATTCATAACAGTACTCCCTGTTCCCAGGCGGGCTCGGCCTTGGGTTCTGGCTTGCCCTGGAACAGCCTGTCCAGACGCTCGATCAGTTCTCTTGGCGGACGGGTGAAAAACACACCCTGGCTGGCCGCACGCGTACCCCGCAGAAACAGGTACAACGCACCGCCGACATGCCGGTCGTAGTCGTAATCGGCGAGCCGCGCCTTGAGCTGGCGATGCAGGGCCAACAGGTACAACACGTATTGCAGGTCATAGCGGTTGTCGAGAATCGACTGTTCCATGGCCTGCACGGTGTAGGCCGCATCATCGGCGCCAAGCCAGTTGGATTTGTAGTCGGCAACGTAATAGCGGCCGTCGTGCTCGAACGTCAGGTCGATGAAGCCCTTGAACATGCCGTTGAGCAGCACCGGCTCGGCGGCCACCCGGGCCACGCCGCCATGGGTGTACTGGCACACCAGCGCATCGAGCTTGAGCACATCGACCTTGTGGCTGGCGAACCAGAATTCCATCTCGACCTGGTATTGCGTCAACTGCGCGAATATCACCGGCGCCTGATCGGCCCCCAGTTGCAACGGCGACTTGAGCAGATGCTGCAGCCAGTCACTCAGCGTGGTGATCCAGCCCTCCCAGCCTCGGCGATTGCAGCGACGGGCAATGGCGTCGATCACCTCTTGGGGTGCCGCGGCAAACCCCTCGCCCCCCGCCCATTCGAGCAGACCATGGAGGAAGGTGCCGGGGTTCGGGCCGCGCGGGAAGCGATGGATATCGCCGCCACTGGCTGCCACTTCCCTGGGAGCCTGCGGGTCGAGACGTTCGTCATCGAACAGTTTTTGCGCCTGCGGACTCTCCGGCGCCTCGTCCGTACCGACACTCAGGGTGTCGCCAATGCGCAATGCGCTGTAAGAGGCGATCCACCAGTTTTCACTGGCCTTGCGTTTCGGGATCAGCGGAGCCAGCAGCGCCGCGTCGTTTTGCGGAGGCTGGTAATGCTCTGTTGTCGCATCAGGCATCTGGGCATACGCCAGCGCCGGGCAGTCCTGTTGCAGGTCGCGCAACCACTGCTGCAACGCCGGGGAGTCGGCCAATGGCGCACCGCCCCCCAGCAGATAACCCAGCGCCGACAGATGCAGCACCGAACCATTGTTGTTGCCGCGCTTGAGGTCAGCCACCCCCAGCCAGCAGGCGTGTTGCGCCCGGGTCAGGGCGACATAGAGCAAGCGCAGATCCTCGGCCAGACGCTCATCGTCGGCCAAGGCAATCAATTCTGCCGTTGGCTTCAACGTGACCTGGGCATGGCCTGATTCATCGTGGTAGTGCAACGGCAGGCGGCTGCCATCCACCGGCTTCGCCGAGCAGATGAACGGCAGGAACACCAAGGGGTATTCGAGGCCTTTGGACTTGTGGATGGTCACGACCTTGACCAATTGCTCATCACTTTCCAGACGCAGGATCTGCTCCTCGCCCGCCTGCCCGGACAACGCCAGATGCTCGGACAAATGCCGGATCAGCGCTTGTTCGCCATCGAGTTCGGCGGCGGCCTGTTGCAGCAATTCGGACAGGTGCAGGAGGTTCGTCAAGACCCGCTCGCCGTCACTGCGGGCGATCAGCGCCTGGGGCAGACGGAAGTCGTGCAGCAAACGGCGCAGCATCGGCAGCACACCCTGCTTGCGCCAGACTTCGCGATAGCCACGGAACTGCATAACACGGGATTCCCAGGCCAACTCGTCCTGATTCAGCCGCTCCAACTCGGTCAACGAAAGGTTCAAGGTGATACTGGCCAACGCGGCCCGTAGCGGGCGCTCGACATCCGGCTCGGCGCAGGCCTTGAGCCAGGTCAGCACGTCGTGCGCCTCCTGGGCGGCGAACACCGAGTCCTTGTCCGACAGGTAGACACTGCGCACGCCTCGCGCAGCCAATTCGCCACGCACCGCCTGCGCTTCCTTGCCATCGCGTACCAGGATGGCGATGTCCGCCGGTAGCAGGCCCCTGAAGGCTTTACCGTCCTGGGTGAACCCCGCTTGCCCCTGCTGCCCGCCATTGAGCAATGCCGTGATTTCACTGGCGCAGGCCGCCGCCAGATGTTGCCGGTACACGGCGCCGGACAACGGTTGTTCGGCCGACAAGTGCCAGATGTTCAAGGCCGGAACAGGCTGATCATTGATATGCAGGACTTCTTTGCGGCCCTGGGAGGCCACCGGCATGAACGGAACCGGGTTATTGCCATTCGGCTCCCGAAAGAGGAATGCGCCCCGTCCCGACGCCCGGGCTTCGGCACGCTCGAACACATGGTTCACCGCGTTGACCATGCCATGGCTTGAGCGGAAGTTGGTGCCCAGGGTGTGCAGGCGGCCGGTGGTGGCCTGACGGGCGCGCAGGTAGGTATGGATGTCGGCACCGCGAAAAGCATAGATCGCCTGTTTCGGGTCGCCGATCAGGAACAGGCCGCACTCGGGGCTGTTCTCTTCAATCCGGTAGATGCTCTCGAAGATCCGGTATTGCACCGGGTCGGTGTCCTGGAACTCATCGATCAGGGCGACCGGAAACTGTTCACGAATCAGGGTGGCCAGGCGCTCGCCGCCATCGGACTGCAAGGCCGCATCAAGGCGCAGCAACATGTCGTCGAAACCCATTTCCGCACGACGGCGTTTCTCTTCCTCGAATCGCGCCCCGACCCAGCGGGCGGCATGTTGCAGCACGGCGGCATCGGGCGTTGGCAACCCGTCGAGACAGGCCTTGAGGCCGGCCATCGCATCGAGCCCCGGATGTCGAGGCGCTTCGCCCTTCCAGGCTTCGGCCATGCCATCAGGGGTCAGGCGCGTGAAGCCGGTGCCGATATCCAGTTGCTCGAGGGATTCGTCCTCGGCCCAGGCTTTGATTTTTTCGAACCAGGGCTCGAAATAGCGTGCCTGCATCTTGCGACCGTCGACAGCCTTGCTGGCAACGCCTTCGTGGCAAATGGCAAGCAACTCGTCCGCCCACTGCGGCCAGGGCTTCTTGAGTTCGATCAGGGCAGCCCGTCGCTCTTGCAAGCATTGCGAAATCACCTCGGCAGGCTCTTTCCCCTCCAGCGTATCGCGCTCGCTGGCGAACAGCGCACGAATCCGCGGCAACAGCGCCGCCGGACCGCCCCAATTGCTGCGCACCCAATTCAGCGCATCGCCTTGCATCGGGTAGCAGAACAGCCGCCAGTAATCGCGCAGGACTTCCCCCAGCAAGTCGCTGTGGTCGGTTTCCAGGGTCTGGGTAAACAGGCTGCCGCTGTCGAAGGCGTGTTCGCGCAACATGCGCTGGCACCAACTGTGGATAGTCGACACCGCTGCCTCGTCCATCCATTGGGCAGCGATATCCAGGCGGTTTGCGCACCCGGGCCATTGCTCGGGCAAGTACTGGTCACGCAGCTCGGCAATCAGGCTGTCGGGGGCCGGCGTTTCATCGCGGAAAAAGCGTGCGGCCTCGGCGAGTCGCGTGCGAATGCGTTCGCGCAACTCTTTAGTGGCAGCGTCGGTGAAAGTCACGACGAGGATTTGCGGCGGCAACAGCTCACGTCCGAAGCCGCTGCGCTCTCCACCACCATGCTCGCCGCCATTGCCCAGCACCAGGCGCAGGTACAACGCGGAAATGGTGAAGGTCTTGCCGGTCCCGGCGCTGGCTTCGATCAGTTGACTGCCACGCAGCGGGAAGGCCAGGGCCAGCGGTGTCTTTGTACTCATCAACGCGACTCCTCGCTGGACAGTGAACGCCAGGGTGCTTCAAGCAGCGGGCGATAGAGCGCATCACACCAGTCGGGGAAGGTTTCATCGGCGCTCAGGGCATCGTAATCGGCGAATTGGCGTGCGAGTGCCGGACTTTCGCGTCGCTCTCCGTCCGTCGTCTGCCCGTCGCCTTCATAGGCCTTGCGCGCAGCAGCCGCGGCTTTGACCGGGTCGGTTTGCCCCAGCCACGCGAAGGCGGTCTTGACCGCGATCGGCAGTGGCTGGCGCATACCCGACTGCCAGGCCATCAACAGGTCACCGAGAATTTTCCGTGCCGTGGACTGGTCCATCGGTGCGAGCAACAGGCTGTCGTCGCTGGCCACCAGTGCGGTGGTCAACGCCATGCCACTGGCACAGGCCACCAGATGTGTGAGCCACGGGCGCGTCAGTCGATGCCATTTGCGCGATTTGATCGAGCCGATACTGTTGGGGATCGTGGTGACAGACAGCAAACCACCATCAGCGTGCTGATGCAGACCGCTGAGCCAACCCTCGATGTGCAGGCCTTGCAGTTCAAGATTGACCGGCA
Organism: Pseudomonas sp. PDM28; assembly: GCF_019219115.1. NCBI lineage: Bacteria > Pseudomonadati > Pseudomonadota > Gammaproteobacteria > Pseudomonadales > Pseudomonadaceae > Pseudomonas > Pseudomonas sp. PDM28. The sequence continues at coordinate 305,968 of NZ_JAHUWG010000011.1, forward strand.
ACGCACTGCTGAGGGGTGTCGGCCACAAAGCCAGGAGCTGTTGGTGGCGTTGCAACAAGTCTGGCAGTGGTTCGATCAATTCACGTTGCAGGCACTCACCGAAACCGGCCATGGGCAGCAGCCCGCTGTTTTGCAGGCGTTTGGCCTGATCTTCCAGTGCCTGCGCGGTATTTCCCGGATCTGCCAACGCCGCTTCGAGCAAACGATCGCTGAGGCTGTAACGCTGCAACGCATCCAGGACAAAAGGCTCTTCATCGGCCAACGGCACTTCAGCCGCCTCGAAGAAGACTTTCAGTCGCTGGCTGAAAAAGTGCCGTACCGGATTGCGCAGGAAATCCTGCAGCTGACCGAGGCTGAGGGGTTCGTCCTGAACGTGAGGCCCGAGCACTTCGGCGCTCGCCTGTTGCTCTGCCGCTTGATGAAGGACCTGCCATTCGGTGGCGTAGCTGAACGACTCGTCCCCTTCGTGAAAGTAGCGGGCGCTGAAAGGCTGCAAGGGGTGTTCCCGGGTCATGGCTTCAAGCAGGTCCTCGCCACTTTGTGCCAATCGCCAACCGCTGGCCAAGTGGTCACGCAACTGGCCGATCAATACCGACGCCGGCCTCTCGCTGTTGTCGCGGATACTGCGGCCCACCCAACTGATGTACAGCTGATCACGCGCCGACAGCAAGGCTTCCAGTAGCAGGTAGCGGTCATCTTCGCGTCGGGAGCGATCGCCTGGCCGGTAATCACTGCCCATCAGATCGAAATCCAGCGGCGGTTGCGCACGCGGATAATCGCCGTCATTCATGCCCAGCAGGCAGACCAGTTTGAACGGGATAGCGCGCATGGGCATCAAGGTGCAGAAGTTCACCGCACCGGCCAGGAAGCGTTGGGACAAACGCCCCTGATCCAGGCCTGCAAGCCAGGCTTCACGAACGACCGTCAGCGGCAATTCGTCCTGCAAGCCGACGGACTCGCAGGTCTCGAGCCAGGTCTCACGCAGTTCTTCGAGCTGGGCCAGCAAGTAGTCATCGTGTTCGTTGCTGGCGAGGAAGAACAACTGCACCAACGCCTGCAAGCGCAAGCCCCATTGCCGCGGCGGTGCAGGCTGAGAGAGTTCATGGTGAGCCACTTCCAGCGCGTCCAGCAGAGCAACCAGCGGACCAATGAGCGCAGCGTCCAGACCACCGATCTCGTCGTAGGGCTCGATGCCCTCATAGGCATCGGCGCTCCCAACGGCATAACCGAGCAACATCCGTCGCAAGCCGAAACGCCAGCTGTTTTGCTCCAGTTCATTGGGCAGCCCGAGTCCGGCGCGTTGCTCGGCATTCATGCCCCAGCGAATGCCGGCACCTTCGATCCAGCGGTGCAGGGTCGGCAGGTCACGCTCCTCGACACCAAAGCGGGCGCGCAGTGCCGGGACGTCCAGCAGGTCGAGAATCTCACTGACGGGGAATCGGCTGTCAGGCAGCTTGAGCAGGTGCTCGACCGCAATCAGCAGTGGATCGCGACCACGCTGGCCCTGGTCCGCCAGCGTAAACGGAATGAAGCGCGGGTCCTGACGGTCGAGCTGGCCAAACACGGCACGAATATGCGGGGCGTAGCTGTCGATGTCCGGGACCATGACGATGATGTCCCGGGGGCGCAATGCCGGATCGGCACTGAAGCGCGCAAGCAGTTGGTCGTGGAGAATCTCGACTTCTCGCTGGGCGCTGTGGGCAATGTGAAAACGGATCGATTCGTCCGTGTGCAGATCGATGGCCGGCCAGCGCTCCCGAGTCTCGTTGAGGGGACGCAACTCGAGGATGTCATCCTGCAACTGGTTGAGCACATTCAGCGGCTGACCGTCACTGAACAGGTCGATGCGCCCGTCGCGGAATGCCGAGCGATAGCTGTTGGGATCGTCGTAACTGTCGAGCAGGTTGATGTAGTCCCGCCCCTGTTTACCCCAGGCAGCCAGCAGCGGGTGAGCATGCTGGTGCAGGGTTTGTGGGTCGATCACTACCGGCATGCCGCTCTTGCGGGCCTGACGCTTGTATTGATGACGCAACAGATCTTTATCGGCGACGATGTCTGCCCAATGGTGACGACACGGGTTGTGTACGCACAGCAGGACCTGGCTGAATCGTGCCAGCCCCGCCAGTGCTTCCAGGGCTTGGGCAGGCAACGAAGAAATCCCGAAAACGATCACTCGCGAGGGCAATCCCTTGGGAGCTGTTTCGAGGTTGTTGATGCACTCGACGAATCGCTGATGGACCCCGGCACGGCTTTGCGCCATGCCTTGCTCTCCGACATCCAGCAAGAGTGCGCGCCATAACTCTGCCTGCCAGCAATTGGCCGGCGTCAGGGCCTTGGCCTCGCCCCTGGCGCTTCTTGTCTGATGTCGACCTTCAGCCCAGTCTTCAAGCCAGTCAGCTCGATAGACCTGGTACTGGTCGAACAGGTCCGCCAGACGCTCAGCCAATTGATAGCGTTTGCGCAGATCGGTGTCATGGGTCAGGAAGCGCTGCAGCGGCTCGAAGTGTGGCTGGTTGATCAATTGCGGCAGCAGGCGCATCAGTCGCCAGGTCAGCGGGGCTTTATCGAGCAGGGACTTGGCCGGAATTTCATCGCGCCCAAGGACCATGCGATAGAGCTGCCACATGAAACTGCCGGGCAACTGCACGTCGATGGCGGCGGCGATGCCGCAGCCGCCCATGTCGTCTTCTTCGGAATCTTCCGCCAGTGCCAGCTTCAGCCATTGGGCAATGCCATTGCTTTGCACCAGCGCGATTTCATTCTCCAGGGGAGCCAGCGGGTAGCGCCGCATCCAGCTGACCACCAGGCTGCGCAACTCGTCCAGGCGGTTGCCGTGAACCACCATGAATCCAGCACTGAGGGACGTTGCGTCCGGCATAAGGCTTCCTTGGAAAACACAAATTCGAGGGACGACTTTAGCATTTGTAGGAGCGAGCTCGCTCGCGAAGGTCATCAACGATGATGGGGGTTGTCTGGGGTAACGCGGCGCCCTGAAGTTCTTCGTCGGAACGCCGCCCGGAGCAGGCTCGCTCCTACAGGGAACAGCGTTTGAGGTGTATGGAGGCGCAAAAACAAAACCCCAACTGCTTTCGCAATTGGGGTTTCGGAATTTAATCTTGACGATGACCTACTCTCACATGGGGAAACCCCACACTACCATCGGCGATGCATCGTTTCACTTCTGAGTTCGGGATG